>NZ_JAVYJG010000004.1:0-595205 GCF_032621675.1 Pseudomonas sp. zfem003 | reverse complement strand
GCGCTCGATCTCGCGTTGGTCGTCGGCGCTCTAGGCTGCGTCGCCTGGATCGCGCACTTCGTCTTCACCGCGCTGTTCTGCTTCAAGCCTGGAATCTGCGGCTGATTGCTCAGGCTTTCATACCCCAGGTTGCTCATAATGTAGATTATGTTAAATCGCATATTATGGATTGGCCGTCACTGATGACTCTGCCGGCTCACTCGCCCCGCTTTGTTTGCTTGGATATCGCCTCGACCTTCGTCACTAGGCGCTGGTCGAGGCTGTTTCGTTTGGCCGGTGCCTGCTCACTCAACTACAGGTGGAAGTCGCCTGCTGCTTCCGGCTGGTAAAGCACCTTCCTGATTTCGATCCGGCGGGTCCGGTCTGAGATTCGCCAGTCGATGGCGTCACCCTCCTGGTAGCCCAGGATGGCGGCGCCGATGTCGGAGCACACGGAATGTTTCCCGGCTCGGCTGTCGGCATCCTCGGGATAGACCAGGACCACTTCGATCTCTTCGTCGTCCACCTGCAGCAAGGCCCTGGAGTTCATCGTGACGACATCGCGCGCCACCTGCTCCGGCGTGACCACGGTCGCTCGCTCGATCTCATGTTCGAGTTCCACAACAGCCGGACCTTCCTCGAGGACGATCAGGCTTTCGAGCCTGGCCTTGTCGAACTCGGTGATGTAGATCCCGGTGGAGTCGCCAAGGGCACCTTCGCGCAACAACTGCAGGTAGCGCCCTGCCGTCATGGAAAACGACTTCAATGCCGGCGTTTCGCTCTCGAGCAGGAAGCCGCTGCGCTGGAAGGCCTTCAGCGAACGCAGGTTGTCCGGGTGGATCTTGGCGATCAGCTTCTTGGCCCGCATGTCGAGGAAGGCCAGCTTCATGCCTTCGCGGATCGTGCGGGCGCCCAGGTTGCGGCCCCATTCGCCACTGTTTCCGATGGCCAGGACGATCTCGCACTCCGAGCCGGTCTTGATGAGGCGGACAAAGCCCACCGGGGCGTCGTGCCGGTCGAAGGCCAGGAAGAATCGGCCGTCCCGGTTGAACAGATGGGTCAGGATCGGTGCTTGGGTCCGATCCATGGCTTGCTCGATGGACCGCGACACATCACGCGAATCGCTCAGGTAGCAGGTGACGCGCTCATCCTCCAACCAGTCCATCAACGTCAGCGCGTGTGCCCGAGTGATTTCAGGGCACAGCGAAATGAAAGGCTTGTTCATCTTCACCACACAGGTATCTGTAAAGAATGAAAGCCCTTCATGGCTACGGCCATGACGGTTCTTTCTGCGACCGGCCACTTTAAGGCATTACGCAGGAATCACGAACGACCTGAGCGCTTTTCCTTGATCAGCCGATGCAGGCTCGGCCTGTAGGCACGGCTGGAACGCACTCACCGCACCTGCGCCCCCATCTCCTGCATGAACTGCCACAGCCTCGGCGGCAGCTGGTCCGGATCGAGGCCGTCGAGCAGGTTCTTCATGCCGAGGCCCAGGTCGGTGTCGCCTTCGATGACCAGGCGCCGACGGAAGAACAGCGTGTCCGGGTCCTCCTGGCGGCTGGCCAGCAGCAGGAAGTCGCGCCAGGTGCCGCGGATGCACACGTCCACCGCGCGGCGTTGGGCCACCCGCAGCCGGTTGCCGCTGCAACTCACGCACCAGGCCAAGCCCAGGTCGCTGACTTCCAGGCGCAGCCAGCGATTTTCCAGCAGATGGAACGCCCCCTCGGACAACGGCGTGGCGAACAACCTCGCGGCAGCCAGTTCGATCACCCGGCGCTGGATGGCGAACGGCACGTGGCGGCTGTAGGGCAGCAGCGGCTGGCCCAGTTTCAAGGCCCATTTGGCGACGCTCATAGCCCACCCTCCTCCACGACCAGCATCCCCGGCTTGCCGTGCCAGTAGCCGTTGCAACCACTGACCGCCAGTGGCGGCAAGGCGCCGTCACGCACGGCGGCGAATTCGCCAATGACCCTGCCCATCCCCTCGGCGCGCGGGCTGAGGCGCAGCACATCGACGCCACGGCCCGCGATGCCGGGGTAATCGGCCAGCAGGTTGCCCACCTCGGCGGACATCGTCTGGATGCCGTTCAGGGTGAACAGCGCCTGGCCTTCCTGGCTCAGCAGCGGGATGCCTTCGGGGTAGTTCTGGCAGCAGAACTGGCAATCGTCCTTGGGCCGGTTCTCGGCCCGCGCCGTGAAGCAGCGGGCCGAATACGCCAGCGGCAGATGCCCGTAGGCGAACAGTTCCACCTCAGGACGCGGCGCCTGCAAGGCGTCGAGTTGCTGCAGGCAGTCCTCCAGCAGGCGCCCGGAGCATTCCACCGGCGGCACCCAGCGCTGCAGGCCGCAGGCTTGCAGCTCCATCAACGCATGGGCGTTGTACAGGTTGAGCGCCGGGCCGGCGACGAAGGGCCTGCCCTGCTCCGCCAGCAACTGCACCGCGCCCATGTCGTTGGCTTCCACCAGCAGTTCGCCGTTGTCGCACAGGCGGCGAAGGCTGGAGAGTTCCGAGGACGCCTCCACCAGCGCCAGGCCCGAGAGCACGAGCTCGGCCCGGGTGCTCTCGCGCAGCTCGCGGGCCAGGCCCAGCCAGTCGTCCAGCGACAGAGCGCGGCGCTTCGAGCACACCGTCTCGCCCAGGTAGATGATGTCGAGCGGCTGGCTGGCCATCTCGGCATAGAAGTCCAGCAGCTTGCTGCGGCTCCAGTAGAACAGCACGGGTCCGAGGCTCAGTTTCATTGGGGTCCTCACTGCCAGGATCGGTGGTAAGCGCCAAGGGTCGTCTGGCTGCCTTCCGACAGTCCATCCAGTGCCTTGCGCCAGTGCTCCTGCACGGCAAAGCGGCCGCTGGCGTGGGCATCCAGCGCCTCGCGCCAGACGCGCGTGACCTGCTCGACATAGGCCGGGCTGCGCTGGCGGCCCTCGATCTTCACCGCGGCGATGCCCATTTCCGCCAGCTGCGGGATCAGGTCGAGGGTGTTCAGGCTGGTGGGCTCCTCCAGCGCGTGGAAGCGCTGGCCTTCCACCAGGAAGCGGCCCTTGCACAAGGTCGGATAGCCCGCCGGCTCGCCCGGCGCATAGCGGTCGATCAGCACCTCGCTGAGGCGCGAACTCAGGCCCTCGGCGTCCTCCTGCCAGCGCACTGCCTTGGCGGGCGAGCACACGCCACAGAGGTTGGGCGACTCCCCCGTCACGTAGGACGACAGGTGGCAACGGCCCTCCGCCATGATGCACAGGCTGCCGAAGGCGAATACTTCCAGCGGCACGCTGCTCTTTTCCGCCACCTGGCGTACCTGGGCCAACGACAGCACCCGGGGCAGCACCGCACGGCGGATGTTGTAGCGCTGCTGGTAGAACGCCAGCGCGGCCGGGTTGGTGGCCGAGCCCTGCACGGAAAGGTGCAGGTTGAGATCGGGGTGGCGCCGGCTGGCGTAGGCCAGCACACCGGGATCGGCCGCAATCAGCGCATCCACGCCCAGCGCCGCCGCCTGGTCCACCGCACGCTGCCAGCGCGTCCACCCCTGGGGCTGGGCGTAGGTGTTCACCGCCACGTAAAGCTGTCGGCCGCGCTGGCGGATCAGCTGCAGGCCGGTCTCCAGCTGGCGCTCGTCCAGGTTGAGCCCGGCGAAGTGGCGTGCGTTGGTGTCATCGCGAAAGCCCACGTAGATGGCATCCGCGCCTTGCTGAAGAGCAGCCTTGAGGGCGGGCAGACTGCCCGCCGGACAGACCAGATGCATGAAACGACTCCTGCTCGAACGGCGATGCGCCAGTCTAGGCAGCGCATTTGCGGCTGCCTTGACCACGGTCAAGCGGTTCAGGCCAAGAGGCCGTCCAGCGCCAGGAACTCAATGGGCTCCCCAGCCCTCAAGGTCCGCCCCGCCTCTACCACCGCAAAGCCTTCTGCCCAGCTCATGGCCCCCAGCATCGCCGAGCCCTGATGCGCGTGCAGCACGGCCCGCAGCTCACCAGCCACCGGTTCCAGCCGAGCACGCAGGTACTGCCGCCGCCCATTGGCCTTGAGCCAGTTGAAGCCGGCCGGCAGCGACACCGAGCGCGGCAATACGACACGGCGGCCCTGAGCGGCCAGAAGGAAGGGACGCGCCACCACCAGGGCGGTGAGCAACGCCGCCACCGGGTTGCCCGGCAGGCCCATCCAGGGTGTTCCGCGCACGTTGCCGAAAGCGAACGGTTTACCCGGCTGGATGGCCAGGCGCCACAGGTGCAGCTCGCCCAATTCACGCACAGCCTGCTTGAGATGGTCCTCCTCGCCGACCGACACGCCGCCGGAACTGATCAGCACATCCCAGCGGGACGCCGCCAGGCCCAGGGCACCACGGCTGGCACCCAGTTCGTCTGCCACAACACCGCAGTCATCCACCTCCATGCCCCAGCCCCGGAGCACGGCCGTCAGGCTGTAGCGGTTAGCGTCGTAGATCTGCCCGGGGTGCAACGGTTCTCCCGGCTCACGCAGCTCGTTGCCACTGCTCAGCAGGCCAACGCGCAGACGACGGTAGACCGCCACCCGAGCGACTCCCAGGCTGGCCAGCAGGCCCAGCTCCGGCGCGCGCAGGCGCTGGCCGGCCTGCAGCACACCGGCGCCCTGTTCGAACTCCTCGCCACGTCGGCGCACATGGTCCCCGCTCGTGCAGGCGGGCAGCCACACGCCCTTTCCTTCCACGCGCGCCACTTCCTGCGGCACCACACTGTCGGCCCCAGGTGGCAGCGGCGCCCCGGTGAAGATGCGCACCGCATGGCCCGGCGGCAGTGCCTCCAGGGCTGCATCACCAGCGGCGATACGGCCGGCCAACGGCAGGTGGCCACCCGCATCCGGTAGATCCGCCGCCCGCAGGGCGTAGCCGTCCATGGCGCTGTTGTCCCAGGCCGGTATCGGCCTCGGCGCGTGCACCGACTCGGCCAGGGTGCGGCCCAGGGCTTGTTCCAGCGGCACCCACTCGGCCGGCGGAGGGCTGGGCGCCAGTGACAGAAGCTCGGCGATGGCTTCGTCGACCGGGCGCAGCCCGGACGGGTCACAGCCACAGCCGCTCACGAACGGGCTCCGCAGGGCGCGACGTCCTGGTCCGGCAGGCGCTTCAGATGGGGCACGAAGTTGCACGGGCGGGTGCGGCTGTCCAACTGCTCCCGAAGGATGCCGTTCCACGCCGTTCGACACGCACCTGGCGAACCGGGCAGGCAGCACACCAGGGTGCCGTTGCTGATGCCCGCCAAGGCGCGTGACTGCACGGTTGAGGTGCCGATCTCAGCCAGGGATATCTGGCGGAACAGCTCACCGAACCCGTCCACCGACTTCTCCAGCAGCGGCGCCACGGCCTGGGGCGTGTTGTCCCGCGCAGTGAAGCCGGTGCCGCCGGTGATCAGCACCGCCTGTATCCAGGGATTGGCGATCCAGGCGCACACCTGCGCGCGGATCTGCCAGATGTCGTCACGCACCAGGGCGCGCTCGCCGAGTACGTGCCCGGCGCCTTCGAGCGCCTCGATGAGGGCCTGGCCCGAACCATCGGTACTCAGGTCGCGGGTATCGCTGATGGTCAGCACGGCGATGCGCAGTGCCAGGAATTCGGGGTTGGACAGGTGAGCCATGTCGGCCTTCTCCGTGAATGGACTGCCGGCAGCCTGAACCCGGCGGCTTGCCAAACCCATTCCTCCATAGAGGTATCACCAGGGGGTGATTCAGCGGCTCTTGACCCGCGTCAAGGCTGCGTCGCCCTGCGCACCTAGCCTGGGAGCGTTCTGGAACGAGTCGGAAACGAAGCCATGGCCAAGAAGTTCCCCCTGCACCCCAGCCACCCCGAACGCATCTGCTGGGGATGCGATCGCTATTGCCCGACCCACTCACTGGCTTGTGGCAACGGCGCCGACCGCACCATGCACCCTGCCGAAATGCTCGGCGACGACTGGTACCTGCACGGAGACTGGGGCATCGAGGTGCCGGAGCCGGTAGAAGAGGGAGCGGATGTCGTCCGTTGGGTTCCCGACGAGTAGGCCTGCGCCCTTCCCCGCTTGATTGACTCAGCCGGCTACCAGCGCCGAGCGGCTTCCTGATCGCTCGCCCGTGCCGCCACCCACTGCCCACCCGCCTCGTCCATCTCCTTCTTCCAGAACGGCGCACGGGTCTTGAGCTGGTCCATCAGGTAGGCACAAGCCTCGAACGCTGCCTGGCGATGGGCGCTGGCGACCCCGACGAAGACGATGGGCTCGGCCGCCTGCAACAGACCGTGGCGGTGCACGATCAGAACGTCCTGCAACGGCCAACGCGCCCGCGCCTCGGCCTCGATGGCTGCCAGGGCCTTTTCCGTCATGCCCGGGTAGTGCTCCAGAAAGAGCGCCTGCACCGCCCCCGCCTCGCCATGGTCGCGTACCTGCCCGACGAAGCTGGCCACGGCACCGGCACCCACGCAGCGTTCCAGCAGCGCCTCCAGCAACTGGCCAGCGGCAAAGGTGTGCGTCTGGACCTGCACGCTCATCTCAGCCTCCGGTCACGGGTGGAAAGAAGGCCACTTCGTCGCCGTCCTCAAGGGGCTCATGAATGCTGCACAGCTCGTGATTGCGGGCGCACATCAGGTTCTGCGCCGCCAGCACCGCCCAGTTGCCACCACGTGCCGCCAAGCGTCGGCGCACCTGCTCGATGCTGGTCAGCTGCGGCTGCCACTCCAGACACTCACGGTCCAGCCCCAGGCGCTCGCGGTAGCCCGCGAAGTAACGGACTTCAAGCATGCTTCTCTCCTCCGGGTTCAGGGCGCCAGGCGCTCGCGGTGCCAGCCCTCGGGGCTGAGTTGATAGCGCAGGCGGTCGTGCAGACGATCCGTACGCCCCTGCCAGAACTCCAGGCAAGCCGGGACAACCCGGTAACCGCCCCACCCCTCCGGGCGCGGCGGATCGCTGTCGAGGAAGCGGTACTTGGCCAGCGACAGGCGCGCCTCCAGCACCCCACGGCCCTTGATCACCCGGCTCTGCTCGCTGGCCCAGCACGCCAGGCGGCTGGGCAGCGGGCGGCTGGCGAAATAGGCATCGGCCTCTTGTGCCTCGACTCGCTCCACCGTCCCCTCGATGCGCAACTGACGTTCCAGCGCCGGCCAGTGGAACAGCAATGCCGCACGGGCGTTGCCCGCCAGCTCCTGGCCCTTGGCGCTGCCGTGGTGGGTGTAGAACACAAGGCCACGTTCATCGATGCCCTTGAGCAGGACCACCCGGCAATGGGGCTGGCCCTGCGCATCCACCGTGGCCAGGGTCATGGCGTTGGGCTCCACCGGCGGTTGTTCATGGTGCAGGGCTTCCTCAACCCACTCACACAGCAACTGCCAGCCTGATACCGCGGCCTGGCTTTCCAGCAGGCCGCCTTTCCGATACTGGCGACGCATGCCGCTCAGCTGATCGCTCCCGTGCATGGGTACCTCCGGTCAGTGGGACCGCACCAGTCTGGCGGGCCACGCCCCTCCCCGCCTTGCGTTTGGTCAAGGCGCGCGGTACGTCCCTGAGGCACCGCCGCTCTTCTCCAGCAGGCGGACGGCCTCGATGGTCATGCCCCGGTCCACTGCCTTGCACATGTCGTAGATCGTCAGCGCCGCAACGCTGGCGGCGGTCAGCGCCTCCATTTCCACCCCGGTCTGCCCGGTCAGCTTGCAACGCGCAACGACCTGCACGCAGTCGCTGCCTTGGGCCTGCAGTTCCACCTTCACGCTGGTCAGCAACAACGGATGGCACAGCGGGATCAGTTCATGGGTCTTCTTGGCGGCCTGGATGCCGGCGATGCGTGCCACGGCGAACACATCCCCCTTGGGGTGGGCGCCGTCAGCGATCATCCGCAGCGTCTCCGGCTGCATGCGCACCCGAGCTTCGGCAATGGCTTCGCGGCACGTGGGAGCCTTGTCGGTGACGTCGACCATGGTGGCGCGGCCGTGGGCGTCGAGGTGAGTGAGCATGGTGGTCTCCGGTCAGATGAGGTTAAGCCGCCGCGCCAGCTTGCGCAGGTTGCTCGGGTCGATGGACAGGGCTCGAGCGGTGGCGGCCCATTTGCCGCCGTGCTGGGCCAGTGCGTTGCGGATCAGCTCGCGCTGGTAGCGATCCATGGACTGCTGCAGGCTTTCTCTGGGCACCACGGGAGCAGCGCTCGGCACGCTGGCCAGGAGCGCCGCCGGACCATCCAGCCCCAGCCAGGGGGCCTCGATACTGAGCAGCGCCGTGCGTGACTCTGCCTGGCTGAGCACCTTCAGCGCCGCGCGGCTGATCACGTGTTCCAGCTCCCGCACGTTGCCGGGCCAGTCGTAGGCCAGCAGCGCCTCCTCGGCGTCGGCCGACAGGCGTAGGCAGCGCAAGCCCAGGCGGGCGCGGTTGAGTTCGAGGAAATGCCCGGCGAGCACCAGCACATCCCGACCCCGCTCGCGCAGCGGCGGGATGTGCACCGGGTACACCGACAGGCGGTGGTACAGGTCGGCCCTGAAGCGCCCCTCGCGCACCTCTTCCCACAGGCGCCGGTTGGTAGCGGTGATCACCCGGACATCCACGTGCCGGGGCCGGTCCGCGCCCAGTCGCTGGATCTCGCCGTTCTGCAGGGCCCGCAGCAACTTGGCCTGGATCGACAGCGGAAGCTCGCCGATCTCGTCGAGGAACAGCGTGCCGCCGTTGGCGGCTTCGAAGCGCCCGGGGCGATCCTGCGCCGCACCCGAGAAGGCCCCCTTCACATGGCCGAACAGCTCGCTCTCCGCCAGGGTTTCCGGCAACGCCGCGCAATTCACATACACCAATGGCTTGCGGGCTCGGGGCGAATGGGCATGCAGCCAACGGGCGAACAGCTCCTTGCCGACACCGGTCTCCCCTTGCAGCAGCACCGGCAGCTCGGAATCCGCCACCACCGCCAGCTCGTCGAGCAACTGCCGCAAGACCGGGCTGTCCCCCAGGATCATTCCACCCGCCTCGTCCCCCACCTCACCCGCCTCGCGGCGGGCCAGGCGCAGGCTGCGCACCTCGTTCTCCAGCCGACACACTCGCAACGCCGCCTCGATCAGCAGCGCATAGCGTTGCAGGCGCTCGGTAGCCCGGCGGTCGAAGGTGCCGGGGCGCAAGGCATCCAGGGTCACCGCGCCCCACGGGCGGCCATCCAGGACCAGGCTCATGCCCATGCAGTCATGGACCGGTAGCGGCTCGTCGGGGCTGTCCTGCAACAGGCCGTCGTAGGGATCGGGCAGCTCACTGTGGGCCGGGAACTGCACCGGCTCGCGCTGCGCCATGATCTGCGCCAGGCGCGGGTGCCGGGCGATCACGAAGCTGCGCCCCAGCGTCTCGTGCCCCAGGCCTACCGCAGCCTGCGGACGCAGGTTCTCGCCATCCAGGCGCAACAGCACTACCGCGCTGCAGGCGAAGACCTCACGCAAACTGACCACCAGGCGCTGCAGGCGCACGGCCGTGGGCAACTCACCCGCCAGGTCGGCGAGCAGGGTGTTCTGCAATGGGGTGAAATCCACCATTTCGGGTATCCAGTACCTGATTCGTGCCGGGTAGGTTAGACCTGGCTTACGAGCAAGCCCTTGATTTTCGTCAAGTCGCGACCCGGCACGGCGCTTGCGATGGCTCAGGCACATACCCGCCTGAAAGGAGCCATCCATGGCCAGCCAACTGCTCGACAACACCCTCGGCCACATCGCCTGCAGCCTCCCCGGTGCGACCCGGGTGTTCCATGAGTTCCACCTGGATTTCTGCTGCGGCGGCCAGAAGAGCCTGCGCCAAGCTGCACAGGAGCGCGGCATCGATGCCGAACAGGTACAGCAACGCCTGCTCGCCCTCAGCGGCGAAGCGCAGGATGCAGAGGACTGGTGCACGGTCCCGGACGAACGCCTGATCGAGCACATCCTGCAGCGCTATCACGCCGTGCACCGCCAGCAGCTGCCGGAACTGATCCGCCTCGCCGCCCGCGTCGAACAGGTCCACGGTGGCCGCGAGCATTGCCCGCTGGGGCTGACGGACCTGCTGATGACCATGCAGCAAGAGCTGGAAAGCCACATGCAGAAGGAGGAGCAGATCCTCTTCCCGATGATCCAGCGTGGTGGTGGCGTGATGATCGGCGGGCCGATCTCGGTCATGCGCTACGAGCACGACCAGCACGGCGATGCCCTCGAACGCCTGGTCGAACTCACCGACGACATGCAGCCGCCTGCCAACGCCTGCAACACCTGGCGCGCGCTGTACAGCGGGCTGGATGAGCTGCGCTGCGACCTGATGCAGCACATCCACCTGGAAAACAACCTGCTGTTCCCCCGCGCCCTGGGCGAGGAGGTGCGGCATGGGTGAGTACCGCAGACTCTGGTGGACACTCATCGGCGTACTCGGCGTGACCTTTTGCCTGCTCGGCTGGTTCGGGCGCGAGGTGTACCGCCAGGCCCCGCCGATCCCGCAGCGGGTGGCGAGCGCCGACGGCAGCACGTTGTTCACCGGTGAGGACATCCTCGACGGCCAGACGGCCTGGCAAAGCGTCGGCGGCATGCAGCTGGGCTCGATCTGGGGACACGGTGCCTACCAGGCGCCGGACTGGACGGCCGACTGGCTGCACCGCGAACTGCGCGCCTGGCTCGACCTGGCCGCGCAGCAGGCCTACGGCAAGCCCTACGCCGAGGTGGACGAAGATACTCAGGCAATGTTGCGCCAGCAGCTGAAGCGGGAGTACCGCAGCAACCGCGTGCAGGGAGAGGCACTGGTCCTCAGCGAACGGCGCGTTGCCGCCATGGCGCAGACGGCTGCCTACTACAACGCGTTGTTCAGTGACGACACCGCCCTGCAAGGCAGCCGCAAGAGTTTCGCCATGAAGGAGAACACCCTGCCCAGCGCCGCCCGACGCGAGCAGCTGACCCGTTTCTTCTTCTGGACCGCCTGGGTGGCCGCCACCGAGCGCCCGGACCAGACAGCCACCTACACCAACAACTGGCCCCACGAGCCGCTGATCGACAACCAGCCCACGGCAGAGAACCTGGTCTGGTCCGTCGTCAGCGTGATCCTGCTGATCGCCGGCATCGGCTTCCTGGTCTGGGCCTGGGCCTTCCTGCGCAACCACGAAGAGGACGAACCGGCCGCCCCCGCCCAGGACCCGCTCAGCCTGGTGGCGTTGACCCCCTCGCAGAAGGCACTGGGCAAGTACCTGCTGCTGGTGGTCGGCCTGTTCGCCTTTCAGGTGCTGCTGGGCGGTGCCACGGCCCACTACACGGTAGAGGGCCAGGACTTCTACGGCCTGCCGCTGTCCCGCTGGTTCCCCTACTCCCTGCTGCGCACCTGGCACATCCAGAGCGCGCTGTTCTGGATCGCCAGCGGCTTCCTAGCCGCCGGCCTGTTCCTGGCGCCCATCATCAATGGCGGCAAGGACCCGAAGTTCCAGAAGCTCGGCGTCGACACACTGTTCTGGGCCTTGGTGGTCGTGGTACTGGGCTCCTTCGTCGGCAACTACCTGGCCATCGCCCAGGTCATGCCGCCGGAATGGAATTTCTGGCTCGGCCACCAGGGCTACGAGTACGTGGACCTCGGCCGGCTGTGGCAGATCGGCAAGTTCGCCGGCGTGGCCTTCTGGCTGCTGCTGATGCTGCGTGGGATCCTGCCGGCCTTCCGCCAGCCCGGTGACAAGAACCTGCTGGCATTGCTGTCCGCCTCGGTGATCGCCATCGGCCTGTTCTACGGTGCCGGCTTCGCCTACGGCGAGCGCACCCACCTCTCGGTGATGGAGTACTGGCGCTGGTGGGTGGTGCACCTGTGGGTGGAAGGCTTCTTCGAAGTGTTCGCCACCACCGCCCTGGCCTTCATCTTCTCCAGCATGGGCCTGGTGCCCAAGCGCATGGCCACCATCGCCAGCCTGGCCTCTGCCTCGCTGTTCATGCTCGGCGGCGTCCCCGGTACCTTCCACCACCTGTACTTCGCCGGCACCACCGCCCCGGTGATGGCGGTGGGCGCGACCTTCAGCGCCCTGGAAGTGGTGCCGCTGATCGTGCTCGGCTACGAAGCCTGGGAGAACTGGCGCCTGAAGAGCCATGCCGCCTGGATGGAAAGGGTCAAGTGGCCACTCATGTGCTTCGTCGCCGTGGCCTTCTGGAACATGCTCGGGGCTGGGGTGTTCGGCTTCATGATCAACCCGCCGATCTCGCTCTACTACGTGCAGGGCCTCAACACCACAGCGGTGCACGCCCATGCCGCGCTGTTCGGTGTCTACGGCTTCCTCGCCCTGGGCTTCACCCTGCTCGTGCTGCGTTACATCCGTCCGCACCTGCAATTCAGTGAACGCCTGATGAAGACCGCCTTCTGGTGGCTCAACGCCGGCCTGGTGCTGATGATCGCTACCAGCCTGCTGCCGATCGGCATCATCCAGTTCCACGCCAGCGTCAGCGAAGGCCTGTGGTATGCCCGCAGCGAAGCCTTCATGCAACAGGACCTGCTACAGACCCTGCGCTGGGTACGCACCTTCGGTGACGTGGTGTTTATCGTCGGGGCCCTCGCCATGACCTGGCAGGTGGTCATCGGGTTCTTCTCCCCTGCTTCGCATACCGCCCTGCAGCGCGCGGAAGGAGGTACGCCATCGGCTAGCTGATCGATCCCGTGTTGGCTTGACCCGGCCCGCACATGCGGGCCGAGTCATTGGTAGGCCGCTGTCTAGACTGGACCTGTGAAACGTCCCTGGAGGAGTTGCCAAATGTACCCGCAGAAACTCATCGCCCGCCTCGACACACCCGGTACCCGCCCGCTGTGGCAGGTGTTCTGGTTGCAAGGCGTACTGCCCAGCCAGTTGATGCTGGGCGGCATCCTGCTGTTCGCCCCGCGCCTGGACAGCGTGACGCTGGCCCTCTCGTTGATGGCGTTCGTCGGCTATACCGCCTGGGTGCTGAATGCCGTGTGGCGCAATGCCGGCAACGTGCGTGACCGGATCTACGGTGAGATGGCGCGCTTCCTCACCGTGGCCTGGTCGATCAATGCCGTGCTGCTGTCCGCCTTCCTGCTGCTGGGCCACCTGCAGCCACTGGCCCAGGGGTTCGGGCAAGCGGGTTGAGGGCCGGCAGGCCGTAGCGGGTACTCACCAGCTGAGCAGGAACATCGCCTTGGCGAGGAACAGGATGCCCAGCATCTGAACCAGCACGCTCAGGTGGATGAGCCGTGAACGCGCTGACGTCATACGCCCGCTGCGCATCAGGAAGACCACCAGCAGGAAGTGCCCGAGGATGCTCAGCGCCAGGGTGATCTTCAGGGCCAGCAAGGTGCCGAAGCTGCTCGCCAGCGGCTGAGCCAGCACCGCCCGGTAGTGCCAGGCAAGGCCCAGCCCTGCGCCGTACAGCGCCAGCACCACCCAATGCATTACCTGTCGGGCGCGCTTGCCCACGGCATGGGACAAACGGCTGCGCGCCTCCTCATCGAGCGCCGGCGTGGCCCGGCTGAGGATCATCACCTCGAAGAACACCCCGCCGATGAAGCAGGCGGCTGCCGTGAGGTGGACGAATTTCAACAGAAGATAGGACATGGCTCCCCCTAGCCCGGATGGCCATCGACACGGGTCCGGCAAAGCATCGGCCCGTAGCTGAACAGAAAATGTGCATACGCCAGGCTCCAGGCCAGCGCCGCCAGCTCGAGCATCGGCTGGTAGGCGAAGGAAACCCCCACCACCCGCAGCAGCGCCGCCAGGTTGAGCAGCACGAAAGCCATGGCGAACCCGCGCGGCAGTTCCAGCGGCCGCCCGGTATGGCCCAGTGAGACGCGCGCCAGCATCGCCAGGATCAGACCGCCCACGGCCCCTACCGTCAGCGCGTGCAGTGCCTGGCTGAAGGGCACCGGGGCCCCCAGGTGCCACAGCCCGAGGCCCAAACAGGCCAGGGCCATCCAGGCATAGGCCAGGTGCAGGGACCACAGCAGCGGTACCCGCAACAACCCGGCATCGAACCAGCGGCACAGGCGAATGCTGTGCCCCAGCCCCAGGGCCAGCAGCAGGAGCGCACCGCCCCAGTGGGGTTGCAACAGCAGGCCCGCAGCCGTCAGCACCGCCAGTCCGACACTGCCCAGCAGCAGCGCCACATCCAGCCAGGCCCAGGGCGACACCATCTGCGTACGCCCCAGGCCGCGCTGGGTGAAGAAAGGAATCACCCGCCCGCCGATCACCGTCATCATCGCCGCCACCAGCCAGATCGCCGCCAAGCTACCCTGGCGCTGCCAACCCTCATGACCCAGCAACACGCCGAGCAGGCTGAGCAGATCGGCCGCGGCCAGCAGCGCGAGCACCAGCACGATCGGATAATTGCGCCGTTGGCGCACCGCCCAGAGCAACCGCCCCATGACCGCCGTCACCGCCAGCAGGAACGCCAGGTTAGCCAGCAGCAGGAGCCCGCCCCACGGCAACCACCAGCTCAGCCGGCCCAGTAGCCAGAGTACGGCAAGCCCTCCCAACGGCCGTCCCGACAGGCTCGGTCGCCCCGTCCAGGTCTGCACGGCCGTGAGCAGGAAGCCGGCGATGATGGCTCCGGCAAACGCGAACACCTGCTCGTGGCGATGCCACACCAACCAGCCTCCCTGCGGCGCCGGTAACGGCACGCCATGGAGTGCCAGAACCCACAGCGGTATGGCCAGCGCCGCCAGTCCGGCACCGAGCAGGAAGAACGGCCGGAAGCCCAGCCGCAGGAGCGGCGCAATGGCCAGGGCCTTGCGCTTATCGATGATCAGCATGGTGCCTCCTACCCGTACTGGCCGGTGGCTGGGCTGCCAGCAACACCTCGGGGCAATTGAAGTTGAGCAGGCGCGGGTCGTCGTCCCGGCAGGCCAGCTCGCAGACGCCCAGGCGCCGCCAGAGGCGGCCGGGGCTGCGCTCGCCCTCCGCCCAGGCGGACTCGATCGCGCCCAGCAGCGTACGCGGTAGCACGCAGAGCAGCGGCTGCAGGTGCTCGCCCTGACGCACGGCGGCAATCCGCCCAGGGTGCTCCAGGGCCAGTCGCTGCAAGGTGCCCAGCAGCACGGGTTCGACGGCCGGCAGGTCGCAGGGCGCCACCAGCAGGTGCGTCCCCCGCAGGCTGCGCAGCCCGGCCAGGATGCCGGCCAACGGGCCGGGATAGCCCGCCAGCTCATCGCTCAGGGTGCGGTCGCAGAATGCGGCATAGCGGGCCTGGTTGCGGTTGCAGGACACCATCAGCTCGCTGACCAGCGGCCGCATCCCACGGCAGACCCACTCGGCCATCGGCTTGCCGCACCAGGTCACCAGGCCCTTGTCGAGCCCGCCCATGCGCGCACCGCGCCCACCGCTCAATATCAGTCCGGCACAGCGTTCTCGCATCGGCGTGTTCCTCGGTAAGGGTTCCGGGTCCATGGTGGCTCGGCCTCCGGCCATAAAGGTCCGGCACGGTCGCCTATCCCACAGCGTGGGGCCATACCTCCATCTAGGTACTCCCTCTGAGCCGGGAAAAATTGACGAGAATCATTATTGATTGCCTTCGCACTCCCTAAGCTGCCGCCACCCTCCTCCATACAGGAAGACCGCAGCATGAAGCCGCTCACCCTGCTCCCCCTTGCCGCCCTGCTGGCCCTGCCCTTTGCCTCGGCTCGCGAATACCCCATAGGCGAACCCCAGCAATGCGCCGGCATGGAAGTCGGTGCCGTGTACCTGCAACCCATCGAGATGGACCCGCCCGGCATGATGCGTCCGGCTGCCGAGTCCGATGTGCACATGGAGGCGGACGTACGCGCCCTGGAGAGCAATCGCCACGGCTTCCAGGAAGGCAGCTTCGTGCCTTATCTGACCGTCGCCTACCGCCTGCAACGGGTCGGCAGCGACAGGGTGATCGAGGGCGACTTCCACGCCATGGTCGCCAGCGATGGCCCGCACTACGGCGACAACGTGAAGCTGGATGGCCCTGGCCAGTACCAACTCACCTACCGTGTGGCGTCACCCGGTAGCGGCCACGACCACGCCTTCGGCCGGCATACCGACAAGGAGACCGGTGTGCCCGCCTGGTTCGAACCCTGCGAACTCACCTACCGCTTCACCTACGCCGGCATCGGCAAGAAAGGCGGCTACTGAGACCCACGGCGCGCCACCCCGCGCGCCCGTGCCGGAGACCCTGATGAGAGCCTTCCCCGCCCTCCTCCTCATGCTGGCCCTGCCAGCCTCGGGAGCGCCGTTGCCCAGCTATGAGTTGGAGATCCGCGACGGCCATTTCACCCCGCCCAGCCTCGTGGTGCCGGCCGGGCAGCGTTTCAAGATCAACGTGCACAACCGCGGCCAGGGCCCGGTGGAGTTCGAGAGCCTGCCCTTGCGGGTGGAAAAGGTCCTGGGCCCCGGAGTCAGCTCCTTCGTCGTCATCCACCCGCTCAAACCCGGCCGCTATGGCTTTTTCGATGATTTTCACCTCGATCTGCCGCCCGGCTACATCGAGGCGCAGTAAGGAGCGGACATGGAACAGGCACTGTTGATCGTCTGGCGCGAAAGCGTCGAGGCGTTGCTGGTGGTCGGCCTGCTGTATGCCTGGCTGAGCCGTCAACCCGAAGGGCGCCGCGCCTTGCGCCTGCTCTGGATCGGCGTCGCCGGCGGTGCGGCACTGGCCGGGCTGCTGGCCCTGCTGATGCTGGTGGCCGGCAACTGGATGAGCGGCACTGCTGGCGAATGGTTCCAGGCGGGCATGAGCGCCCTGGCCAGCTTGCTGATCCTGCAGATGGTGGTGTGGATGGCGCGCAATGGCCGCCAGCTGCGCCGACAACTGGAGCACCGCGCCGCCCTGGCGCTGGCCCAGGGACGGCAAACGGCTCTGGCTTTGCTGGCAGCCCTCGCGGTCGCCCGCGAAGGCAGCGAGATCGCCATCTTCCTCTACGGCGCAGCCGGGTCGGCCAGTGCAGGCCAGATGCTCGCTGGTTCGCTGCTCGGCGGCCTGCTGGGCCTGGCCAGCTTCGCCCTGCTCCAGGCGGGCAGCCGCCTGCTGGACTGGCGACGCTTCTTTCTGATCAGCGAGACGCTGCTGCTGTTACTCGGCGGAGCCATGCTGATGAACGCCCTGGATCGCGCCAGCGGCCAATTGATGGGCCTGGACCTTCCCGAGCCGCTCTATGCCTGGCTCGGCGATCCGCTCTGGGACAGCTCCGCTTGGCTGGACGATGGCTCGCGCCTGGGTAGCCTGGTGGCCAGTCTCACCGGCTACCGGGCCATGCCGTCCGCTGCCGCGCTGGTGTTACTGGCCGGCTTCTGGCTGGTGGCCTGGTACTGGCGGCGCGTGCCCGCTCCTGCCGAGGGTGAGCGGAGCCCGGCATGAAGGCCGCGTTGAATCACGCCCTCGGAGCCCTCGGCGACGGCCTGCGCCACCACGCACCGTTGGTGCGTCGGTTGCAATGGTCCGTGGTGCTGTTCTACGCCGTGCTGCTGGTGGTGCCCGCCTTCGCCCCGTTGCCGGACAACCAGGCCCGCATCCTCGGCAACCTGGTGCTGCTGGCCCAGTTCGTGTTCTGGGGCATCTGGTGGCCCTTCGTGCTGCTTTCGGTGGTGCTGTTCGGCCGACTCTGGTGCGGCCTGCTGTGTCCCGAAGGTGCCCTCAGCGAGTGGGCCAGCCGACATGGCCGCGGCGGCGGCGTGCCGCGCTGGATGCGCTGGGGCGGCTGGCCGACCCTGGGTTTCTTGCTGACCACCCTCTACGGCCAGTTGATCAGCGTGTACGACTACGCCCAGGCAGCGTTGCTGATCCTCGGCGGTTCGACCCTGGCGGCCATGCTGGTGGGCTGGCTGTACGGTCGCGGCAAGCGCGTGTGGTGCCGCTACCTGTGCCCTGTCAGCGGGGTGTTTGCCCTGCTGGCCAAGCTGGCCCCGGTGCATTTCCGCGTGGACGAGGCCCAGTGGCAGGCCAACCCGCCGCCCCACCTGTCGCCGCCCAATTGCGCACCGTTGCTGGATATCCGCCGCATGCGCGGCGCATCGGCCTGCCATGCCTGCGGTCGTTGCAGTGGCCAGCGCGGTGCCGTGCGCCTGATAGCCCGGTCCGGGTGCGACGAGATCGTCCACTTCGGCAACGCGGCGGACAACCGCTGGGAAACCCGCCTGCTGCTCTACGGAGTGATGGGCCTGGCCATGGGGGCCTTCCAGTGGACGGTCAGCCCCTGGTTCATCGCCATGAAACAGATCCTGGCCGAGTGGCTGGTGGAAACCGGGCAGTTCTGGCCCTTGGAGGCCAGTGCGCCGTGGTGGGTGCTGACCCACTACCCGCAGGTGAATGACGCCTTCACCTGGCTGGATGGCCTGAGTATCTGCCTCTACCTGGGGGCCAGCGCCCTGCTGCTGGGCGGTACCTTGCACCTGCTGCTGCTTGCCGGGTCCCGGTTGGCAGGGCGCTCGGTGGAATTTGCCCGCCACCTGGCGCTGTGCCTGGTGCCGACCGGCGCGGCGGGCCTGTTCCTGGGGCTCACGGCCACCACCCTCAAGCTGCTGCGCTACGAAGGTCTGGCTTTGCCCTGGGCCGGCTCGGCCCGGGTCGCCCTGCTCGCCCTGGCGATCACCTGGAGCCTGTGGCTGGGCGTGCGGGTCTGTGCGGCCGTGCCCGGCCTGCGGCGTCTGGCGCCGCTTGGCGCGCTGGCCCTGGGCAACGCGCTGGCCGGTTATGGCTGGTGGTTGCAGTTCTACGCCTGGTGAGTCAGCCCCTGCGCAGTTCGAAACGCTCGAACAACTGCTCGAAATAGGGCCACAGTTCGGCCGCCTGCACCGGAGTGGCGGCGGCCGTCAGGGTGCCGTCGAGCATCTGCTGGGGGCGGGCCAATTGCACCGCGAAGTGCCGCACTCCCAGCGCCGCCAAGCGTTCGGCCAGACGCTGCAGGCGCCGGCAGTCCAGCAGGTCCCAATGCACCGTGGTCCGGCATTCGTGGGCCACCCCGCTGTCCAGCAGCAGCTCCAGGCTGCGCCAGTTGGCCTGGCCGCTGCCGGTGACGCCGGTGATCAGCGCCGCCTCTTCTTCCAGTGCCTTGACGTCGAAACCGACCCAGTCGGCCTGGCCCAGGGCGCGGGCGAAGGACGCCGGCTTGATCCCGGCGCTGTGCAGGCCGACCTTGAAACCCAGCTCACGTACCCGCTGCATGGCATCTGGCAGGGAGCGTTGCAGGGTCGCCTCGCCGCCCGAGAACACCACCGCCTGGAGCAGGCCCTGGCGCTGGCGAAGAAAACCCAGCACACGGTTCCAGCTCCACTCGGTGGGACCGCCGCAGCGAATCAGCTCGGGATTGTGGCAATAGCGGCAGCGCCAGGCACAGCCCTGGCAGAACAGCACGCAGGCCAGGTGGTCGGGGTAGTCGAGGGTGGTCATCGGTTGCAGCCCGCCGATGCGCAGGGCTTGGTGGGCAGGGTGCACGGGAGAAGGAGGCATGGTCGTGGCTCCGAGGACAGGCATGGCGAAGCCCGGACCATCCACGATGGTCCGGGCTCTTCGGGCTGGGCTCAGCGAGGCTCGGCGAAGTGCTGGCGCTCGCGGTGTTCCGACTGCTTGCCGGGGTTGAAGGCCGTGACCGGGCGGTGATAGCCCATTACACGGGTCCAGACCTCACAGCGCTGGCGCTGGGCTTGCGGGTGTTTCACGTTGGCATCCATGGGATGGCTCCTTGGGTGGGAATGGTAGGGATCAACCGCCGCAGGCGCCGCAGCAGGCGTGCTCGAGCAGCAGCGCTTCGTCGCACTTGGGGCAGAACTCGTGCTCGCCGGCCAGGTAGCCGTGTACCGGGCAGATGGAGAAGGTCGGCGTGACGGTCAGGTACGGCAGGCGGAACCGCGAGAGCGCGGTGCGGACGAGCTGCTTGCAGGCCTGCGCCGAGGAAATCCGCTCGGCCATGTACAGGTGCAGCACAGTGCCGCCGGTGTATTTGCACTGCAGCGCGTCTTGCAGCGCGAGGGCTTCGAACGGGTCGTCGGTGAAGCCGACCGGCAACTGCGAGGAGTTGGTGTAGTAAGGCGCCTCGGGTGTGCCGGCCTGGAGAATGCCGGGGCAGCGCTTGAGGTCTTCCTTGGCGAAGCGGTAGGTGGTGCCTTCGGCCGGCGTGGCCTCCAGGTTGTAGAGGTGGCCGCTGCGTTCCTGGAACGTCACCAGGCGACTGCGCACGTGGTCGAGCACCTGCAGGGCCAGTTCCAACCCATCCTGGGTGTGCATGCCGTCGCGGTCGTCGCTGAAGTTGCGCAGCATTTCGTGCAGGCCGTTCACCCCGATGGTGGAGAAGTGGTTGCGCAGCGTCCCCAGGTAGCGCCGGGTGTAGGGGTACAGCCCGGCGTCCATGTGGTGCTGGATCACCTTGCGCTTCACTTCCAGGCTCTCGTAGGCCAGGTCCAGCAGTTCATCCAGGCGCTGCAGCAGGCCGGGCAGGTCCTGCCGGTGGCGATACCCCAGGCGTGCGCAATTGAGGGTCACCACGCCGAGGGAGCCGGTCTGCTCCGCCGAGCCGAACAGGCCGTTGCCGCGCTTGAGCAGCTCGCGCACGTCCAGTTGCAGGCGGCAGCACATCGAGCGCACCTGGTTGGGCTGCATGTCCGAGTTGAGGAAGTTCTGGAAGTACGGCAGGCCATAGCGGGCGGTCATGTCGAACAGCCGCGTGGCGTTGTAGCTGTCCCAGGGGAAGTCGTGGGTGATGTTGTAGGTCGGGATCGGGAAGGTGAACACCCGGCCCTTGGCGTCGCCGGCCATCATCACCTCGATGTAGGCCCGGTTGATCAGGTCCATCTCGGCCTGTAGGTCGCCGTAGCAGAATGGCATCTCCTGGCCGGCGATCACCGGCACCTGCTCGCGCAGGTCCTCGGGGCAGACCCAGTCGAAGGTCAGGTTGGTGAAGGGCGTCTGGGTGCCCCAGCGCGACGGCACGTTGAGGTTGTAGATGAACTCCTGCAGCGCCTGGCGCACCTGGGCGTAGTCCAGGCTGTCCTGGCGCACATAGGGCGCCAGGTAGGTGTCGAAAGAGCTGAAGGCCTGCGCCCCGGCCCATTCGTTCTGCAGGGTGCCGAGGAAGTTGACCATCTGCCCCAGGGCACTGGAGAGGTGCCTGGGCGCCCCGGCCTCCACCCGTCCGGGGACGCCGTTGAGCCCCTCGTTCAGCAGGCTGCGCAGCGACCAGCCGGCGCAGTAGCCGGCGAGCATGTCGAGGTCATGGATATGCAGGTCGGCCTCGCGGTGGGCCCGGCCGATCTCCGGCCCGTACACCTCGTCCAGCCAGTAGTTGGCGGTGACCTTGCCCGACACGTTGAGGATCAGCCCGCCCAGGGAATAGCCCTGGTTGGCGTTGGCCTGCACCCGCCAGTCCTCGCGGGACAGGTATTCGTTCATCGAGGCGGCCACGTCGATCAGTTGCTTGCGGTCGCGCCGCAGGCGGCCATGGCGCTCGCGGTAGACGATGTAGGCGCGGGCCGTCTCGTAGTAGCCCGCCTCCATCAGCACCCGCTCGACCCGGTCCTGCACCTGCTCCACGTCCAGCGTGCGGTACTCCAGCAGGCGAGCCAGCACCGCCTCGGTCAGCGCTCGCGCCTCCGAGACGCCGAACTGGCCACTGGCTTCGCCGGCGGCGGCAATGGCGCGCTCGATCTTGGATGCGTCGAACGGTACTTCGCTGCCGTCGCGCTTGAGCAGGATCAGCGGCCGGTACGGCCACTTTTCGAGATACATTGCGAACCCCCTGAACACATCATCTAGTTGCTTTATAGGATTTAAAACACAATATGCTGTGTAATCTACCTGCGAAGGGTCTTTGCAAATTGACCGTGGTCAAGTTTTGCCGGAGCAGGTTTAGGGGGGGCGTACAACCGTGATCGGCTTCCAAGCGAGGGCGCCCTGCCCCGTCCCAACGCCTGTACCGGATGCTCACGCTGTACGTGCAGGGCCCGCCGTACCACTCGGATGAGCACGGCAATCGCTGGGCAGAGGGAGGTCGACGGGCCCTTTCGTGGGCAGTCGTGACAGCCGAGGGTGCGGCCGGGATAAAAAAGCCACGGCTCCCGGACCAGACCCGGCCGGGAGGCGTGGCTAAGCCCAGCAAGGGGCCAGAGGGAACAGTCAGCCGCCGGTGGCGTTCATGAAGCGCAGGACCTGCACGTCACCGGTGTCGAATTCATGGCGCAAGGGCTTGCGCAGCAAGGCCTGGCGGATGGCCGCCAGTACCGGTTCGTCGTCACAGGGGTGGCGCCGCAACAGGCCGCGCAGATCGATCGAATGTTCGTGTCCCAGGCAAAGCAGCAGGCGCCCTTCCACTGTGACGCGGACCCGGTTGCAGGTGGCGCAGAAGTTGTGGCTGTGGGGCGAGATGAAGCCGATGCGGCTGTCGGGGTAGTCCTGCAAGCGTACATAGCGGGCCGGCCCGCCGCTCTGTTCAGCGCTGTCGATCAGGCTGTAGTGCTCGGCGATTCGCGTGCGGATCCAGTCACTGGAGCAGTAGCTCTCGCCGCGATCACGGCCCACCTGCCCCAGGGGCATTTCCTCGATGAAGCTGATGTCCAGGCCCCGGTCCAGGACGAAACGCACCAGGTCCAGCACTTCGTCGGCGTTGCGTCCCTGCATCACCACGGCATTCAGCTTGAGGTTGGTGAACCCGGCCGCCTGTGCCGCTTCGATGCCGGCCAACACCTGGCTCAGCTCCCCCGTGCGGGTGATGGCGCGGAAACGCTCGGGGCGCAGGCTGTCGAGGCTGATGTTGAGGCGCCTGACGCCAGCATCGGCCAGGGGCCTGGCCAGCCTGTGCAGTTGCGAGCCGTTGGTGGTCATCACCAGCTCACGCAATCCGGGCAGCGCGGCGAGGCGCTGGCAGAGGCCCACCACTCCCGGACGTACCAGCGGCTCGCCGCCGGTGAGGCGGATCTTGCGGGTGCCCTGGGCCACGAAAAGCCGCGCGGTGCGCTCCAGTTCCTCCAGCGTCAGCACCTGCTGGCGCGGGAGAAAGGTCATGTCCTCGGCCATGCAGTAGACGCAGCGGAAATCGCAGCGGTCGGTGACCGACAGGCGAAGGTAGTCGATGCTGCGGCCGAAGCCGTCCTGCAACAGGCTGCTCATGGTTCTCCCCAGGCCCTTGGGCCGGTTTACTGCAACAGGGGGCTGTCGGCGCCGTCGAGGACGATGCCCTGGATGTCCGCCTCGCCCACCAGGTTCTTCAGGTACTGCGCCACGGCAACTTGCCAGACGCGCTGGTCCAGCTCGGCACCGATGGCGGCCTCAACCGCTTCGAAGGGCAGCAACTGCCCCTCGATGCGCTGCTCCACCCACACCACGTGAAAGCCGTAGCGGCTCTCCAGGGGTTGTACGGCGAGGCCTTCCGGCAGGCGGAACAGCTGCCGTTCGAACTCGGGCACCGTTTGCCCCTGGCTGATCTGTCCCAGGGCGCCGCCCTGTGCCTTCGACGGGCAGGCCGAGTGCGCCTGGGCGATTTCGTCGAAGCGACCGGGCCGCTCCCGCAGCTCCTCGATGAGCGACTGGGCCTGCTCGCGCAGGCGGCTGCGCTCTTGCGCGTCATCTGCCGGACAGTCCAGCAGGATGTGCCGCACTGCCAGCAGCGGCGCGCTGGCATAGCGCTGGCGGTTGCGCTCGAAATAGTCGCGGCGGGTGCTCGCGTCAGCCAGCGGCAGGGTCACTTCGCGCTCGATCAGTGCTTGGGTGGCTGCCTCTTCCTCGCTCTCGCCAGCAGCCGGCCGCACCTGGATCTGCAGCGCCTGGATGCGCTGCTGCAGCAGCTCGCGGATCACCAGGGCCTGGCTGGCCAGGAAGATCGCCTCCTGCCGCGTGGCCGCCGGGTGGTACTGCAGCTCCTGGGCGATGGCCTCGGGGGCGATGGCCAGGCCATTGACCTTGATCCGCGGCCATTCCTGCTCGCTGCTGGCGATCAACTCGGGGGCCGGCTCGTCTTCGCCGTCCTCCTCGCTGCTGGCCTGCTCGTCCGGCTGGGGCGGCGGCTCGTAGGCCTGCACGCCGGCCTTGTCCACGTCTGCCACTACCGGGCTGACACCACCGGCGCAACCGCCGCCGCCATTGCCGTTACCGCCACATCCACATCCCATCGCACACCTCCACATCATTCAGGGGGTGGGCAAGCGCCTGCGGCCTTGCCCACGGGGTTTCTCCGGGCCGGCCCTTCAGGCCTTCTGCCGGACGATCTGGTAGCGCCGCCCCAGGTACCAGACCGGTGCGCTGACGATGTGCACCAGACGGCTGAAGGGGAACAGCACGAACAGGGTCAGGCCGAGGAACACGTGCAGCTTGTACACCAGGCCCACCGGCGCGATGGCAGCGGCGGCCTGCTGGGGTTGCAGGGTCACGGTGTATTGCGCCCAGTCGGCCAGCATGACCATCACCGAGCCGTCCATGTGGTGCGTGGAGGCGTAGATGGTGCTCAGGCCCAGCAGCAACTGCACCAGCAGCACAACCAGCACGAGGATGTCGGAGCCGCTGGAGCTGGCCCGCACCCGCGCATCGCTCAGGCGGCGCTTGAGCAGCATCAGCAGGCCGATCAGGCACAACCCGCCGAAGAAGCCACCCGATACCATCGCCAGCAGCTGCTTGTGCTCGGTGCTGATGAGATGGTGGTAGACCGAGGCCGGGGTCAGCAGGCCGACGAAGTGGCCGGCCAGGACGAACAGCACGCCGATGTGGAACAGGTTGCTGGCGATCCGCATGTAGCGGTGTTCGGCCGGCGTCCGGTTGAAGATCTGGCTGGAGCCAGCCTTCCAGCTGTACTGCGACAGGTCGAAGCGGGCCCAACTGCCGATCAGGCAGATCGCCAGGGCGATATAGGGGTAAACGCCGAAGGCGAGGAAGTTCAGGTTAGCCATTACGCACCTCCTGGGCCGGCACAGTGGCCGCCCCGTCCTGCTTGAAATCGATCCAGTGCAGTGGCACCGGCACTTCTTCGCGGACCTTGCCCGGCCGCGTGGCCTGGCTCGGGCAACGTTCCTGCTGCTCGGCCTTGAGTAAGTCCACGGCCTCCTCTTCCCACAGCTTGTCCAGCGCCTCCAGACTGTCGTCGCGCGGCTCGCTCGCCACCTGCTCGCGGACCTCGGCCACCGCCGAGGCCGGTTGCTCGCCGGCGATCTGCAGCAAGGCGCGGAAACAGGCTGCGTAGGGGCTCATCCGCTCCTCCAGGCGCGCCGCCAGCAGGGCCAGCAGGTGCGCCACGTCGGCCAGCCCTTCGCGTGCCTCCAGGTCGTCGCGGCTGGCCAGGTACTCCAGGTAGAGCGGGATGTAATCGGGCAGCTCGCGGACGCCGATGGCAAAGCCGGCCGCCTCGTACTGAGCCATCAGGTCGACCATGGCCTGGCCGCGGTCGCGGGATTCGCCATGGACGTGTTCGAACAGCAGCAGGGACAGGGCCCGGCCCCGATCGAACAGCTCGGTGTAGCGCTCCTGGACGTCCATCAGGTCGTCTCGGACGAGTTCGTCGAGCAGTCGCAGCAGCGAGTCGCGCTGGTCCGGGCTGATCTCCCGGGCGCCACTGATGGCGGCGTCCAGTTCGGCATGGGCGCCACACAGCGCCTCGTCCGGGTAGTCCAGCAACAGGGAAATCACCTTGAGAATCTTCATGCTCAGTCCTCCCACAGCTGGACGGTCTTGAGGACGTCGCGCCGGTTGGCCTTCTTGGCACCGAACATGTTCAGGTCCGAAGCACCGCTGCAGCCGCTGCCGAAGCTGAAGCCACAGCCGGAACGCTCGGCGAAGGCGTCGCTCATGGCCTCTTCGCGGTGGGCCGAGGGGATCACGTAGCGGTCTTCGTAGTTGGCGATGGCGAGGTAGCGGTACATGTCCTCGCACTGCGCCACGCTCAGCCCGACCGATTCCAGCACCTTGAGGTCCTGCACGCCGTCCACTTGTTCGGCACGCTTGTAGGCACGCATCGCCAGCAGGCGCTTGAGCGCCAACTTGACGGGCTGCTCGTCACCGGCGGTGAGCAGGTTGGCCAGGTAACGCACCGGGATGCGCAGGCTGTCCACGTCCGGCAGCACGCCGTCCATGCTCACGCTGCCCTTGGCGGCGGCGTTCTGGATCGGAGACAGCGGCGGCACGTACCAGACCATCGGCAGCGTGCGGTACTCCGGGTGCAGCGGCAGGGCCAGTTGCCAGTCAACTGCCAGCTTGTACACCGGCGACTTCTGCGCGGCTTCGATGACCGACAGGGGCACGCCGTCCTTCAGGGCCTGCTCGATGACCGTGGGGTCGTTCGGGTCGAGGAAGATTTCCAGCTGCTTCTGGTACAGGTCCTGCTCGCTCGGCGTGCTGGCCACCTCGTGGATGCGGTCGGCGTCGTACAGCAGCACGCCAAGGTAGCGGATGCGCCCAACGCAGGTTTCCGAGCACACGGTGGGCATGCCGGCTTCGATGCGCGGGTAGCAGAAGATGCACTTCTCGGATTTCCCGCTCTTCCAGTTGAAGTAGATCTTCTTGTACGGGCAGCCGCTGATGCACATGCGCCAGCCCCGGCACTTCTCCTGGTCAATCAGGACGATGCCGTCCTCTTCGCGCTTGTAGATCGCCCCGCTCGGGCAGGAGGCCGCGCACGCCGGGTTGAGGCAGTGCTCGCACAGGCGCGGCAGGTACATCATGAAGGTGTTCTCGTACTCGCCGTAGATGTCGGCCTGGACCTTGTCGAAGTTCTTGTCCTTGCGCCGTTTGGCGAACTCGGTGCCGAGGATTTCCTCCCAGTTGGGCCCCCACTCGATCTTCTCCATGCGCTGGCCGGAGATCACCGAGCGAGGCCGGGCCACTGGCTGGTGGTTACCCAGCGGCGCGGTGTGCAGGTGCTGGTAGTCGAAGTCGAACGGCTCGTAGTAGTCGTCGATGGAGGGCAGGTCCGGGTTGGAGAAGATGTTGGCCAGGACCCTGAACTTGCCGCCAATGCGCGGGTTGATCGAACCATCGCGGTTGCGGACCCAGCCGCCCTTCCACTTCTCCTGGTTCTCCCACTCCTTGGGGTAGCCGATGCCGGGCTTGGTCTCGACGTTGTTGAACCAGGCGTACTCCATGCCTTCGCGGCTGGTCCAGACGTTCTTGCAGGTGATCGAGCAGGTGTGGCAGCCGATGCATTTGTCCAGGTTCAGGACCATGCCGACTTGCGAACGGATCTTCATGGCTTAACTCCTCACTCAATCTCGGTCGGCAGCGGTTGTGGCAGGGCATCGCCGTTGGGGCCATCCAGCCAGTCCACCTTGTTCATTTTTCTCACCACCACGAACTCGTCGCGGTTGCAGCCGACGGTGCCGTAGTAGTTGAAGCCGTAGGCCAGTTGGGCATAGCCCCCGATCATGTGGGTGGGCTTGAGCACCACGCGGGTCACGGAGTTGTGGTGGCCGCCACGGGTCTGGGTGCTCTCGGCGCCGGGCACGTTCACGATGCGTTCCTGGGCGTGGTACATCATCACCATGCCCTCCTTGACCCGCTGGCTGACCACCGCGCGGGCGGTCAGCGCGCCGTTGGCGTTGAAGCACTCGATCCAGTCGTTGTCCTCGATGCCGACCTTCTTCGCGTCGATCTCGCTCATCCACACGATCGGGCCGCCCCGACTCAGGGTCAGCATGATCAGGTTGTCGCTGTAGGTGCTGTGGATGCCCCACTTCTGGTGCGGGGTGATCCAGTTCAGGCAGATCTCCGGGTTGCCGTTGGGCATCTTCCCGTTCACATAGCCCGTGGAGCGGGTGTTGATCGGCGGCCGGTAGCTCTGCAGCCCTTCGCCGAAGGCCAGCATCCAGGGGTGGTCCTGGTAGAACTGCTGGCGGCCGGTCAGGGTGCGCCACGGGATCAGTTCGTGGACGTTGGTGTAGCCGGCGTTGTAGGAGACGTGTTCGTCCTCGAGGCCGGACCAGGTCGGGCTGGAAATGATCTTGCGCGGCTGGGCCTGGATGTCACGGAAGCGGATGGCCTCGTGTTCCTTGGATTTGGCCAGGTGGGTATGGTCGCGGCCGGTGAACTCCGACAGCGCCGCCCAGGCCTTGACCGCCACATGGCCGTTGGTTTCCGGCGCCAGGGCGAGGATCACCTCGGCGGCGTCGATGGCGGTGTCGATCCGGGGGCGACCCTGGCTGACGCCTTCTTCGCGGACCTTGTAGTTGAGCTTGCCGAGGAACTCGACTTCCTGCTCGGTGTTCCAGGTGATGCCCTTGCCGCCGTTGCCCAGCTTGTCCAGCAGCGGGCCGAGGGAGCTGAACTTCTTGTAGAGGCTGGGGTAGTCGCGCTCCACCACGGTGAAGTTCGGGCAGTTCTTGCCGGGCTGCGGGGCCTGGCCTGCAGTTTTCCAGTCGCCGCCGCCGAAGGGCTGCGCCAGTTCGCCGGGGGTGTCGTGGAGCAGCGGTACGCTGACCAGGTCCTGTTCCACCCCCAGGTGCTTGACCGCCATCTCGGAGAACGCCTTGGCGATGCCCTTGTAGATCTCCCAGTCGGAGCGGGCCTCCCAGGCGGGGTCGATGGCAGCCGACAGCGGGTGGATGAAGGGGTGCATGTCCGAGGTGTTCATGTCGTCCTTCTCGTACCAGGTCGCGGTCGGCAGGACGATGTCGGAATACACGCAGGTGGAGGACATGCGGAAGTCGAGCGTGGTGACCAGGTCGAGCTTGCCGATGGCGCCCTCTTCCACCCACTCGGCCTCGGTCGGCTTGAAGCCGCCGCGCTTACCCAGGTCCTCGTTCATCACGCCGTTACGGGTCCCGAGCAGGTACTTGAGCATGTACTCGTGCCCCTTGCCGGAGCTGCCCAGCAGATTGGAGCGCCAGATGAACAGGTTGCGTGGGAAGTTCACCGGGTTGTCGGGCTGTTCGCAGGCGAAGCGCAGCGAGCCGTTGTGCAGCGACTGCACCACGTAGTCCTTGACGTCCATGCCGGCGGCGACGGCATCGCGGGTGATCTGCAGCGGGTTGCGGTTCAGCTGCGGGGCGCTGGGGAGCCAGCCGGCGCGCTCGGCGCGGATGTTGTAGTCGAGCATGTGCTCGGGGTAGCTGGCCTTGTCGGCCAGGGGCGAGAGCACCTCGTGGATGCTCATCTTCTCGTGGCGCCACTGGGAGCTGTGGTTGTAGAAGAAGCTGGTGCCGTTCATCTGCCGGGGCGGACGGTGCCAGTCCAGGCCGAACGCCAGGGGCAACCAGCCGCACTGGGGACGCAGCTTCTCCTGGCCGACGTAGTGGGCCCAGCCACCTCCGGTCTGGCCTACGCAGCCGCACAACATGAGCATGTTGATCAGGCCGCGGTAGTTCATGTCCATGTGGTACCAGTGGTTCATCGCCGCGCCGACGATGATCATGGAACGCCCCTTGGTCTTGTCGGCGTTGTCGGCGAACTCGCGGGCGATCTGGATGGCCTTCTCGCGGCTGACGCCGGTGATTTTCTCCTGCCAGGCCGGGGTGCCCGGCACGCGGTCGTCGTCATAGTTGCTGGCGACGTTGGCACCGCCCAGACCACGGTCGATGCCCAGGTTGGCAGCCATCAGGTCGAACACGCTGGCCACGCGGGCCTGGCGGCCGTCGGCCAGGGTCACGGTGCGCACCGGAACGCGGCGCAGCTGGATTTCGTCACCTTCTGCATGGGCAAAGTGCTCGTGGCTCAGGCCGCCGAAATACGGGAAGGCCACCTCGGCCGCTTCGCCGCTGTCGATCAGGCTGAGTGTGAGGTCGACGTCACGCCCGGCCCCGCCTTCGCGGGCTTCGATGTTCCACTTGCCCTTCTCGCCCCAGCGGTAGCCGATGGAGCCTTGGGGAGAGACCAGTTCGCCCGAGGCGTCGACGGCGATGGTCTTCCATTCGGGGTTGTTGGCCTGGCCCAGGTCGTCGGTCAGGTCGCTGGCCCGCAGGAAGCGGTCGGCCTGGTAGCGGCCGTCCTTCTCTTGCAGCAGCACAAGCATCGGCAGGTCGGTGTAGCGCTTGGCGTAGTCGGTGAAGTAGGCGCTGGGCTTCTCCAGGTGGAACTCTTTGAAGATGACGTGGGTGAAGGCCTGGGCCAGCGCCGCGTCGGTGCCCTGCTTGGGGTTGAGCCAGAGGTCGGTGAGCTTGGCCACCTCGGCGTAGTCCGGGGTGATGGCCACGGTCTTGGTGCCCTTGTAGCGGACCTCGGTGAAGAAGTGCGCGTCGGGCGTGCGGGTCTGCGGGACGTTGGAGCCCCAGGCGATGATGTAGTTGGAGTTGTACCAGTCGGCCGATTCCGGCACGTCGGTCTGCTCGCCCCACACCTGCGGCGAGGACGGCGGCAGGTCGCAGTACCAGTCATAGAAGCTCAGGCACACGCCGCCCAGCAGCGACAGGTAACGGGAGCCGGCGGCGTAGCTGACCATCGACATGGCCGGGATCGGTGAGAAGCCGACCACGCGGTCCGGCCCGAACTTCTTCACGGTGTAGACGTTGGCGGCGGCGATGATCTCGTTGACCTCGCTCCAGGTGGAGCGCACGAAGCCGCCCATGCCGCGCTTGCTCTTGTAGCTCTCCGCCTTGACCGGATCACTGACGATGCTGGCCCAGGCCTCCACCGGCGCCAGGGTGCGGCGTGCCTCGCGCCACAGCTTGAGCAGCGGCTTGCGCACCTTGGGATACTTCAGCCGGTTGGCGCTGTAGATGTACCAGCTGTAGCTGGCGCCGCGCGGGCAGCCACGGGGCTCGTGGTTGGGCAGGTCGTCACGGGTACGCGGGTAATCGGTCTGCTGGGTTTCCCAGGTGATCAGACCGTTCTTGACGTAGATCTTCCAGGAGCAGGAACCGGTGCAGTTCACCCCGTGGGTGGAACGCACGATCTTGTCGTATTGCCAGCGTGAACGGTAGACGTTCTCCCAGTCACGCGACTCCTTGCGGGTCTCGCCATGACCGTCGGCGAACTCCCCCTGCTTGCGATTGAAGAAACGCAGCTGGTCGAGTATGTGGCTCATTTTCTCTTCCTCTCAGGCTGAGTGCGGACGGCTCCGCACTCGTCGTTGTTCTCGGGGTGTGCGGGCTAGCAGGGGGTTTCCGCCCCTTTGCGCGAGTACCACCACCAGGTGACCAGGATGCAGCTGACGTAGTAGGCGACGAACAGGTACAGAGCGACCTCGGGCCCGCCGGTGAGGGCGATGGAGGTGCCGAAGGATTTGGGAATGAAGAAGGCGCCGAAGGCACCGATGGCCGAGCTGAAACCGAGCACCGCTGCGGATTCCTTGCCGGCGGCCTTGAGTGCCTGCTCGCGCTGCTCGGCACCATGGCCGGCGCTCAGCCGCTCGTGGAGGGTGCGGAAGATCACCGGGATCATGCGGAAGGTGGAGCCGTTGCCGATGCCGGTGGTGACGAACAGCAGCATGAACATCGCCAGGAAGCCGTAGAAGTTCCCGCCCTGCCCGTTCTGCGGCAGGAAGGCGATGACCCCGAACACTGCGGCGATCATCACCACGAAGTTCACCAGGGTGACCCGTGCACCGCCGAGCTTGTCCGCCACCCAGCCGCCCAGTGGGCGTACCAGGGCACCGACCAGCGGGCCGAGGAAGGCGAATTTGAGGGCCATCACGTCCGGGAACGAGGTCTTGATCAGCAGCGGGAAGGCGGCAGCGAAACCGATGAAGGAACCGAAGGTGGCCAGGTACAGCCAGCACATCAGCCAGTTGTGCTTGCGGGTGAAGATCACCGCCTGCTCAGCAAAGGAGGCACGGGCCGAGGCCAGGTCGTTCATGCCGAACCAGGCCGCCAGAGTCACCAGGGCGATCAGCGGCACCCAGACCAGCCCGGCGTTCTGCAACCACAGCTTGCTGCCATCAGCCAGTTCCTGGGGCGCGCCTCCGACGACACCGAAGAGGCCAAAGCCGATAACCAGCGGTACCAGGAACTGCATGGCCGACACGCCAAGGTTGCCGAGTCCGGCGTTCAACCCGAGCGCTGTGCCCTGCTGGGCCTTGGGATAGAAGAAGCTGATGTTGGACATGGACGAGGCGAAGTTGCCGCCACCGAAGCCGCACAGCAGCGCGATCAGCACGAACACGCTGTAGGGCGTGGTCGGGTCCTGCACCGCCAAGCCCATCCAGATCGAGGGGATCAGCAGCGATGCGGTGCTCAGTGCGGTCCAGCGGCGCCCGCCGAACACCGGCACCATGAAGGAATAGAAGATGCGGAAGGTCGCCCCGGACAGCCCCGGCAGCGCCGCCAGCCAGAACAGCTCGTCGGTGCTGAAGGTGAAGCCGATGGCGTTCAGGCGCACGATCACCGTGCTCCACACCATCCACACGGCGAAGGCCAGGAACAGTGCGGGAATCGAGATCCACAGGTTACGGGTGGCGATGGTCTTGCCGGTGGCTCCCCAGAAGTGCGGGTCCTCGGGGCGCCAGTCCTCGATGACCGGCCCTTGCCGGGGCGGCTGTCCCATGGTCGGGTTCTTGGTTGCGGACATGCTCGGTCTCCTAGCAGCGTCAGGATGCGGAATTCATGGGGCCGGTGGACCCGGAGCCCATGACCGGGGTTTTGCGAACTTCGCTGAGGTACATCCAGATCAGGGAGACCCAGACCACGCCGTACATCAGCATGAAGCAGGAGCTGCGCACGCCGGTGAGGTCCACCAGAGCGCCGAAGAGGATCGGCAGGACGAAGCCGCCCAGGCCGCCGGCGAGACCGACGATGCCGGACACGGCGCCCATGCGATCGGGGAATTCGTTGGAGATGTACTTGAATACCGAAGCCTTGCCGAAGGCCCAGGCGATGCCCATCACGAACATCAGCGTGGTGAACACCCAGACGTTGAGGCCGATGTGGAAGGCGCGCGGTCCGTCGACGGTGTGCACGGTGAAGTCGGTCTGCGGGTAGGACAGGATGAACAGGCACACCCAACTCACCCACATCACCCACCAGGTCACGCTGTGGGCGCCCCAGCGGTCCGACATCCAGCCACCGATGGCCCGCAATACACCGCCCGGCAGGGAGAAGCAGGCGGCCAGCAGCGCGGCACTCTGCAGGGTGAAGCCGTACTCCTGTACGTAGTACTTGGTCATCCACAGGGCCAGTGCCACGTAGCCGCCGAAGACGATCGAGTAGTACTGGCAGTAGCGCCACACGCGCGGGTCCTTCAGGGTGGCGAGCTGTTCAGCCAGGGATACGCTCGCGGCCACGCGGTGCGACTTGTCCTCGTAGGTAAGGAACCAGAACGCCAGCGCGGTGAGGAACATCACCAGGGAATACACCTTGGGCACCATCTGCCAAGTAGCGGCAGCGATGATCGCCGGGGCGACGAACTTGGTCAGTGCCGAACCGGCGTTGCCCGCGCCGAAGATGCCCATTGCCAGGCCTTGGCTGGTCTTGTCGAACCACTTGGCGACATAGGCGATGCCGACCGAGAACGAACCGCCGGCCAGGCCGACGAACAGCCCGAGGGTGAGGAACTGCCAGTACTGGGTGGCTTCGCCGACCAGGTAGATCGGCACCACGCAGACCAACATCAGTACGAAGAACACGATGCGGCCGCCGAAACGGTCGGTGAGCATGCCCAGCGGCAAGCGGACCAGTGAACCCGTCAGCACCGGGGTCGACGCCAGCAGGCCGAACTGGGTCTCGTTGAGCTGCAGCAGTTCCTTGATCGGGACCCCGAGCACCGCGAACATCATCCACACCATGAAGCAGATGGTGAACGCTGTGGTACTCAGCCCCAGGACCAATCCTCGCTGTACTTTCCGGCTTGCCATGAGCGCTCTCCGAAGCGGTTTCATGGCTGCAGGCTATTGTCCGGGGGCTGTTTTCCCTTGACCTGAATCAAGGAGCCCAGAGGGGGTGTGGCCCTACCATTTGCCGGACTACCACCAAAGTGATAGTGCCTGAAAATGGAAATAAACCCTTAGGAATCAAGGGTTTGAATGAATACGAAGGCCTTCCCGAACGGACCGGGAAACGGCCTGAACTCTTTGGAGGTAGGGCCATGCTGGACTGGTTCAAGGGCTCGTTGCCGGCCCGTGCCGGGCTGGCGGTGATCTTCATCGCGACACTGGCTTTCTGCAGCGCCTTCAGCGCCGTGCTCATCGCCATGGCCAGCGAGGACGATGCCGCTGCCATCAATACCGCCGGCTCCTTGCGCATGGCTACCTACCGCCTGAACTGGCGCCTGGAAACCTCAGCCAATTCCTCCATCATCGCGGACCTGCGCGACGACCTTCAGCGCCGCTTGGACAGCCAGCCACTCCGGCACATGATCGGCGACGACCCCTCCGACCCGGTTGCCCAGGTTTTCGCCCACATCCGGCAGCAGTGGCAGGAACAGTTGCTCCCGGCTCTGCAACGTGGCGACAAGCTCGCGTTCCAGGCCCAATCCGAAATCTTCGTCGGCCAGCTCGAAGACTTCGTCCTGCAGTTGCAGAAACAGAGCGAGAAGCGCCAGAGCTGGCAGCAGAGCATCCAGGGCGCTGCCCTTCTGTTAACCGTGGTGATTCTGCTGGTGGGCATGTTCGAGCTGCAGAACGGTGTGATCACCCCGCTGCAGGAGCTTGTCGGTGCTACTGAGCGGTTCCGTGCCGGCGATCTCAATGCACGCATCGAGTACCGCTCCAGTGACGAACTGGGGCAGATGGCCGACAGTTTCAACGCCATGGCAGACGCCATCGAAGAGTCTCACCGCACCCTGGAATCCCGGGTGGCGGAGAAGACCCAGAACCTGGCCCAGAGCAACGCTGCCCTTGAACTGCTGTACCTGAGCAGCCGCAGCATCGCCAGTATTCCAGCCAATGCCGAGCAGTTGGACGAACTGATCGACAGCTTCCAGCAACGCCTGCCCGGTCTGCGTCTGACCCTGTGCCTGAAGGGGGACACCCAGGCTCCGGTGGAGAACCTGATCGCCCTGCACGGCAATGAATCACGGGAAATCTGTGCCCGAACCGACTGCGACAGTTGCCAGCGACATACCCGCCCCAACGGGGTGGATTTCGTCATCAGTTCCCAGGGCAACAGCCTGGGCGAGCTACGGGCCCACTACCAGGACGGTCACGTGCCCCGGCAATGGGAACAGGAGCTGATCCAGGCGCTGGCCAACCTGATCGGCACCTCGCTTTCGCTGGAGCGCCAGCGCGAGCAAGACAACCGCCTGCTGCTGCTCGACGAACGCACCACCATTGCCCGCGAGCTGCACGACTCCCTGGCCCAGGCCCTGTCCTACATGAAGCTGCAGGTGAGTCGCCTGCAAACGCTGATTCGCCGCGGCGAGAACAGCGAGCTGTTGCTGGAAGTCAGCGATGAGTTGCGCGAAGGCCTGAACAACGCCTACCGCCAGTTGCGCGAGCTGCTCACCACCTTCCGTTTACAGATCCAGGATGGCGGCCTTGAACAGGCTCTGGACGACACTGCCCGCGAGTTCGCCGAGCGTGGCAACCTGCGCGTGCTGCTGCGCAGCGAGCCGTTGGCCTTCACCCTCTCGGCCACCGAACAGATCCACCTGCTGCAGATCGTCCGCGAGGCGCTCTCCAACTGTGCACGCCACGCCCGGGCCAGCCAGGCCTGGGTCCAGTTGCACCAATTCGGCGAGGAGGTCGAGCTGCTGGTCGAGGACGATGGCATCGGCATCGACCCCAGCTTCGATACCCGTCATCACCACGGCCTGAACATCATGCAGGAGCGTGCACGCAGTCTGGGCGGCCTTCTCACGCTGTCCCATCGGGAGCCCCACGGGACTCGTGTGCACCTGCGGTTCTGTCCGGATTTCCTGGGGCGCCCGACCCCTGAGGCTTATGCATGAACACCACCCTCCCCCACACCCTGCTGTTGGTCGACGACCACCCGATGATGCGACGAGGCCTGCGCCAGCTCATCGAGCTGGAAGGCGATCTGACGGTCGTGGGCGAAGCCAATAACGGGCTGGAGGCCTGCGAGCTGGTGAAGCGCCTGGCCCCCGACCTGGTGGTGCTGGACAACAACATGCCCCAGCTCAACGGCGTGGAGACCCTCAAGCGCCTACGCGAGCAAAGCTTCACCGGCAAGGTGCTGCTGTTCACCGTGTCCGATGCCGAGCACGACGTGCGCGACGCCATGCGCTTCGGGGCCGACGGTTACCTGCTCAAGGACATGGAACCCGAACAGTTGATTGCGCGCCTGCGCGAGGTACTGCGCGGCACGCTGGTGATCAGCCCTTCGCTGACCACCGTACTCGCCCAGGCCCTGCGGGCACCGCAAAGTGTCAGCTCGCTGGACCTCACCGACCGTGAGCGGCAGGTGTTGAAGATGATCGCCGCCGGGTTGAGCAACAAGATGATTGGCAACAAGCTCGGCATCACCGAAGGCACGGTGAAGGTCCATGTAAAGAACCTGCTGCACAAGCTGGGCCTGCGCTCACGGGTTGAGGCGGCCGTCTGGGCCCTGGAGAACCTCGGCTGAGCCGTGGCCCGGCCGGGTGGTCGGGTCAATTGATGCGGAACCGGTCGACCAACTGCTGCTGATGGGCGGCCAGGCGTGCCAGTTCACGGCTGGTGACAGCGGTCTGTTCGGCCGCTGAGCTGACCTGGATGACCAGCTCGTTGATCTCGTTGACGTTGCGGTTGATCTCTTCCGACACCAGGCTCTGCTCCTCGGCGGCGGAGGCGACCTGGATGTTGCGGTCGCTGATGCTGGCGATGCCGTTGGCGATCCGCACCAGCAGCTCCCCGGCTTTCACCACATTGCCCGCCCCGGCCTGAGCCTTGTCCAGGGTGTCCTGCATGGAGCGGCTGGCGCGATCGGAGCCGTTCTGCAGGTTGCTGATCATCTGCTGGATGCTGACGGTGGAGTCTTGCGACTTCTGCGCCAGCTGACGCACCTCATCGGCGACCACGGCAAAGCCACGTCCTTGTTCCCCGGCCCGTGCCGCTTCAATGGCGGCGTTCAGGGCCAGCAGGTTGGTCTGCTCGGCCACGCCCCGGATGACGTCGAGCACCGAGGAAATCCCGTCGCTCTCGCGCTTCAGCTCCTGGATGAGCCCAGCGGTCTGCTCCGCCTGGGCCGACAGTGCCTGAACCAGGCGCACGGTATTCTCGATCTCGGCCTTGCCCTGCACGGTGCTGTCGTTGACCTGGCGGGACATCTCCGCCGCTTCGGTGGTGCTGCGCGCGACGTCGCGCACGGTGGCGCTCATCTCGTTGATGGCGGTGGAGACCTGGTCGGTGCCCAGGCGTTGCTGGGCGACGTTCTGGCTGGTCTGCACCGCGACTGCCGATGCTTCTTCGGCCGCAGTGGCGACCTGGGCTGCCGCGCTGCCGATCTCCTGGATCACCTCGCGGATCTGCTGCGCCATGTTGTTGAGGTTGCGGGCGATCTGGCCGAACTCGTCGCCACCCTCGTAGCGCGTGTGGGCGGTCAGGTCACGGGTGGCCAGGGCGACCAGGGTGTCATTGACGTCGCCAACCGCCGACTTGATGTTGCGAATGATCAGGGTCGCGAGCAGCAGCACGGCAGCCAGCACACCCAGCATGGCGCCGAGGGTCAGCCAGAGGTTGCGTGCTGCATCACTGCGGGCCTGGGCGGCCAGGTTGCCGACACTGTGGCTCAATTCAACCTCGATCTGGGTCATCTGGTCGATGCGACTGGTGGAGAGCTTGAACCAGGCCTCAGGCTTGATGCCAAGCGCCTCGCCGAGAGGCTTTTCGAACGCCAGGCGTTGCAGGCGTGACACTTCCTGCGCATCCGGGCTCTGCTGCATGGCCGCGAACTGGGTCTTGAATGCTGCCGGAGCGCGTCGCAGGAAATAATCCATGTAGGCGGAGAACTCACCCAGGTTGCGGCTGAAGCGTGACAGCAGGTCGGCATCGAAGTGGTCCTGTGTGAAGGTCAGACCGAGCAGCACACGTTCGCGCCCGGCACGCTCCTTCATTTCCACGAACTGGTTGAGCACGCCCAGTGAGGCCAGAATCTGCGAATCCGTGACATCTGCTTCCAGGGAGTGGGTGTAACCGATCAGAGTCCGGATCATGTCCGTGTAGCGCCCCCCCGACTCGGTGCTTTTCAGGCCCAGGGCATCAACCTTCGGGCGCAGCGTGCCCAGTTCATCAAGGGCTCGCAGGGCCTCGTCCAGGCCGGTCATCCCCTGTGCTGCCAATTCGCGCAGGCGGCTGACTGCCTCGTCGCTGTCATGGCGGAACTCGATGAGCTTGTCGCCCATGACGGTGCCGCCGCTGCCGAGAAAGACGCCACTGGCGCCACGCTCGCGCTGCAGCGCGGTGACCACGCGGCTGATCGCCTGTGCCTCGACACTGGCCATCACGGTACGGTCCATCTCGTTGAGCGTCTGGTACTTGTCGGAGACATAGACGCTGGCGAAAGCCAGGAAACCGAGCAGGGGGAAAATGAGAATGAGCAGGAGCTTCACGCTCAATGGGGCATTTCTAAGCATCGGTGGTAGGCCTCGTCGTCTTTTGGGTGTCGGCAGGCGAAGTTACGACGATCAGCGCCAACACCGAGGCTGGCGACCGTGCAGGAAGCGGGGGCTCTTGGGTGGCCCTTTGCTAATGCGGTGGTGCTGTGCCTCGGTGTCAAACGCAACCGGCATGGCCGCTGCAACGGTTGATAGGCGACCCGATGACCATACAGCCAAGCAGATTAGACCAAGTTGAACGCCGGGCTTGGCCTCGCCGGCATTTCAAGGCGTCGTGAGCGTTTGGGTCTGCCGAAACCGCCTGCCAATGCTGTTGACTATCCACCTCCAGCCATTTTTCGAACTTGATGCCCATCAAGGCCGGCGTTGGGTGGCAGCCTAAGGTCGCTGCATTCCCAATCCTGGAGATGCACCATGCCCACTCCCCGCCTGCACTGGCTCACCCTGCCATTCCTGGCCATCGCCGCACCGTCCTGGGCCGGCGACACGCCCAGCGACCTGTTCAGCGAAGCCAAGCCCATCCTCGGTGCGCGCCTGCGCTACGAAAACGTTCACCAGGACGGCACCCCGCACAACGCCGAGGCCTTGACCCTGCGCACCCGCGTCGGGGTGCAGAGCGGCTCCTGGCAAGGGTTTTCGGGGCTGGTCGAGGTGGACAACGTCAGCCGCCTCGGCCATGCCGCCTACAACGACACCCGCAACGGGCAGAGCGTCTACCCAGTGATCGCCGACCCCGACGGCAGCGAGGTGAACCAGGCACTGCTGCGCTATGACCACAGCCTTGGCAACGCGGTGATCGGTCGCCAGCGCATCAACCTCGACAACCAACGGTTCATCGGCAGCATGGCCTGGCGGCAGAACGAACAGACCTACGACGGTGCACTGGCCCAGCTCAAGCCGTTCGACGGGCTGACCCTGACCTACGCCTACCTCGACCAGATCAACACCGTGTTCGGACCAGGCAACGGCCGCTACGACAACGCCACCAACCCGGCCAACATCAGCGGCCACAGCCACCTGTTCAACGCCCAGTACGTGGCCGCACCGCAACTCACCGCCACCGCCTACCGCTACCTGCTGGAGCTGGACAATCTCGCCCTGGCACCCAGCGGCCCCCAAGGCACCCTGTCCAGCCAGACCAGCGGCCTGCGCCTGAGCGGGATGGTCGCCGGCTTCAGCTACGCCCTGGAGTACGCCCGCCAGGGTGACTACGGCGACAACCCCCAGGCACTGGACAGCCGCTACTACCTGGCTGAACTCGGCTACACCCTCGATGGCGTGCAGCTCAAGGCCAGCTACGAAGTGTTGGGGGGTGACCACGGGCCGGGTAACCGCGCCTTCCAGACCCCACTGGCGACCAAGCATGCCTTCCAGGGCTGGGCCGACGTGTTTCTCACCACCCCGGCCGATGGTGTGGAAGACCGCTATGCCGGCGCTAGCGTGCCAGTGCTCGGCGGGACCCTGCAGGGTTGGTACCACGCCTTCGATACCGAACAGGGGCATGACCGCTATGGCAACGAGATCGATCTCGCCTACGGCCACCCGATCCCCGGCGTAAAAGGGCTGTCGGGGCTGCTCAAGTACGCCCGCTACGTCTCCGAGGACAGCGCCCGCAGCCGCGACATCGACAAGCTCTGGCTGCAACTGGAGTACGCCCTCTAGCCTGCGGCCCTGGGCAAGCCTGCCTCTTTGGAGGTAGCGCCTAGGAGGAATGGGAGTGCTGCGCAGGTCCATCTAACATGCCCGGCATGGAGGTGGACCATGCTTACCGACCGCGCAACCCAGGCGCTTCTGCGCCAACATCCGCTGTTCGACCGACTGCCGGAAGCCCTGTTCCAGGAGGTCTGTTGCCTGGCCAATCATCGCCGTCTGGAGTCGGGCAACACCCTCTTCCACCAGGGCGACGTGGCGGACCGCTTCTACGTGCTGCTCGACGGGCAGGTCACCCTCACCCGCGTGCTTCCCGAGGGGCAGGAGAAACTGGTGGAGGTCATCGCCCCTGGTCAGAGCTTCGCCGAAGCCCTGCTGTTCAGCGAAGCACGGCACTACCCGGTCACCGCACTGGCGTTCAAGACCAGCAGCCTCATCAGCATCGACGGCGCGCATTACCGTCGGCTCCTGGAAGAGCAGCCCAAGGCCTGCCTGGAGCTGCTTGGCAACCTGAGCGTGCGCCTGCACCAGCGCCTCAACGAGATCGACACCCTGAGCCTGGGCAATGCCAGCCGACGGGTAGCGCGCTACCTGTGCCAGGAAGAGGAAGCCAGCGGCGGCCATGTGCGCCTCTGTGTCCCCAAACGCCTGATCGCCTCGCAGTTGGGCATCCAGCCGGAAACCTTCTCACGCATCCTGCACCGCCTGATCGATGCTGGACTAATCGCGGTGGAACGCCGTGTCATACGTGTCCTCGACCGCCCCAGCCTGGCCAACTACCACGAATAGGCAACGCCCCACCCCGCACGAGGAGGTCCCATGCACGACCCGAAGCTGCCCTTGGTCTACTCCTGCTCCGGTTGTTCCAACGTGGCGCAACTGGCCAATACCCTCGCCGTCCGGCTGGACCGCGCCGGGCTCGCGGAGATGTCCTGCATCGCCGGTGTCGGCGGTCGTGTCGCCGCGCTGGTGAGCAAGGCCAACAGCGGGCGACCGATCCTGGCCCTCGACGGCTGCCCGCTGCAATGTGTACGCGGCTGCCTGGACCAGCACGGTGTCAAAGCCAGCCAGCACCTGATTCTCAGCAAGTACGGGTTGAGGAAGCGCTACGGCGAAGACTTCAGCGACGAAACCGTCGATCAAGTCTACCAGGGTGTCGTCGAGCTGCTGGCCAGCGAGCGCATGCAGAAACGCTACCAGGCGCCCCAAGCCGTAGACGAGGGCTGAACCACAGGCACATGCCGGCAATTGGTCTGCCCGACTGCTCGCGACTGGTCCGCTCTCACCCACCACTGCCCCGGTATAAATCCCGGCCTGGGTCCTGGCAGTTGCCGACCCAGGCCTTCAAGACCAGCAAGGATTCATACCCATGACAGCGATGCAGCAGGTGGTAGCCGTTCGCCCCGTGACGGAAGCGGACTTCGAGCAATGGCAGGCGTACTGGGACCAGTACCAGGTGTTCTACAAGGTGGAACTGGGGCCGGAGATCACCCGGCGCACCTGGGCCCGTTTCTTCGACGCGGCCGAGCCGGTGGAGTGCGCCGTGGCCGTCGAGGGCGAGCGGGTGCTCGGCTTCGTCCACTACGTGTTCCACCGCTCCACCTGGGGGCAGAACGACTTCTGCTACCTGGAGGACCTCTTCGTCTCCCCCGAAGCCCGTGGGCGGATGATCGGCAAGCAGCTCATCGAACACGTCCAGCGCCAGGCCCGTGCCCGCCACTGCGACCGCCTCTACTGGCACACCCAGGAGACCAACCACACCGCCCAGCGCCTGTATGACTGGATCGCCGAGAAACCCGGCGTGATCGAATACCGCATGGCGCTGTGACGCCCCGGAGCGAGGTCCCGCCTCGCTCCTCTCTTCCCCACCCGCGCCTGCTCACCGAGTGGGCGCAGCGGTTACAGCCCGCACCAGGAGGAAGCACCCTGCGCCCTCCCGGTGTTACGCCCGACCCCACCCTCCTCCCCTGCACAGCCGGTTCTCGACCGGATAATTCCTGGCGCATCAATCACTTGTCCGTTGCCGCCGCGCCTTGGCACAGCACGTGCATTAGTGCATGCATGGATAATTGGATCCAATAATACAAACGGAGCCACCCCAATGCGCCTGGTCCCCAATTACGAGCGAGCCCCCGCCACCGCCGAAGAAGAGGCCTACAGCTACCTGCTGGACGCCATCTGCAAAGGCCAGTACCGCACCGGTGACCGGCTGATCGCCGAGGACATCGCCACCGACATCGGCATGAGCCGCATGCCCGTGCGCGAAGCCTTCCGCCGCCTGGCGGCCGAAGGCCTGGTGACCCTGCGCCCCAACCGCGGCGCCATCGTCAGCGGCCTCAACATCGAGGAGATGCGCGAAGTCTTCGAAATGCGCAGCGCCCTCGAAGGCCTGGCCATCCGCCTGGCCGTGCCCAAGCTCACCGAGCGCCACCTGGCCCGCCTGGAACGCCAGCTGGACGAAATGGACGACTACCGCGACGACAGCGCCGAGTGGGTCAGCCGCCACCGCGCCTTCCACGAATACCTCTGCAGCCTGGCCGAGCGGCCACGGCTGATGCGCCAGATCAACGCCCTCTACTCGGTGATCGAGCCACACATGCGACTCTGGCTGCAGCACGTCGACAAACCCATGAGTGCCCGCGAGGAACACTCGGTGATCCTCGACGCCCTGCGCACCGGCGATGCCCGCGAAGCCGAGCGGGTGATCTGCGAACACATCGAGGGCACCGTGCCCTCGCTGCTGGAATTCCTTGAAGCAACGGGCGCCTGAGACCCGGCCTTCATTCCTCCCCTGAACTGCCTCGGCAACCCCGCCCACAGGAGCTGATCATGTTCGTACGCAGGATCCCGCAGTGCCTTCTTGCCCTTTGCCTGGCCGCCCCGCTGGCCCAGGCCGACGCGGTGAAGATTCCCGACCGCCTGAAAAACACCGACAAACTGGTGTTCTGCGGCGGCATGGACTCGCCGCCCATGGGCTTCTACGACAGCGCGCAGAAACCCACCGGGTTCACCGTCGAGCTGGGCCAGGCCTTCGCCCAGCGCCTGGGCAACAAGGCCATCGAATGGCGTGTCACGCCCTTCTCCGGGCTGATTCCTGCCCTGCTCGCCGGGCAATGCGACATGCTCGTCGACCAGCTGTTCGACAAGCCCGAACGGCGTGAAGTGATCGACATGGTCAACTACATGTACTCCAGCCAGGCCGTGGTGGTCGGCAAGGGCAACCCTCGCGGCATTCGCAGCCTCGACGACCTGTCCGGGCGCAAGGTCGCGGTGCTCAACGGCTCTACCATCCGCACCCTGCTCGACGCCCACAACCAGGTGCTCGCCCAGGCCGGCAAGGCGCCGATGAAGATCGTCGTCTACAACACCGACACCGACGCCTTCCAGGCCCTGCGGGTCGGCCAGGCCGACGCCTACGGCACCACCCTGGAAACCGCCGGCTACTACCAGGGCATGGCCCCCGACCTGTTCGAGATCGGCGTCCCGGCCTTCGCCCGCATCCTCACCGGGGTCGGCATCCGCAAGGACGATCCGCAACTGAGCGCCGCCGTGCAGCAGATCATCCGCGACATGCAAGCCGACGGCAGCTACCAGGCCCTTCTCGCCAAATGGCACATCGAAGGCGACAAGCTCGACTGAGCCGAGGTGACCCCATGAACTTCAGTTGGGATGTGTTCTGGCAGTACCTGCTCAGGCCCAGCGACATCTACCTGTACGGGCTCTGGCTGACCTGCGTGATCGCGGTCAGCGCCATGTTCCTGGGCTGCGCGCTGGGCTTGCTGGCAGCGCTGATGCGGCTGTCCACCAACCCCGTGCTGCAATACCCGGTGCGCTTCTACGTGTGGCTGATGCGCGGCACGCCGCTGCTGGTGCAGATCGTCTTCCTCTACACGGCACTGGCCGCCGGCGGGGTGTTCCGCTTCGAGGACCTGGACCTCGGGCTGTTCGTCCTGCCCGGCAACATCCAGGCGGCGATCATCGCCCTGGGCCTCAACGAAGGCGCCTACATGGCCGAGATCATCCGCGCCGGCATCGGCGCGGTGGACAAGGGCCAGTACGAAGCCGGGCGGTCCCTGGGCATGACCTTCCCACGGCTGATGCGGCGCATCGTGCTGCCCCAGGCGCTGCGCGTGATCGTCCCGCCGCTGGGCAACGAGTTCAACGTGATGCTGAAGAACACCACCCTGGTGAGCGTGATCGGCGTGCAGGAGCTGCTGCTCAGCACCCAGATGGTCACCTCCGCCACCTTCCGGGTGTTCGAGCTGTACCTGGTGGTGGCCCTGTACTTCCTGCTGCTGACCACCCTCTGGGGCGTCTTCCAGCGCTGGCTGGAAGTGCGCTTCGGGCGGTCCGAGTCCCCGGCGCCGGCCGCCTCGGGGCGCCTGTTCGGCCAGCAGGCCCTGAAACTGCTGAGAGGGCGTTGACATGATCCCGACCACGAACGACGTGGTGATCCAGGCCCGCGACGTGCACAAGGCCTTCGGCGACCTGACGATCCTCAAGGGCGTCTCGCTGGAGGTGCGCAAAGGCGAAGTGGTGGTGCTGATCGGCGCCTCCGGCTCGGGCAAGACCACCTTCATCCGCTGCATCAACCTGCTGGAGGACATCCAGGGTGGCAGCATCCGCGTCAACGGCGAACTGATGGGCTACCGCGAACGCCCCGACGGCCGCCTGGTGCGCGACTCCGAACGCAACATCGCACGGCGCCGCCGCGACATCGGCATGGTGTTCCAGCGCTTCAACCTGTTCCCCCACATGACCGTGCTGCAGAACATCATCGAGGCCCCCACCCAGGTTCTCGGCGTGCCCCGCGCCGAGGCCATCGAACAGGCCCAGCGCCTGCTCGCCCGGGTGCGCCTGGCGGACAAGGCCGGGCACTACCCCAGCCAGCTGTCCGGCGGGCAGCAGCAACGGGTGGCCATCGCCCGCGCCCTGGCGATGAAGCCCCAGGCAATGCTCTTCGACGAACCCACCAGCGCCCTCGACCCGGAAACCGTCGGCGAGGTGCTGCAGGTGATGAAGGAGCTCGCCGAGGACGGCATGACCATGGTCGTGGTCACCCACGAAATGGGCTTCGCCCGCGAAGTGGCCGACCGCGTGGTGGTGCTGCACCAGGGCGAGCTCATCGAAGAAGGCCCGCCGGCCCAGGTCTTCGGCAACCCCCACCACCCGCGTACGCGGGAATTCCTCAGCCGCGTTCTCTGACCCAAGGACAACCCATGCGCGCCCTCCCACTGCTGGCCAGCACGTCCCTGATCGCCTGCGCCCTCGTCGCCCAGGCCGAAGAAGTGCCCGTGCGCTTCTACAACTGGTCCGACTACATCGCCCCGGACACCCTGAAGAACTTCGAGAAGGAGACCGGCACCCCGGTCCGCTACGACGTCTTCGACACCAACGAAATGCTCGAGGCCAAGCTGCTGTCCGGCCACTCCGGCTACGACCTGGTGGTGCCCTCCAGCCAGTTCCTCACCAAGCAGATCAAGGCCGGCGTCTACCAGCCTCTGGACCGCGCCCAGCTGCCCAACTGGACGCACCTCGACCCCCGCCTGATGCAGCGCCTGGAAGCCGCCGACCCCGGCAACCGCTACGCCGTGCCCTACATGTGGGGCACCGTGGGCATCGGCTACAACCTCGACAAGGTCAAGGCCGCCCTGGGCGACAGCGCCCCGCTGGATTCCTGGGACCTGGTGTTCAAGCCCGAGAACCTGGCCAGGCTGCACGGCTGCGGCGTGGCCTTCCTCGACGCGCCGGTGAAGATCATCCCCCAGGCCCTGCACTACCTCGGCCTGGACCCCAACAGCACTAATCCGGACGACTACACCAAGGCCTCCGCGCTGCTGCAGAAACTGCGCCCGTCGATCACCTACTTCAGCTCCTCGAAGTACACCACCGACCTCGCCAATGGCGACATCTGCGTGGCCGTGGGCTACTCCGGCGACGTGATGCAGGCCCGCACCCGCGCTCAGGAGGCCGGCAAGCAGATCGACGTGCGCTACGTGATCCCCAGGGAAGGCGCCAACCTCTGGTTCGACATGCTCGCCATCCCCCGTGACGCGAAGAACCCCAAGGGCGCCCACGCCCTGGTGAACTACCTGCTGCGCCCCGAGGTGATCGCCCCGGTGAGCGACTACGTCGGCTACGCCAACCCCAACCCGGACGCCACGAAACTGCTCGACCCCAAGGTGCGTGACAACCCCGGCATCTACCCCAGCGACGCGGTGATCGAAAAGCTCTACGTCTCCGCCGACCTGCCGCCGAAGATCCAGCGCGTGATCACCCGCGAGTGGACCCGCATCAAGACCGACCGCTGAACCGAAGAGAGTTTTCCATGCTGAGCTTCTCTGCCCACGAATACCCCTATGCCTCCCAGCGCCAGAGCGTGTTCGCCCGTAATGGCATGGTCGCCACCTCGCAGCCCCTGGCCGCCGAAGCCGGCATCAGCCTGCTGCGCGCCGGCGGCAACGCCATCGACGCCGCCATCGCCACGGCGGCGGCGCTTACCGTGGTCGAGCCCACTGGCTGCGCCATCGGCGGCGATGCCTTCGCCCTGGTCTGGGTCAAGGACCAACTCCACGGCCTCGACGCCAGCGGCCGCGCACCGGCCTCCCTGAGCATCGACGCGGTGAAGGCCGTCGGGCACACCCAGATGCCGGTGCACGGCTGGTTGCCGGTCACCGTACCGGGCTGCCCCTCGGCCTGGGCCGAGCTGTCCGCGCGCTTCGGCCGGCTGCCCTTCGCCGAGCTGCTGCAACCGGCCATCACCCTCGCCCGCGACGGCTTCCCGGTCTCCCCGGTGGTGGCCCACCAGTGGGAAGTGGCACGCCGCGAATACCAGGAAAGCCGCGCCGAGCACCCGGCGCTGGAAACCTGGTTCGACACCTACCTAGTGGACGGCCAGGCGCCACGTGCCGGCCAGCTGTTCCGCAACCCGGCCCAGGCACGCACCCTCGCCGAGCTGGCCGAGACCCGCTGCGAGAGCTTCTACCGGGGCGCTCTCGCCGAGCGCCTGGCCGCCCACGCCGCCGCCAGCGGCGGCCACCTCGGCAGCGCCGACCTGGCCGGCTACCGGCCGCGCTGGGTCGAGCCGATCAAGGTCAACTACCGGGGTTATGACGTCTGGGAGATTCCCCCCAGCGGCCAGGGCCTGATCGCCCTGATGACCCTCAACATCCTCCAGGGCTTCGACTTCGACCACCGCGACAGCCAGCTCACCTGGCACCGCCAGCTGGAGGCGATGAAGCTCGCCTACGCCGACGGTCTGCACTTCATCACCGACGCCGAGCACATGCGTGTCAGCACCGCCGCGCTGCTGGCCGACGATTACGCCGCCCGCCGCCGTGGCGAAATCGGCGAGCAGGCCGCCCCGCCCCGGCACGGCAACCCCGATGCCAGCGGCACCGTGTACATCGCCACTGCCGACGGCGAAGGTAACATGGTGTCCTTCATCCAGAGCGCCTACCACGGCTTCGGCTCCGGCGTGGTCCTGCCGGACAGCGGCATCGCCCTGCAGAACCGCGGCTCGGAATTCAGCCTCGACCCCACCCACGCCAACGCACTGGCCCCGGGCAAGCAGACCTTCCACACCATCATCCCCGGCTTCCTCAGCAAGGACGGCGTCGCCGTCGGGCCGTTCGGCGTCATGGGCGGCTACATGCAGCCCCAGGGCCACGTGCAGATGGTGATGAACCTGGTGGATTTCGGCCTCAACCCCCAGGCCGCGCTGGATGCCCCGCGCTGGCAATGGCTGGGCGGGCTGAAGGTAGGCATCGAGCAGGCCGCCTCCCGCGACCTGGCCTTCGCCCTGGCCCGCCGGGGCCACGAGGTGCAGGTGGCCTGCGACCTGACGGACTTCGGCCGCGGCCAGATCATCGTCCGCGACCCGCAGACCGGCGTGCTCTGCGGCGGCACCGAGCCCCGCGCCGACTCCCACATCGCCGTCTGCTGAAGGAAGCGACCATGTCCCTGCACCCCACCCATGCCCGCGCGCTGGCCATCTCCCCGATCGTGCTCGGCGGCAACGTGTTCGGCTGGACCCTCGACGAAGCGCACTCCCGGCGCCTGCTGGACGCCAGCCTCGATGCCGGCCTCACCAGCATCGACACCGCCGACCTCTACTCCGCCTGGGCCAGCGGCAACAGCGGCGGCGAGTCCGAATGCATCATCGGCAACTGGCTGGCCAGCCGGCCTGGCGAGCGCGACCGCATCACCCTGTTCACCAAGGTCGGTGCCGAGCTTTCGCCGACCCGCAAGGGGCTCTCGCGGCACTGGATCAGCCAGGCCGTGGAAGACTCCCTGCGGCGCCTGCGCACCGACTACATCGACCTCTACTTCTCCCACTACCCGGACCCGGAAACGCCCCACGAAGAAACCCTGCGGGCCTACGAGGAACTGATCCGCGCCGGCAAGGTACGGGCCATCGGCGCCTCCAACTTCAGCCCGAAGCAACTGCGCGCGGCGCGGGCCAGCGCCGACCAGGCCGGGTTGCCGGCCTACTCGGCGCTGCAGGTGGAATACAACCTCTTCGACCGTGCCCGCTGCGAGGCCGATGACCTGCCCCTGGCCGCCGAGCAGGGCTGCGTGGTGACCACCTACTTCAGCCTCGCCTCCGGCTTCCTCACCGGGAAATACCGCCGCCTGGCCGACCTGGGCGACAGCGCCCGGCGCGAAGACCTGGAGAAGTACTTCGACGACCGGGGCATGCGCATCCTCGCCGCCCTCGACGCCGAGGCCGAACGCCTCGACGCCGCGCCCGGCGAAGTGGCCCTGGCCTGGTTGCGCCACCAGCCGGGGGTCACCGCACCCATCGCCAGCGCCACCAGCGAAGCCCAATTGGCCAGCCTGGTGCGGGCGAGCCGGCTCACCCTGGACGCCGAGGGCCTGGCCCGGCTCGATGCGGCCAGCCGACCCGGCGCCTGATGACGTGGGCGGCGCCCACCGCCCCGCCTACCAAAAACAGCCCGCAGGGTATCGGCCCCAGTGGCCGTCTTGACCGACTCGTCCGTCGTCAACCCTGCATCGCCGGGCACCGCCGGCTAGAGCCTTTCTTCATCACAAGGCCGTGCATCCATAACCAATGGCTTTGGATGCACGGCCGCAGCCCCTGCCCGCCGATGCGGCAAAGCCCTCGCCCGGCGCGGCTTTCAGCCCCTCCCACACGTACAACGCACCGCCCTGGTGCGGGCCTTCCCGGTCTTGGACGGGGCTGGGGGCGCGCCTTGCAAATACCCCTTCGCTGGCTACGTTGATAGCAAAACCACAGCACAGGTAAGCCTTCTCCCAACCGACCCATCCGGAAGTGTGTCGGCCCCGCTGAATCCGCTGCCCGGCAGCGCGCCTTGAGACAGACGGGATACGGAAATCCGCCATAAGAACAAGGACTTCGCATGAAACGTGGCCTGATGACTCACGTCCTCTCCCGCAGAGGCCGTACGGAATTCCTTTGCCTATCGCTCGCCCTCTTCGTGGGCCTGGTGATCGTCAGCTTCCTGCTGCTCGAAGCCCCCTTGCAGCAATGGCTGGACGGCCTCGGCCCGACCGCGACCGACCCGCTGCGCAGCCTGGGCCTGGCCGCCCTGCTGGTGGCCCTGCTGGCCCTGGACGTGGTGCTGCCGGTGCCCTCCAGCATGGTTTCTCTGCTGGCCGTGGCGGCCCTGGGCGCCGTCGGCGGCTACCTGGCGATCTTCACCGGGCTGTGCCTGGGCTCGCTGCTGGGGTACTGGCTGGGCGCCGGCTACATCCGCCTGCTCTCGGGCTGGCTCAACCTCGCCGACTGGGACAAGGCCAGCCGCCTCGCCAACCGCATCAACACCCTGTCGCTGATCTGCCTGCGCGGCGTGCCGGTGCTGGCGGAAACCTCCGTGCTCGCCGCCGGCATGCAGCGCTACCCGCTGCGCCGCTTCCTGGTCATCACCACCCTGGCCAACGCCGGCCTGGCGCTGGTGTACAGCGCCCTGGGCAGCGTCGTTGCCGAGGAGCAGGTGCTGCTCTGGGCAGTGATGGCCAGCATGGTCCTGCCCGGGCTGTTCCTGCTCGGCAAGGGCGCCCTGGCCCGTCGCCAGCCCCGTGCCGCCGAGGCCGGCGAAACCCTGGATGGCCGCTTCACCGTGGCGTACCACTACCCGGTGCGTTTCACCGACCACCTGTTCGACCCCGCCAACCCCTGCCTGCATGAGCAACTGACCCAGCGCGGCAGCGGCCCCGTCTCGCTGCTGGCCTTCGCCGACCAGGGCCTGCTCGATGCCGCGCCCGGCCTCGGCGAACGCATCACCCGCTACGTGCAGGCCCACGGGGACCTGCGCCTGCTGGCCGCGCCCATCCCGGTGCCGGCCGGCGAAGCGGCGAAAACCGCCGAGGTGCTGCAGCGGCTCTACGCGCAGATGCTCGAACACGGCCTGGACCGTCATTGCTACGTGCTCGCCCTGGGCGGCGGTGCGCTGCTGGACAGCGTCGGCTACGCCTGCGCCACCTTCCACCGGGGCGTGCGCCTGGTGCGCATCCCCACCACCGTGCTGGCCCAGAACGACGCCGGCATCGGCGTCAAGAACGGCATCAACGCCTTCGAGCAGAAGAACCTGCTGGGCGCCTTCCAGCCCGCCGATGCGGTGCTCAACGACTTCCAGCTGCTGCTCAGCCTGCCGCGCCGCGACCAGTTGGCCGGGCTGGCCGAGACAGTGAAGGTCGCCGCCATCAAGGACGCCGCCTTCTTCGCCTGGATGGAGCAGCACGCCGACGCACTCGCCCGTTTCGAGCACGCCCCCAGCCGCCACGCCATCCACCGCTGCGCCGAACTGCACCTGCAGCACATCACCCGCGCCGGCGACCCCTTCGAGCGCGGCAACGGCCGGCCGCTGGACTACGGCCACTGGGCCGCCCACAAGCTGGAGAAACTCAGCCGCCACCGGCTCCGCCACGGCGAAGCGGTGGCCGTCGGCATGGCCCTGGATGCGCTCTACGCCCAGGCCAGCGGGCTGCTGCCCACCTCCGAGCTGGAGCGCCTGCTGCACCTGCTGCTGGGCTTGGGCTTCGACCTCTCCCCGGCGGAGCTGACCCTGCGCGATGAACAGGGCCAACTGCGGGTGCTGCAAGGGCTGGAGGACTTCCGCCAGCACCTGGGCGGCGCCCTGTCGATCCCCATGCTCGACCGCATCGGCCACGCCGTGGACCTGCACCAGATCGACGACCTGCGCATGGAGCAGGCCATCGAACGCCTCGCCGGCTTCGGCCACCAGGCCTTCGCCCCTGCAGAGGGCGCCCCGTCATGATGGCCCAGGGCTCGCTGCACACCTGGCTGACCCTGGGGCGGGTCTCCAACCTGCCCACGGTCTGGACCAACGTCCTGGCCGCCGCGCTGATCGCCAGCGCGTCCGGGCCCTATGCCCCGCCCTCCTCCCTGGGCTGGCTCCTGCTGCTGGCGGCTGGGTCCGCGCTGTACCTGGCGGGCATGCTGCTCAATGACCTGTTCGACGCCGACTGGGACAGCCAGCACCAGAACCCGCGCCCCATCGCCCTCGGCCAGGCCAGCCGGCAGCAGGTGCTGCTGGCCAGCGCCGGGCTGCTGGCCGTGGCGGCCCTGGCCGTGCTCCTGCTCAGCCGCCTCGCCATGCAGCCCCTCTGGCTGCTGGCCAGCGCCGCCGCCCTGGCCGGGCTGATCCTGGCCTACAACCTGCTGCACAAGCACTACCTGCACAGCGTGTGGCTGATGGGCGGCTGCCGTGTCGCGCTGTACCTCACGGCGGCCGCCAGCCTCGGCGCCCCGTCGGCGTCCCTGTGGCTCTGTGCGCTGCTGCTGGGCACCTACATCAGCGGCCTCACCTACGTGGCCCGGCAGGAGCACCTCAACCGGCTCACCAGCCTGGTTCCGCTGCTGCTGATGCTCAGCCCGCTGCTGCTGGCCTTCCGCGGAGAAGGCCTGATGTTCTGGCTGATGCTGCTGCTCTGGCTCGGCTGGCTGGGCAAGAGCTACCGCCAGCACCTGGCACGACCGGACCAGCGCAACGTGCGGGCCTTCATCGGCGCCGGGCTGAGTGCGCTGCCGCTGTACGACGGCATGGTCCTGGCGCTGGCCAACGTGCCCCTGGGCAGCCTTCTGTGCATCGGCGTGTTCCTGCTCCTGCCGCGCCTGCAACGCTGGGTGAAACCGACATGAATCACATTGCCTGCCTCCTGCCTGACCTGCGCCTCGACACCGCACGGATTGCCGACCTGCACCAGGCTCTGGTCGCCGCCCTGGACGATGACGCGCGAGCGGCCTGGGAGCTGACCTGCCAGCGCCTGGCCGAACACCCCGATGGCGACACCCTGGCCCTGCTCAGTGGCCGCCTGCGGCGCCAGCTCGGCGAGCAGTACGTGCCGGGCCTGCACTGGCGGCGCGGTGAGCTTGGCCGCGCGTTGCTGCTGGCCCAGGCACTGGAAGCCCAGCCCGAAGGCGCCCGCGAAGCGCTGTTGAAGCGCTACTTCGCCTGGGGCGACGACCTGGAGAAGGCCGCCCTGCTCAAGGCCCTGGACTGGCTCGACGGCGACGGCATCTGCCTGGACCTCGCCCAGCAGGCCACCCGCACCAACAGCAGCGACGTGTTCGCCGCCCTGGCCCTGGACAACCCCTACGCCGCCCGCTTCTTCCCCGAGCGCGCCTTCCACCAGCTGATGCTCAAGGGCGTCGCCATGGAGCTGGACATGCGCCGCGTACAGGGGCTGGAGACGCGGCGCAACGGGGTGCTCAACCAACTGGTGCTGGACCAGTTGAACGAGCGCCTGGCCGCCGGCCGCAGCGCCCTGCCCGGCCTTGCCCAACTGCTGGCCTGGCCCCTGCTGAGCCCGGCGCAGATCGCCAACCTGCAGGCCCACGCCCGCGCCGGCCGGCTGCCGCCCGGCTGGCTGCCCGCCGACTTCCCCCGCACCTGATTCCCCGCACACCGAGAAAGGACGCCCCCATGCCCAGGTACTTCGACCCGCACATCCACATGGTCAGCCGCACCACCGACGACTACCAGAACATGGCCGACGCCGGCATCACCGGCGTCATCGAGCCGGCCTTCTGGCAGGGCCAGGCCCGCACCAGCCTGGGCAGCTTCATCGACTACTTCGACACCCTGGTGGGCTGGGAGCGCTTCCGCGCCAGCATGTTCGGCATCCACCACTTCTGCACCATCGGCCTCAACCCCAAGGAGGCCAACAACATGGCCCTGGCCAACGAGGTGTTGGACATCCTCCCGCGCTACCTGGTCAAGGAAGGCGTGGTGGGCGTCGGCGAGATCGGCTACGACGACATCACCCCCGAGGAGGAGCACTTCTTCGCCCGCCAGCTGGACCTGGCCAAGCGCTTCAACCTGCCGGTGCTGGTGCACACCCCACACCGCGACAAGATCGGCGGCACCCGCCGCACCCTCTCGGTGATCCGCGAGGTGGGCGTCCCCGAGCACCTGGTACTAATCGACCACCTCAACGAACTGACCCTGCCCCTGGTGATGGAAAGCGACTGCTGGCGCGGGCACTCCATCTACCCCAACACCAAGATGTCCGAGCAGCGCATGGTGGCGCTGCTGCAGCAGTACGGCACCGAGAAGATGGTGGTCAACAGCGCCGCCGACTGGGGCGTCAGCGACCCGCTGAAGGTGCCCAAGACCGGCGAAGCCATGCGCCAGGCCGGCTTCAGCGAGGCCCAGGTGGAGCAGGTGCTGTTCGACAACCCGGTGGACTTCTTCGCCCAGAGCGGCCAGCTGGACAAGGCCGAAGTCGGCAGCCTGCTGCCCATCGATCAACGCCGTCTCTGGCAGGAAAACTCGGCCCTGCGCGGCCAGGAACCGGTGGTGAAATGAACGGCGCGATGGGATGGACCCCAGCGCAACTGGGTTACTGCGGCAACGTCCACCCGGCCCATGACCTGGAGGCACTCTGTGCCTCCATCTCCGGGCCGTTCCAGGCGGTGCGCCGGCAGCGTGGCCTGGCCGAACAGGACAGCGGCCTGTGGATCAGCGCCCACGCTGCCAGCGAACTGCAGGTGCCGGCCCGCCGCCGCGCCTTCATCGCCCTGCTGCGGCGTTGCGGGCTGCGCCTGACCTCGCTGAACGGCTTCCCCTTCGGGCGCTTCCACGGTGCGGCGGTCAAGGCCGAGGTGTACCAGCCCGACTGGGCCGATCCCCGGCGCCTGGCCTACAGCCTGCAACTGGCGGAGCTGCTGGCCGAGGCCCTGCCGGAGGACTGCAACCAGGGCGTCATCTCCAGCGTGCCCCTGGGCTACCGCGCGCATTGGACGCCGGCCCGCCAGCAGCACGCGGAGAACCGTCTGCGCCAGCTCACCCGAGGCCTGGCCGAACTGCGCCAGCGCACCGGCAAGCACATCCGCCTGTGCCTGGAGATGGAGCCGGATTGCGTGCTGGAACGCACCGAGGAGGCCCTGGCGTTCTTCACCCGCTGGCGCGACACGGACCCGAACTGGCGCTACCTGGCGCTGTGCGTCGACGTGTGCCACCAGGCGGTGCTGTTCGAGGAGGTGGGCGAATCCCTGGTGCAGCTGCACCAGGCCGGCATCCCGGTGGGCAAGATCCAGCTCTCCAACGCCCTCGCCTGCCAGCTGCCGATCCAGGCACGCGCCCGTGCCCTGGCCCTGGAGCGGCTGGCCGGCTTCGCCGAAGGCGTCTACCTGCACCAGGTGAAGGGCCGCCGTCACGACGGCGGGCTGAGCAGCTGGGCCGACCTGCCCCAGGCCCTGGCCGACCCGGCGCTGCACGCCTGCGTGGAGCTGCGCGTGCACTTCCACGTGCCGCTGTTCACCGAGCGCTTCCAGTGGCCGGAGCTGCACGGCACCCAGGCGGCCCTGCATGCCGTCTTCGACACCCTGGCCGCGCACCCCGGGCTGCACCCGGTGCTGGAGGTGGAAACCTACAGCTGGAACGTGCTGCCCGAAGCCCTGCGCCCGGCCAGCGAAACCGCCCTGGCCCAGGGCATCGCCGCGGAACTGGCCTGGGTCGATGACCAGCTGGTCTCGCGCTTCGGCCCGGCCCTGCGCCGGCGGGCGGTGCGCCATGGCTGATCCCAGGCCCCTGCTGCTGGTGGACGTGGTCGGGCTGACCCCATCCCTGCTCGGCGATAACACCCCGCACATCAACGCCCTGCTCAAGCGCGGGCGCATGGCCGGCCTGCAGCCGGTGTTCCCGGCCGTCACCACCAGCGTGCAGGCCTCCATGCTCACCGGCCTGCCGCCGTCGGGGCACGGCATCGTCGGCAATGGCTGGTACTTTCGCGACCAGGCCGAGGTGCGCTTCTGGCTGCAGCCCAACGCCCTGGTCCAGGGCGAGAAGATCTGGCAGGCCATCGCCCGCCAGTGGCCGGAGTTCCGCTGCAGCCAGCTGTTCTGGTGGTACAACATGTACGCCGACGTGAGCGCCTCCATCACCCCGCGCCCCCACTACCCCGCCGACGGGCGCAAGGTGTTCGGCCTCTACTCGTCCCCCGCCTCGCTGCACGCGGAGATCGAGCAGCGCATCGGCACCTTCCCCTTCCACAGCTTCTGGGGCCCGATGGCCGGCATCGGCTCCAGCCGCTGGATCGTCGACTGCGCCATGGCCGAGTTCGACCTCAACCGGCCGCACCTGCAACTGGTCTACCTGCCCCACCTGGACTACGACCTGCAGCGCCTCGGCCCACGCCACCCGGAGATCGGTGCCCAGGTGCGCGCCATCGACGCCGAGGTGGGCCGCCTGCTGGACTTCGCCCGCACCCAGGACGCCGCGGTGATGCTGGTGTCCGAGTACGGCATCGAGCCGGTGCAGCAGTCCATCTCCATCAACCGCCTGCTGCGGGCCGAAGGCTGGCTGCAGGTGCGCCGCTCGCTGAGCTGGGAGCTGCTCGACCCCGGCGCCAGCGCGGCCTTCGCCGTGGCCGACCACCAGGTGGCCCACGTCTACGTGCGCGAGCCCCGCGAGCTGCGCCGGGTCAAGGCGCTGCTGGCCCGCCAGCCGGGCATCGAGCGGGTGCTGGACCGTGACGAGCAGCGCGCCTGGCAGCTGGACCACCCCCGCGCCGGCGACCTGGTGGCCATGGCCGCGCCCGGCTACTGGTTCGATTACTACTACTGGTTCGACGACCGCCTCGCGCCGGACTTCGCCCGCACCGTGGACATCCACCGCAAGCCCGGCTACGACCCGCTGGAACTGTTCGTCGACCCCGCCATCGCCTTCCCGCGCCTGCGGGTGGCGCGGCGCCTGGCGCAGAAGCTGCTCGGCTTCCGCTACTACATGGACCTGATCCCCCTGGACACCCGCCTGGTGCGCGGGAGCCACGGCCGTCTTCCCGCCAGCGACCAGGATGGGCCGCTGCTGATCACCGATTGCGACCTCCCCTTACCGGACCGCCTGCCGGTCACCTCGGTAAAACACCTGCTCCTGCAGTACTTCCTGGGGCATCGCTCTCTCGACAAGGCTTCGGCCAAGGAGACCCCATGCAACGAGCCCTCTCCCTTGCAGTCCTGAGCATCCTGGCCGGTTCGGCCCAGGCCCAGAGCCAACCCTCCTTCGACTGCACCGGTTTCTTCGACTACGGCGGCCATGCCGATGCCCTGCGAACGCAGTTCACCGGCGCACCGGAAGTCACCGCCTGGAACTGGTTCGTCTGCCTCAACCAGCCCGAAGTCAAAGGCAGCACCAGCCGTGTCTGGGAGGGTCTCAAGCCCACCGACCAGGTGTTCCTGCCCAACGGTGGCAAGCCGCTGCCCTACAACGAGCGCGAACCCACCCCCACCACGGTGCTGAAACAGGCCGAGCAACTGGGCCTGGACACCAAGGCCACCTTCCACAACCTCGACAGCATCCAGCAGGTGGACGGCCTGGTGCTGGAAATGGGCGGCCAGGTGCCGGCGGCGCAGAAAGGCAAGCCGGTACGCTTCCAGCTGCTGATGGGCCAGGGCACCTTCGACTACATCGTCGACAAGCAGGTCTACAACGTCGATGGCCAGGCCGCACTGACCGCCAACCTGGCCTTCCCCGCCAACGCCTGGGAGGTGAAGACGGCGTGGATCTGGATCGGCACCGACGCCAACTTCCGCAAGACCCTGGAGAACGACGGTTACTACATCGCCCAGGCCTACTACCTGAAGAACGGCAGCCAGTACGAGGTGGGCTACGCCGCCCTCAGCGGCATGCACGTGATCAACAAGCTCACCCCCGACTGGGTCTGGACCACCTTCGAGAACCGCAACAACAGCAAGTACACCGTCACCAACGACATCCCGCCCAAGCCGATGACCAACAGCACCGGCCCGACCCCGGCGGCCCAGACCGCCAACGCCCAATTCCAGCCGCAGTACGCCACGCTGGGCCAGTACGAGCTGATCGGCGTGCAGTACATCGCCGGCGGCGAGCCCAAGCTGCTGGCCAACTCGCAGCTGGAGTCGGCCTTCCAGAGCCAATCCTCGTGCCTGGCCTGCCATGGCACGGCGGCCTATTCGGCGAAGAAGGGCTACTTCAACTTCGCCCTGCCGTCCCAGGACGGCATCGCCTACCCCGTGGAGCCGCTGCCGGAGAGCGCCTTCGCCGGCTACAACCAGCTGGACTACGTCTGGTCGCTCAAGCGCGCCCAGTGGAAACGTTAAGGAGGACGAACCATGAGCGTCTTGAACTTCCCACGGCTCTACATGAACGGGCATTTCTTCTGGAACCCGCCCACGGCCAACAACAACGACGTCCTCCCGCTCTACGACGCGGTGAAGATGGACCTGAACTGGCCGTTCCTGTCGCACTACGGGATCCATCCCGAGAACGCCCGCACGAAACTCCTGCCCTGGATCATCAGTGCGCTGCCCTATGACCAGGTCCCGGACTACGTGCTGCAGGTGCCGGGCAACGGGAGCCCCAACGGCTACCCGATGATGCCGGCGGAATGGGACCTGTTCGGCGACAACGCCTGCGGCACCGTGGACTACAAGGACATCCGCTCGCTGATCATCGGCGGCGAGTTGCAGGCCAACAGCTACATCGAGCAGGACCCCATCGTGGGCAAGGGCTATCAGTTGCTGGGCAACCCCTTCGGCAGCGACAAGCCCACCCCGGCGCGCTTCGTCGACATCAGCCCCTGGCAGAACACCTTCACCGCGCTGTACTTCGACCGCCTGGTGCTGGGCGACGCCACCTGCGGGCTGACGGCCACCCGCGCCTACCGCATGCTCGACCGCTTCCTCAACTTCAACTGGGGGGCCGTGCAGGGCCTGAACACCGTCACCACCGCCTGGCAGACCTGCTTCCCCCGCGAGAACCTGCAGTGGCAACTGGGCGACTCGGCCCTGCTCAAGGCCCTGCAACAACAGATGGAGGCGCAGAACGCCCAGGGGCTGATGTTCCGCTTCACCACCTACCTGACCTACTACGACCGTAACGGCATCTTCAACGACTACCCGCCGGTCAACACGCGCAGTAACAGCCTTAAAGCCCTTGAGGCGCTTCACGGCATCTACCAGGCCGGCCTCGACAACGTGGCCGACATCGTCCTCAACCCCGCCTACAGCCGCACGGCGGGTGTGTTGGGCCTGTGGTTCGCCGATGAGTACCCCACCGCCCCGGCCGGTCGCCGGCTGGAGCCGGTCGGGGAATTCCCGATCCCGGGCGGGAACCCGAAGGCAACGATCCAGTTGGGGGTGATCTCCGCCCAGGCCCAGGGCGACCTGCTGTCACTGGACCTGGGCACCGGTTTCCCCTTCGCCCCCCTGGCGAACAGCCAAAACACGGTACCGGAGTGCGAGAAGCTGCAACTGGGTGATTTCCAGGTCGGCATCCAGCAGAACGGCGAGTTCCAGCCCCTGGCCGACCTGACTTTCACCCAGTACGCCCAGGCCGCCTTCGACAAGCGTGCAGGCCTGGTGGACCTGCCGGTGACGGATGCCGTCTCCAAGACCGAGGTCGGCACCCTGGCCCTGCAGACCCAGGGCAGCAGCCCGATGCTCGCCGCCCAGCAGCAGATGTGGACCGCCGAGGTGGTCGAGAGTGGCACCTTCATCGATGTGGGGGACACCCGCACCCTGCAGATCATGGTGCAGTACGACGGCCTGCCCGCCCCAGCCGGAACCACCCTGTGGGTGGCGGAGTACAACAACCCCTTCATGCTGACCACCAGCAACTACTACCTGGCGTTCAGCAACGACATCGACTTCACCCTGATCAAGGACCACCCCACCCACCGCAAGGACAACAAACCGGGTATGCCGCAGTTTCTCGGTACCCAGGCACCGGGGGCCGTGATCAACGAGGGCAGTGGGCGCAGCCTGCGTACCACTGAAGATGCCCCGGAGGATGATTTCGTACCCATCCGCTACCAGACCTACCTGAAAACCCCGGCCGGTCTCAGCCTGGCACCCTGCCTGCAGTTCATCCCGTCCATCCCGCGTTCCGGCGTGCTGGATAACGGCGCCAGGGTGGACTACAGCCTCACCCAGATCACCACTGACGCCAACGGCATCGCCCAGGTGACGGTCAAGGCCATCGCCGCCGGCTTCCCGACCCTGCGCTTCTTCGTCCAGGACGGCCCCGGTGCGGCGCCTGCGGTGCCCTTCAGCTTCGATTACATGGAGGCCTACACCGACTTCCTCGCGCCCTTGCGGGTGCTTCCGGACGAGCCCGGGCTGATGGACGAGTTCGTCACGGCCTGGAACCAGGTGTGCAAGCAGACGGACGCACGGGTGCTGATCTGGGAGGGCTTCATCTACCCGCGCATCTTCGAGCCGTTCTATTACCTCTACCCGATCATGGACAAGTACATGCCGCTGAATTCCCTGCAGCGCATCGAGGGCGCCATCGACCAGTTGATCCGCCTGGTCAGCAAGCCCTACCAGGAGGAAAGCACCCTTGCCATGCCCATCACCCGCGACCTGCCGCAGAGCCGGCGTGCGGTGCTGGAACGCTGGGCCAACGAGCTGGTGAAGCTCAACTACCCGCCCCGGCCCCTGACCTGAACCGTCGTTGACCTGGAACCCGCAGGCGGGCCGGCACCGCTCGCCCGCCCTGCCGTTACGAAGGAGAGTCCCCATGAAGAAAACCCGACTGCTCGCCTGGCTGCTGCCCCTCGCACTGCTCGGCCAACCCGCCCTCGCCGCCGATGACGAAGGCGACGTGTTCTTCACCAACGGCGTGCACAACACCCTCGGCTGCGACGCCAGCAACGGCAACTGCATCGCCGAGCGCAAGCCCGGCGAGCCCAGCGACCCGTTCTTCCCTGCCACCTGGGTCAGTGACTGGACCATGTTCCGCGTCACCCAGAACTACGAGAAGAACCCGCCGCCCTACAGCAACCCGCCCAGCACCCTGAAACCGGCCGACTACACCGTCTCCAAGGGCACCAGCTACTACGACACCACCTACATCCCCGCCGATGGTGACGGCTACGGCGCGATGATGGAGCACTACGAGAAGTACTGCCTGCCGATCTTCCCGATCAAGGACAACAACTACACCTGCTCCTTCGTTTCCCTGGGCAACAAGGCCTACTTCCTCACCTACGAGGACCGGCCCAAGACCATGCCCGAGTGCTGCTCCTTCTCGCCGATGAACCACCCGGCGCGGCAGGACTTCGTCCAGCACCTGCCCTACAGCCCGACCCGCAGCCAGAACCTGGGCGGCAGCGTGCAGGCCTATGCGCTGGACGTGCAGTCGCCCCAGGGGCCGATCCTGTTCGGCTACGCCTTCTACAAGGACGCCACCCGCGCAGCACCGGGCCAGCCGCTGTTCCGCCACCCGCAATCGTTCTACTTCTCAGGGGACGCCAGCGTCGCCAACGCGCCCATCGTCAGCCAGAACTACGTGAACTTCCGCATCGAGAAGCCCGACCCGGCCAAGACCTGGGACCAGGTGGCCAAGAAGTGCCCGGTCAACCCCGAGCCCTGCCAGCTGTTCAACCCGCCGGCGCCCCAGGCCAACGGGGCCAAGGCGCAGTGGAACCAGCTGAAATCCATGCAGCCCTGATCGGCAAGGAGCGCCCTCATGAACCCGACCTTCCGCTACGCCGGCTCCGCCCTGCTGCTGGCCAGTGCCCTCGCCTGCCAGGCACGCGAGCAGCCCCAGGCCGCCGTCACCGGCACCACCCCGGCCTGCCAGCCGCCCACCAGCGCGCCGGCCCCCACTGCCGCCCAGGCGGATTTCGACCGCTACAGCTGGCAGCTCTTCATCGCCCTCAACTGGCCGGTGCAGGCCGGCCAGCGCGGCCAGCCGGACTGCAGCCAGCCCCTTGGCTCACCCGGGCCCACCGTCTGGCAGAGCTACAAGGACGTGAACGAGATCTTCCTGCCCAACGGGCAGAACCCCGGGCCCTGGAACACCCCGATGAGCGCCCGCAGCCTGGGCCTCATCAACATCGCCGCGCTGAAGAACACCTCCGTGGTGCAGGCGGTGGACCAGGCCGTGGGCGGCTGGCTGATCGACCAGCGTGGCAACCCCACCTACTACGACATCGCCGCCAACGAGGTCTCGTACGACTACATCGTGCAGAACCATTTCTATGACCTGAGCGTGGTGAGCCAGGCGCGCAACATCGCCTTCCCCGCCCAGGCCACCGAGATCAAGGCCGCCTGGCGGGTGCTGACGCCCCAGGACAATGCCGCGCGCTACTTCACCACCCGCGCCCAGGTGGCGCAGTTCAACAGCCAGGGCGTCGCCACCGGCACCACGGTGGAAGCCACCCTGGGCCTGGTGGGGCTGCACATCATCGTCAAGGCACCGGGCTACCCGCAGTGGGTCTGGTCCACCTTCGAGCAGGTGGACAACGTGCCCGGTGGCAGCGGCAGCGCCAGTCCCTACAGCTACTACGACGCCAGCGCCCCGGCGAGCAGCGTCAACCAGTCGCCCTGCACCTGGCAGCAGCAGGGCAGCGACCTGATCTGCGTTCCCAAGCCCGGCACCACCTTCCAGACCCCCGACCCGCTGACCCGCGTCACCCCCATCGCCAGCGACACGGCGGCGGTCAACGCCCAGTACCAGCAGAACGTGCAGCAGAGCGTGCTGCGCTACTACCAGCTGGTCACCACCCAGCGCCCGCTGATGCCGGACAACCCGGGCAACCCATTGGGCCAGCCGACCCCGGCGCTGTCCGCCAACGTCACCATGGAGAGCTATATCCAGCCCAACAGCAGCTGCATGAACTGCCACTCCATGGCCACGGCGAAGAACAGCCCCTACAAGTCCGACTTCTCCTACCTGTTCAAATTCGCCAAGGCGCCCGCCTTGGCCGCTCTCAACAAGGACGAGGAATGACCCCATGAGCATCCTGAACGGACCCCGACTGAACTTCTGGGGCGGCATCCGCACCGACGTGAGCCTGCCCAACAACTCGCCGACCATTCCCATGGGCACCGACGACTCGCAGACCCTCGACCTGTTCGACATCCCCAACTCCCAGGTGGCCACCCAGGCCCAGGGCTACAGCGACGACGAACTGAACAACCTGATGAATGCCCCCAGCGGGAACTACTACACCGCCGGGGGCTGGAACCATTACGGCCAGCATGTGGTGGACATGCAGAACGTGCTGATCAGCTCCCAGGGCACCCCCGGCGCCATCAGCACCACCGGTGACCTGGTGGGCCAGCCGGTGTACCTGCTCGGCTCGGTGGACCCGGTGACCGGCCAGGCTCCGGTATCCGGCCCGATGATGGTGGACCTGGATCCCACCGGCTCGATCTCCACCCAGATCTACATCGGCGGCCTGCAGATCGGCGGTACCACCGACCCGCAACTGGTGATCCATGCCAATGTGGTGGCCAGCAGCTTCGACCTGGCCAAGCGGATTCTGAAACGTATCGAGGATGCGCCGGGCTCCTGCGTCATCAGCGGCACCTTCCAGGTCACCTTCCCGCTGAGCGCCATCGTCAGCTGGAACCAGAACAGCGCGGCCCTCAAGAGCCTGATCGAAGCCCCCGGCGCTACCGGCCTGGTGCTGCGCTTCGTGATGTTCGAAATGTGCCCGGGCATGACCAGCACCCAACTGGACGCGGACTATGCAGCCGGCCGCTACACGCCCAACCCGAGCATCGGCCGGGTCATCGGCACGCTGGCCCCGGCGTTCGCCGGTGAACCGCAGATCTGCCCGGCCGGCCGCTCGCTGTTCAACGCCGACACCGGCGCGGCGGGCTATGCCCAGGTGGTGCCCGCCAGCGCGCCAGGCCATTGCGGCTGGCTGAGCCTGGACATGGTCAACCTGATTCCCAAGGCGACCTTCCGCGCAGACCGCACCGACATCACCAGCCCCATCGGGCCCAACATCGACTATGGTCCGGTCACCATCACCGCCGGGGGGCAGCCACTGGCCACCCTCCCCGCCGACTCCGCGCTGCTGCAGCAGTACTACGTCTACGGCGGCCTGGTGGACATCCCCCTCACCCAGCCTGCCTGCGAGTTGGCCCGCGTCACCGCCCTGGGCATGCACGCGCCGAACATGGTCGCGGGTACCCAGTTGACCGTCACCGAAACCCCGCTACGCATCTACAGCGACCAGCGCAACCTGTACATGGACGACTACCCCAGTGGCCTGAATCTCACCCTGCAGGTGCGCTACCTCGGCGGACCGCTGCCGCTGGCCAATGCGATCAGCTTGAGCGCAGGGCCGGCTGGCATCCTCGCCGATCCCTCGAACTGGGACCTGTTGCAGTACCCCGAAACGCCGGTGAAGATCGAGCCCGGGCAGACCGAGGTGGTGGTGGCTCTCTCACGCAAGAAGGACACCTCGGGGAACGCCGGCTACACCTCTCTGACCTACAGCCTCGGCACCTCAAGCGGATTCACCAACTTCCGCTTCTATTCCCAAAGCACCTTCGGCATTCCCGCCGGCAGCACCGTCACCTGGGACCAGGTCTACCCCGCAGTGCTGCGCTTCCACTACCTGGCCTTCCCGGCCATGTCCCGCTTCATCCCGCTGAACCAGCAGGACGCGATCTGGAATGCGCGCCAGGCGATCCTCGCGCGCACCGACGACGCCTACAAAGGCACCACGCTGTACATGCCGGTGGTGCGCTCCATGTCGCCGTGCCAGCGGGCGCTGCTCAAGGCCTACCTCACCAGCAGCTCCTGGCAACCCCCGGCAGCCTGAGGAGCAGCAGCCATGACCATCCATATCCCCTTCAACCCACGCGACGCCGTGCGCAGCGGCAGGGTGATCGCGGAAGGCCTGCTCAACCCCCGGGGCCTGTGCCTGGAGCCCGACGGCAGCCTGCTGCTGGTGGAGGCCGGCTCCGGGCATGCCGACCAGCCCCTCAGCGGGCGCATCAGCCGGTTGCGCCCGGCGCCGGGCCTCTCCGGCCACTACCAGGCGCCGGAGGTGATCGCCGAGGGCTTCCGCTCCATGAACATGCAGGTGCGCATGCTGCGGGACGAGATCATGGGGCTGTCCGACGTGTGCTGCGCCGGTGGGCGCTGCCTGGCCAGCCTCACTGACTACGTGGACGGCTCGCGCATCCTGGACCTTGGCCAGTCGCCGCCGGCCACGCTGTTCCGCAGCCGGGGCAACCTCAACGCCCTGTGCTACCACCCGGGGCGGCGCAGCTGGCTGTCGGTCAAACCGGATACCAACCAGGTGGTGGAGTTCGTCGAGGGCTATGACGAGCGGGTGCTGGTCCAGTTGCCGGACCTTGCCCAGGGCCAGGAGGCGGTGCCGGTGACCCTGGTGCACGAGCCGGCCACCGGTGCGCTGCTGGTGACGCTGTTCTCCGGTGAGTTGCGCCGCGACCCGGCGCTGCGCGGCGTGGAGTTCGCCGACCACGCCGGGCAGGTGATCCGCGTCTGGCCCGAAGACGGCCGTATCGAGACGGTGGTGTTCGGCTTGCAGCTGCCTACCGGCCTGGCACTGACGAAGGACGGCAACCTGCTGGTCCTGGAGCTGTGTCAGCGACTGCTGCAACCGCTGACCCCGGATTGGGCCGGCGCCGCCTGGCACGGCGGGTTCGAGCGCTTCAGCGGGCGCCTGCTGCACTGCGACCTGAGCCGTGGCACGGTCGCGGTGCTGGCCGAAGGGCTGGATACGCCGTCCAACCTCTGCCTGCTGCCCGATGCGGTGCTGGTCAGCGAAGGCATGGGGCTCAGCGGTCGACCGTTGCCGACGCCGGGGGCGGGCACCGCCCCGCTGGACGGCCGCATCCGCCGCATTCCCCTGACCGGACTGGGCTGATCAGCGCGCCGTGGCCAGGTCCCGGACGATCTCGTCGGCCAGTTCGGCGGCGACCTCGTCCAGGTTGCGGTCCAGTGCCCGGCGCTCCAGCAGGAACTTGGCTGCTGCCACTTGAGGATTACGTGACACCAGTGCACCCGGCAGGCGCCCGGAACGGTCCTGGGCGGCCAGCTGGCGCAGTTCGCCGGCAGCCAGGTCGCTGATCCACACCTGGGCCTCGACGCTGCTGGCACCCGCGCCGAACCCCACCGCCGTGCGCACCAGGCGCCGGCCGCCCTGGCTGGCGACCTGACCCTGGATCAGCCAGCCACTCTGCGGCAGGGGCTGGCGTTCATCCAGACGCGACACCTGCACCTGCCGTGCGCCAAGGGCCTGCTGCAACGCGGCGCCCAACTGGGTTGCTCGCTCGCGCTGCTGGGCATCGCCTGGGTCTTGCGCGACGAAGTCGGTGAGGTAGAGCGCCGGCTCCGCCGCGAACGTGGCGACGGGCAACAGCAGGACAGCGGCAAGCAGGATCGAGCGCATGAAGGAACCCTGTAGGAACTGGGGGAAGCAGCCTGGACCAGGGCCGGGCGCCCTGTCGAGGGCGACCCGGCGAAGCGCGGCACGAGCGGAATGAACGGCATTATCCGGTTACGGGCTCGCCGGGCACGTCACGCTGGCGGCTGCAGGAGCGCCCAGCCGTCTTGGCCTCGTAGAGGGCCGCATCCGCCTCCTTGAGCAGGTCGGCCGGAGACAGGTGCGGGTGCAACGTCGGTTCTGCTGGCACGAAACTGGCGACGCCGATGGAGACAGAAACCTGGCCTTTGTCACTGGCCGAGTGCGGGATGCCCAGCAGTGCCACCTCCTGGTGGATGTGCTCGGCCACTTCCCGCGCGCCATCCGCTCCCGTATCCGGCAGCAGCAGGGCGAACTCCTCGCCGCCGTAGCGCGCCACCAGGTCGATTGCACGCTTGGCGCACCGACGCAGGGCCGCCGACACCAACACCAGGCACTGGTCGCCCTGGATGTGGCCGTAGGTGTCGTTGTAGCGCTTGAAGAAGTCGATATCGAGCAACACCAGGGACACCGCGCTGCCGCTGCGGCTGGCGCGGACGCACTCGCGCTCCAGGGCGGCATCGAGGGTGCGGCGGTTGGAAAGCCCGGTGAGGCCGTCGGTCTGGGCCAGCACGTTGAGGCGGTCGAGGGCCTGCTTGAGCCGGAGGTGGGTGCGCACCCGGGCGGCGACGATGGCCGGGCGGATGGGCTTGGCGATGAAGTCCACCGCGCCCAGGGCCAGGCCGGCCTCCTCCATGTCGCCTTCAGTGTGGCTGGTGATGAAGATCACCGGGATGGCCTCCAGCACCGGGTCCTTCTTCAGCGCCTCGCATACCTGGAAGCCGCTCATGCCGGGCATCTCCGAGTCGAGGATGACCAAATCCGGGAAGCTCTCCCGGGCAATGCGCAACCCCTCCTCCCCGGAGGTGGCGAAGCGGATCTGACCCAGGCCGTTCAGGGCCTTGCTCAGTGCGCGGATGGCCAGGGTGTCGTCATCCACCAGCAGGATGATGGCGTCATGCATGCTCGCTTCCCTCGTCGTCAATCAGTCCATGGGCCGCCAGGACGTCCAGTGCCTGGTCGAATTGCAGGTCGTCCACCGCCTTCCAGGCCGCGTCCGCCAATGCCTGGCCGCCTTTTGCCAGCAGGGCCGCCACGGCGTCGGGAAAGGTGTCGATGGCCGCCATGTCACGGCCCTGCAGCTGGCTGACCAGCCGCTGCAGGGCCTGCTCGGCCTCGCCGGCGTCCTGCGGTCCGGAGACCGGGGTACTCAGCTGTGTCTCCAGATAAGGCGCAGCGGCCGCGCGCAGGGCCACCAGGGCTTCGGACACCTGCTGCAGGGCCAGGCGTTGCTCGGCGCTGCCGGCCGGCCTGCGGATGCTCGACTCGCCATCGCCGCAGGCCCGGTGCAGCGCCATGGCCCCCAGCAGGCCGGCGGAGCCTCGCAGCTTGTGCAGCTTGCCAGCCAGGGTCGCCGCATCACGGCTGAGCAGTTGCTGGGCGAGCTGGGTGTCCTCGAGGTCGGCAAATTCGTTGAACAGCTTGTTCAGCGACCCGAGGAAGAGGTCGATGTCGTTTCCCAGCCGGTTCGCCGCCTCCCGGGCGTCGATGCCGGGGATCACCGGCCACGCCTGCTCGTCTTTCTGCTCCAGGCGTGCGGAGAGGTTGCGCACGGGCAGCGGCTCCAGGCGGAACTGCTCGATCAGCCGACGCAGGGTGCGGATCAGCGAGGCCGGCTCCAGGGGCTTGGAAAGGAACTCGTTCATGCCGGCCGCCTCGGCCTGGCGGCGCTCCTCGGCCAGGGCACCGGCGGTCAGGGCGATCACCGGCAGGCGGGTCAGGCCGAGCTTCCCGCGCAGGGTGCGGGTGGCTTCATAGCCGTCCATTTCCGGCATCTGCACGTCCATCAGCACCGCGTCGTAGTGATCCGGTGCCTGTTCGAGACGTTGCACCGCTTCGCGCCCGTTCATGGCGGTGTCCACCTCGGCGCCCTGCTGGCCAAGCAGCAGGCTGGCCACTTCGAGATTGATCTCGCTGTCGTCCACCAGCAGCAGGCGGGTGCCCTCCAGCCAGCGGGTGGAGCGGGTATCCAGGTCGGTGCCGAGCATCACCTTCTCGGTGTTGCCGACATGGCGGACCACTGCCGAGTTGACGGCATTGAACAGGCTGGAGCTGTCCACCGGCTTGCGCAGGGCCTGGTCCACCAGTCCGCCACTCTCCCGCACATAGCCGTCGAGCTCGTGGGCCGAGACCAGCAGGCTGCTGGGCAGGCGGGTCGGGGCGAGAATACGTGCGCTCTCTTCCAGCACGGCAACGCCGTCGAGCCCTGGCATCTGCCAGTCAACCAGTAGCACGTCGGGCAGCTGCAAGCCGTGCTGCACGCGCTCGCGCAGCAGATCCAGCAGGGCTTCGCCGCTGTCCAGCATGCGCACCCGCCAGCCGAGCCCACGGCAATGGCGCGCCAGTTGCTGACGGTCGGCTGCGCTGTCGTCCACCACCACCACTTCCAGGCTGCGTGCGGTGGCGGTGGAGTCCAGATCGGTCTGGGCGATTTCCAGTGGAATCTCCACCCAGAACTCGCTGCCCTGCCCCAGTACGCTGCGCACCCCGGCGCTGCCGCCCATCTGCTCGGCCAGGCCACGCACCACCGACAACCCCAGCCCGGTGCCGCCGAAGCGACGGGTGGTGGAGGCATCGGCCTGGGTGAAGGGCGAGAACAGTTGGTCCACCACGTCGGCGGCGATGCCGCAGCCGGTGTCGACGACCGTGAGGGTCACCCGGACCTGTTCGGCATCGACCTCCCGGCAGGCGACACGAACGGTGATCTGCCCGGTGGCGGTGAACTTCAGCGCGTTGCCCACCAGGTTCATGAGGATCTGGTTGATCCGCAGGGAGTCCCCCAGCACTTGCGCCGGCAGTTCGTCGAGGCCCTCCAGGGTGAAGCCCAGGCCCTTGGCCTCGGCCTGGGGCGAGAACAGCTCGCCCAGCTCCTGCAGCACCTGGCGGAGGCTGAAGGGGCGGCTTTCCAGGCGCATCTCGCCGGCCTCGATCTTGGCGATGTCGAGGATGTCGTTGATGATCCCCAGCAGCGAACGCCCGGCGATCTCCAGCTTGCCCAGCAGGTTGCGCTGCTCCTCGTTGAGCGGGGTGTTCTGCAGCAGGTGGGCGACGCCGATCACGGCGTTCATCGGGGTGCGGATCTCGTGGCTCATGTTGGCCAGGAACAGGCTCTTGGCCGCGTTGGCGCGTTCGGCCGCCACCGTGGCGGCACGCAGCTCCTCGCTGGATCGCCGCCGCTCGGTGATGTCCTGGGCGATGCTCAGGTAGCCGATGGCTTCGCCGCCGGTGGTGCGGATGGCGGTCATCACCATGGACACCGGCACCGCGCTGCCATCCTGGCGGATGTAGGTCCACTCACGGGTTTCCGCGCCCTGGCTGTCGGCTTTCAGGCACAGCACCTCCAGCCCCTGAACCCTGCGCCCGGCTTCGGCGCTGAGTTCTTCGCCGCGCCGGTTGATCTCGCCCTGCTCGTGGAGCGAGAGGATCGACAGCAGGCCCACCGCGTCGTCGGCCCGGTAGCCCAGCAGGCGCTCGGCGCCCCGGTTGAAGATCGCCACCTGGCCGTGGGTGTCGGTGGCGATGATGGACACCTCCGAGGAGGCGTTGAGCACGCCCTGCAGCAGGCCGGCAAGGCGTGACAGCTCGGCGGTGCGCTGGCTCACCTCCAGTTCGAGCTTGGCGTTGAATTCGCGCAGGTAGTTCTCGGCGCGCAGGCGGTCGCTGATGTCGTGCATCAGCTTGGCGGCGGCGAGGATCTTGCCGTCCGGCTCGCGGATCAGGCTGCAGGTGATGGCCACGTCGATCAGGTGGCCCTGCTTGTGCCGACGCTGGGTCTCCAGGGTCGAACCCAGCTCGCCCCGCGAGACCCGTTCGAGCAGCTCTTCGTCCTCCCAGAAGCGTTCGGGGGGCACCAGCAGCGGCGCCAGGGGGCGGCCGATGACCTCATCGGCGCGGTAGCCGAACATCTGCTCGGCGGCGGGGTTCCAGGTGACGATGGTGCCATCCAGGGCCTCGCCGATGATGGCATCCCGGGAGTTCTCGATGATGGTGGCCAGGCGCGCCTGTTGCGCGGAGATGGTCCTCTGCCGCTGCCGCGACACCAGCAGGGCACCGGTCATGCCGGTGAGCAACAGGCTGGCCAGGGTGCCGATGCCGAACACGCGCTCCGGGCTGGGCAACTCCAGGCGCTGGATGTAGTTGGCGTGGGGACTGATCTCGAAGCGCCAGGTGCGCCCGTAGACCTCGCGCTGGAAGATGGCGCTGGCAACCCCGTCGTCCACATGGTCGGGCGAGGAGTCGTAGATGAGGTGGTTGGTGTTGCTGTCCACCACGTCGTAGAGAGCCAGGTGCAGGTCGCTGGCCGGGTAGGTCATCGAGCGCATCACTTCCTGCATGGACAGGGGCGCATAGGTCCAGCCCAGGGCATTGCGCTGGCGCTCGTCGACGGTGGGCGGCGTACCCGGCGTGGCGTAGACCGGCAGCAGCAGGAGAAAGGCGCGCGAAGGCTCGACCGACTCCTGCACCAGGGTGATGGGCGCGGTAAGGGTCGGCTGGCCGGTGTTCATCGCCGTGACGGCGGCGACGCGCCGATGAGTTTCGGAGGCGATGTCGAGGCCGAAAGCGGCCTGGTTGCGCTGGGCAGGGTCTACGAACTCGATCACGTAGCGCTCGCCGGCGTGGGGGGCGAATTGACGAATGCTGAAGTCCGGCATGCCGTCCGCCCGGGTCCGACGGAGAAACGCAGCTTCATCCTCGGGCGCGACGCGGCGTATGAAGCCGAAGCCCCGGGCTCCGGGAAACTCCTTCTCGATGTCGCGGACACGCCCGAAGCGCGCCAGTAGATCACGGGTGACGTTGGGCAACTGCAGCATGTAGATCGCGCCGCGGATGCTGCGCAGGCGGTAGGTGTAGATGTCCAGCCGGCCGATCAGCTCGTGCTCGATCAGCTTGCCGTCGTTGAGCAGTATCTGGTGGATGAAGCTCTGGTTGCGATTGGCCTGGTGCTGGCTGACCAGCAGGCTGGCGAGCAGCCCGGCACCCAGCACCACCAGCATCCATGCCACCACGATCACGGCCTGCCTTCTGATCATCCTTCGTTCCCGGCGTCTGTCCCGAACAGCCGGGGCAAGACGTCTTGACGCCCCGGCGGCTGCTTTTCGACAGCGTAGACGCTGGTCGGGTGTTTGCAGGCCAAATGCCGGCACAGGCACGCCGTGTGGAGTCGTCACCGTCCGAGAAAGCGTCGCTTCACGTCAAAACGGATGCCCGGGGTCTTCCTACACTGGTGCCGCTCCGTTTCCCAGGTGGCCTGGCAGTCGGGATGCGGTGGATCGGACGAAACCACGACGAACAGGAGAACACCCATGAAGGGTTGCTTCGGATGGCTGCTGGCCCTTGCCCTGAGCCTGGGCACGGCGCTGGCGGATGTGAAGGTGCAGAACGACTTCGACTACATGGGCCCGGCGATGCAGCGCTGGGTGGATGGCAACGGCAAGACCCTGCATTACCTGGACGAAGGCCCGCGCAACGGCATCCCGGTGGTACTGGTCAGCGGGCACGGCACCAGTGGTCGGGCCCTGGCGCTGACCGACTTCCTGCGCAGCCTGCGGCAATCCCTGGGGCTGCGCTTCATCGCCCTGGAACGCAACGGCTTCGGCGAAACCGCCTTCGACCCCAGCGGCGACTACGCCAGCTACGCCGCCGAGGTGGAGGCGCTGCTGGCCCACCTGGGCGTGCAGCGTTTCTCCCTGGTGGCGATTTCCGGCGGTGGGCCCTACAGCGCGGCCATCGCCTCGCGCCTGCCGACACGCCTGCGCTCGGTGCACCTGGCGGCGGCCATCTCGCAGAACGCAGGGGTGGCGGCGCCCTCCCCGTCCTGCGCGCTCAGTGACCAGCAGATCATCGACAATTACCTGGCCGCCCGTTACGACGTGCCCTCGGTGTGGTGGGACCTGGGGCCGAACACCGCAGTGAACCGGGTGCCGGGCTTCCTCGACGAGGCCGCCGACGAAGGCGCGCGCTTCTTCTATGGCAAGGGCTCGACCGGTTTCGACCTGCAACCCCTGGTGCACGAGCTGAAGCTCTACTGCAGCCAGCCAGTGGCGGACGTCTCGGCGGTGGCCGCGCCGGTGTTCATCTACCACGGCGAGGCCGACACCACGGTGGTGCCGGCCCACGCCGCGTTCTGGCGCAGCCACTACGCCAATGTCGTGGCCACCCGCCTGTACCCCGGCGAGGGTCACGACGTGCAGTACCGCCACTGGGGGCAGATCCTCGCGGACCTGGCCTACGGCGGGCGGCGCACGCTGCTGTGCTGGCATGGGCAGTCGCGCCTGGTGGAGACCCGCGAGGCCGGCCCGTTGCTCAAGCGCGGCGCCACCCTGGACATCTGCGCCTGGCAACGCACCGGCCCTTGAGGTCGCGGCCTACTGCGTCGGCGCCGGTATCCAGCGGATGGTGCCGCCGCAGCTGGTGAAGCACTGGTCGTAGTCGTCGGCGCAGGAGCTGAAGGCGCTGTAGCCGCCGCCGTAGCTGCCATAGCCACCGTAGGTGCCGGGGTAGGCGCAGTCCTTGCGGGCCTGGCGCTTGTCCTTGCCCGCCACGCAGTAGTGGTAGGCGTCCATGCGGGCTTCCTGCAGGCGCCGCTTGCTGTCGTCCAGGTAGCCGCATTGCTGCTTCTGCATGCGGCACTGGGCGACGCAGGCCTGGGAGTAACCATCCTTGGGGAGGTCGTATTGGTAGCGGCCGGAGGGGCCACAGGCCGAAAGCAGGGCGAGCGCAGTCGCCGCGCCTGCCAGGGACAGGAGTCGTTTCAAGGGGATTCACCGGGGTTGGGGTGGGGCCGGATCAGTCGTCCGGCTGGTACTCGAGGATGTCGCCAGGCTGGCAGTTGAGGGTCCGGCAGATGCGGTCGAGGGTTTCCAGGCGAATGCCCTTCACCTTGCCGTTCTTCAGAAGGGAAAGGTTCTGCTCGGTGATGCCGATGATTTCAGCGAGTTCCTTGGAGCGAACCTTGTTCTGCGCCAGGACCACGTCCAGCCTGATGATGATGCTCATGGTGCCGTTATACGAACGCCTTGACTTCCTCGTTGAGCGAGCGGGCTTCATTCATCATGAAACCGAACGAGCAGACGAAGACCGCCTTGAGGAGTTCGGACATGGATTCGGTATTGAAACCGACGGAAACCGCCAGGAGACCCTCCCCCGGGGGAAGGCCGAGCGATAGTACTAGACCGGTCAGGGTGTAGAGAACTGGTTGCAGCACAAGACCGAGGATCGACAGCCCGCCGATGGTCATCAGCAGCCGCGCATTACGGGTGGACCACAGCTCGCGGCGCGACAGCCGCAGGAAGAACAGCCCGGTCAGCAGCAGGCCCAGGCTGGAGATCAGCACCGGCACATAGTCCAGCGCCACCAGCAGCACCAGGTTCAGCGTAGGGAGCTGGTAGTCCTCCGCCAGCAGCAGCGGGATGCTCTCGCCCCAGAATTCCAGGTAGCCGGTACTGATCAGGCCGCTGTGCCACATGGCGGTGTTGATGATGATGTCGCTCAGGGCCATGACACAGGCCAGGCCGGCGGTGGCCAGCCCGGCCCACTTGAGGCGCTTGAAGGAAGACAGCAAGGGAAGGTGTTGCATAGGGAAACCGTCCTGGGTTCAATTGCATTTCGGATTAATAAATTATCGTCTCGCGATAACTTTTTAAAAAGTAATGCAAAAAAAGCGGATCGATCAACCCTAAAATTCAGGCGCATTCATTCGTTGAGGTTCGGCGGCATGCCCACCCGGACGGGGACGCTCCCATGGGTGCCCACGGCACGTGCGCGAATGTCGCACCCCGGTTGAGGCCCGCCGATCCGAGCGAACGCCTGGGCACGATGGGTTTTGTTCTATAAAAAAGAATGCAACCATGCATTTTCTTAAAAACGCCGCTTCCTTTTCCTAAAACACCCCATTCCATGGCCGACCCTCTCCCATGATGACCCTCCGCCAGATCCGTCATTTCATTGCCGTGGCCGAAAGCGGCTCGATTTCCGCTGCAGCCCAGGCGGTGTTCATTTCCCAGTCCACCCTGACCCTGGCCATCCAGCAGCTGGAGGACGAGATTGGCGTGCGGCTGTTCGACCGCCATGCCAAGGGCATGACCCTCACCCACCAGGGCCACCAGTTCCTGCGCCAGGCGCACCTGATCCTGGCGACGGTGGAGAACGCCAAGCGCAGCCTGCAGCAGAGCACCGACCAGGTGTCCGGGCGCCTCACCATCGGCGTCACCAGCCTGGTGGCCGGCTACTACCTGGCGGACCTGATCAACCGTTTCCAGCGGGCCTACCCCAACGTGCAGACCCGCGTGGTGGAGGACGAACGCCCCTACATCGAACACCTTCTGGTGAGCGGCGAGATCGACGTCGGCGTGCTCATCCTCTCCAACCTGGAAGACCGCCACGCCCTGCAGACCGAGGTGCTGACCCATTCCCCGCATCGCCTCTGGCTGCCGGCCCAGCACCCGCTGCTGGAGCGCGACAGCATCAGCCTGGCGGACGTCGCCGGGCAGCCGCTGATCCAGCTCAACGCCGACGAAATGGGCCTGCACACCCAGCGCATCTGGTCCCGCGCCGGGCTCACGCCCCAGGTCACCCTGCGCACCGCCTCGGTGGAGGCCGTGCGCAGCCTGGTGGCCGCCGGGCTCGGCCTGTCGATCCAGCCGGACATGACCTACCGCCCCTGGTCCCTGGAGGGCGACATCATCGAAGCCCGCCCCCTGGTGGACCTCAGCGAGCCCCTGGACGTGGGCCTGGCCTGGCGCCGGGGCACCACCCGACCGCCGATGGTGGACCCCTTCCTCACCGTCGCCCGCGAGCATCCGAACACCAAGCGGCCTTCGATTTAATCGAACGCGCCTTTCGTTATTTAGAATTTGTCGACCCCAGGCCCGGGCTCTAGTCTCTGTCGCTATACCAGAAGGTCAGCGCCCGGCCCGTCCACGGAGCCCCGCATGCCCGATAACAAGACCGATAAAAGAAGAACCACGAAGATGACCGGCCCGACCTTGCATACCGCGCTTCTGATCGATGGCCAGCTGGTCACCGGCGAAGGCATGGCCGAAGCCATCATCAACCCCGCCACCGGCGAAACCCTGGTGAGCATCGCCGATGCCTCCCAGGACCAGGTCGAACAGGCCATCGCCGCCGCCCACCGCGCCTTCCCCGCCTGGTCCCGCACCACCCCCGCCCACCGCGCCCGTGCCCTCCTGGCCATCGCCGATGCCATCGAGCACAAGGCCGAGCAACTGGCCCAGCTGGAATCGCTGAACTGCGGCAAGCCCCTGCACCTGGCCCGCCAGGACGACCTGCCGGCCACCGCCGACGTGTTCCGCTTCTTCGCCGGCGCCGTGCGCTGCCAGCAGGGCCAGCTCACCGGTGAATATGTCGCCGGGCACACCAGCATGGTGCGCCGCGACCCCGTGGGCGTGGTTGCCTCCATCGCGCCCTGGAACTACCCGCTGATGATGGCCGCGTGGAAGATCGCCCCCGCACTGGCCGCCGGCAACACCCTGGTGTTCAAGCCCTCCGAGCACACCCCGCTGAGCGTGCTGGCCCTGGCCCCGCTGCTGGTGGACCTGCTGCCGGCCGGTGTCCTCAACATCGTCTGCGGCGGCGGCGAGAGCGTCGGCAGCCACCTGGTCAGCCACCCCAAGGTGCGCATGGTTTCCCTCACCGGCGACATCGTCACCGGGCAGAAGATCCTCCAGGCCGCCTCCCGCACCCTCAAGCGCACCCACCTGGAGCTGGGCGGCAAGGCCCCGGTCATCGTCTGCAACGACGCCGACCTGGCCGCCGTGGTCCAGGGCGTACGCACCCACGGCTACTACAACGCCGGGCAGGACTGCACCGCCGCCTGCCGCATCTACGCCCAGGCCGGCATCCATGACCGCCTGGTGGCCGAACTGGGCGACGCCGTGGCGAGCATCCGCTTCGCCCGCAAGCGCGACGCCGACAACGAGATCAGCCCGCTGATCAGCGCCCGCCAGCGCGACCGCGTCGCCAGCTTCGTCGAACGCGCCCTCGGCCAGCCCCACATCGAACGCGTCACCGGCGCCGCCGTGCACTCCGGCCCCGGCTTCTACTACCAGCCCACCCTGCTGGCCGGCTGCAGGCAGCAGGACGAGATCGTCCAGCGCGAAGTCTTCGGCCCGGTGGTCACCGTCACCCGTTTCGAGCACCTGGAACAGGCCGTGGACTGGGCCAACGACTCCGAATACGGCCTGGCCTCCTCGGTGTGGACGCAGAACCTCGACCGCGCCTTCCAGATCGCCAACCGGCTGCAGTACGGCTGCACCTGGATCAACACCCATTTCATGCTGGCCAGCGAGATGCCCCACGGCGGGCTGAAGCGCTCCGGCTACGGCAAGGACCTGTCCAGCGACTCGCTGCAGGACTACAGCGTGGTGCGCCACATCATGGCCTGCCACGGCCAGCTACAGGACTGAACGAACGCCGGCGGCACGCTGCCGGCGCACAACAAGACACCCCGGCGGACCGCTCATCCCGGCCGCACGCGGGACGCTGCACCCCATTGAAGCTGCCCTACCAAAAGAGACAACAACGAGGGAGACACCAATGCGCCAGATCACCCTGCTCAGCGCCATCACCACCGGCCTGCTCGCCAGTGCCAGCCTCCAGGCCGCCGACGCCATCACCACCGTGGGAGCCGGCGAAGGCCGCCTCGACATCGTCGCCTGGCCCGGCTACATCGAACGCGGCCAGTCCGACAAGAACTACGACTGGGTCAGCCAGTTCGAAAAGGACACCGGCTGCCAGGTCAACGTGAAGACCGCCGCCACCTCCGACGAGATGGTCAGCCTCATGGCCAAGGGCGGCTACGACCTGGTCACCGCCTCCGGCGATGCCTCGCTGCGCCTGATCTACGGCAAGCGCGTGCAGCCCATCGACCCCAACCTGATCCCCAACTGGAAGAACATCGACCCACGCCTGAAGGACGCGCCCTGGTACACCGTCGCCGGCAAGACCTACGGCACCCCCTACCAGTGGGGCCCGAACCTGCTGATGTACAACGCCCAGGCCTTCACCAAGGCCCCGGACAGCTGGTCCGTGGTGTTCGAAGCGCAGAACCTGCCCGACGGCAAGCCCAACAAGGGCCGCGTGCAGGCCTATGACGGCCCGATCTACATCGCCGACGCCGCCCTCTACCTCAAGGCCACCCAGCCTGCCCTGGGCATCACCGACCCCTACCAGCTCGACGAGAAGCAGTACGCCGCCGTGCTCGACCTGCTGCGCAAGCAGCACGACCTGATCCACCGCTACTGGCACGACACCACCGTGCAGATGAGCGACTTCAAGAACGAAGGCGTGGTCGCCTCCAGCGCCTGGCCGTACCAGGCCAACGCCCTGAAGACCGAAGGCCAGCCCATCGCCACCGTGTTCCCCAAGGAAGGCGTCACCGGCTGGGCCGACACCACCATGCTGCACGCCGAGGCCCAGCACCCGAACTGCGCCTACAAGTGGATGAACTGGTCCCTGGAGCCCAAGGTCCAGGGCGACGTCGCCGCCTGGTTCGGCTCCGTGCCCGCCGCGCCGGAAGGCTGCAAGGCCAGCGCCCTGCTGGGTGCCGAAGGCTGCAGCACCAACGGCTACGACCAGTTCGACAAGATCGCCTTCTGGAAGACCCCGCAGGCCGAGGGCGGCAAGTTCGTCCCCTATAGTCGCTGGACCCAGGACTACATCGCGATCATGGGCGGCCGCTGACCCGGCTGCGCGACCCGAGGGCGTCGTTGCGTCCTCGCTCGACGCTCGCCTACCACACGGTATGTCTCGCGTCTCGCTGCGGGGCGCCTAGCCCTCGGACCGCTCGCTCGGCCCAGCCCGGTGCCCCGCACCCTCCCCTCGCCGCTGGCGAGGGGCTCTTACGCCACACCTGCACCCTTTTCGCTTTACCGGAGCACGCACCATGACCACTCCCGCCGTTCAATTCACCCAGGTCTCCCGCCAGTTTGGCGAGGTCAAGGCTGTCGACCGGGTTTCCATCGATATCCAGGACGGGGAGTTCTTTTCCATGCTCGGCCCCTCCGGCTCGGGCAAGACCACCTGCCTGCGCCTGATCGCCGGTTTCGAGCAGCCCAGCGCGGGTTCCATCCGCATCCACGGCGAGGAGGCCGCCGGCCTGCCGCCCTACCTGCGGGACGTCAACACCGTCTTCCAGGACTACGCCCTGTTCCCGCACATGAGCGTGCTGGAGAACGTCGCCTACGGCCTCAAGGTCAAGGGCGTGGCCAAGTCCGAGCGCCTGGCCCGTGCCGAAGAGGCCCTGGGCATGGTGGCCCTGGGCGGCTACGGCGGCCGCAAGCCGGTGCAGCTGTCCGGCGGCCAGCGCCAGCGCGTGGCCCTGGCCCGTGCCCTGGTCAACCGCCCCCGCGTATTGCTGCTGGACGAACCCCTCGGCGCCCTCGACCTCAAGCTGCGCGAGCAGATGCAGAGCGAGCTGAAGAAGCTCCAGCGCCAGCTGGGCATCACCTTCATCTTCGTCACCCACGACCAGAGCGAAGCGCTGTCCATGTCCGACCGCGTGGCCGTGTTCAACAAGGGCCGCATCGAGCAGGTGGACACCCCGCGCAACCTCTACATGAAGCCGGCCACCCCCTTCGTCGCCGAGTTCGTCGGCACCTCCAACGTCCTGCGCGACGACCTGGCCCGCCAGCTCACCGGCAACCCGCAACCCTTCTCCATCCGCCCCGAGCACATCCGCTTCGCCCAGGGCGCCTGCGCCAGCGGCGAGGTGGAACTGAGCGGCCTGCTGCACGACATCCAGTACCAGGGCGCCGCCACCCGCTACGAGATCCGCCTGGACAACGGCCAGAACCTCTGCGTCAGCCAGGCCAACGACCAATGGCAAGCCATCGACCTCGCCCACCAGAGCGGCCAGCGCGTCACCCTGCGCTGGGCCCGCGAGGCGATGGTGCTGCTGAACGAGGGCGCCTGAGATGGAACTGACACTCAACGCCGCCCGCGCGCAGGCCCCCAAGGGCCCGATGCGGCGCCTGTCCAACCTGCTCTACCGCAAGCCGACGCTGTACCTCTCGCTGCTGCTGGTGCCGCCGCTGCTGTGGTTCGGCGCGGTCTACCTCGGCTCGCTGCTGACGCTGCTGTGGCAGGGCTTCTACACCTTCGATGACTTCACCATGGCGGTCTCCACCGACCTGACCCTGGCGAACTTCCAGGCCCTGTTCCAGGCCGCCAACTTCGACATCATCCAGCGCACCCTGGTGATGGCCGTGGCGGTCTCGGTGGCCAGCGCCGCCCTGGCCTTCCCCATCGCCTACTACATGGCGCGCTACACCACCGGCAAGACCAAGGCGTTCTTCTACATCGCCGTGATGATGCCGATGTGGGCCAGCTACATCGTCAAGGCCTACGCCTGGACCCTGCTGCTGGCCAAGGGCGGCGTCGCCATGTGGTTCGTCCAGCACCTGGGCCTGGAGCCGTTGCTGAACCTGCTGCTGGCGACCCCCGGCGTGGGCGGCAACACCCTGTCCACCTCCAACTTCGGGCGCTTCCTGGTGTTCGTCTACATCTGGCTGCCGTTCATGATCCTGCCGATCCAGGCCTCCCTGGAGCGCCTGCCGCCGTCGCTGCTGCAAGCCTCGGCCGACCTCGGCGCGCACCCGCGGCAGACCTTCATGCAGGTGATCCTGCCGCTGTCGGTGCCCGGCATCGCCGCCGGCTCGATCTTCACCTTCAGCCTCACCCTGGGCGACTTCATCGTGCCGCAGCTGGTGGGCCCGCCCGGCTACTTCATCGGCAGCATGGTCTACGCCCAGCAGGGCGCCATCGGCAACATGCCCATGGCCGCCGCGTTCACCCTGGTGCCCATCGTGCTGATCGCCGTGTACCTGTCCATCGTCAAACGCCTGGGGGCCTTCGATGCACTCTGAAAACGCTTCCTGGAGCCTCAAGGCTGCCGCCTGGGGCGGGCTGGTGTTCCTGCACTTCCCGATCCTCATCATCTTCCTGTACGCCTTCAACACCGAAGACGCCGCGTTCAGCTTCCCGCCCCAGGGCTTCACCCTGCACTGGTTCAGCGTCGCCTTCGAGCGCCAGGACGTGATCGAATCCATCGTCCTGTCGCTCAAGGTCGCCAGCATCGCCACGCTCATCGCCATGGTGCTCGGCACCCTGGCCGCGGCCGCGCTGTACCGCCGGGAGTTCTTCGGCAAGGAAGGCATCTCGCTGATGCTGATCCTGCCCATCGCCCTGCCCGGCATCATCACCGGCATCGCACTGCTGGCGGCGTTCAAGGCCCTGGGCATCGAGCCCGGCCTGATGACCATCGTCATCGGCCACGCCACCTTCTGCGTGGTGATCGTCTACAACAACGTCATCGCCCGCTTCCGCCGCACCTCCAACAGCCTCATCGAGGCCTCCATGGACCTGGGCGCCGACGGCTGGCAGACCTTCCGCTACGTGATCCTGCCGAACCTCGGCTCGGCCCTGCTGGCCGGCGGCATGCTCGCCTTCGCCCTCTCCTTCGACGAGATCATCGTCACCACCTTCACCGCCGGCCACGAGCGCACCCTGCCGATCTGGCTGCTCAACCAGCTCAGTCGCCCGCGTGACGTTCCAGTGACCAACGTGGTGGCCATGCTGGTGATGCTGGTGACCATGCTGCCGATCCTCGGCGCCTACTACCTGACCAAAGGGGGCGAAGGCGTGGCCGGCAGCGGCAAATAGCCGCTCGCCCCCAGGCCCGAACCCCAGCCGAACGACGACGTTCCCCGTTCAAGAACAAGAGGACTTCAACGATGCAAACCAAGCTCCTGATCAATGGCCAACTGGTCGCTGGCGAAGGCGAGAAGCTCGCCGTCCTGAACCCCTCCCTGGGCAGCACCCTGGTGGAAATCGCCGAAGCCACCCCGGCCCAGGTCGACGCCGCCGTACGCGCCGCCGATGCCGCCTTCGACGGCTGGTCGCAGACCGCACCGAAGGACCGCTCCCTGCTGCTGCTCAAGCTCGCCGATGCCATCGACGCCCACGCCGAAGAACTGGCGCGCCTGGAATCGCAGAACTGCGGCAAGCCCTTCAACGCCGCGCTGAACGACGAACTGCCGGCCGTGGCCGACGTGTTCCGCTTCTTCGCCGGTGCCAGCCGCTGCCTGCAGGGCTCCGCCGCCGGTGAGTACCTGCCGGGCCACACCTCGATGATCCGCCGCGACCCGGTGGGCGTGGTCGCCTCCATCGCCCCCTGGAACTACCCGCTGATGATGGCCGCCTGGAAACTCGGCCCGGCCCTGGCCGCCGGCAACACCGTGGTCCTCAAGCCCTCCGAGCAGACCCCGCTGACCGCCCTGCGCCTGGGCGAGCTGATCGCCTCGATCTTCCCAGCCGGCGTGGTCAACCTGGTGGTGGGCCGTGGCCCCAGCGTCGGCGAGCCGCTGACCACCCACCCCAAGGTGCGCATGGTCTCCCTCACCGGCTCGGTCGCCACCGGCAGCCGCATCATCGCCGGCACCGCCGACACCGTTAAGCGCATGCACATGGAACTGGGCGGCAAGGCCCCGGTGATCATCTTCGACGACGCCGACATCGACGCCGCCGTGGAAGGCATCCGCACCTTCGGCTTCTACAACGCCGGCCAGGACTGCACCGCCGCCTGCCGCATCTACGCCCAGAAAGGCATCTACGAGAAGTTCGTCGAGAAGCTCGGCGCCGCCGTCGCCAGCATCCGCTACGGCGAGCAGGACGACCCGCAGACCGAACTCGGCCCGCTGATCACCGAACAGCACCTGGCCCGCGTCGAAGGCTTCGTCGAACGCGCCCGCCAGCAGAGCCACATCCGCGTGGTCACCGGCGGCAAGCGTGCCGACCGTCCCGGCTTCTTCTTCGAGCCCACCGTGCTGGCCGATGCCCGCCAGGACGACGAAGTGGTGCGCCGCGAGATCTTCGGCCCGGTGGTTTCGGTCACCGCCTTCGACGACGAAGCCCAGGCGCTGGCCTGGGCCAACGACTCCGACTACGGCCTGGCCTCCTCCGTGTGGACCGCCGACGTCGGCCGCGCCCACCGCCTCGCCGCCCGCCTGCAGTACGGCTGCACCTGGGTCAACACCCACTTCATGCTGGTCAGCGAAATGCCCCACGGCGGCGTGAAGCTGTCGGGCTACGGGAAGGACATGTCGATGTACGGACTCGAGGATTACACCGCCATCCGCCACGTCATGTTCAAACACTGACCCTGAGCGCCGCTCGCTGGCCCGGGCGTTGTTGAGAAGCACGTCGAAATGCTCATGTACTGCAGTACATTCCGCTTTCTCCGCGCTTCTCGCCTAGCCCGGCCTGCGCGCTCGACGCTCAGCGCTTCATGCCCCCCCTGTAGGGGCGAATTCATTCGCCCGCTCTTTTGGGACCTGCTCCCGGGCTGAAGCCCGGGCTACGGGCTCCTCTCCACTGGCTTTGCTTCACCACCGCTGCACCCCACCCCCAGGAGAACCCGAAATGCGAACCACCCTGCGTAGTTTCAGCTTCATCCTGCTCTGCACCGCCGCCGGTCTCGCCCAGGCCGCCAGCGACGCCAAGTCCGTCGTCGAGGGCTACATGGCCGCCTGGAACGCCCACGACGCCGACAAGGCCGCCACCTTCCTCGCCGATGACGCGGTGTACTTCGACGCCACCGTCGGCACGCCGCAGAACGGCAAGGCAGCGGCCCGCGACAACGTCATCAAGGTGTTCATCGGCGCCGTGCCGGACCTGACCTGGAAGATGACCAGCGCGCCCATCGTCGGGCCCGACGGCATCGCCTTCCAGTGGGAGTTCGCCGGCACCAACAGCGGCGCCTGGAGCGCCGAGACCCCGGCCACCGGCAAACCCCTGAAGTTCGAAGGGGTCAGCTTCGTCCGTATCAAGGACGGCAAGATCGTCTACCAGGGCGACTACTACGACGCCCTCGGCTTCAATAAGCAATTGGGCTGGTAAGCCCACGGGGGCCCGGCAACGATCCGGGCGCCCGCACCCACAACAAACGCCTTGCAGGTACACCATGAGCATCACCCGCCGCGACTTCCTCAACGGCGCCGCCCTCACCGTCGGCCTCGGCCTCACCCCGCTGCAGCTGCTGCGCGCAGCCCCCTCCGGGCGCTACTACCCCCCTGCCCTCACCGGCCTGCGCGGCAGCCACCCCGGCTCCTTCGACGTGGCCCACCAGATGGGCTGGGAGAAGAAGGTGTTCGACACCGACGGCCTGCCCATCGAGGAGCAGTACGACCTGGTGGTGGTCGGCGGCGGCATCAGCGGCCTCTCGGCGGCCTGGTTCTACCGGCAGCAGAACCCCGACGCGCGCATCCTCATCGTCGAGAACCACGACGACTTCGGCGGCCACGCCAAGCGCAACGAATTCCAGGCCGGCGGCCGGATGATCCTCGGCTACGGCGGCAGCGAAGCCTTCCAGTCGCCCAAGCACCTCTACAGCAGTCAGGTGAACGGCCTGCTCAAGCAGCTGGGGGTGGACATCGACCGTTTCGAGACCGCCTTCGACCGCGACTTCTACCCCGGCCTCGGGCTGTCCCGCGGGGTGTTCTTCGACAAGGCCGGCTTCGGTGAAGACAAGCTGGTGACCGGCGACCCGACACCGATGGTGGCCGACGACATCGCCCCGGAAAAACTCAACGCCCGCAGCTGGCGCGCCTTCATCAACGACTTCCCGCTGCCCGAAGCCGACCGCGAGGCTCTCATCGCCCTGCACGAAGCACCCCGTGACTACCTGGCCGGCAAGAGCCGCGAGGAGAAGGAAGCCCACCTGGCCAAGACCAGCTACCAGGACTTCCTGCGCAAGGACGTCGGCCTGAGCGAAGCCGCCACCCGCTACTTCCTCAGCCGCACCAACGACTTCTCCGCCCTCAGCATCGACGCCGTCGCCGCAGCGGATGCCTACGCCGTCGGCTTCCCCGGCTTCGCCGCGATGGACCTCTCGCCCATCAGCGAGGAAGCCAAGGCCGAGATGGAAGAGCCGTACATCTACCACTTCCCCGACGGCAACGCCTCGGTGGCGCGCCTGCTGGTGCGCAGCCTGATCCCGGGCGTGGCCGCCGGCAAGGGCATGGACGACATCGTCCTCGCCGACTTCGACTACGCCCGCCTCGACCTGCCCTCCAACGCCGTGCGCCTGCGTCTGAACAGCACCGCCGTCAGCGTGCGCAACCGCGCCGGCGCCGTGGACGTGGGCTACAGCCGGGGCGGCCAGCTGCACCGCGTGCGCGCCCGGCACTGCGTGCTGGCCTGCTACAACATGATGATTCCCTACCTGCTCCGCGACCTGCCCGCCCCGCAGGCCCACGCCCTGGCGCAGAACGTCAAGTTCCCGCTGGTGTACACCAAGGTGGTGATCCGCAACTGGCACAGCTTCGCCAAGCTCGGCGTCCACGAGATCTACGCCCCCAGCCAGCCTTACAGCCGCGTCAAGCTCGACTACCCGGTGGACATCGGCGGCTACCGCCACCCCCGCGACCCGGCCCAGCCCATCGGCCTGCACATGGTCTACGTGCCCACCAGCCCCGGCATGGGCATGGACGCCCGCACCCAGGCCCGTGTCGGCCGCGGCAAGCTCTACGCCATGAGCTTCGAGCAGATGGAAACGATGATCCGCGAGCAGCTCCAGGCCATGCTCGGCCCGGCCGGTTTCGACCACGAGAAGGACATCCTCGCCATCACCGTCAACCGCTGGTCCCACGGCTACGCCTACTTCTCCAACAGCCTGTTCGACGACGAAGACGAGAGCGAGAAGCTGATGAACCTCGCCCGCCGCAAGCTGGGCAACGTCACCATCGCCAACTCCGACGCGGCCTGGAGCGCCTACGCCCACGCCGCCATCGACGAAGCCTGGCGCGCGGTGCGCGAGCTGGGCTGAGCGAACGCAGCCGGGTGATGGTGCCTGTGCCATCACCCGGCCATGCGCCCGGCCCCGTTAGATTCAGCGGGCCCCCACCCTCACCAGGCGCGTCTATATTTTCCGTATCCCCGGCGACAGCCCTGCGCCGGGGCTCCGGAGTGCCGATCCCGCATGCCCGATACCCACGACCGCCCTGCCCGCCCACGCACCGGCCGGATGAAGCGTGACATCGTCCTGATCCTGCTGTTCGCCCTGGTCAGCCTCGCCCTGCTGGTCCACTTCGATGTGGGCGACCTCCTGCAACGGGCGGCCGTACGTCACGAGCACTGGGAACTGGACGAGATCCTGCTGATGCTCAGCCTGGTGGGCTGGTGCGGTTTCATCTTCGGTGTGCGCCGGCTGATGGAGATGCGCTGGGAGGCCCAGGCCCGGCGCAGCGCGGAACTCAAGGTCACCCGCCTGGCCGAACACGACATGCTCACCGGCCTGCCCAACCGCCGGGGGCTGCGCAGCCACCTGGAACCCTGCCTGGGGGTTTCTGACTCGCCGTTCTACTTCGTGCTGGTGGACCTGGACGGCTTCCGCCTGGTCAACGACCTGCACAGCCACGAGGCCGGCGACCACCTGTTGCAGGTGCTGGCCCGCCGGCTGGGCACGGCGCTGCCCGAGGGCGACCTGATCGGCCGCAGCGGTGCCGACGAATTCACCCTGGTGCTGCATTCCCAGAAGAGCCACACCGCCGCCAGCGCCCTGCTGGAGGCCCTGCTGGAGCTGATCCGCCAGCCGGTACAGCATGAGGACGCACGTATCGAAGTCAGCGCCACCCTCGGCGTCGCCCGTTACCCGGACGATGGTCGGCGACTGGACGACCTCATGGCCCGCGCCGCCTTCTGCGTGCAGTCAGGCAAGCGCGAGGGGCGCAACATGGTGGTGTTCTACGAGCCCGGCAACGACACCGAGCTGGAGCAGCAGACGCGCCTGGTGAAGCTGCTCGACGAAGGCATGAAGGCCGGCTACCTGCGGGTGGACTACCAACCCATCGTCGCCCTGGAAAGCGGCGAAATCCTCGGCTTCGAGGCCCTCGCCCGGCTCGACCACCCCGAGGCCGGCAGCCTGGGGCCGGCGCAGTTCATCCCCGCAGCCGAGCGCCTCGGCTACATCACCCGCATCACCCGCGAACTGCTCCAGCGCGCCTGCGAGGAAGCCCGCCAGTGGCCCACCGGCGTGTTCCTCTCGTTCAACCTCAGCGCCATCGACCTGGCCGACGAAAGCCTGCCGTTCCACGTCTCGCGCATCCTCAACAAGGTAGGTTTCCCGCCCAGGCGGCTGGAGCTGGAGGTGACCGAGACCGCCGTGATCGACCACGTCGAGCGGGCCAACGCCAACATCCAGGCGCTGCAGGCCATGGGCATCCGCGTGTCGCTGGACGACTTCGGCACCGGCTACTCGTCCCTCGCCCACATCAGCCGCTACAACTTCGACAAGCTCAAGATCGACCGCCAGTTCGTCGCCGCACTGGACAACGGCAGCAAGGACGAAAGCATCCTGCGGGCCATGCTCGGCCTCAGCCAGGAACTCGGCATTCCCACCGTTGCCGAAGGCATCGAGACGCAGCGGCAGCTGGAATGGCTGCAGAGCGTCGGCTGCCGGCAAGGCCAGGGGTATTACTTCAGCCCGCCGGTGTCCACCGCCCAGGCCACCGCCATGGTGGCCCGTGGGCCCTGCCTGCTGGGGCCGGTCCCGCGGCCTTCCGCCCGTCCCCACTCCACGGAGTCCTGATCATGCACACCCCGAACCACCGCCCGCTGCTGCTCGCCTGCGCCCTGTTGCTGGCAGGCGCGAGCGCCTCCGCCCTGGCGTCGCCCGGCAATGGCAACGGCAAGGGCAACAACGGTCATGGCAACGGCAATGGGCACGGCGGCCACGGCAATGCGGCGACCCAGTCGGCGGGGCCGAGCATCGACCTCGGCGGCATCCGCATCGTCCTGCAGGACAACCGTGACTACTGGAGCCCCGGCGCTTCGCTGCCCCCGGGCATCCGCAAGAACCTCGCGCGGGGCAAGCCGCTACCGCCCGGCATCGCCCGCAAGCTGGACGGCCGCCTGCTGCAGCGGCTGCCGTCCTACCCCGGCTACGACTGGGTGCAGGCCGGGACCGACCTGCTGTTGGTGGCCGTGGCCACCGGGCTCATCCAGGACGTCCTACACGACGTGCTGGACTGAACCGCCTCAGCAGGCCGCCAGCCGGGCGAAGCCCTCGGCCAGGTCGGCCTTGAGGTCGTCCATGTCCTCCAGGCCGATCTGCAGGCGCAGGCAGAAGCCCGGCTCCGTCCAGGCCGTGGCGGTGCGGTAGCTGCGGCAGTCGAAGGGGATCACCAGGCTCTCGTAGCCGCCCCAGGAGAAGCCCATGCTGAACACCCGCAGCTGGTCCAGCATGGCCGCCAGGCCCTCGCGGCTGTAGCGGTCCTCCAGAACGATGGAGAACAGCCCCGAAGCCCCCGTGAAGTCACGCTTCCAGTGCGCATGCCCGGGGCAGTCCTCGAAGGCCGGGTGCAGCACGCGCTTCACCTCCGGCCGGGCCTTGAGCCAGTGGGCCATTTCCAGGCCCCGGCGCTGGGCCTCTTCCAGCCGCAGCTTCAGCGTGCGCAGGCCGCGCAGCGCCAGTACGCAATCCTCGGCCCCCGGCAGCATGGACATGCTGTCGTAGGTGGCACGCAGGGCCGGCCAGCATTCGGCGTTGGCCGTCACCAGGCCCAGCAGCAGGTCCGAATGCCCGCCCAGGTACTTGGTGCCCGCCTCCACCGTCAGGTCGATGCCCAGGTCATGGGCCCGCAGGAACAGCGGGGTCGCCCAGGTGTTGTCGAGGATAGTGCGCACCCCGCGCCGCCGCGCCACCTCCACCAAGGCCGGCAGGTCCGGCACTTCGAAGGTCTGCGAGCCCGGCGCTTCGAGGAACAGCGTGGTGGTCTCGGGGCGCATCAGCGCCTCGATGCCGGCGCCGATCATCGGGTCGTAGTAGGTGGTGGTGACGCCGTAGCGGGCCAGCATGTGGTTGCAGAAATGCCGGGTCGGCCGGTAGACGCTGTCCGGCACCAGGATGTGGTCACCCGCGCGGGTGGTGCTGAACAGCGCCAGGGACACCGCGCCCAGGCCCGAGGGCGAGAGCACCGTGCCAGCGGCGCCGGCCAGTTGGGTCCAGGCATCTTCCAGGTTGGCGATGGTGGGCGTGCCGGCGGTGCCGTAGGAGAAGCGCGCGCGGCGCTGCTCGATGTCGTCGAGGGTCTTGTAGATGACCGTGGAGCCCCGGTACAGCGGGCCGTTGACGAAGCCGTACTGCTCGGAAGGGTCGCGCCCGAGCATGGACAGCTGGGTGCCGATGCCGAAGGAAGGGATGTCGTCTCTGTTCATGTGCCTGCAGCCTGTCGGGGCCCGGCGCACATGGCCGGGCAAAGGCCGCGATGCTAACCGATTCCCCCTCGCCGTCGGCAGCCCGGGTGAGCCTCAGCCCCGTGAACCACCCGGCTCGCCCCGTCGCTCGACGGTGACGGCGTTGCGCTCCATGAGCAGGCTGCCCGGTGCGGGTTCGTCGCGACGGGCCAGGCTGCCCGAGCCCTCCGGGCGGGTGCCGGGGCGTACGGCGCGTTCACAGGTGGTTCCGAACCGGTAGGCATCCGCTGCGGCGATCGGGCGTTCCATGGGTGTTCCCTCGGGTGGCGATGGAGCTTGGAAGCCCCGTGCCGCTGTGCGCTCGCCCCAGCCGCCGAACGGTCGCCAGACGCAGCGAGCCCCACCGGAGTGGGGCTCGTTGGCATGGGTTACCAGTGCGGGCCACCCCAGCGATGGGGCGGGCCGTAGTAGCGGGGCCCGTAGTAGCGCGGCGGCGGGGCGTACACCGGCACGCTCTGGTAATACACCGGTTGTGCCGGGTAGACGTAGACCGGCGGCGGTGGCGGCGGCGCCACGTAGACGGGGGCCGGCTGCACATACACCGGGGCGGGTTGTTCCACATAGACCGGCGCCGGACGGGACGCGACGATGGCTCCGCCGACCACGGCCCCCACGACGGCGCCGACGATCGCCGGGCCGGCATCATGCCCATGGGCGGACGCCTGGCCGGCCAGTGCGGCGGCTCCCACCAACAGGGCCACCTGGGGCAAACGACGAAACATGGTTTTCCTCCTGCCCGGCGGGACAGGTGCCGGGATGCCTGTTCAGACCGCAACGGCACAAAACGGATCGCAGCGCCCGGGTAAAGGTTGTGTAAGGACGACGAACGGCCAGGGCGATTCACCCGAACCCCCTCCCCCTCACCGGGTCACTAACAGGGAATCCCCAAGCGTTGGCCGACGCGTCGCTGCTTCGCCGAGTGCCCCGGCCATCGAAAACCCGCCGTTCCAGGAGTGCCCCATGCCCGAAGCCTGGCTGCCCCACCTGCCCTGGCCCGAGTTGCGCCTGCTGCTCACCGTCCTCGCGGTCTTCCTCGTCCTGTCCCTGGTGTCCCGCGCTGTCCTGCGGGTGTTCGAGCGCCTGACCCGCCCCGTGCTGTTTCTGCGCGAGCTGCTGCAGCGGGTGCGCCGCCCGCTGTACCTGCTGCTGCCGCTGCTGGGGGTGCAGACGGTGCTCAGCTCCGCGCCGGACGACCTGCTGTTCATCGAGCCGCTGCGCCGCCTCACCTCCCTGGTGCTGATCGGCACCTTCACCTGGCTCGGCCTGCGCGCGGTGGACGCGGTGCAGCAGGTGATCCTGCTGCGCCACCCGGTGGACATCGCCGACAACCTGCAAGCCCGCCGCATCCAGACCCAGACCCGTGTGCTGGTGCGCACCCTGAGCTTCTTCGTGGTGCTGTTCGGCGTGGCCTGCATGCTGATGACCTTCCCCACCGCCCGGCAGCTGGGCACCAGCCTGCTGGCCTCGGCCGGGGTGGCCGGGCTGGCGGTGGGCTTCGCCGCCAAGCCGGTGCTGGGCAACCTCATCGCCGGCCTGCAGATTGCCCTGACCCAGCCGATCCGCCTGGACGACGTGGTGATCGTCCAGGGCGAATGGGGGCGCATCGAGGAGATCACCGGCACCTATGTCGTGGTGCGCATCTGGGATGACCGCCGCCTGGTGGTGCCGCTGCAGTGGTTCATCGAGAACCCCTTCCAGAACTGGACCCGGGTCGGCGCGTCGATCACCGGCGCGGTGATCATCTGGGTCGACTACGCCCTGCCCCTGGAGCCCCTGCGGCGCGAGCTGGACCGGCTCTGCGGCGAGCAGCCCAAGCTCTGGGACGGCCGCGTCAGCGTGCTGCAGGTGGTGGACGCCACCGACCGCGCCATGCAGCTTCGGGTGCTGGTCAGCTCCGCCGACTCCTCGCGCAACTGGGACCTGCGCTGCTACCTGCGGGAGAACCTCATCAGCTTCGTCAACCGCAACTACCCCGACAGCCTGCCGCGCATGCGGGCCGAACTGCGCTCGCTGCAGCCGCCCCAGGCCCCGGCAGTTGGCGACGGCCCCATCGCCGGGCCCGAGCGTCAGCCGCCGGTCTGATCCACCGGCTGGCGCACCGCCCAGGCCTGGTGCAGGCGCTCGTAGTAATAGGGCAGCTGCAGCAGGCCATGGCGGGCCGCCTGCTCACGCACCCTGTTGCGCTCTCCGTCGAAATGGCGCTGCTCGCTCACCACCCAGGGCTCGCCGTCCAGGTACATGGCGCAGGCGAAGCACACCAGCCCATCCGCCTCGCCGGCCCCTTCGGCCAACCCGGTGTTGGCGAGGGCCACACCGGCACGGTCGGCGGCCTCCAGCGCCCCCAGGGCCATTTCCCGGGCGACTTCCTCGCTGGTCAGGCCGAAGCGCTCCATGGTGTCCGGCGACACCCCCAGGCAGCGCTGCTTGGCCTCGGGGGAGTACACCACGTAGCCCGCGTCCAGCACCTGCCCGCACCCGGGCACGTCCGCGAGGATCGAGGTCATCAGCCCCGCCGTGCAGGACTCCGCGGTCACCAGGGTCAACTGGTACCGCTCCAGGAAGCTCACCACCTGCTCGACATGCTGCATGGCCCTTTCCTCCGTTCGCTGTTGCTAGCTATGAAGGCCGGCCCCGGGGCCGAGTTCCCCCCGCAGCGCCGCCGTCCGGCGGAGGCCGCCGGGAAATAAAGTCGAAACTATCCCGCCGGGCCTCCGGTCTCGATTCATGTGGGGAGCGGACGTCTGCGTCGGGACCTTCAACTCATCTTCCAAGCGGCCGGCGGCCCGGACCGCCAGCAGTGATAGATGGCTTGCGCCCCGGCGCTCCGCCGCCCCGTTCAGGGATATTCGAAAGCGGAGGATGGTATGGGAAATGCGGTAGTGAGCCTTCAACTCGAAGGCCTGGGGTCCACCCTCGCCAGTCGGCCCCAGTTGCACGTGGAAAGCCTTGGAACCAATAGCCAGAAAAAACGAATCCTCTTCGTCACCTCGGAGTTCGCCGACCTGGTCAAGGTCGGTGGCCTGGGGGACGTTTCCGCTGCCCTGCCCCGAGCCCTCGCCTCCCGCCACGACATCCGCGTGCTGATCCCCGGCTACCGCTCGGTGCTGCACAGCGGCCACCCGATCCGGGTCATCGGCCGCCTGCCGGGGCACGCCGCCCTGCCGCCCTGCCGGGTCGGGCGCATGGACCTGCCGGACGGGCTGATCGTCTACGTGCTGATCTGCCCCGAGCTGTACGAGCGCGAAGGCACCCCCTATGGCGACGCCCATGGCCGCGACTGGGCCGACAACCACATCCGCTTCGCCCGCCTGGGCCTGGCCGCCGCCGACCTCGCCGGCGGCCAGGCCGGCCTCAGCTGGGTGCCCGAGCTGGTGCACGCCAACGACTGGCCCAGCGGCCTGGCGCCGGCCTACCTGGCCTGGCGCGGCCAGGCCACCCCCAGCGTGTTCACCATCCACAACCTGGCCTACCAGGGTCTCTGCGACCCCCACAGCGCCCCCGAGCTGGGCCTGCCGGAGCAGGCCTTCCGCCCGGAGAGCATGGAGTTCTACGGCAAGCTGTCGTTCCTCAAGGCCGGCATCGCCCACGCCCGGCACACCACCACGGTGAGCGACAACTACGCCCGCGAGATCACCACCGAGGCCTTCGGCTGCGGCCTGGAAGGCATGCTGCGCCAGCGCGTCGCCGAAGGCCGCCTGAGCGGCATCACCAACGGCATCGACGAGAGCTGGGACCCGCGCAGCGACACCCACCTGGTAGAAGGCTTCGCCCCCCGCGCCTGGCAGGGCAAGCAGGCCAACCGCCGCTTCGTGGAGCAGCTCTACGGCCTGGACAGCGAACCCGCCCCGCTGTTCGCCGTGGTCTCGCGCCTGGTGCAGCAGAAAGGCATCGACCTGACCCTGGAGATCGCCGACCGCATCGTCGCCCAGGGCGGCCGCCTGGCGGTGATCGGCCGTGGCGAGCCCGAGCTGGAGCTGGCCATGGAGGCCCTGGCGCAGCGCCATGCCGGGCGCATCGGCGTGCGCGTCGGCTTCAACGAGACCGACGCCCGCCGCCTGTTCGCCGCCAGCGATTTCCTGCTCATGCCGTCGCGCTTCGAACCCTGCGGCCTGAGCCAGATGTACGCCCAGCGCTTCGGCTCCCTGCCCATCGCCCGCTGCACCGGCGGCCTGGCGGACACCATCGAGGACGGCGTCACCGGCTTCCTGTTCCGCGAGCCCGATGCCGCCAGCTACTGGGACGCCGTGCAGCGCGCGCTGAACGTCTACCGCCACCCCGAACTGCTGGACGCCATGCGCTGCCAGGCCATGGCCGCGCCACTGTTCTGGCGCGAGTCGGTGCTGCCCTACGACCAGCTGTACCAGCGGCTGATCGGCCAGCGCGTCACCCTCGCCAGCGGAGGGGCGCGCTGATGTACCCGGTCACCCGCAGCCACGGCGCCTGGTTCCAGGACGACGGCAGCACCCGCTTCGCCCTCTGGGCACCGGACGCCCGCCAGGTGGAGCTGCGCCTCGCCTCGGGCGAGACCCACTCCATGGCTCCCCACGCCGACGGCTGGTACAGCGTGCAGCTGCCGGTGGGGGCCGGCACCGCCTACCGCTTCCGCATCGACGGCGAACTGGAGGTGCCCGACCCGGCCTCGCGCCGCCAGCTGGACGACGTGCACGGCGACAGCGAAGTGCAGGACCCGTCCCGCTACGCCTGGCGCTGCACCGAGTGGAACGGGCGCCCCTGGCACGAGGCGGTGATCTACGAGCTACACGTCGGCCTGCTCGGCGGTTTCAGCCAGGTCACCGCCCTGCTGCCCGGCCTCGCCGAACTGGGGGTGACCGCCATCGAACTGATGCCCCTGGCCGAATTCCCCGGCGCGCGCAACTGGGGCTACGACGGCGTGCTGCCGTTCGCCCCGGAATCCTCCTACGGCACCCCCGACGAGCTGCGCGCCCTGGTGGACCGTGCCCACGAGCTGGGCCTGATGGTGCTGGTGGACGTGGTCTACAACCACTTCGGCCCGGACGGCAACTACCTTGGCCGCTACGCCGGCGCCTTCTTCCGCGACGACCGCCACACCCCCTGGGGGCCGGCCATCGACTTCCGCCGCGTGCAGGTGCGCGACTTCTTCTGCGAGAACGCGCTGATGTGGCTGCTGGACTACCGCATGGACGGCCTGCGCCTGGATGCGGTGCACGCCATCCCCGACCGCGACTTCCTCGTCGAGCTGGCCGACCGCGTGCGCCGCGCCACCGCCGGGCGCCACGTGCACCTGGTGCTGGAGAACGAAGACAACGCCGCCAGCCTGCTGGAACAGGGCTTCGACGCCCAGTGGAACGACGACGGCCACAACGTGCTGCACGTGCTGCTCACCGGCGAGAACGAGGGCTACTACGCCGACTTCGCCCGCGAACCCACCAGCCACCTGGCCCGCTGCCTGGGCGAGGGCTTCGTCTACCAGGGCGAGACCAGCCCGCGCGGCGCCCAGCGCGGCGAACCCAGCGCGCACCTGCCGCCCACCGCCTTCGTGCTATTCCTGCAGAACCACGACCAGGTGGGCAACCGCGCCCTGGGCGAGCGCCTGGCCAGCCTGGCGGAGCCCGCCGCGCTGCGGGCCAGCGTTGCCCTGTTGCTGCTCAGCCCCATGGTGCCGCTGCTGTTCATGGGCGAGGAATGGGGCTCCGAGCAGCCCTTCCTGTACTTCACCTCCCACAACGAAGCCCTCGGCCAGGCCGTGCGCGAAGGCCGCCGCGCCGAGTTCGCCGCCTTCAGCGCCTTCACCCGGCCCGAGCAGCGCGACGCCATCCCCGACCCCAACGATTTCTCCACCTTCAGCCGCTCCATGCCCGACAGCGCCGCCGCCACCGAAGCCGATGCCGAGGCCTGGCGCCGGCTCTACCAGCGCCTGCTGCAGGTGCGCCATGCCCACCTGGTGCCGCGCCTGCCGGGCAGCCAGGCCATCGGCGCGCGGGTCCTGGAGGACAAGGCCGTCTCCGCCGGCTGGCGGCTGGGCGACGGCAGCCACCTGCGCATCGACCTGAACCTCTCGGCGGTCACCGTGCGCACCCCGCTGCCCCACCCCGAGGCCCGCACCCTGCACGCCGACGGCATCGACGACGCCGACTACCGCCAGGGCGTGCTGCCGCCCCACAGCGTGGTGGTCACCCTGGAGGACCCGCGATGAGCGACGCCCAGCTGGAAGCCCTGGCCACGGCGGCGGGGTTCAGCGTCCACTGGACCGACGCCGACGGCCGCCCGCAACAGATCGCTCCCGACAGCCTGCGCGCGCTGCTGGAGGCCCTCGGCTACCCGGCCCGGAGCGAGCAGCAGATCGCCGGCAGCCTGGCCCACCTGCAGGCCCGGCATGAGGCCGCCACCCTGCCCCGGCTGCTGACCCTGGACCAGGGCCAGCCCCTGGCGCTCGCCTCCCATGCCCGGCCCGGCGCCGCCTTCCGCGTCCAGCTGGAGGACGGCGGCGTGGTGGATGGCCACCTGGACGACCAGGCGCGCCTGCCCGCCCTCACCGCCTGGGGCTACCACCAGCTGCACCTGGGCGACCAGGCGGTGACCCTCGCCGTCGCCCCGCCGGCCTGCCCCAGCGTCGCCCAGCTCAGCGACCACCGCCGCCGCCACATCTGGGGCCTGGCGGCCCAGCTGTACGGCCTGCGCCGCCCCGGTGACGGTGGCCTGGGGGACACCCAGGCCCTGGAAGAGCTGGTACGCAGCGCCGCCGCCCAGGGTGCCGACGCCATCGCCCTGAGCCCGGTGCACGCCATGTTCAGCGCCGACCTGCAGCGCTACAGCCCCTATTCGCCCTCCAGCCGCCTGCTGTTCAACGTGCTGCACGCCGCGCCGGCCAGCATCCTCGGCGACCGCGCCTGGCGCGAGGCGGTCCTCGCCACCGGCCTCGGCCCCGAGCTGCAGCGCCTGGAATCCCTCCCGCTGGTGGACTGGCCGGCCGCCTCCGCCGCCCGCCTGCAGCTGCTGCGCCAGCTCTACCAGGGTTTCGCCGCCGGGGAGAACCTGCACAGCGTCGACTTCGACAGCTTCTGCCAGCACGCCGGCGACGCCCTGGTGCAGCACTGCCGCTTCGAAGCCCTGCACGGCTTCATGAGCCGCAGCGGCCTGCCCACCGACTGGCGCACCTGGCCGGAGCCCTACCGCGACCCCGCCAGCCCGGCGGTGCTGCACTTCGCCGAAGAGCATGCCGACGAGGTGCGCTTCCACGCCTTCGCCCAGTGGCTGGTGGCGCGCGGGCTGGACCGCGCCCAGAGTGCCGCGCGCGGCGCCGGCATGGCCGTCGGGCTGATCGCCGACCTGGCCGTGGGCGCCGACGGTGCCGGCAGCCAGGCCTGGGCGCGCCAGGCCGAACTGCTGCCGTCGCTGACGGTAGGCGCCCCGCCGGACATCCTCAACCGCAGCGGCCAGGCCTGGGGCATTTCCGCCTTCTCCCCCGAGGGCCTGCGCCAACAGGGCTTCCGCGCCTTCATCGAGATGCTGCGGGCCAACCTCGCCCACGCCGGCGGCCTGCGCATCGACCACGTGATGGGCCTGCAGCGCCTCTGGGTCCTACCGGAAGGCGCCGATCCCCGACATGGCGCCTACCTCAACTACCCCCGGGAAGACCTGCTGCGCCTGCTCTGCCTGGAAGCCACCCGCCACCGTGCGCTGATCGTCGGTGAAGACCTCGGCACCGTGCCCGAGGGGCTGCGCGAAGCCCTCGGCCGGCGGCTGATCCTCGGCATGCGCGTGCTGCTGTTCGAGCAGGCCGACGGTCGCTTCACGCCGCCCGACGCCTGGCCGGCGGATGCCCTGGCCACCACCACCACCCACGACCTGCCGACCCTGCGCGGCTGGCTCGCCGGGCGCGACATCCACTGGCGCGAGGCCGCCGGCCAGACCCGGCCCGAGCAGGCCGAGGCCGACCGTGAGCACCGCCAGCGGGAACGCCAGGCCCTGGAAAGCGCCCTGCACGCCAGCGGCCAGCGCCACGGCCAGGCCCCCGAAGACGACCTCGATGCGGCCATCGCCTTCATCGGCAGGACCCCCGCGCCCCTGGTGCTGCTGCCCCTAGAGGACGCCGTCGGCAGCGAGGAGCAACCCAACCTCCCCGGCCCCGGCGACCTGCACCCCAACTGGCGCCGGCGCTGGCCGGAAGCCGCCGCCAGCCTGCTCGAACGCCCCGAGGTGAGCGCCCGCCTGCAGCGCCTCGACCACACCCGCCGGCAACAGGAACACCCCCATGACTGAACTGCGTGCCACGCTGCGCCTGCAACTGCACGCCGGCTTCACCCTCGACGACGCCCGCGCCCAGGTGCCCTACTTCGCCCGTCTCGGCGTGAGCCACCTGTACCTGTCGCCCGTGCTCCAGGCCCGGGCCGGTTCCACCCACGGCTACGACGTGGTCGACCCCACCCGGGTCAACCCCGAGCTGGGCGGCGAGCCGGCCCTGGAGCGCCTGGTGGCCGCCCTGCGCGAGCACCACATGGGGCTCATCCTCGACCTGGTGCCCAACCACATGGCCGTGGGCGGCGGCGACAACCCCTGGTGGCTGGACGTGCTCGAATGGGGCCGCGCCAGCCCCTACGCGCAGTTCTTCGACATCCAGTGGCAATCCCACGACCCGCTGCTGCGCGGGCAGCTGCTGATCCCCTTCCTGCGCAGCGACTACGCTGAAGTCCTCGCCGCCGGCGAGGTGCGCCTGCATTACGACGGCAGCAGCGGCGCGCTCTACGCCCAGCATTTCGACCACCGCTTCCCGCTCTGGCCGGCCACCTACGGCGAGGTGCTGCGGCGCGCCGACGACCCGGCATTGCAGGCCCTGGCCGCCAGCTTCGACGCCCTCGAAGGCTCCGCCGACGCCTGGCAGCGCGCCCGTGAGCTGCGCCAGGCCCTGGGCCGCGCCGCGCCGACCGGCGAGGCACTGGCGAACGCCCTGGCGGCGTTCCGGGGCGACGACCCGGCGGGCTTCGAACGCCTGCACGCCCTGCTGGAGCGCCAGCACTACCGCCTGGCCAGCTGGCGCACCGCCGCCGACGACATCAACTGGCGGCGCTTCTTCGACATCAACGAGCTGGGCGGCCTGCGGGTGGAACGCCCGGAGGTGTTCGAGGCGGTGCATGCCAAGGTCTTCGAGCTGATCCAGCGCGGCCTGGTGGACGGGCTGCGCCTGGACCACGTCGACGGCCTGGCCGACCCGCGCGGCTACTGCCGACGCCTGCGCCGCCGGGTGCAGCGGCTGGCGGCACAACGACCGGCCGGCCTGGCGGAGCAGCCTTTCCCCCTCTACGTGGAGAAGATCCTCGGCCCCGACGAGGCGCTGCCCGGCGACTGGCTGGTGGACGGCACCACCGGCTACGAATTCATGAACCAGGTGTCGCTGCTGCAGCACTCGCCCCTCGGCGAGTTGCAGCTGTGCGGCCTGTGGAGCGAGACCAGCGGGCGTTCGCCGCGCTTCCTCGACGAGGTCCGCGAGGCCCGCGAACTGATCCTCGGCAGCAACCTCGCCGGCGACCTGGAGAACCTCGCCCAGGCGCTGCTGCAGGTGGCGCGCAGCGACCTGGCGACCCGCGACCTGACCCTCGGCGGCATCCGCCGGGCACTGCACGCGCTGATCGGCCAGTTCAGCGTCTACCGCACCTACGTCAACGCCTGCGGCCGCTCCGCCCAGGACCAGCGGCTGTTCCGCCAGGCCTTCGACGCGGCCTGCACCGAACTGGGCGACGCCGACCGCCCGCTGCTCGACCACCTGGAGCGCTGGCTCGGCGGCGAACCGCTGAGGGCCGTGCCCCTGGCCCAGCGCCGGCTGCGCCGGCAGGTTGTGGCGCGCTTCCAGCAGCTCACCGCGCCGGCGGCGGCCAAGGCCGTGGAGGACACCGCCTGCTACCGCTCGGCGGTGCTGCTCTCACGCAACGACGTGGGCTTCGACCCGCAACGCTTCAGCGCCCCGCTGGAAGCCTTCCACGCGGCCTGCCAGGCCCGCGCGCAGAGCTTCCCGGACAACCTGCTGACCACCGCCACCCATGACCACAAGCGCGGCGAGGACAGCCGTGCGCGCCTGGCGGTGCTCAGCGAGCGCGCTGCCTGGTTCGCCGAGTGCTGCGAACAGTGGCGGCGCCTGGCCGCGCCCCTGCGCGAAGCCACCGGCCCGCTGGCCATCAGCCCCGGCGACGAACTGATGCTCTACCAGTGCCTGCTGGGCAGTTGGCCGCTGGACCTGGCAGCCGACGACCACGCCGGCCTCGCCGCCTACCGCGAGCGCCTGCTGCGCTGGCAGGAAAAGGCCCTGCGCGAAGCCAAGCTGCAGACCAGCTGGAGCGCCCCCAACGGCGACTACGAGGGCGCCTGCCGCGCCTTCCTCGACAGCCTGCTGGGCAGCGATGCCGCCACCCAGCTGCGTCGCAGCATTGCCGACGCGGCCATGGCCATCGCCCCCGGCGGCGCCCTCAACGGGCTGGTGCAATGCCTGCTGCGCATGACCACGCCAGGGGTGCCGGACCTCTACCAGGGCACCGAGTTCTGGGACTTCAGCCTGGTGGACCCGGACAACCGCCGGCCGGTGGATTACGCCGCGCGCATCGACGCCCTGGGCACCCTGCGCGACCAGGCCGACCTGCTGCTGGGCTGGCGCGACGGGCGCATCAAGCAGTGGCTGATCGGCAGCGTGCTGTCGGTGCGCTACGCCCGCGCCGGGCTGTTCGCCCGGGGCGACTACCAGCCCCTGCCGGTGCACGGCGAACACGCCGAGCGGGTGATCGCCTTCGCCCGCCAGCGCGACGGCGAATACCTGGTGGTGATCGCCCCGCGCCTGGTGGATGCCTTGCTGGAAGGCACCAAGGTGCCCCAGGTGCCGCCCCTGCGCTGGGGCGATACCCGCGTGGAGCTGCCCTTCGACCCGGCCACCGGCGCCCTCGCCGGTGTGTTCAGCCGCGAGCCGCCCCAGGTGGGTCCCGAAGGCCTGGCCCTGTCCCGGGCGCTCGCCGACTTCCCCGTCAACCTGCTGTGTTTCCGCCCCCATGCCACAGGAGCCATGCCATGAACACCGACGATCAGCGCGTCCGCGAACTCGCCTACCAGATCTGGGAATCCGAGGGCCGTCCCCACGGCCAGGACGCTCGCCACTGGGAGATGGCGCGCAAGCTGGCCCAGCGCGAGAAGCCCCGCGATACCCCGCCGGAACCCACCTCGCGGCCGGCCAGCAAACCCCGGGCGGTGGACACCTCCTCCGGCCCGGTCACCCCCACGCGCCGCCCTCGGGCGGCCAAGCCCGCCGCCAGCGAGGCCGAGGAAAAGCCCGCCCTGCTGAAGAAATCCCGCGCCCCACGCACCCCCAAGACACCCAAAGCCTGACCCCAGGCCGTACAGGAGCCACCACATGAGCAGGCAACGCTCACGGATCACCGAAGGCCACCCCTTTCCACTCGGCGCCACCTGGGACGGCCTGGGCGTGAATTTCGCGCTGTTCTCCGCCCACGCCACCAAGGTCGAGCTGTGCCTCTTCGACAGCAAGGGCGAGCGGGAACTGGAGCGCATCGAACTGCCCGAGTACACCGACGAGATCTGGCACGGCTACCTGCCCGACGCCCACCCGGGGCTGATCTATGGCTACCGGGTGCACGGCCCCTACGAACCCGACGCCGGCCACCGCTTCAACCCCAACAAGCTGCTGGTAGACCCTTACGCCCGCCAGCTGGTGGGGCGGCTGCGCTGGTCGGAGTCGCTGTTCGGCTACACCATCGGCCACCCGGACGCCGACCTCTCCTTCGACGAGCGCGACAGCGCGCCCTTCGTGCCCAAGTCCAAGGTGCTGGACCCGGCCTTCACCTGGCCCGAGCAGAAGCCGGTGCGGGTGCCCTGGGACTCCACGGTGATCTACGAGACCCACCTGCGCGGCATCAGCATGCGCCACCCCTCGGTGCCGGAGCACCTGCGCGGCACCTTCGCCGGGCTGATGAACGCCGACCTGTTGCAGCACGTGCGATCCCTGGGCGTGAGCAGCATCGAGCTGCTGCCCATCCATGCCTTCGTCAACGACCAGCATCTGCTGGAAAAGGGCATGAACAACTACTGGGGCTACAACACCCTGGCCTTCTTCGCGCCGCACCCGGCGTACCTCGCCAGCGGCCACGTCAACGAATTCAAGGAGCTGGTGGCGCACCTGCACGACGCCGGGCTGGAGCTGATCCTCGACGTGGTCTACAACCACACCGCCGAGGGCAACGAGCTGGGCCCGACCCTGTCCATGCGCGGCATCGACAACGCCACCTACTACCGCCTCATGCCCGATGAGCGGCGCTACTACATCAACGACTCCGGCACCGGCAACACCCTCGACCTGAGCCACCCCTGCGTGCTGCAGATGGTCACCGACTCCCTGCGCTACTGGGCCACGGAGATGCGCGTGGACGGCTTCCGCTTCGACCTCGCCACCATCCTCGGCCGCCACCCCCACGGCTTCGACGAGCGCCACGGCTTCCTCGTCGCCTGCCGCCAGGACCCGGTGCTGAGCAAGGTCAAACTCATCGCCGAACCCTGGGACTGCGGCCCCGGCGGCTACCAGGTGGGCGGCTTCCCGCCGGGCTGGGTGGAGTGGAACGACCGCTTCCGCGACACCGTGCGCGCCTTCTGGCGCGGCGACCCCGGCCAGGTGGCGCACCTGGCCCGGCGGCTCACCGCCTCCGGCGACCTGTTCAACCAGCGCGGCCGGCGGCCCTTCGCCTCGGTCAACTTCATCACCGCCCACGACGGTTTCACCCTGCGCGACGTGGTCAGCTACGACCACAAGCACAACGAGGCCAACGACGAGGACAACCGCGACGGCAGCGACAACAACCTGTCCTGGAACCACGGTGCCGAAGGCCCCACGGACGCCCCGGAGATCCGCGAGCTGCGCCTGCGCCAGATGCGCAACCTGATGGCCACGCTGCTGTTCTCCCAGGGCACGCCGATGCTGGTGGCCGGCGACGAGTTCGGCCGCACCCAGCACGGCAACAACAACGCCTACTGCCAGGACAACGAGATCGGCTGGGTGGACTGGGAGATGGACGACGAAGGCCGGGGCCTGCTGGACTTCACCCGGCGCCTGATCAGCCTGCGCCGCGCCTACCCGATCCTCCGCCGGGGCCGCTTCCTGGTGGGCGACTACAACGAGGAGCTGGGGGTGCGCGACGTCACCTGGCTCGCCCCCGACGGCGAGGAGATGACCCCCGAGCAATGGGACGACGGCCACACCCGCAGCCTGGGCGTGCTGCTGGACGGCCGCGCGCAGCCCACCGGCATCCGCCGCAGCGGTGCCGACGCCACGCTGCTGATCCTGCTCAACGCGCACCACGAGGGCGTGGCCTTCCAGCTTCCGGAAGTGGCCCAGGGCGTGGCCTGGGTGTGCCTGGCGGACACCGCCCGCCCGGATGAGCGGGGCCTGGCCCGGCACGAGTTCGGCGAGGAATTCGTGGTGACCGGCCGCGCCCTGGTGCTGTTCGAGCTGCGCAAGGAGGCCGATTGATGGCGGGCGGCTTCTTCCTCGACCGCCTGCGCCTTGCACTGGAACCCCTGCCGGTGGACGACACCGCCGCCCTCGGGCAGGCGCTGCGGGAGCTGGTGGCCGCCGGGCTGGACTGCCTGCCGCAACCCGGTGACGGCGCCACCCTGGACCGCTGGCGCGCCCTGGCCCGCGTCGCCGCGCGGGACCTGGGGCTGTGCAAGCTCTACGAGGGGCACACCGATGCCCTGGCCATCCTCCACGAACTGGGGGCGGACGCACCGCCGCCGGACAGCACCTGGGGCACCTGGGCCGCCGAACCGCCGGACGCCCGGGTCCACCTCAACGGCCGCACCACGTCCCAGGACGTGCGCCTGGATGGCCGCAAGGCCTGGTGTTCCGGCGCGCGGGTGCTCAGCCATGCGCTGCTCACCGCCTGGGCCGAGGACGGCAGCCAGCAACTGGTGGCCGTGGCCCTGGACCAGCCGGGCGTGGCCTTCGAGGATGGGGTCTGGCACGCCTGCGGCATGGGCACCACCGGCAGCCACAGCGTGCTCTTCGACCAGGCCCGGGGGCACTGCGTCGGCCCGGCGGACGGCTACCTGCACCGGCCGGGCTTCTGGCACGGTGGCGCCGGCATCGCCGCCTGCTGGTTCGGCGCCACCCAGGCACTGGCCGAAGCCTTGCGCAGACGCTGCGCCGAGCAGGGCGAACCCCATGCCCTCGCCCACCTGGGTGCGGTGGACGCGCAGCTCTACGCAGCCGGCTGCGCCCTGGCCGATGCGGCGGAATGGATCGACGCCCACCCCCTGGAGGACGCCGAGCACATTGCCCGGCGCCTGCGTGCGGTGGTCGAGGCGGCCGCCGAAGCCACCCTGCTGCATGTCGGCCACGCCCTGGGCGCGGCGCCCTATTGCCTGGACCCGCACCTGGCGAGGCTGCTCGCCGACCTGCCGGTGTACCTGCGCCAGAGCCACGCCGAACGGGACCTGGCGGCATTGGGCCAACTGGCCGCCCAGGCGCCGGCCGGAGGCTGGCTGCCATGAGGGCCGACCCCGCCTGGGGCTTCGGCACGTCGCTGGCGGCCTGGCAGGCCTCGTCGCACCTGGCGCAGGTGCCCACCCTCGACGCAGCGGAAATGGTGCGCCCCGGGCAGCGCGCGGTGATCGTCGCGCCCCATCCGGATGACGAGGTGCTCGGCTGCGGCGGGCTGATTCAGCAGCTGGCGCAGCTGGGGCGCGCGTGCCAGGTGATCGCCATGACCGATGGCGAGGCCAGTCATCCCGGTTCCCGTGCCTGGCCGCCCAGCCACCTGGCCCGGGTACGCCCGGAGGAAAGCCGCGAGGCGCTGCGGCGCCTGGTACCGGACCGGGACATTCCCTGCTGGCGGGCCGGCCTGCCGGATGGCGGGATCGCTGCCAGTGAGCAGGCGCTGGTCGACTGGCTCGGCCAGCGCCTGCGGGCAGACGACGTGGTGTTCACCACCTGGCGCGGGGACGGCCATCCGGACCACGAGGCCTGTGGCCGGGCCACCCTGGCCGCTGCCCAGGCGGTGGGCTGCCACGTCTGCGAGTACCCGGTGTGGGCCTGGCACTGGGCCACGCCGGAGGACCCGCGCCTGCCCTGGGAGCGGGCCCGTCGGCTGCCCCTCGATCCCTCTCAACGGGTGCGCAAGCAGCGGGCGGTGGCGGCCTTCGCCAGCCAGCTGGATGCCTCGCCGGACGGCCACGGACCGATCCTCGACGACGCGGCCCTGGCGCGCCTGCTGCAACCCTTCGAACTGGTGTTCATATGAGCGTGGGTGATGCCTATTTCGAGGCGCTGTACCAACGCAGCGCCGACCCCTGGGCCTTCCGCCGCCGCTGGTACGAGCGGCGCAAGCGCAACCTGGTGCTGGCGGCGCTGCCGCGCGGCTTCTACGAGCGGGTCTTCGAGCCCGGCTGCGGCAACGGCGAGCTGAGCCTGCGCCTGGCCGACCGCTGCCACGAGCTGCTGGCCTGCGACACCTCGGAACGGGCCGTGGAGCTGGCCCGGCGGCGGGTGGCGCGCAAGCCCAACGTGCGCTTCGTGCAGGCGCGCCTGCCCCAGCAATGGCCACGGGGGCGCTTCGACCTGGTCCTGTTCAGCGAGCTGGGCTACTACCTGGACACGACGGACCTGCAGCGGCTGGTGAAGCAGGCGCGCGCGTCGCTGACCGAGCAGGGCACGCTGCTGGCCTGCCACTGGCGCCCCGCCATCGAGGGCTGCCCGCTGACCGGCGACGACGTCCACGGCTACCTGCGAGGCGCGCTGGACATGCCCCGGCTGCTCTATCACGAGGAGCCCGACCTGCTGCTGGAGGTGTGGAGCCGCGACGCCACCACGGTGGCCCAGAGTGAAGGCCTGCGCGAGGGGCCGGCATGATCGGCGTGGTGATCCCCGTGCATGACGAAGAAGCCCACCTGGGTGCCTGCCTCGACTCCGTACTCCTTGCAGCCACGCACCCAGGGCTGGGCGGCGAGCCGGTGCGCGTGCTGGTGGTGCTGGACAGCTGCAGCGACGGCAGCGCCGCCATCGCTCATGCCTACGGGGTGGAGACGCGGGCGCTGCAGGCGCGCAACGTGGGCCGTGCGCGAGGCGAAGGGGCGAGGACGCTGCTGGAAGCCGGCGCCCGCTGGATCGCCTGCACCGACGCCGACAGCGTGGTGGATGCCAACTGGCTGGTGGATCAGCTCGAAATGGGGGCGGAACTGGTCTGCGGCACCGTGCAGGTCACCGACTGGGACGACCTGCCGGGGCACGTCCGGGACCGCTATGAGCAGCACTACTGCGACGCGGACGACCACCGCCACGTGCACGGCGCCAACCTCGGCTTCTGCGCCCGCGCCTACCTGCGCGCCGGGGGCTTTGCGCCCCTGCCGGCCCATGAGGACGTGCACCTGGTGCAGGCCTTCGCCCGGATCGGCGCGCGCATCGCCTGGAGCGCGCGGCCCCGGGTGTACACCAGTGCCCGGCTGCTGGGGCGCGCGCCGGAGGGCTTCGCCGGCTACCTGAGGGCGCTGCTGGCCTCCTCCTGAAGCGCCACCGGCGAACCCTCCACGGCCACGCAGCTGCGGTTGCGGCCGAGGCGCTTGGCCTCGTAGAGCAGTTCGTCGGAGCGGCGGTACATCAGCGCCTCACTGACGGGCAGGTGGAACAGGCAGGCACCGACGCTCACCGTCAGCACCGGGGCGGCCGCCGATCGCGCATGGGGAACTTCCAGGGCCCGCACCTGCTGGACGATCCGCAGCGCCACCGTTTCCAGATGGGCCTCTTCCACGTCGTAGAGCACCAGGGTGAACTCCTCGCCACCCAGCCGCGCGGCGATGTCCAGCGGGCGGCGGGCGAAGGCCTCCAGCACCCTGGCCACCGCGCACAGGGCGGCGTCCCCGGCCTGGTGGCCGTAGTAGTCGTTGTACTGCTTGAAGTAGTCGAGATCGATGATCAGCTGGGCCAGGCTCGCGCGCTCCCGCGCGGCCAGGCCCAGCACGGTCTGCACGTGCTGGTCGAAGGCGCGACGGTTGTGCAGGCCGGTCAGCGGGTCATGGCTGGACTGCCACTTGAGCAGCTCGCGCAGGAGGAACTGCTCGCGCTTGACCTGATCGCGGATGTAGCCCCCCGTGGCACAGGCGAGGATCGACAGCAGGAACACCAGGGACACCGAGCCGTACTGCTCGGGTGCCTCTGCGGCGTACACCGGGTAGCCCACCAGCAGCCAGAGAGCGAACAGCGCCAGGGCCACCAGCAGGCTGCGGCGGAAGCTGATGCCCAGGGGGAAGAAGGCCGCCACGCCGAGCAAGGCGAAGATGCCGTCGGAGAAATACAGGCCCTTGATGCGGTAGATGAAGATCGAGGCCATGCCACCGGCCAGCACCAATAGCAGCACCCACGAGGCGAAGCGTACCGAGTAGGCCTCGATGCCGCGCAGCAGCATCTGCAGCACCAGGCTGGTGAGCAGCAACAGGATGCCGACCCGCACCACCGCCAGCAGTACCAGCCAGCCATCGAGGCCGGCCTGCAGGTCGAAGTGCAGCAGGTCCAGCCCCATGAACAGCGCCCACACCAGCAGCACCACCACGGCCGAGGCCTTCTGGAACGGCAGGAAATCCCGCGTCAGCGATTCGCGGTACTGCTGCTCCAGGCGGGGCGGAAAGCGCGGACGCATGAAGGTCCGGCCCTGGTGTGCCTGGTACAGCTGCTCGTTGTCCGGATCGCGCATTCCCTACTCTCCCCCCGGCGGCGCCGGTCCCCATCAGGCATGCCCGGTCTGCACCAGGTCGCAGGCCTGCTGGGCCGTCGCCACGGCGAAGTCGAGCACCGCACGCCCGCAGGCCGAGAGCGTGCGGTGGCTGGAATAGGCGGCATGCAGCGCCCGCCCGCGTACGGCGTAGTCGGGCAGGATGCGCACCAGCTGCTCCTTGCGCCATTCCGCGGCCAGGGTGGACAGCAGGGCGATGCCCGAATCGTTGATCGCCGCGTTGAGCAGCGCCGAACCGGAGGTGGTCGCCAGCCGTCCGTTGGGGCGCAGGCGATAGGTCCGGCGGCCGCAGCTCGAATGCAACTCGCAGCTTTGGACGTTCTTCAGGTGCAGGCAGGCGTGTTCGGCCAGGTCCTCCACCCGCTCCGGCACGCCGTGCATGGCCAGGTAGCCGGGGCTGGCGTAGAGGCCCAGCTCCAGGTCGAACAGCTTGCGTACCACGTAGGCGTCGTTCTTCAGCTCACCGAGGAAGAACAGCAGGTCCAGCCCGTCCAGCACCAGGTCCGGCTCATGGTCCGCCACCACCACGTCCAGTTCCAGCCCCGGGTGCTGGCGCAGGAGCTGGCTGAAGAAGCCGTTCTCCTGGCATTCGAAAAAGCCCGTGGGAACCTGGATGCGCACCTGGCCGACGATGCCCTGGGCGTCGTCACGCAAGGTGGCCAGGGCGTTGCCCAGGTGGTCGATGCTCGTCTTGCATTTCTGGTAGAGCCGCTCCCCATCGGCCGTGCAGCGCAGCAACCGGGTGGAGCGGAGAAAAAGGGCCGTGCCGAGACTGCGTTCCAGGCTCATCAGGCGGCGGCTGAGGGTATTGGCAGGTATCCCTAGTACCCTGCTTGCTTTTGCGAAGCTCCCTGCCCGTACGATCTGCACGAATAAAGCCAAGTCATCCAGCATCTTCACCAACTTCGAAACTCGTCGAGACTTATCCGCGTCGTGCAGTTTTCATGCTAACAGCCGTATTTTTTGCAGAGAACCTACATTTCCGGACTGCCAATCTCCATTTTTCGAATGAACTTAGCCGGCAAGTAGCGCGCTAACTGCCGTGCTTTGCGCGGTCGATTCAATGGCGCCGGACTTTTGTCAAGGAGTGCGCCAAGCCCACGCGCGGCGGGGCTTTCAGCAGTTCGAGGGAAAATTTCGTATTGAGCCGGACGAAACTTGGAAGTTGGCCAAGTTGTGAGCGACGGGATTAATCCGGGGAAGTTGTCATGTGCCGCCGTTTACTGGCGAACTTGGATGTTGCGAGGCGTCGGAAAGTCGTCACTTTCACAGCCATGTGAAACTTGAGCGACGGAAACAGGACGGATTCGAAGGGTAATGACGAGGCCGCCCGGCCATTGCAGCCGGGCGGCAGGTGTGTCGGATCAGGCCGCGGCGTGGTGCAGGCGGACGTTGAACAGCGGGCCCTGGCTGTAGCGCGACAGGGTCTTGGCCAGGGCCAGTACGCCCAGGTCGATCAGCGGCTCCACCAGGATCACGCTCATGTAGGCCAGGCCGAAGGTGCTCACCGAAGCCAGGGTCTCGGCGGTGAAGCCGTGGCCGTAGAAGGCCCAGAAGGCCACCCAGGCGACGATGCCGCCCTGGTAGGCGGTGGACAGCGCCAGGGCCTGGCTGTAGCGGGTTTCCACGTAGGCGGTGCGGGCCGGGATGATGCGGTTGGCCAGCAGGCTGATGCCCCACAGCGGCACCAGCAGGGTGGTGACGTTCATGCCGTACTGCGGCAGGTCGAAGGGGGCGAAGAACAGGCCCTGGACCAGCAGCCCGGCGGCCAGGCCGATGGCGGCCGCGCCGGCGCCGAACATCAGCAACAGGGTCGAGCCGAGGATCAGGTGGACCTCGGAGACGCCCACCGCGTGATGCGGGAACACCTCGAAGAAGCAGAACACCAGGGCGGTGGCGATCAGGCTGCGCAGGGCCAGGGCACTGATGCCGCCGTTGGTGCGGATGCTGTCGTAGGCCATCTTGGCGGTCAGGCCGAAGGCGGTGACGGCGGTGCCATAGCTGAGCAGGAGCTTGGCGCCTTCGACGACGCCGGGTTCGATATGCATGTGCGGTTCCTTGCCGCGCCCACCGCGCGGTGACCAGTTCTAGGGGTCGGGCCTCGTGCCCGTTACGGATGGCAGGTCTCCTGGCTCGCAGGTCAATGCTTCACCCACCTTCCCGGCCGGGGCCAGTGGTGCTTCGGGTTTCGCTCGCTGCTTACAGTTGCGGGGGCAGCCATGGCCTGGGCGTTGCGCCGCACCATGTTCCCTGTTGCTCCGGGCGGTTGCCCGGAAACCATCGGCGGCCATCTTACTGGCGGGCCTGCGGGCGGCAAAGGCAAATTTTTGCGCCCCCGCGAGCGCCCCGTGCGCCTCCCTGCCTGCGACAGTCCGCCACAGTCGACTTTCCCCTGCCAGCCAGGCGCCACCCGCAGGCCACCGGGTGCCCGGGGTGTGGCAGCTCGTCGCAGTCGGGCCGCATCGGGGGCCCTTGCTAGCATCCGTCCCGCAGCGCCCCAGAGGCCTGCCAAGTGCATGCGGGCGCCATGAGGCGCCCGGTAGTCATCCAGGGATCGGACAGCTCGGCACCATGCGGCTCAGGTCGTTCCCGGAACCACTCGACAACAACAGGGACCGACGCCCATGGCCGTGATGCCATCCCCTTCGTTCTGGCGCTCCGCCTTCCTCCCCTCGCCCGCCACGGCCTGGCCGCTGCTGCTCCTGCTCTGCGCCGCCGCCCAGGCCCAGGAAGACGGCAAGACTCTGGTGCTGGACAGCACCACCGTCACCGCCACCCGCAGCGCCAACAGCAGCTTTGACCTCCCAGCCTCGGTGTCCACGGTGGACCGCAAGGCCCTCGACGATGCCCAGGCCGATAGCCTGTCCAGCGTGCTGCGCAGCCTGCCCAACGTGAACTTCGGCGGCGGCCCCCGCCCTGCGGCACAGATCCCCGCCATCCGTGGCCTGCAGGGGCCACGCATCATCCTCACGATGGACGGTGCGCGGCGTAACAACGAGGGCGGGGTGAACAGCCCGCTGCTGCTCGACCCCGACTTCATCCGCCAGGTGGACGTGGTGCGCGGCCCCATGTCGGCGGCCTATGGCAGCGGCGGCCTGGGCGGCGTGATGGCCTTCGAAACCCTGGCAGCGGAGGACTACGTCGACCCCGAGCGCGGCTACGGCGGCCAGGCCAAGGTGGGTTACCGCAGCGGCAACGAGGCCTTCTCCACCCACCTCACCGCCGCAGCGATGAACGACCAGGCCGACGTGCTGGCCAGTGCCACCTACCGCAACTACGGCGCCATTCACACCGGCAAGGGCGGCGCTGATTCGGAGTACCCCAACGACGGCGACCTGGGCGCCAGCCTGCTCAAGGCCGGCCTCAACCTGGGCGAACTGAACCGGGTGGAGCTGAGCCGCCAGACCTTCGACGACGACTTCACCGGCCCCACCAACCCCGGCGGCAACCTGGTGTTCCCCTTCGACCAGGACACCCGCCGCCGGCAGGAGCAGTACACCGGCAACTGGTCGTTCCACGACACCGACCGCAGCTGGCTGGACGGCAAGCTGAGCCTCTACCGCACCCGCTTCAGCCTCGCCGGCCACAGCCGCTCGACACCGCCCCAGGCCGACACCTCGGCCATGACCCGCACCGACGGCGGCAGCCTGCAGAACACCAGCACCTTCGAGGTGGGCGAGCACTACCGGCAGCGCCTCACCTACGGCGTGGACTACTACAAGGACACCGCCGAGAACACCTCCAACGGCCAGGGCAATTCGGTGCTGCCCGACGGCGAGCTGCGCGCCCTTGGCGGCTTCATCCAGAGCGAGCAGACCTTCGACCGCTGGACCCTGATCGCCGCGTTGCGCCACGACGACTACAAGCTGTCCTCCCCCGGCCAGGGCGACGCCCGCCACAGCCGCCTCTCGCCGAAGATCGCCCTGAAGTACCAACCCATCGACCCCCTGGGGCTGTTCGTCAGCTACGGCGAAGCCTTCCGCGCGCCGACCATGACCGAGATGTACGGCAACCTGGACACCCGCCGGGCGCTGTTCAACTTCCGCCCCAACCCGGGCCTGGAACCGGAGACCAGCAAGACCTGGGAAGCCGGCTTCACCCTGGACTTCAGCGACCTGCTGACCAGCGGCGACCAGTTCCGCCTCAAGGCCACCGGCTTCGACGAGGACGTCTACGACCTGATCGACTCCCAGGTGGTCGGCACCTATGTGCGCCAGGCGCCCTTCGCCGGCGTCGGCCAGGTGTTCCAGCGGCGCAACGTGGCCCGGGCCGAGCGCCGGGGTGGCGAGATCGAAGCGGCCTACGAGCTGGACCGCCTGAGCGTCGGCCTGGGGTATTCCCAGCTGCGCTCGCGCAACGCCCAGACCGGCGCCGACCTCTACGCCCCGCCGGACAAGCTGGCCCTGACCCTGGGCTACCGCCTCGACGAGCAATGGTCGGTCAACTACCGCGGGCAGTTCGTCAAGGCCCAGGACTACGACGACACCCTGCTGCGCCGCCGCGACGGTTACGCCCTGCACGACATCGGCCTGACCTGGGAGCGCGACCCGTACCGCGTCGACCTGGGGGTGACCAACCTGTTCGACCAGGCCTACGCCACCTACCAGCAGACCCAGGCCAACACCTTCAGCTACGAGGAAGGCCGCAGCGTCAACCTCACCCTCAGCTCGCGCTTCTGAGAGGCCGTCCATGCACGCCTATCGCTTTCCCCTTCTGCTCGGCACGGCCCTGCTCTCGGCATGCGCCGCCCAGGCCCCCAGCGGCCCGCAACCGGTGGTGATCGACTTCGCCCTGCTGGCCAACGGACACCCCGCCCGCTGCGGTGCGCCCCTGGGCCCGCTGGGCGCCGATGCCCGCCCCTCGACCCTGCGCGATGCACGGCTCTACGTGCAGGACGTGGCGCTGGTCCGCGGCGACGGCCAGGCCGTGCCCCTGGTGCTCGACCACGACGACTGGCAGGACGGCCAGGTCGCCCTGCTGGACTTCGAGGACGCCACCGGCACCTGCCAGGGCGGCACCCCGGCCACCCGCACCCAGGTGCGCGGCCAGGCACCGGCCGGTGACTACGTCGGCCTGCGCTTCAGCCTCGGCGTGCCCGAGGCCCTCAACCACACCAGCACCGAACTCCAGGGCCCGCCCCTGGACATCGCCGCCATGGGCTGGAGCTGGCAGGCCGGGCGCAAGTTCGCCAAGGTCGAGGTCAACCCGGAGGGCGGCGTGGCCAAGGCCGATGGCGCCCGCGCCCCCAGCTGGTACCTGCACCTTGGCTCCACCGGCTGCAGCGGCAACCCGCTCACCGGCGAAACGGTGGCCTGCCTGCGGGCCAACCGGGTGCCCGTCACCCTGCGCGGTTTCGACCCCCGGCGCGATGCCGTGGCGCTGGACCTGTCCAGCCTGCTGGCCGGCAGCCAGCTCGGCCGTGACCAGGGCGGCGCGGTGGGCTGCATGAGTGGCCCGGACGACCCCGAATGCCCGGCGGTGTTCGCCCGCCTCGGCCTGGACCTGGCCAGCGGCCAGCCGCTGCCGGATGGCCAGGTTCCGGCCTTCCGCGTCGTACCCCGGCCATGACGCGGCGCATCGGCCGACTCGCCGCACTGCTGGCCGGCCTCGGGCTGGTCGGCAGCGCCCTGGCGCAGGACTGGGCCTGGCCACTGCCCAGCCACGTGCCCGCGCCCCGCGTACCGGCGGACAACCCCATGAGCGCCGCCAAGGTGGAGCTGGGCCGCCGGCTGTTCTACGACCCGCGCCTCTCCGGCAACGGCACCCTCGCCTGCGCCGGCTGCCACCTGCAGGCCAAGGCCTTCAGCGACCGCACGCCACGCTCCACCGGCAGCGCCGGCGCCCTCACCCACCGCAACGCACCGGGCCTGGCCAACGTGGCCTGGAACGCCACCTACAACTGGGCCAACCCGGCCGTGGTGTCCCTGGAGCGGCAGATGGAAGGCCCGCTGTTCGGCGACGACCCGGTGGAGATGGGGGTGAACGACGGCAACCGCGCCACCATCCTCCAGCGCCTGCGGAACGAGCCGCTGTACCCGCCGCTGTTCGCCCAGGCGTTCCCCGAAAACCCCGAGCCCATCACCATGGCCTCGGTGATCCGCGCCATCGCCGCCTTCGAGCGCACCCTGCTGGCGGTGGACAGCCGCTACGACCGCTACCTGCAAGGGCGCCTGCAACTGACGGCCGCGGAAAAGCGCGGCATGGAGCTGTTCTTCGGCGAACGCGCCGAATGCCACCACTGCCACGGCAGCTTCAACTTCAACGACCAGGTGGTGCATGCCCGCACCCGCGAGGTGGAAACGCCCTTCCACAACACCGGGCTCTACAACCTGGACGACCAGGGCACCTACCCCTTCCCCAACCGGGGCGTGTTCGAGCTGACCGCCCAGTCCCAGGACATGGGCGCCTTCCGCGCCCCCAGCCTGCGCAACGTGGCACTGACCGCGCCCTACTTCCACGACGGCAGCGCCGCCACCCTGCGCGAGGTACTGCGCATCTACTCGGCCGGCGGCCGCGACATTCCCGAGGGGCCGCTGAAGGGCGATGGCCGGCGCAACCCGCACAAGAGCGGGCTGATCGCCCGCATCGACCTCAGCGAGGCCGAGCTGGACGACCTCGAAGCCTTCCTCGGCAGCCTCACCGACCTGAGCCTGCCCCATGACCCTCGCTACGCCGACCCCTGGCCGGCGGGCTACCGGTTCCAACCCACCCACACCCAGGAGGCTGCGCACCGAGAAACCGCCCACCGTTCCACCTCACAACCCTGACGGCGTTGCCGTCGAACGACGTTCCTTTCATTGCTGATCCACAAGGAGAAACCCCATGAACATCAAGATCGCCAGCAAGAAAACCCTCACCGTCGCCGGTCGTGCCGGTGCCTGCTGTGGTGCCTGCTGCGCCCCGCTCGGGGTGAACTGAGCCCCACCCACGCCGGCGCCTGGCGCCGGCGTGGGTTCCCGACAAGGAGGAACCATGCGCCTGGGATTCAACTTCACCCTCGGGGAAACCACGCCCCTGGTCCATCGCCTGCTGGCCGAAGGGCGGATCGATTATGTGGAACTGCTGATCGACAACTTCCTCACCCTCGACGCGGACACCCTGGCCGGGGCCTTCGACGCGCCGATGGGGTTCCACATCATGTTCTCGCGGTTCATCGAGGCCGACGCCGCCAGCCTGGACGACATGGCCCAGCGCCTACGCACGCTGATCGACCGGGTCAAGCCGCTGTACGTCTCCGATCATGTCGCCCGCTTCAGCCACGAGGGGCGCCAGCTCTACCACCTGGCCGAGATCGACTACCAGGCCGACTACGCCCGCGTGCGCGACGCCGTGGACGCCTGGCAGCAGCGCCTGGGCTGCCAGCTGCTGCTGGAGAACTACCCGTCCATCCTCGAAGGCGGCCACGACGCGCCGGCCTTCTTCGAGCGGCTGTGCCGGGAGACCGGTGCGGGGGTGCTGTTCGACATCTCCAACGCGGTGTGCGCCCACCTCAACTGCGGCGTGCCCCTGGAGGCCTGGCTGCCGGTGATCGACGCCTCCCGGCACTTCCACGTCGCCGGCTACAACCTGTCGATCCTCCAGCCGCACCTGGTGCTGGACACCCACGACCGCCCGCTGTCGGACGAAACCCTGGCCTTCATCGAAACCTGGCGCGAGCGCTTCGACAGCCCCGGCGCCACCCTCACCTACGAGCGTGACGACGCCTTCGTGCAGCGCGAGATCGACAGCGACCTGGCCACCCTGCGCACGCTGTTCGCCCAACCGGAGGTGCGCCGCCATGGCTGACCAGCCGCGCACCGACAGCCAGTTGCTGGCGGCCCTCTACCAACCGGCCCGCCAGGGCGACTACCCCCGCGACTCCCGCGCCTTCGTGCGCATCGACACCAGCCTGCGGGTCTACTGGCACAGCCTGTTCGACATCTGCCCCGGCCTGCTGGCGCTCTCCGGCCCCGATGGCCTGGCGATCTTCCGCCCGTTCATGGCCTGGGCGGTGGAACAGGGCTGCTCGTTCAACTGGGCCTGGTACCTGTGGGTGGACGTGTGGCTGCAGCAGTCGGCGTTCCGCGACGCGGTGGACGATGAGCTGCGCTACAGCCTGATGGCCGCCTCCGCCGCCCGCTGGGCCACCGGCGACCGCTCCCGCCGGCGCGGCATCGTGCTCGGCAGCGCCGCCCTGCCCGACCTGGTATGCGGCTGGAAGGCCAGCAGCCTGGAGGCCGGCCGCCAGGTCGAGCGCTTCGAGCTGGAGGAGCCCCTGCCCGCACCCGCTGCCGCCTTCGGCTACTTCACCAGCGCCACCGGCGACCTCTCCGACGGGTTCCCCGGATGGACCGGCCTGCCCCGTTGATCACCCGGTTCTGGCACGGCTACCTGGCCCTGCTGCTGGCCTTTGCCGCCGGCCAGCTGGGGCCGCAGATCGACCTGGCGGTGCTGGCCCGGGCCGGCGACGGTCAGGCCGGCCTGTATGCACTGCTCACCCGCCTGGCACTGCTGGAACTGGTGGTCACCATGGCCCTGGGCACCGCGCTGTCGGTGATGGCCAGCCAGGCCCAGCGCGCGGGCCGGCACGGGGAAGGACTGCGTCCGGCCCTGGTGCTGGCAGGGGCGCTGGGCGTACCTCTGGGCCTGCTCGGCGCCCTGGCCGGCCTGGGGTTGCTGCCGATGCTGCTGCACAGCGAAGCAGCGCAGTTGCCCGAGGTGATGGCGGCGCTGCCCTGGTTCTTCCTCGCCACGCCCTTGCGCCTGCTCAACAGCTGCGCCGGCCTGTTGCTCCACGCCCGTGGCGAGGGCCGCCAGGCGCTGCGCATCAAGGGCGTCGAGCTGCTGGCACGGCTGGTGCTGGACCTGGCGCTGGTCCTGGGGTTCGGTGCGGGCCTCTCGGGCTGCTTCATCGCTGGCCTGTTGCTGAACCTCGGCACCTGCGCCTGGCTGCTACGCCACCTGGCCCACGCCTCCCCAGGCCAACCGTGGCGCCCTCGGTGGGCCTGGTGCCGGCAGGCGCTGCTGCACAGCGGCTGGGAGAGCCAGCGGGTGCTGGCGATCCAGGCCTTCGGCCTGGCGGCGGTGACGCTGGTGGCCATGGACCGCCCCTGGCCGGAGTCCGCCGGGCGCCTGGATGGATTCTCCGCCGTGCTCACCCTGGGGATGTTGGTGCTGTCGCCGCTCAACGCCCTGCTGCGCTTTCTCGCCCTGCGCCTGGCTGCGGGTGACCCGGTGGCGATCCGTGATGAAGTGCGGCGGCGGGCGCTGCCCGTCGCTGCCGTGGCGTCGGCGGGCCTGCTGCTGGCAATTCAGGCCCTCGGCCAGCTCTACGGGCAATCGGGCCCCTGGTGGACGGCCGGCCTGCTGCTGCTCGCGCTGTCCCTGCCGTTGCGGGTGCTGGGCAACCTCCAGCGCGCCCAGTACCAGGCGGCCGGGCGTTTCGCCGAGGTCGGCCGGCTGGAGGCCGCTGCCCTGTGGCTGGTCGGCCTGCCGGTGCTGCTGGCGGGCATGGCGCTGGACTGCCCACCCCTGGCCTATGCCTATCTGCTGCTGCCCGAACTGTGCGTGATCACGGGGCTGCACAGCAGGAAGGCCTGGGCCAGCCTGGCAGGGCCTGGCGAACGCCCCGAGGGCTGAGCCCCTCGGCTCAAGGCTCGCGGCACTCCATGGCCTGGGGTGACTTGATGACGCCAGCCAGGTTGCCATGGCCGCAGCCCTGTTCCCGGTCGGAGCAGGTGCCCCGCCAGCGCCAGAAGCGCTCGTGGAAGTAGAACGCCACGGTGTTGCAGGCGGGTTCGATCAGGGCGATCAGCCCGCCCTGCAGCGCGCTCCCGGTCAAGGCGTAGGCCACGCAGAAGGCGATGCTGAAGTGCAGCACGGCGAAGCTGAGGGTCTTCACCAAGGGCTGCTCCGCCCCGCTGGAATGGCCGCAGCAGCCCGGCAGTCCGCGCTTCATCGCTTGGCCTCCAGGCCGGGTGCCATGACGTGGCCGGGGACGGTGTGGGGCGTTAGCGTGTGGCGCTCGATCATCTCGGTGCTCCTGTGCAGTGCCCCGCCGCAGCGGGGCATCGGCTCATTGTGGGGTGGTGGAGGCGTCGTCGCCCTGGATGTCGGGGTCGTCCGGCAGGGCCTCGGGTTCCGGGTCCTGCTGGATGGGCCAGGTGGCGGTCTCGTCCTCCGGCCGAGGGGTGTCGTTGCTGGGGGTTTCCGTGTGGTTGTGCATGGCCTGTTCTCCGGGATCTGTTCTGGTTTCGTGTGAACACGGGCAGAACAAGTTCAGGTGAAAGGCCGAATGGTTCAACGCGTTATACACAGCCAATGAAACGAGAACTTCCGTACAACAAAAACGAAGCCAGACGGCGATAACAAAGCCCAACTAACCAGACTTTCAAAAGGCAACTTGCCCAGTCTTAGAATTTGCTGTTTCGCGCAACTTTCCTACGCATCAGCTGGCCAGTATTGAAATACCGCTGCGTCTTGCTAAGTTCCGCTTCGGATCATTGACAGAAGGAGTTGCCATGAACTGGCTGGTCACCTACCTGATGCACGGCGAGCGCCGAACGCTGCTGATGAAGTCCCGCTCCACGCCCACCCTGAAGGCGCTGGCGTTTGCCATCCAGGATCTCGAATTTCCTGGAACGCCCCGTCCTTCAAGGTCCAGCGCGGCCATGGCGGCCTGGCTGGAAGAGGTCGGCATCACCGTGCTGAATATCGCGCCGCAAAAGAAACCCCTGCTTCCCATGCGCCCGCAGTCGTTCCACCTGAACCGCGCTTGAGGCAACGTGTCGGCGTCGCCGCCCTTGAAAAAAGAGGGCGGCGTTCCGTCCGCGAATGCAACTTTCCAAGTCGACCGTTCGAAACTTTCGTTGAACATCCCCGGCAACATCCGGTTCTTCCCTAGTGAGTGGCCCATGGCCCGTCGCGCTATCACGTCACGATCAACTCGAGGAGAACTTTCATGTTCGTTCACAACAAGCGTTTGCAATACACCGTTCGGGTTTCGGCCCCCAATCCCGGGCTGGCGAATCTGCTGCTGGAACAGTTCGGCGGTCCCCAGGGCGAACTCACCGCCGCCATGCGCTACTTCACCCAGGCCCTGAACGAGGACGACGCCGGCCGCAAGGACCTGCTGCTGGACATCGCCACCGAGGAACTGAGCCACCTGGAGGTGATCGGTTCCATCGTCGGGATGCTCAACAAGGGCGCCAAGGGCGACCTGGCCGAAGGCATCGAGGCAGAAGCCGACCTGTACCGCTCCCTGACCGGCGCCGGCAACGACTCCCACGTCACCAGCCTGCTGTATGGCGGCGGGCCGGCGCTGACCAACTCGGCCGGTGTGCCCTGGTCGGCGGCCTACATCGACTCCATCGGCGAGCCGACGGCCGACTTCCGCTCCAACATCGCGGCCGAGGCGCGGGCCAAGATCATCTACGAGCGGCTGATCAACGTCACCGACGACCCGGGCATCAAGGAGGCCCTGGGCTTCCTCATGACCCGCGAGCTAGCCCACCAGAAGTCCTTCGAGAAGGCGCTGCATTCGATCCAGCCGAACTTTCCCCAGGGCAAGCTGCCGGGCATGCCGGCCTTCACCAGCGTGTACTTCAACCTGTCCCAGGGCGAAGGCGACTGTCGGGGGCCGTGGAACCGCGGAGACGAATGGACCTTCGTCGAGGCGCCGGAGCCGGCCGTGGACGGCGGCAACGGCCTGCCGAGCGTGAACCTGCCCGATAGCCAGCGGGCCACGCTGGAGCAGATGCGCGAGCGCACCGCCTCGGACCCGAGCCGTGACTCCATCACCGGCGCGGACCTGGGCTCGGGCGTGGTCATTCGCCCGGCCAACTAGTGTGGAAGCTTCCCCGTGCACGGCTTGGCGGCCTGTGTACGGGGCTTTTTGACCGATTCGCTTTCATGCAGGGCTCGCTGTTTCACAACGGCGACACTCTGCTAGCATTGCCCCCAGCCCGACCCAACCAGCCCGAAGCCCGCTGATGAACATGGCCCGCCGACACCGCTCGCTGATCGCCTGGATGCTGTATTTCAGCATCCTGTTCGGCGCGCTCGCCTGCGCGGTGGGTCACGGGCAGATGGCCGGCCTCGCCCTGAGCGGCCTCGACGGTCAGTTCTGCTCCCTGGACGATGCCAGCGGCAGCAGCAAGAGCCTCGGCGACATGGGCGTGGTCGGCGGCAACCTGGCCTCCGGCTCGGGTTGTGCACTGAGCTCCAGCTTCGGTGCCCTCCTCCTCGCGGCGTTCTTCGGCCTGCTCGCCCTGCTGGCGCCCAGCCGCCACTGGCCGGTGCCCGAGGCGGTCCACCGCCATCCTCCTCGGCGAGCCTGGGTGCTCGCCAACCCCCGCGCCTCCCCGCTGTTCGCCTGACCCATCGGCCTCACTGGCCGTTGCCTGACCCTGCGAACCGTTTGTGCCGGCCTGTCCGGCAAGTCGTGGCCTGGAGGCCCGAAGATGACCACCCGTACCCCTGCGCCGGCCCAGTCGGCGACCGCTGCCCGCCCGGCGTTCTACACCCTGGCCTGGCGCTGGCATTTCTATGCCGGCCTGTTCGTCATCCCGTTCATGATCCTGCTGTCCGTCACCGGGCTGATCTACCTGTTCAAGCCGCAACTGGACCAGGCGATGTACGCCGACCTGCTGCGCGTACCGGCAGCCGGCCAGCCGCTCAGCGCCGATACCCTGCTGCAGCGGGCGCAGGCCGCCCATCCAGAGGCAGTGGTCAGCAAGTACCTGCCGCCGGTGGCCGAAGGCTGGAGCGGGCAGTTCGTGATCACCGAGCAGGGCCGCGAGCTGAACCTCTTCATCGACCCGTACAGCGGCCGGGTGCTGGGCACCCAGGATGCGCTGTGGAACCTCCAGGCCGCCGCGCGCAAGCTGCACGGCGACCTGCTGATCGGCCCGCTGGGTGATCGCCTGATCGAGCTGGCCGCTGGCTGGGGCATCGTGCTGGTGCTCTCCGGGCTCTACCTCTGGTGGCCACGGGGCAGCGGCGGTGCCGGCGTGCTGTGGCCGCGCCTATCGGCACGCGGGCGCCTGCTGTGGCGGGACCTGCACGGCGTGACCGGGTTCTGGGGCTCGCTGTTGCTGCTGTTCATGCTGATGACCGGGATGACCTGGACCGGCTTCTGGGGTGCCCAGTTCGCCGGCGCCTGGAACCACTTCCCGGCGGCCATGTGGGACGACGTGCCGAAGTCCGGCCAGGCGGCAGCCAGCCTCAACGAGGCCCATCGCCAGACCGTGCCCTGGGCGGTGGAGACCACGCCCCTGCCCGCCTCCGACCCGCATGCCGCGCACCACGCCCACGGTGGCGAGCAGGCGCCGGCCAGTGCGTCGCGCATCCCCCTGCAGCAGGTGGTGGACACCGCCCACCAACGCCAGGTGACGCCGGGCTACAGCATCAGCTTCCCCAAGGGCGCCGAGGGCGTGTTCAGCGTCTCGGTGTTCGCCGACGACCCGCGCAACGACGCCACCCTGCACCTGGACCAGTACAGCGGCAAGGTGCTGGCGGACGTGCGCTGGGCCGACTACGGGCCGGTGGCGCGCACCGTCGAGACCGGGGTGATGCTCCACGAAGGCAAGCTGTTCGGCCTGCCCAACCAGCTGCTGATGGCGGCCGTGTGCCTGCTGATCCTGTTCAGCTCGGTCAGCGGCCTGGTGCTCTGGTGGAAGCGTCGCCCGGCCGGCCGCCTCGGTGTGCCGCCGCTGCGCCATGACCTGCCGCGCTGGAAGACGGCCATCGGCGTGATGCTGGTGCTGGCCGTGGCCTTCCCGCTGGTGGGGGCCTCGCTGGTGGCCGTGTGGCTGCTGGACCGGGTGGTCCGCCTGCTGCGCCCGCTGGACCGTACCGACGCCGCTGCCGGCTGAACCATCCCAATTCCAACCGGAGCCCTGCCGCCCGCCCGATGAGGCGGCCCAGGGCTGGGATGCCCGCGCTCCGGCATTGAAGACCGGCGCCCTGTGCGTCCTTTGCAAGGCTGATCGAACTCATGTCGTCGACGTTCCGCCCATGCACCCTTCGGGGTTTCGTTTCCTGTTCCGGCCTGTCCCTGGCCGCGCTCTGCCTGTCGGCCCACGCCGACAGCACCCTGACCCTCGGCACCGTGGAGGTGTCTGGCCAGGAGAGCGGCCCGCTGTCCAGCCGCGACATCCTCAGTTCGGTGGATGTGATCGGCAGCGATGTGCTGCAGCAGCAACCCGTGCAGTACAGCTGGGAGCTGTTCAACCGCGCCCCGGGGGTGATGCTCACCCAGTTCAACCAGGGCACCACCTCCGGCAAGCTGTCGTTCCGGGGCTTCAACGGCGAAGGCGAAGTCAACGCCGTGAAGCTGCTGATCGACGGCATCCCCAGCAACACCAACGACGGCAACATGCCGTTCATCGACATGGTCTACCCACTCGACATCGAGGACATCGAGGTGGTGCGGGGCACCAACGACCCGCGCTACGGCCTGCACAACATCGCCGGCAACGCCGGCATCCACACCCGCATCGGCGGCAACGACGGCCACCTGCGCCTGCGCACCGGCAGCTTCGACACCCAGGAGCTGCAGGCGGTCAAGGGCATCGAGTCGGGCAACTGGTCGCAGAACTACTTCGTCGCCTACCAGAAGAGCGGCGGCTACCGCGACCACGCCGACACCGAGCGCCAGAGCTTCGCCGGCAAGTGGTTCTACACCGCCGACGCCGGCTGGCGCGCCGGCCTGATCGCTCGCCACTACAGCGCCGACGCCCTGGAAGCGGGCTACCTGAGCCACGCCGATGCCAACGACGACCCGCGCCAGTCCTACGCCAGCAATGCCACGGACCAGGGCAACCGCGAGATGAACCAGCTCAGCCTGCACCTGGACGCCGACCTGGCCGATGACCTGGCCTGGTCCGCCAAGAGCTACGTCAACACCTTCAAGGACCAGCGCTGGACCCGCTACTGGCGCACCGTGAGCCAGCAGGAACGGGTGGCCGACGAAACCCAGTACGGCGCCCTCAGCAGCCTCACCTGGCGCCCCGTGGTCAGCGGCCTGCACGACTTCGCCCTGGAGGGCGGCGCCGAGGTGCAACGGCAGGAGAACGAGAGCCTGCGCTACCGCACCAGCCAGCGCACCCGCCTGGCCCAGACCCGCGACCAGCGCTTCGACCTGAACATCTATGGCGCCTACGTGCAGACGGTGATCGAGCCGGTGGAATCCTTGCGTCTGGTCCCGGCCTACCGCGTCGACCGCCTCTACGGCGACTACAAGAACGGCCTGACCGGCGAGCGTGCCGAGGTGAACGACTACGGCAGCATCCGCCAGCCCAAGTTCAGCATCGTCTACAGCCCCTGGCGCGAGGCCAGCCTGTACGCCAACTGGGGCCGCACCTTCCAGGTCGGCGTCGGCTCCGGCGCCTACCGCCTGGCCAGCCAGAGCGACGACCTCAAGCCGTCCATCAACGAAGGCTGGGAAACCGGCCTGAAGTTCAGCCCGGTGCAGTGGCTCGACGGCCGCATCGCCTACTGGGAGCAGCACGCCACCGACGAAGTGCAGCGCAAGCTCAACGACGCAGTCGGCGATTCGGAGAACGTCGGCGAGACCCTGCGCCGGGGCTATGACCTGCAGCTGAACCTGACCCCGGACGAGCGCACCCGCGTGTGGCTGTCCTACTCGCGGCAGTTCTCCGAGATCCTTGAACCCAACCCGAACCTTCCCGCCAGCAAGGGCCGGGAAATGGACCATGTGCCCCATCACCTCTACGCCCTGGGCGCCGAGTACCAGGCCACCGAGCGCCTGCAGCTGAGCGCCTGGCTCAACGGCCAGAGCGACTACTACCTGGAGCGCACCAACAGCACCGGTGAGTACGGCGGCTTCGTGCTGCTCAACCTGGGCGCCACCTACCGCCTGACCGAGTCCGTGAGCGTGGACATGCAGCTGAAGAACGTCGCCAACCGCTACTACGAGTACGTCTGGTACGACTCCACCGCCGGTGTGCAGCAGGACCTGCACGCCCCCGGCGACGGCCGCGCGCTCTATGCCGGCCTGACCCTGGACTTCTGAGGCGGATGCCCATGCGCCCGGTCCCTTCGTCCTGCCCAGGTGAGCGTCGATGAACGCGCGCCTGCGCCGGCTGGGCGCGCATCTCGGGCTGCTGGCCCTGGCGCTCATCGTGCTGGGGCCGCTGGTGGCCCGCCTGCAGGCCCCCGTGCAGGACTGGAGCTGGCTGCAGGCGCTGGCCTGCCACGCCGGCGGCGTCCAGGCCAGCCCGGGGCCGGCGCCCCTTCCGTTGCAACCCAAGGCGCTCGAAGCCCCCACGCTGACGGTGCTGGACGCCTGCGGCTACTGCTCGCTGCTGCTCAACTCCCCGGCGGCCACCGGCCCGCTCTGGCAGCCGCTGCCCTGCGCCCACCCCGGTACACCGGTGTGCTCGGGCCAGCCCCTGGCGGCGCTTGCCGCCCTGCACTTCCCCTCCTCCCGCTCCCGGGCGCCTCCGGCCATCGCCTGATCGTCCGTCACCGGCCGGCCTGCAACACCGGCCGAACCCAGGGTTAGACGGGCCAAGAGGCCCGCGATGACAAGGAGCGTGAGCGATGCGTTCACCCAAACTCAGGTCCACCCTCTCCACCCGCCGCGCGGGTGGCGAGCAACCCTTTCCCGACTACCCCAGCAATGCGCGGTCGTTCATTGCGCTGGACACGCGGTTGCTGCCGTACTGGCACATGCTGTTCGACCTCTGCCCGGTGCTGCTCAAGCTCGATCCGCCGGAGGGCGTGGGGCTGTTCCGCGCCTTCATGGTCTGGGCCTACCGCCACCAGCCGGCGCAGGACTGGACCTTCCACATCAGCTTCTGCCGCTGGCTGCTGCAGTCCGAGTACGCCCCCCAGGTGAAGGCCGCCCATGTGGAGAGCCTGCTCTCCGCGGCAGCGGCACGCTGGATCAACAGCGACCCCAGCGAGGCCCAGGGCATCCTCCTGGCGTGCAGCGCCTTCCCCATGACCACCGTGGAATGGAAGGAAGGCAACGCCGTCGGCAGCGACGCCGATATCCAGGTGCTGCCGCCGGCACGCTTCGACTTCGCCTGGTCGCCCCTGGGTCGTGGCGGCATCGGCAGCTTCCGCCGCTGGCTGAGGATCCACGATTGAACCTGCGACAGCCTGCCGCAGGCACCTGTCCGGCGTGTAACGGCGCCTGCCGGGTACCCGGCTGCGGCAGGCCGTCGCAGTTGAGGGGGTTTTCACGCCCCCACTAGGATGGCGGGGCCCCGAACCTGGAGTTGTCCTTGGCAGGGCTTCCACGGTTGGGTTCGGGGCCCCCCTCGAATCGACACCGTCGATGACGACCCTCCCGCACGGGAGGGTCTTTTTTTCAGGCTGTCGGGCCCGGCAAGATAGCGCCCGGCAGACGCCACCGTGATCCGATAACAACACCCAAGATGAGGAATCCCCGATGAAAGCCATCCTGCTCGCTTTCGGCCTGCTGTCCCTGGGCGCCATCCAGACCGCCCAAGCCGCCCAGGACCCGGAAGCCGTGTTCAACCGCGCCTGCGGCATGTGCCACAACGGCCAGTTGCCCCAGGCTCCGAAGAAAGGCGACCAAGCCGCCTGGGCCCCGCGCCTGGCCCAGGGCAACGACACCCTGGTCAAGCACGTCACCGAAGGCTTCAACGCCATGCCGCCGCGCGGCCTGTGCATGGACTGCTCGGCCGAGGACTACAAGGCCGTGATCGAGTGGATGAGCAAGTAACCCGGTAATGCCCTTCGCGGCGCCTGTCCTTGGGCGCCGCTTCCCTAGCCGTTCACCCGCCCCGTCAACCCGCTCAGGGTGTCCGCCAGCTCCCGCGTGCGGCTGGAGGTTTCCTCGGTCAGCAGCGCTGACTCGCGCAGCGTGCCGATCATCCCGCCCAGTGACGCCACTTCGTCCGCCTGCTGCTGGATGTGCCCGGCCACCACGGTGATGGCCTGGGACAGCTGGTCGACGTCGGTGCCGATCTCGGCGGCGTTCTTGTGGGTGATCTGCGCCAGGTTGCGCACCTCGTCCGCCACCACCGCGAACCCGCGTCCCATTTCCCCGGCCCGCGCCGCTTCGATGGCGGCGTTGAGTGCCAGCAGGTTGGTCTGCCCGGCGATCTGCTGGATGACCTGGACGATGGACTGGATGCGCAGGCTGGAACGCGCCAGTTCGTCGGCGCTGCGCACCACCGTGGAGCCCTGCTCGGTGAGGCTGCGCACGGTCTGCTCGGCCTGGCCGGTGACTTCGCCCTGGCGGGCGATGTTCTCGGTCAGCACGTCCATGCTCTGGTGCAGGTCGTCGGCATGCAGGCGCAGCTGTTCGCCGATCTCCCGCTGGTTGCTCTCCGCGGCCTGCAGCACGCGGCCCAGGTCGGCCAGGCCCTGGAACACCGGGCGGATGTGCTCGTCCAGGCCCTCGCTGTCGACGCTGCTGCTGTAGTCGTGGCGCTTGAACGCCTCGATCTGGCTGACCACCACCTGGCTGAGCCCGGCCAGCTTCTTCACCTGGCGGCGCAGGAAGAAGGCCTTGAACTCGCCGTAGTGGATGGGGAAGCGGTCCATGTACTCGTCGGTGAAGGCCTCGCCGGGCGCCACCTGGAAGAAGAAAACCGCTGTCAGGGTCTGGTTGAGGTTGAGCCCGAGGATCTCGCCGAAGGTGGAGAACCCCACCACCGGCACCTCGCCGAACACCCCGCTCATGCGGCCCAGCTCGTCACCGTTGTTCAGGCGCCGGAGGATGCAGTCGTTGAGCAGCCCGAGCAGCGGCGTGCCGCCCTTGCCACGGAGGAACTGGGCGAAGTCGCGGCGGGTCGCCTCCACCAGCGAGGTGCGCTTGACCATCACCAGCTCTTCTCCCGGCGCCACGTCGCAGAACAGGTGCACCACCTCGCGCTGCAGGTCGATCTGGGCGATGGAGCGCACGAACAGCTGCTCGCCGACGCGAATGGCGAAGGAGTATTCCGCCAGGCGCCGCTCCAGTTCATCCGGGCGGCAGCCCAGTGCCTCGCACAGTGCCGTGACCATGCTGACGATGCGCCCCTTGGCGTCCACCACCTGGCGGATGCTGCGCTCCTCCAGGGACGCGGTCAGCACGCTGAAGCTGACGCTGGTGGGCTCGAAGTTCTGGCTCTTGAACACCCCGAAGCGGATGCCCGGCGCGCTCTTGAGGAACACCACCAGGGCGTGGTTCTCGTAGCGCTGGCGACCGTCGTGGAGGAAGGTCTGGCGGAAATCCCCCTTGCCCCCAGCCGAGCCGCCCACGAACAGGCAGGGGAAGCGCCCGCATTCGTAGAGCGCCTCCATGAAGAAGGATTCCGAGGCCGACAGGCCATCGAACAGCACGTAGGCCAGGGTGTCGTGGGCATCGATGGGCGTGGTCACCCGCAGGTTCTTCAGTGACTGGGTGAGCCGCGCGATGCGCTCGCGCAGCGCCATGCGGGCACCGCCCTGGCGGATGTCCTGGCTTTCCAGCGGCACGCTGACCACCTCGGCCGAGGCGATCACCGAGCCATCGAACAGGGCCAGCACCACCCGGTCCCACTGCCCGGAAGCATCGCAATAGAGCCGCCCGCCGCCTTCGCACAACTCGCCGGCGCTGCTGCTCAGGCTCAGTGCCACGCCGGGGAAGCGCTCGCTGACCTGGCGGGCCACCCGGTCGATGTCCAAGTGCGGGGACACATACCCGGTGATGAAGGTGGGCCGCAGCGAAAGCGCGGCCAGCTCCCGGGACAATTCGGCAGACGAACAGCTCAGGTGGCGCGCAGCCGCGCGGGACGAGCCGTTGGCAGTGAAGCGACTGAAGACACCCATGACGGCCTCCAAAGGGCACCCTGATTATTTTCCCCAGACTATAGAGGGCTATTCCTACACGTCTGTAGTTCTTTGGGATGTCCTGCGACAACGTTTCGCAGCGACCTACAGGGCCGACGCCTGAACGCTGACTGAATGAAACGCAGGAGGCGATTGACCCCCTTGTGGGCCGGGCGTAGATTCCGCCCGCCTTCCCACCCGAAACAGGAGAACCCCTTGGACAGTTGCCCCGGTCGATTGCGACAGGGCTGAACAGCGAGCACGTCCAGCGGTTCCCTCCGCCGTCGTCTCGCTGCCTTCAGCGGACGGTGGCCCGACGCCCCTTCCTTGACGTTCACCGACGCGCTGCCTGCGCGACGGCGACGCCTGCCTGTGCAATCCACGCCCCTTCAGCGCCGGTCACCCGGCACACACCCCGGCCCCCTGGCCGGACACGAGGTGGAACATGGATTGGAAAGTCTTCCTGCTGCGGGTCGCCGCAGCGCTCGTACTCGGCGCCCTGATCGGCGCCGAGCGTCAACTGCGCCAGCGCCTCACCGGACTGCGCACCAATGCCCTGGTGAGCACCGGCGCCTGCCTGTTCGTGCTGATGAGCCAGGGCGTACCGGGCATGGCGGGCGATGCCTCGCGTATCGCCGCCTACGTGGTCTCCGGCATCGGCTTCCTGGGGGGTGGCGTGATCATGCGCGACGGCCTCAACGTGCGCGGCCTGAACACGGCCGCAACGCTCTGGTGCACCGCCGCCATCGGCGTGCTGTGCAGCATGGGCCTGCTGCTGGAAGCCGCCCTCGGCACCCTGGCGGTGCTCTGCGCCAACATCCTGCTGCGTGACATCGCCCAGCGCCTGAACCACCTGGACACCCTGCCCGGCAGCGAGGTCGAGCAGCGCTACAGCGTCGACATCGTCTGCCGCGCCGAGGACGAGATCCAGGTGCGCAGCCTGATGCTGCATGACCTGGAGGGCGGCAGCCTGCGCCTGCAATCGCTGCACAGCCAGGACCAGGCCACGCCCGGGCGCCTGGAGGTGCGCGCCGAACTGCTCGGCAAGCCCGGCACCACCACCCAGCTGGAGCGCCTGGTCAGCCGGGTGAGCCTGGAGAAAGGCGTCAGCTCGGTGCGCTGGCGGCTTCACGACCTGGCGGCGGACGCATAACCCATCGGCACCGGGCCCCTCGCCCGGCCCCTCGAACAGCCATCGCTCCACGAGTGACGAGGAAACCACCATGTTGATGTCCGCCCTGGGCCGGCGCCTGCTGGCCCTGTTCGACCACGGCCTCGGCCGCCATTTCCGACGCCGCACCTTGCTCGACGCGTTGCGCGGCCGGCGCACCGCCGCCACCCTGCCGCCGGCATTCGTCCAGCAACTGGAGGCGTTCGCCAGTTGCCCACCCGAGCAGCTGTTCCGGCAACTGGACAGCCAGCCCGGCGGCCTCGACCCGACCCAGGTGCAGCGGGTGCGCGAACGGGTCGGCACCAACCTGGTGGAACAGGAGAAGCCGCTGTCGCCCCTGCACCACCTCTGGCTCTGCTACTGCAACCCGTTCAACCTGCTGCTGACCGCCCTGGCGGTGCTTTCCTGGGTCACCGAAGACCTCCAGGCGGCGCTGGTGATCGGCTGCATGGTGCTGGTCTCGACGCTGCTCCGTTTCGTCCAGGAGACCCGCTCCAACCGCGCCGCGGAAAGCCTGCGGGCACTGGTGGACAACACCGCCAGCGTGCTGCGCCCCGGTGCGCCGTCACCCGACCGGCGCGGCGCGGTGGAAGTGCCGTTCCGCGACCTGGTGCCGGGCGACGTGGTGCTGCTGGCGGCCGGCGACATGATCCCGGCGGACCTGCGGGTGCTGGAGGCGCGCAACCTCTTCCTCAACCAGTCCGCCATCACCGGCGAAGCGCTGCCGGTGGAGAAGTTCGCCACGCCCCAGGGCCCGACGCCGGGCACGCCCCTGGAGCGCGACACCCTGTGCTTCATGGGCACCAACGTGGTCAGCGGCAGCGCCCGCGCGCTGGTGCTGGGCACCGGGCCGAACACCTACTTCGGCAACCTCGCCGCCCATGTGCTGGAGCCCGACCGCGAGCCCAGCGCCTTCCAGCAGGGGGTCAACAAGGTCAGCTGGCTGCTGATCCGCTTCATGCTGGTGATGGCCCCGGTGGTGCTGCTGGTCAATGGTTTCACCAAGGGCGACTGGCTGCAGGCCTCGCTGTTCGCCCTCTCCATTGCCGTGGGCCTGACGCCCGAAATGCTGCCGATGATCGTCACCTCGACCCTGGCCAAGGGCGCCCTGGCGCTCTCGCGCAAGAAGGTGATCGTCAAGCGCCTCGACGCCATCCAGAACTTCGGCGCCATGGACGTGCTGTGCACCGACAAGACCGGCACCCTCACCCAGGACCGCATCGTGCTCGAACGCCACACCGATGTGCGGGGCCGCCCCTGCGACGCGGTGCTGGACGACGCCTGGCTGAACAGCTACCACCAGACCGGCCTGCGCAACCTGCTGGACGTGGCGGTGCTGGAGCACGGCGATGCCCAGCGCCGGGCGCAGCTGGCCGAGGCGTTCAGCAAGGTCGACGAACTGCCCTTCGATTTCGAGCGGCGGCGCATGTCGGTGGTGGTGGCGGAACACGGCGACGGCCACCGGCTGGTGTGCAAGGGCGCGCTGGACGAGGTGCTGGCGGTGTGCGACCGGGTGCGCCTGGACGGTGAGGAATTCCCCCTGCACGACGCCCTGCGGGCCGACATCCGCGAGCACGCCGCCCGCCTCAACGACGAGGGGCTGCGGGTGGTGGCGGTGGCCGTGCGGCAGTTCCCCGGGGACCGCCGCGACTACCGCGTGGAGGACGAGCAGGAGCTGGTGCTCACCGGCTACATCGCCTTCCTCGATCCCCCCAAGGAGACCAGCCGCGAAGCCTTGCAGGCGCTGCGCGAGCATGGCGTGTCGGTGAAGGTGCTGACCGGCGACAACGAGCGCGTGAGCCAGCGCGTGCTGCGTGAAGTGGGGCTGCCGGTGGAGGGCCTGCTGCTGGGCAGCGAGGTGGACGCCCTGGACGACCGCGAGCTGGGCGAACGGGCCGCCGCCTGCTCGCTGTTCGCCCGCCTGACGCCGGCGCAGAAGGCCCGGGTGGTGCGCCTGCTGCGCGAGCGCGGGCACGTGGTGGGCTTCCTCGGCGACGGCATCAACGACGCGCCGGCCCTACGCGCGGCGGACATCGGCATCTCGGTGGACACCGCCGTGGACATCGCCAAGGAGGCGGCCGACATCATCCTCCTGGAGAAGAGCCTGATGGTGCTGGAAGCCGGGGTTCGCGAGGGCCGGCGCACCTTCTCCAACATGCTCAAGTACATCAAGATGACCGCCAGCTCGAACTTCGGGAACGTGTTCAGCGTGCTGGTGGCCAGCGCCTTCCTGCCCTTCCTGCCGATGCTGCCCCTGCACCTGCTGGTGCAGAACCTGCTCTACGACCTGTCGCAGACCGCCATTCCCTTCGACAACGTCGACGACGAGCAACTGGCCAGGCCGCAGCAGTGGCGGGCCGACGAGATCGGTCGCTTCATGGTGTTCTTCGGGCCGCTCAGCTCGATCTTCGACATCCTCACCTACGCCCTGATGTGGTTCGTCTTCGCTGCCAGCACACCGGCGCACCAGACCCTGTTCCAGACCGGCTGGTTCGTCGAAGGGCTGCTGTCGCAGACCCTGGTGGTGCACCTGATCCGCACCCGTCGCCTGCCCTTCCTGCAGAGCCGTGCCGGCTGGCCGCTGCTGCTGATGACCCTGGTGATCGCCAGCATCGGCTTGCTGCTGCCGTTCTCGCCCCTGGCGGCGCACTTCAAGCTGCAGCCCCTGCCGCTGTCGTACTTCCCCTTCCTGCTGGCGCTGCTGCTGGGTTATGCCGCTGTGGTACAGGCCATGAAGGGATGGTTCGCCCGTCGCTACGGCTGGCAGTGAGCCCGCTCCGCCACCCGCCCGGGGCGGGTGGCTCTTTTATTTCGTTACGTAACGCAAAATAACGCCAATGCTGCTATTGGCCTTGATCTCAAGGGCTTGCAGGTTTCTGTTACGTAACGATAATCAGCCTCCTGAATCAGCCTTCCAGGCCACCCGGACATCTCCATGAGCCCAACCGCCCCTCCGCCGCGCAAGCGCGGGCGCCCCTGCAACGGCCAGGCCCAGAGCAACGCCGAACGCCAGCGTGCCTGGCGCCAGCGCCAGGCTGAACAGCGCGAGCGCCAGGCGCGGGACGACCACGCCAGCAGCTGCCTCACCGAGTTCCTCCGCCAGGAGCGCGACCAGGCCCAGGCCGCCCTGGTGGAGGCGCAACGCCGACTGGAAGCCCTCGAAGCCCAGGTCCGGCAGCTGCAGCAGCGCCCCGACGACCGCGATGCGGCGCTGCCCTGGTACCAGGACCACGGCCTGGAGGCGGTCTTCGTCCTGGAGTCACGCCTGCGGGAGGAGCGCATCTGGAAGCGGGTCGCCTCCATGGGCGCCTTCACCCGCCGCGACGTGGCCGAGCAGTGGCTGCAGACCATGCAGGCCCACAGCAGCATGATCGACTACCGCGTCACCCGGCTGCGCTTCTGCGGCGACTGAGCCCTCGCGGCGGAACAGCGTCACCGAAGCCCGCAGCTTGTGGCGGCCGAAAGCGCTCATGCGGGCGAACGCCTCCCGGCTCACCGGCAGGTGCTGGCAATCCAGGGGCTGCCGGCTGTGGTCGACATCGGGGTCGTGGAGGTAGACGAAATCCTCGTCGCACCCGGTGACCACCACCCAGTGCGGTGACTTGGAACGGGTCAGCCGGTAACTGCTGATCAACACCAGCAGCACCCCACCGGCCCGCAGGCCGCCGTCCAGTTCCGCCCAGGGCGCCTCCACCTGCTCCACGTCGGTGCCGGCCAGCGCATCGAGAAACACCTCGTGCACCAGGCGCATCACCGCGCGCTTGTCCTCGCTGCGCACGCCTTCGAGGAACAGCGGCCCGCGCCGGCTCACCTGCAGGCGCACCCGGAAGCCCCGTCGCCAGGCTGCCAGTGCCAGGCCCTGGGGGCTGCAGCCACCGTGGCCGGCGGTCATGAACACCGTGGTCGCCTCGCGCCACAGCTGCACTTCCTCGCGGCGCTCCATGGCCCGCTGCGGGTACAGCGCCGCCATGGCCATCAGCAGGCAGGCCGGGCCGCAGGTGAAGTCGGTGCTTTGCGGGTAATAGGGCACACGGCGGGTGCCGGCCTGGCGCGGCTGGCGGATGCGCTTCTCGTAGCGCAGCGCGCCGGCGTGGTCCTCGTAGTAGTCGTCGATCACCGCGAAGCGCCGGTAACCGGCGCGCTCGTAGAGGGCGATGGCCGCCGGGTTGTCGACCCGCACCTCCAGCCGCAGGTAGGCGCAGTCGTGCGCATGGGCGCAGCGTTCCGCCTGCTCCAGCAACTGCCGGCCGATACCCCGGCCCTGCAGGTGCCCGGCAATGGCCAGGGAATACAGCCGGGCCAGGGAGGTGCCCCGGTGGAACAGCACCAGGGCATAGCCCACCACCGCCCCCTCATGCTCCGCCACGGTGAAGGCGGCATGGGCACGGTTGACCATCCAGGCCAGGCTGCGGGGGCTGAGCCGGTCGTGGCTGAAGGTGCGGTTTTCCAGGGCCACCAGTTCGGGCAGGTCGGCCGCCCGAGCAACGCGAAAATCAAGTTTCATGGGAACTCCGTAAAGAGTGCGTAACGGTCCGGGACATTTCCAAAAGCGCGTGCTTAATAGAAAGCCTGTGTTCCCGAACGGATCGATAAATCCCATGAATGCGGTGCAGAACCGGTGGCAGGAAGTATTGGACAGAACACGAACGGCAGCAACTTTCAAATTGACGCCGATTCAAACGGAAGAACTTTCCAACCACCCCCTGATCATTGTCGAGCGGACCGAAGACTGGTCGGCCTACTTCCCCACGGATTACCTGATCAGCGCTCGCGACTACCTGGAACAGTCGCCCGGCGGGCCTTCCAGGCCGCGCGCACAGGTCATCAACCTGTGCCGAAACTACAAGTACCTGGGCCACGGTTATTACTGTTCGCTGTTGGCCGAGGCACGCGGACATAAAGTCATCCCGTCGGTGAAGACCATCAATGAACTGACCCGCAAGTCCATCTACGGGCTGGCGCTGGATGAACTTGAAACTTCACTGGACGATGCACTCGAACAACAACCCTGCGGCAATACCGAAGGGTTCACCTTGAGTCTTTATTTCGGCCATACCGAACTTGAAAGTCTCCAGGACATTGCCCGCCAGCTGTTCGAGGCCTTCCCCTGCCCGATCCTGCTGGTGGACTTCCGCAAGGGCGAACGCTGGCAGGTGACCGGTGTACGGCCGGGTGCCCTGCACCGCCTGCGGGACGACCAGCAGGACCTCTTCGCCGACGCCCTGGACCGCTTCAGCCGCAAGGTCTGGCGCCAGCCCCGCGCACCGCGCCAGGCCCGCTACGACCTGGCCATCCTGCATGACCCGGGCGAAGCGCTGCCGCCGTCCAACCCACGGGCCCTGCAGCGCTTCGTCGAGGTGGGCGAGCGCCTGGGCATCGCCGTGGACCTGATCGGCCGCAAGGACTATGCACGGCTCGCCGAGTACGACGCGCTGCTGATCCGCGAGACCACCAGCGTCGACAGCCACACCTACCGCTTCGCCCGCAAGGCCGAGAGCGAAGGGCTGGTGGTGATGGACGACCCCAGCTCCATCCTGCGCTGCACCAACAAGGTCTACCTGGCCGACCTGCTGGCCAGCCACGGGCTGGGCATGCCCGCCACCGAGATCCTCTACCGCGAACGGCTCGGCGAGATCGAGCAGGTCGGCGAGCGCCTGGGCTTCCCCCTGGTGCTGAAGATCCCCGACGGCTGCTTCTCCCGCGGGGTGATCAAGGTGACCTCCGCCGCCGAGCTGCGCCGCGCGGCCGGCGAGCTGTTCGAGCACTCGGTGCTGCTGCTCGCCCAGGAGTACTGCTACACCGAGTACGACTGGCGCATCGGCGTCCTCAACCGCAAGCCGCTGTATGCCTGCCAGTACTTCATGTCCAAGGGCCACTGGCAGATCTACAACCACAAGGCCAAGGGCGCCGACATCAACGGCGAGTGCCGCACCCTGCCGGTGCACGAGGCGCCACGTGCCGTGGTGGACCTGGCCCTGCAGGCCGCCGGGCTGATCGGCGATGGCCTCTACGGGGTGGACCTGAAGCAGGCCGGCGACCGCGTGGTGGTGATCGAGGTGAACGACAACCCCAACCTGGATGCGGGCATCGAGGACGCCTACCTGCAGGACGACCTCTACGCCCTGGTGCTGGAGGAGTTCATCCGCCGCCTCGATCTCCGCCGTCGCGGCCAGGCCTGGTGAGCCCATGCTCGACGCCTACCGCCTGGGCGACGGCCGCCTGCAGCGCACCTCCGAAGCGGACGCCAGCGTGCTGCTGTGCGTCGACCCCGATGCCGGCGAACGCGAGCACCTGTGCCGCACCTGGCAGCTGGACCAGCACGCGCTGGACTCGGCCCTGGACCCCGACGAGGTATCACGCATCGAATTCCACGGCGAGCGGCTGTTCCTGATCTGGAAGCGCCCGGAGCGCTGCACCGGGCAGGACGGCATGGTCTTCGAGGTGAGCGCCTTCGGCATGCTGCTGGAGCCGACGCGGCTGCTGGTGATCGCCGCCGGCGATTCGCTGCTGCAGGGGGTCGGCCAGCGCGGCGCACTCGCTACCCCACGCGACGTGCTGCTGGACATGCTGTTCAGCAGCGTCCACCACTACCTCGGCCACCTGCGGGTCATCAAGCTGGTGGCCCGCGAGCTGCAGGCCCGCTTCAACCGCTCGCTGGACAACAGCCACCTGATGCAGATGGTCAACCTCAGCGAAAGCCTCATCCACTACCTCAACGCCATCCAGAGCAACGCCACCGTACTGGTGCGCCTGCGCAACCACGCCGCCGAGTACCAGCTGGATGCGGCCGCCCTGGCGACCCTGGACGACCTGATCATCGAGAACGAGCAGTGCTACAAGCAGGCGCGGATCTACTCCACGGTATTCGCCGCGCTGATGGACGCGCGGGGCAGCCTGGCCAACCACGGCATCAACGACATGCTGCGCAAGCTGACACTGATCAACGTGGTGTTCCTGCCGCTCAACCTGGTGGCCAGCATCGGCGGCATGTCGGAATTCAGCATGATGACCGCCGGTGCGCCCTGGTGGGTCGCCTACCCCCTCCTGCTGCTCGGGATGCTGCTCCTGAGCGGCCTCATGCTGGCCTTTCTCAGGCGAATGGCGCACCCTCGCCACCAGCCCTGAGCCCACCGCACCCATTGGAAACGGAATCCATGATGCAGAACGCTCAACTCGGACTGGCCGTCTCGGCGATCATCGTCGCCTTCGGCCTCGTACTCTTCTATTTCGACCACCTGCGCGGCCCGCGCGGGCAACGGGACGAGGAGGACCCGGGACACTGACCGGCGGGGGCTTCGGCCCCCGCTTCCCCCTCACGCACAGGCCTTCCCGAGGCTGTGCACGCTCCACTCCCCACCTTCAGCCACGGCTGCGCTGCAGCCAGGCCGCCCCCAGCCCACTGAGGCAGACGATGCCGATGCCCACCAGGGTGGTCAGGTCCGGCGCGTGGGCGTACAGCAGGTAGCCCAGCAGCCCGGCGAACACGATCTGGCAGTAGCCGAAGGGCGCCAGCAAGGCTGCCGGCGCATGGCGGAAGGCCTGGGTCAGGAACAGGTGCGCCGCCATGCCCAGGGTGCCCAGGGCCACCAGCAGCAAGCCGTCGAACAGGCTCGGCAACTGCCAGAAGAACGGCACCAGCAGGCTCATCACCAGGGTGTTGCACACCCCCGCGAGGAAGTTGCTGGTGGTGGGGCTGTCGTGGGCCGAGAGGATGCGCGTCAGCAGCTGATAGGCGCAGAAACCCAAAGCCGAGCCCAGCGGGAAGAGGATCGCCGGGGTGAACAGCGCCCCGCCCGGGTGCACGATCACCACCACGCCGACGAAGCCCATCGCCACCGCCAGCCACTGGCCGGCGCTGACCCGCTCCTTCAGCAGCGGTGCTGAGAGCGCCGTCACCAGGATCGGCGCCAGGAAGTTCACCGCCGTGGCCTCGGCCAGCGGCACGAACTGCAGGCCGGTGGTGAACAGCAGGCTGGTGCTCAGCAGGCTCAGCGCCCGCAGCACCTGCAGCACCGGTCGTTGGGTGCGCAGCCCGCGCAGGCCGGCGCGGGGCAGGAACAGCCCGGCCATCAGCAGGCTGTGCACCAGGTAGCGCGCCCACACCACCATCACCACCGGGTACAGGCCCCCCAGGTGCTTGGACAGCGCGTCGTGCCCGGCGAACAGGAAGGTCGCCAGCAGGACCAGCGCCACACCGCGCAAGGGCTGGCTGACAGCGGCTGAAATCGGATCGCTCATGACACCTCGAGAACCGGCGCAAAGGCCGATGGATCAGAGACCGGCCAACAGCGCCAGGGTTCGCTCGCGCGCCAGGCACGCCCGCGCCTCGGCGCTCACGCCCTGCTCCAGCAACTGCCGGGTGGGGATCTCCAGGCTCAGGGGGATGCCTGCCGGCAACGCCCGCAGCAACCCCGCCAGGTCGCAGTCACCCTCCCCCGGGAAGCGCCGCTCGTTGCGCGCCTGGCGGAGGATTTCCTGCATGTCGTCCGGGCGCGGCCCGGCCACGTCGCACAACTGGGCGTAGCGCAGGCGCTGCGGCGGCAGGGCCCGCAGGTCCGCCAGGCGTGAGGCCGAGCGGTCGAAGTGGAAGGCATCCACCAGCACCGCACCATTGGGCTGGCCCGCCCGCTCGACGACCCGAGCCGCCTGGCCGAGGTCGCGGGCGTCGGTCCAGGGCATGAACTCCAGGCTGACGTGCAGCCCCAGGGGCGCCGCGCGCTCGCACAGCTCGGCGAAGCGGTCGGTCAGCCGGGCTTCATCCGGGTCGTTGCCGGCCACCAGCACCTCGCTGGCGCCGAACTCGGCCCCGGCTTCCAGCACGGCGGCGAAGTCCGCCACACAGGTCTCCGGCTTCAGCCGCAGGATCTCGATGTCCAGCACCTGCACCCCGGTATCGCCCAGGCGCTGGAGGGTGCGCCGACGCAGATCGGCATCGGCCACCACGGGGAAGTGGTGCTCCTCCGGCGTCGCCGGGATCAGCCGCAGGCCCACATGGCTGTAGCCGGTGCGGGCGGCCACCTCGACCATGTCCGGGGGTGCCAGCTCCAGCACCGTCAAGGCGGCGAGCGACAGCGCACGGTCAGCCACGGCTGGCCTCCTGCCAGGTCGGCATCATCGGGAAGGCATGAAAAAACCGGCCAGGCAGCCGGTTGGCAAAGGACGGGACGGACACGGGGACCTCACAGCAAGGGGGTTCTGAAATCGGCTTCGCGTTATTTAGAACAGAGTTCCATTTTTACGCAATAGGCGATCTTCACCGCCCGTGGCGAGGCCCAGCGGATCACGGGAAGAGTTCGGACGCCTGGCTCGCGTCGCCCAGTTCAGTGGACGCAGCCAGCAGGCACGGGGCCAGTTCGTGCATGCGCGCCTCCGGCAGGCGGGCGCTGGGGCCGGCCACGCTGAGCACACCGATGACCTGGTCAGTGGCCGGATGGCGTACCACGGCGGCCATCGCCGACATGCCCACGGCGGAGCTTTCCACTACCCAGGCGTAGCCGCGCTCGCGGGCGCGGCGAAGGCGCTCCAGCAACTCGATGTTCGAGCGCGGCGCGTTGGGGCCGAAGCCGGCCGGGTCGGCGATGCCCTGGCGCTCCACCAGGGCCAGCGCCTCGGCGTCGCTCAGGGCCGCCAGCCAGGCGTGCCCCGAGGCGGTGTAGAACAACGGCGCGTCCCGGCCCATGTCCGGGTCGTAGCGCAGGCCGGAGCGAGCCCCCTGGGACTTGGCGATCCAGGTCAGCCGCCCCCCCTCGGTCACGCCCAGGCGCACCAGTTCGGCGCTCTCCTGGGCCAGGCGGTCGAGGATCGGCTGGACGATGTCCGCCCCGCTGCTGGCCAGGTGGCGGAAGGCCATGGCCACCAGCCGCGTGGACAGCTGGTAACGGCTGTTGTCGGGGTTCTGCCGCACGTAGCCGAGGCGGATCAGCTCGGCCAGCATGCGGTGGGTCGCGCTCTTGGGGATCTGCAGCTCATCGGAGAGGGCCTGCAGCGCCAACCCCTGGGGGTCGGAGGTCAGGCGTTCGAGGAGGCTGAAGGCACGTTCGATCTGGCTACCGGCCATGGCGTGGGTCCTGGGTGAGGGTGCGGCGATTCTAGAAGACACAGCCCCCAGGCCGAAACCTGGAACGCATCCGTCGTTTCGCGCATAAATGTACGAACCAGTTAGTTTTCGTTCGCTGATCGAACACAAGCGCCTTCGGCGAATTGAACGGCGCCCAGCCTGCAACCACTATCGGCCCAGGCCCGGCGCCCTGACGCCGGCGACCCCAATAACGACAAGAAAGGTCATCCCGATGCACCCCACCTGCTTCCTCGCACGCCTTCGCGCCCCTGATCGCCAGCCCGCTGCCGCCTGCCCGGCACCGCACAGCCCGCGCCCAGCCTGATCACCCGCTACACGCCCATCGCCCATTCGCCAACGCCGCGAAGGGGCTCCTGCGCCCCGACAACAACAAGACAGAGGCCACCATGCCCCTCACTCATCGCCACGCCCTGCACACCACCCTCCTGGCCAGCACCATCGCCCTCGCCAGCCAGGCCGCCCAGGCTGCCGAAAGCCCTGGATTCATCGACGGCAGCAGCGCCACGCTGAACCTGCGCAACTTCTACATGAACCGCAACTTCGTCGGCACCAGCACCCAGGACCAGGCCGAGGAGTGGACCCAGAGCTTCATCCTCGACGCCAAGTCCGGCTTCACCCAGGGCACCGTCGGCTTCGGGGTCGATGTGCTCGGGCTCTACGCCCTCAAGCTCGACGGCGGCAAGGGCACCCGCGGCACCCAGCTGTTGCCGGTGCACGACGACGGCCGCCCGGCCGACGACTTCGGCCGCCTGGCGGTGGCCGGCAAGATGAAGGTCTCCAACACCGAACTGAAGGTGGGCGAGTGGATGCCGGTGCTGCCGATCCTGCGTTCCGACGATGGCCGCTCACTGCCGCAGACCTTCCGGGGCGCCCAGGTGACCTCCAGGGAGATCGCCGGCCTGACCCTCTATGGCGGCCAGTTCCGCGGCAACAGCCCGCGCAACGACGCCAGCATGGAAGACCTGTCCCTGATGGGTAAGGCGGCCTTCACCTCCGACCGCTTCAACTTCGCCGGCGGCGAATACAGCTTCAACGAGAACCGCACCCTGGTCGGGCTCTGGTACGCCGAGCTGCAGGACATCTACCGCCAGAACTACCTGCAGGTGGTGCACAGCCAGCCCCTGGGCGACTGGACCCTGGGCGCCAACCTCGGCTACTTCACCGGCCGGGAAGACGGCTCCGCCCGGGCCGGCGACCTCGACAACCGCACCTGGTCCGCCCTGCTCTCCGCCAAGTACGGCAGCAGCACCTTCTACCTGGGCCTGCAGAAGGTCAGCGGCGACGACGCCTGGATGCGCGTCAACGGCACCAGCGGCGGCACCCTGGCCAACGACAGCTACAACTCCAGCTACGACAACGCCAAGGAGCGCTCCTGGCAGCTGCGCCACGACTTCAACTTCGCCGCCCTCGGCGCGCCCGGCCTGACCCTGATGAACCGCTACATCCACGGCAGCGACGCCCATGTCGGCGGCGTGACCGATGGCAAGGAATGGGGCCGCGAGAGCGAGCTGGCGTACGTCATCCAGTCGGGCACCTTCAAGAGCCTCTCGGTCAAATGGCGCAACTCCAGCCAGCGCCGCGACTGGGGCAACACCAACAGCTTCGACGAGAACCGCCTGATCGTGAGCTACCCGCTCTCGCTGCTCTGACGCCCCCTCCTCGCTGGACCTCGGGCCCGCCCTGGCGGGCCCTTTTTTCGTGCCCGCCACCTGGCACCGGCACGCCGGAACCTTCTGTTTCCCTTATCCATCCACGACACCGGCTGCCGTTTCGCTGGTCGCCAGGTTGCAAACCGCCAAACCTCCTCAAGAATGAATACCGACCCTCCAGGTATTCAGCCCCTGATGCCCGCCTCCCAGCCCTTTTTCAAACGCCTGAAGCAGCTGTGGCTCGCCCACGACCTGGCCTTGATCGGCCAGCGCCGCGAGCGGCGCATGCGCATGCTGGCCAGCCTGGTGATGCTGGTGATCGGGGTGCTCTGGGGCGCCGTGTTCGCCGCGCGGAGCGCCTGGCTGATCGTGGCGATGGACCTGCTGCTGGTGCTCTGCGGCATCGGCGTGCTGGCCCTGACCCTGCGCAACCGCGCGCGCAGCGCCAACCTCCTGCTGTTCGCCGTGCTGGTGGTGGTCATCAGCATCTCCACCCTGCTGCTGGACGAGCCCAGCCCGGCAGCGCCACGGGCATCCCACCTCTACCTGTTGCCGGTGTCGGTGGCCGCGCTGATGGCCTTCCGTGATGAGCCGATGTGGCTGCGCTACGGCGTGTCGCTGTTCTGCCTGGCGCTGTTCACCGTCATGGCCTCCACCTCCTGGAGCCCTGGCCTCGGCTACGGCCTGCCGGACGAGCTGCGGGTGATCGGCTCCTGGGTGCAGAGCATCGCCGCGGCGGTGATGCTGTTCCTGCTGCTGCACATCCTGCAGACCGATGCCGCCGAGCGCTCCGAGCTGGACCGCGACCTGCGCACGGCCCTGCGGGAGCAGCAGTTCGTGCTGCACTACCAGCCGCAGTTGGACATCCAGGGGCGCGTGCTCGGCGCCGAAGTGCTGATCCGCTGGCAGCACCCGCAGCGCGGCCTGCTGGCACCTGCCGAATTCATCGACCACGCCGAGAAGACCGGGCTGATCATCCCCATCGGCCAGTGGGTGCTGCACGAGACCTGCGCCCAGCTGGCCACGTGGAAGGCCATCCCGCTGTTCCGCGAGCTGCGTCTGGCGGTGAACATCAGCCAGAACCAGTTCCGCCAGCCCACCTTCGTCAACGACGTGCTGGGGCTGATCCAGCAGTCGGGCATCGAGGCGCGCAACCTGGAACTGGAACTGACCGAGACCCTGATCGTGCAGGACATGGAGGACCTGTCGCGGAAGATGGCCGCCCTGGTGGAACACGGCGTGCGCTTTTCCCTCGACGACTTCGGCACCGGTTTCTCGTCCCTCAGCCACCTCAAGCGCCTGCCCCTGGACAAGCTGAAGATCGACCGCTCCTTCGTCTGCGACGTGCTCACCGACAGCAGCAGCGAAACCATCGTGCGCACCGTCATCGCCCTGGGCCAGAGCATGGGCATGAGCGTGATCGCCGAGGGCGTGGAGACCCAGGCGCAGCAACGCTTCCTCGCCGACAGCGGTTGCCTGCAATACCAGGGCTACCTGTTCAGTCGCCCGCTGCCGCTGCAGGCGTTCCAGGCCTTCGTCAGCGAACGCGCCGAGCGGCAGGCCGACGCCGCCGGCTGACCCTCAGCGCTCCGCCTGCATCAGCGCATCGTGCTGCTCCCGGGGCAGTTCGAGGCGTATCGGCAACTCGGCCGCACCGGGCAATTGGCTGATCCGCTCCAGGTCCTGGAGCACCAGGTGCAACGGACGGAAGGTGTTGATCAACACGTGGGGGTGCTCCCCCTCCTGATGGGTGCGGATGCGGTACTGCCGCCACTGGTGGATGCGGCTGCCCTCGCGGTTGACCTTGGACTCCATCACCAGGTCCTGCAGGGCCGCGAAGGGGATGCGCACCTCCCGCCCCGGCTCCGACTCGCGTGCCGGCACCAGCTTCAGCAACAGGCCCTCGGCATCGAAATAGGCCTCCTCGCGCGCCGGCGGGTGCAGCCAGCAGCTCACCCCCAGCATGACGAGCGGTACCACCACGGCACCCAGCAGCCCCAGGGCCACCAGCCACTCCTGATCGCTCCAGAAGCCCAGCACGAACAAGCCGAGCATGCCCAGGATCACGGCGAGGATGAGCTTGCCCAGCGTGCTGTTGACGGGAGCCAGGGGTTGCAGGCGTTCGAAGTCGGTGTCGACGAAATGGACGTTGCTCGCGAAGAGACGAATGCGTGGCGTGCTCATGGACCTTCCGTGGTGGCATCGAGGGGCCGCCACTCTACTCGAAGTGGCAGGACGAGGCCGTGCACAGGCCCCATTCCGAATACCCCTCAGTAGGACGGGCCGACTTCCCGCGCCAGGGTGGTGCGCAGCGACTCCAGGGGAAAGCCGGCCTCGGCGATCCGCTTGGGCAGCACGTAGAAGACCCGGGGTGCGATGAACAGCACCAGGAATTCGTCGTTCTCCCGCCAGCCGTGGAAGTTGCTCCAATTGACGACCGCCTGGCCGACGGCCGACTGGAAGTGCAGGCCCTCTGGCGCGAAGCCGACCTTCTGCTCCTGCTGCATCAGCGCATAGCGGCGGTACTGCCGGCGAACCAGGACCGGCCGCACCACCAGGCGTATCACCAGGGCGGCCAGCACCCCGCCACCGATACCGCCCACCAGGGGATAGGCCGTCGCCTTGTCCCCGATCTTCAGCGAGTACAAGGCCATGGCGACCAGCACGAACAGCCCCGCAAGCAGCAGGTTGCGGTGGCGGGTACGCAGGCGTCCGCCGAGGCGGCTGCTGCGCAGGTAGTCCTGCTCGCTGATGCGATAGGGGGTGAGGGTCGGCTCGCTCATCCGGGGCGTCCTGCGGTGATCGGTCGCGCAGCATAACGGCCGCGCGATCATGCGGCGATGACGCCCCGCACAAAACCTCCGCAGGCCCCGCCACCTGGGCGATGGACCCTCCCATGGGGGCCAGGCGCCAGCATCGCCGATGATCAGGTCAGCGCGTCAGGCGGTTGGCGCCAAGGTACGTTTGGCTCTACCCTGAGCCGCGCCCGGAGCCCTGTCCCACGACATCTGGACGCCTCATTCCGCCAGAACAAGAACGTACGGATGCCCGCAGAAACACCCCAGCAACGGGTCATCGTCGCCGATGACCACCCCGTATTCCGCGAAGGCCTGCGCCGCATCGTGCAGCGCGTCCTGCCCTACGCCGTGATCGAAGAAGCCGGCACCATGGACGAGGTGCTGGCCCTTGCACACCAAGGCCCGCCCCCTGCCCTGTTCATCCTCGACCTGCTGTTCCCCGGCCAGTCCATGGCGGCCATCGGCGAGCTGCGCCAGGCCTTCAAGCGCAGTTCCCTGGCAGTGGTGTCGATGGTGGACAACCAGAAGACCGTCGACGAGGTCATGGCCGCCGGGGCCGATGGCTTCATCGGCAAGGCCGTGGCGCCGGACGAGATGGGCGCGGCCCTGGCGGCGATCCTCGCCGGCGAGTTCGTGGTGCGCTACGACCACAGCCAGGCCGGCCTCGACGGCGGGCTCGACGTCGACCCGCTCTACACCCAGCTCACCCCGCGTCAGCAGGACGTGCTGCGGCTGATCGCCAACGGCCTGTCCAACAAGGAGATCGCCCGGGAGCTGGACATCTCGCCCTTCACCGTGCGCATCCACGTCTCCTCGCTGTTGCGCGTGCTGGGGGTCAGCAGCCGCGCCGCCGCAGCGGCCTGGGCCGCCAAGACGGGGCTCTGAGGCCGCTCAGGCCTCGGCGTGCTCCCGCGCCAGCCCCACCTTCAGCGCCATCAGCACCGAACGCAGCTCCGCCGGGTGCACCGGCTTGGACAGCACCGGCACGTCGGGGTCGCCCAGCGCATCCTGCACGCGGCGCACGTCGTGCCCGGTGATCACCACCGCCGGCACCGGCCAGCCGGCCTGGTCCCGCAGGCGGGCGATGCAGTCCGCACCGGAGGCCTCGGTGCCCAGGTCGAAGTCGGTGATCACCAGGTCGCACGCCTCCGGTGCCGCCGGCAGGGCCGCGCTGGCCTCCACCCGGCAGCCCCAGCGCTCCAGCAGGCTGGCGGTGGCATGCAGGACGTTGCGGTCGTCCTCCAGCAGCAGCACCCGCAGCCCGTCCAGCAGGCGCAGCGGCAGGCTGCTCACGGTCGACGGCTGGCGCTGCGGCGCCTGGACTGCCTGCAAGCCCTCGATGGCCACGCTGGTGCCGCGCCCGAGCCGTGAGGCGATGCGGATCTCCAGCCCCATCAGGCCACTGAGCCGACGCACGATGGCGAGCCCCAGGCCGACGCCCTCGATGTCGTGGTCACGGGCCTGGCGCACCCGGTAGAACTCGTCGAAGACGTTCTCCAGGTGCTGCGGGGCGATGCCCTTGCCCCGGTCGTGCACCTCGATGGACCAGCCGCCGTTGCGCCGCCGGCAGGCCACCAGCATGGGCTTGCCCGGCGCGTACTTGAGGGCGTTGGAGATGAGGTTCTGCACCATGGTCGCCAGCAGGTTCGGGTCGCAGGAGACATGCACGTCGCCCGGCACCCGCAAGCGGATGTCCACCCCGGCCCAGCGCGCCGCCTGGGCGTTCTGCTCCACCAGCTCGCCCAGCAGCTCGGACACCGACACCGGCTGCAGGCGCGGCGCCACCTTGCCGCCGTCCAGGCTGTACATGTCGAGGATCGAACGGAACAGCTGGGCCACGCTGTGCAGCGACTTGTCGATGCTGTCCACCAGGCGGCGCTCGTCCTGGCCCAGCTCGGCATCGCGCAGGCAGGCGGTGAACAGGCTGATGGAATGGATCGGCTGGCGCAGGTCATGGCTGGCCTGGGCGAGGAAGCGCGACTTGGCCAGGTTGGCGGCACGCTCCGCCTCGCTGGCGCGCTTGGCCTGGGCCAGCAGCACGTTGACGTAGGCCGGCACGATCAGGGTAGTGACCACCAGGGTGAGCACCAGGTAGGGCTGCTCCCGCCAGTACGATGACGTCAGGGTGACGATGGCCAGGCAGCACAGCGCCAGGCCGGTGGCGATGGTCAGGTAGCGCGAGCCATAGCGCAGGCCGTTGCCCACAGTGACCCACAGCAGCACGCCATACACCGGCAGCAGGGGCGGACCGCCCACCACCAGTCCGAAGGTCAGCGCCGAATAGTCATGCAGCATGCTGAACAGCCGCCGCGCCGGGTAATGCCCGGGCCAGCGCACAATGCAGGCCAGCAGCACCAGGCTGGCGAAGAAGAAGCAGCCGAAGTAGATGAGGATGGGCACCGTCTGCGCCGGCGTCGCCAGGCCGGTGAACAACATGAAGCTGATGTAGAGGCTGGCGGCCACCGCCATCACCAGGCGGACGACTGCCTGGGAGCGTTCGGTGTCCGGGACGCGGTCCGGTGCAGTGCTCATGGGCTATCCCTGTGCGGGGCTCCGTCGGGAGCCGGTTCCATCGAGGCGGACACCTTATGCGCCACGCGGGGCCTCGTTCAAGGCTGCGTTTCGCCTGCGCCGCGCTGGGCGACCGCTGGTCCCCCTGACCCGAACCTTGCGGGGCCGGCACAGGCCGAACCCTGTGTCAGTCAATGCAACCCAGGAGACGACCATGGACATGAAACGCCCCCTCTGCGCCCTGCTGCTCGGCGCCATGCTCGGTGCCAGTGCCTTGCCGGCGCTCGCTGCCAACGACGGCAGCACCGGCCCCACCCAACCCGGCGCCACCAGCCCCGGTTCCCCCGCCTCGCCCAGTTCGCCGGGCGCGCTGCCGGGCAACAACACCGGCCCTGGCAGCAATGGCTCGTCGAACGGCACCGGTAACGGGACCGGCACCTCGGGCAGCCCCACCACCCCGGGCGGCAACGGGTCCGGCGGCATGGGCAGCGACGGCATGGGTAACGGCGGCTCGGGCACGGGCTCCGGGACGGGCACTGGCTCCGGTGGCTCCACGGGCGGCTCCTCCACAGGGGGCGCGAGCGGCGGTGCCACCGGGGGCTCCAGCGGCGGCGCCAGTGGTGGCATCAGCGGCGGGCAGTAGCCGCGTTAGCCACGGGGCTGCGCCCAATGGTCGCAGCCCTGCTTCCAAGGCCGCGCCAGAGGCCCAACTCCTTCATTTGGCAAGGAAATTTCGGACACGTCCGTATCGCGCCAGTACCGCCGACTGATAAAGTCGCCGCCCATGAAACCCGCCCCCTCGACCCGGACACTGACCGCCTGGCTGCTCTACGCGAGCGTCCTGTTCAGCCTGTTCGCCTGCGGGTTGCACCACGGCCAGATGACCGGCCTGGAGCTCAGCGGTCTTGATGGCGGCTACTGCAGCCTCGGCCACGATGCGTCCGACAGCCTCGGCGACAACGGCAGCGACCACGCGCAGATGCAGTTCACCTGCCCGCTGTGCTCCTCCTACGCTGCCGCCGTTGCGCTGAACAGCGACGCCTGGCAGCTCGACCTGGGCATCGCCCCGCGCGTGGTGCCCCTCGACGCCAACCAGCACCCCCAGCCGCCTCCCCGCGAACGCTGGCCCTCGCTCAACCCCCGCGCCTCCCCCACCCCTTTCCTGCCCGCCTGAACCGCCCCGGCGCCTGACGCGCCGGCCCGCTGCTGCACGCTTGCAAGGAAAGAGCCTCCATGACTCCGAAGTACACCTGCCTGGCGCTGGCGATCTGCGCCTGCAACCTCGCCTACGCCGCTGAAAACAAGCACGACGCCCTCGAACTGCCCACCAGCACCGTCAACGCCGACCGTGAGAAGCAACCCGGCCTGGACCTGGACAGCCAGTCCCCCGGCACCTCGCGCCTGGGCCTGAGCCTGCGGGAGAACCCCGCCTCGGTGGCCGTGGCCGACCGCGAGAAGATCGACCGCATCGGCGCGCGCAACTTCCTCGACGTGGCCAACGCCCTGCCCGGCGTCAACGCCTCCGCCCCGCCCGGCTGGGGCGGCTACGTCGCCTACCGCGGCTTCAACGGCGCCCAGGTCAACCAGCTGTTCAACGGCATCAGCCTGCAGTACAGCGCCGCCAACCGCCCGGTGGACGCCTGGATCTACGACCGCGTCGAGCTGGTCGGCGGCCCCTCCTCCTTCCTCCACGGCAGCGGCTCGGTGGGCGGCAGCCTCAACTACATCACCCGCCTGGCCAGCCGTGAGGACAGCGGCGAAGCGCGCATCCGCTACGCCCGCTTCGATGACCGGGAAACCTCCATCGGCATCAACCGTGCCCTCAACGACGGCCCCGGCCCGCGTCATTACGCGCGCCTGGACTTCAGCCGCAACGACAGCAACGGCTACATCGACCGCCAGGAGCGCGGCGCCAGCAACGTCGCCTTCTCCCTGCTCAGCGACCTCACCGACCGCCTCTCCCACACCCTGGCGGTGGAGTACCTGGAAGAGAAGGAAGACAGCCCCTACTGGGGCGCACCGACGCTCAACGCCAACCGCACCGGCGAGCTGAAGATCGACCGCCACGACCGCTTCAGCAACTACAACGTCGACGACGGCCGCTACGAGCAACGCACCCGCTGGCTGCGCTCCATCACCGACTACCAGGTGGATGACGCCACCAGCCTGCGCAACACCTTCTACCACTACGAAGGCCAGCGCGATTACCGCAACCTCGAGGTCTACAAGTACAACGCCGCCGGCAACATCGCCCGCAGCAGCGCCTACCTGCAGCGCCACGACCAGGAGCTCAACGGCAACCGCCTGGAGCTGCTGCACAAGGGCGAGCTGTTCGGCCGCGTCAGCGACTGGGCCTTCGGCCTCGACTACAGCGTCAACCAGCAGAGCGTCTACCCGCGCTCCAGCAGCGGCACCGTCGACATCGTCACCCCGGGCAACCCCGACCCCGGCAGCTTCGACGACATCCCCGGCATGGCCAGCGGGCTGGTCAAGGCCCGCAGCAACGAGGTGCGTACCACCTCCGGCTTCGCCGAGAACCGCCAGCAGCTGACCGACAGCCTCTCGCTGATCACCGCCCTGCGCTACGACCACATCGAGCTGGACGCCACCAACCACGGTGCCGTCAGCGCCAACGCGCCGTCCTCCTTCGAGCGCCGCTGGGACGCCATCACCGGGCGTGCCGGGCTGGTCTGGCAGTTCACCTCCGACGCCAACCTCTATGTGCAATACAGCACCTCGGCCGAGCCGCCGGGCGGCACCCTCACCGGCGCCTCCTTCACCCAGGTGCGCGACTACGACCTGAGCACCGGCAAGCAACTGGAAGTGGGCAGCAAGCTGGACTTCGACGAAGGCCGTGGCAGCGCCACCGTCGCCGCCTACCGGATCGTCCGCAAGGACTTCCCCATCAGCGACGTCAACAACCCCAACGGCACCGTCCAGGCCGGCCAGCAGACCTCCGACGGCGTGGAACTGGCGGCCTCCTACCGCTTCACCCCGCAGTGGACCCTGGAAGGTAACTTCTCCTGGGTGGACGCCCGCTTCGACGACTTCAACGAGACCGTCGGCGGCGTCAACGTCTCGCGCAAGGGCAAGACCCCAGTGAACATCCCCGACCGCCTGGCCAACCTCTGGCTCACCTGGGAGCCGGTGCAGGGCTGGCGCACCGGCGTGGACGCGCGCTACGTGTCGGCGGTGTACGCCAACAACGCCAACACCCAGTGGGTGCCCTCCTACACCCTCTACGGCGCCTTCGTGGAGCACCAGCTGGACGCCAACACCAAGGTCAGCGCGCGGCTGCGCAACCTGACCGACGAGGTCTACGCACGCTTCATCCACCAGAGCAACGCGCAGTACTACCTGGGTGAGCCGCGCAGCCTCGAAGTAGCGCTGGACCTGCGTTTCTGAGGCGGCCGTGATGAAACGCCACCTCTACCTCTGGCACCGCTGGCTGGGCATCGCGCTGTGCCTGTTCATGGCGCTGTGGTTCGTCTCCGGCATCGTCATGCTCTACGTCGGCTACCCCAAGCTGACCCAGGCCGAGCGCCTGCAGCACCAGGCGCCGCTGGCCTGTACCGGCTGCGTGTCGCCGGCCCAGGCCCTGCAGGCGGCCGGCGGCGAGGCGCCGCGCAGCCTGCGCCTGGCCCAGGTGGCGGGCCAGCCGCGCTACCTGCTCGGCTACGCCAGCGGCAACCGCGCGGTGGACGCCCGCAGCGGCCAGGTGCTGGACGGGGTCGGCTCCACCGAAGCGCTGGGCATCGCCCGGCACTTCGGCGGCGCCGAGGCGGACCACCTCGGCCTGGTCGAGGAAGACCTCTGGAGCCACAGCCGCGCCCTCGACGCGGACCGGCCCCTGCACCGCGTGCAACTGCGCGATGCCGCCGGCACCCAGCTCTACCTGTCCTCGCGCACCGGTGAAGTAGTGCGCGACGCCAGCGCCCACGAGCGCGCCTGGAACCTGCTCGGGGCCTGGCTGCACTGGCTGTACCCGCTGCGCGGTGGATGGCTGGATGGCGCCTGGTCGAACATCGTCATCTACCTCGCCCTCGCCGCCACGCTGATGGCCCTGCTGGGCATGGTGGTCGGGTTGCTGCGCTGGCGCTTCTCCAAGCCCTACCGCAGCGGCTCGCGCTCGCCCTACCCCTCGGGGTTCGGCCGCTGGCACCACATCAGCGGGCTGCTGTTCGGCACCCTGCTGGTGCTGTGGATCTTCAGCGGGCTGATGTCCATGCGCCCCTGGCACCTCACCGAAGGCCGCTCGACCTTGACGCCGGCAGTCTTCCAGGGCGCCCCGCTCAGCGCGGCGACACTGCATGGCGACCTGGCGAGCGCCCTGCAGCGCCTGGAGCAATCGGGCCTCGCACCGGTGGAGCTGGAATGGCGGATGCTCGGCGGGCATGCCTACCTCAGCGCGCTGGATGCCCAGGGCAACAGCCGCGTGCTGCCGCTGGACGGCACCGGTCCGGCGCTGGAACGGCTGCCCCAGGCGACCCTGGAAGCGGCTGCACCGATCCCGGTGGCCCACACCGAATGGCTGCAGCACTACGACGCGTACTACTACGCCCGGGGCAACGCCAGCATGTACGGCGGCCAACCCCGCCGCCTGCCGATGCTGCGGCTCCGGTTCGAGGACGACGGCCACAGCTGGGTCCACCTGGACCCGCACACCGGCGCGGTGCTGGACGTGCTGGACGGCAACCGCCGGGCCGGCCGCTGGCTGTTCAACCTGCTGCACAGCTGGGACTGGTCCCCGCTGCTGGAGCGTCCCCTGCTGCGCGAGGCGCTGGTGATCGGCTTCAGCCTCGGTGGCCTGGCGATCTGCCTCAGCGGCGTGGTGATCGGTTGGCGCCGCCTGCGCCCACGGCGGCGCAGGCGCTGAAACACCGTGCGCGCCGGTGCAACCCGGCGCGCACGGGCTCCCCGCCCCGTAACGTTGTGCACATCCACCGTTCAGAAAACCACCAGCCCGGCACAGGCCCCGCCTGCCGGGCGCCGAGGTCGTCGGTCAACTGCTTATCCACAGAGTCATCCACCGTTTCTGTGGGTAGCACCCGGCCATCACGCCGGGTTGCACCTGTCCTCAGACCTGCGGCAGATGCTTGGTCACGCAGTGGATGCCACCGCCCCCGGCGGCGATCGGGTCGATGTTCAACTGCTCCACCACCCGCCCCGGGTAGAGCCGGGTCAGCAGCGACTTGCAGTAGGCGTCCGCCGCCGCATCGCCGAACTGCGGGGCGATCACCGCGCCGTTGAGCAGCAGGAAGTTGATGTAGCCGGGGGCGAAGTCCGGGTTGCCCTGGGTGTACACATTGCTGCGCACCTTCAGCGGCGGCGGCAGCGTGTGCACCACCAGGCGACGGCCATCGGCGTCGGTGGCCGCCTTGAGGATCTCCAGGTGGCGGCGGGTCACCGCGTAGTCGTAGGACTTCGGGTCGTTGTCCAGGTTGGCGATGACCACGCCCGGCTCCACGAAGCGCGCGTAGAAGTCCACGTGGGCGTCGGTGATGTCCTTGTCCTTGATGCCGGGCAGCCAGATGATCTTGCGCAGCCCGAGGTTGGCCTTCAGCTCCGCTTCGATCTGTGCCTTGCCCAGCCCCGGGTTGCGGTTGCCGTTGATCCAGCAGCTCTCGGTGAGGATCGCCGTGCCGGCGCCGTCCACTTCGATACCGCCGCCCTCGCCCACCAGCGCGCTGCGCAGGTAGCTGGCCTCCATCTCCTCGCTGAGAAGGTCGGCGACGCGGGTGTCGTTGCCGGCCGCCTGCTTGCGCCCCCAGCCGTTGAAGTTGAAGTCCACCAGCCCCAGGCCGCCGGCGCCGTCCGTTACGAAGCAACCGCCGTAGTCGCGCACCCACACGTCATCCAGTGCCACCGGCAGGTACTCGACGTTGACCGTGCCGCAGGCACTGCGCGCCTGGGCCAGTTGGCCGGGGCGATGCAGCACGGTGACCGGCTGGTACTTGGCAATGGTGCGGGCCAGCTTGCCCAGGGTGGCGTTCACCGCGCCGGCCCAGTCCTCCCAGATGGCGGAGGATGCGGCGTAGGCGATGATCACCCGCTCCTGGCGGTGGTGCTCGCCGGGCATGTACCAGCTGGCGGCCAGCGCCGCCGGCACCCGCGCCGCGCCGAGCCCCAGGCCCAGGGTGGCCGCGGCACCGAGCCCGCTGGCCACCATAATGTGTTTCATGAAATCGCGTCGTGTCGTCATTGCACGTGCTCCGTTCAACGGGCGGTCACTGGGACCGGGCGGTCTTGAAGGTGGTCCAGGCACGCATCCGCGCGCGCATGTCCCGCTGGGGGATGTCCTTGCCGGGAATCAGCCGCTCGTAGGTGGCCGCGTCGACGTAGATGTCCGGGTTGTTGCGCATGTCCTCGGCCACCAGCGGCCGCGCCGCCGCGCTGGAGGTCGGGTAGCCGGTGGCGTTGCTGATGGCCGCCATGCGCTCGGGACGCATGAGGAAGTTGATCAGCGCGTAGGCGTACTCCGGGTGCACGGCGTCGGCGGGAATGGCCATGGTGTCCATCCACACCGTGGTGCCTTCGCGGGGCACCCGGTACTGGAAGCGCACGGCCTTGCCGGCTTCGTCGGCGCTGCGCTGGGCCTGGGTCATGTCGCCGCTGTAGCCGAGGGACAGGCAGATATCGCCGTTGACCAGCTGGGTGACCGGCTGCGACTGGAACTTGCGGATGTAGGGCTTGATGCCCTTGAGCAGCGTCACGGCCTCGGCCAGGTCCTCCGGCCGGGCGCTGCGCGGGTCATGCCCCAGGTAGTTGAGCACCACCGCCAGCACCTCGTCGGGGGAGTCGATGAGGGAGATGCCGCAATCGGCGAAGCGCGCGGCCAGCTCGGGCTTGAACAGCATGTCCAGGCTGTTGACCGGCGCACCGGGCAGGCGCGCATCGATCTGCGCCTGGTTGTAGGTGAGGCCGATGGTGCCCCAGGTGTAGGGCACGGTGGCGTGGCGCGAGTACGGGTAGCGGGTCTGCAACGTCTTCAGGCCGGGCTCGATCTCGTCCAGGTGCTCCAGCCTGGCCGGGTCCAGCGGCTGCAGCGCACCGGCGCGCATCAACCGCTCGGCCACGGTGTCGCCGGGGAAGATCAGGTCGTAGCCGCTGTGGCCGGACATCATCTTGGCTTCCAGCGTCTCGCTGCTGTCCATCACGTCGTAGATGACGCGGATGCCGGTCTCGCGGGTGAAGGCCTCCAGGGTGTCGGGGGCGAAGTAGTCCGCCCAGTTGTAGAGGCGCAGCAGCTTCTCCTCGGCGTGCGCGCTGCCCAGGCCGAGCCCGAGGGCCAGGACCAGCAGGGATCTGCCCATGTTCATCGGCCGGCCTCCGTGGGGTGCCAGTGGCAGTGGGTGTGACGCCCGTCCAGCCCCAGCAGCGGGCGGTACATCTCCGGCCGGCGGTCGCGGTAGACGCCCCAGGTGAGGCGCTCCTCGGCCATGGCCGGGAGGTCCAGCGCCTGCACCCACACGCCTTCGGATTCACGGTCTGCCTCGGCCAGCAGGCGGCCCTTGTGGTCGGTGATGAAGGACGAGCCGTAGAACCGCATGCGCAGGTCGGCGTCGCTGCCGGCCACTTCCTCGCCGACGCGGTTGGCGGCGATCACCGGGAGGATGTTGGCGGCTGCGTGGCCACGCTGGGTCAGCTGCCAGTGGTCGCGGGAGTCCAGCCCGGCCGCCCCCGGCTCGGAGCCGATGGCAGTGGGGAACAGCAGCACCTCGGCGCCCATCAGCGCCAGGCAGCGCGCGGTCTCGGGGAACCACTGGTCCCAGCAGATGCCGGTGCCGATGCGCCCATAGGCGGTATCCCAGACGCGGAAGCCCGTGTCGCCGGGGCTGAAGTACTCCTTCTCCTGGTAGCCGATGGCGTTGGGGATATGGGTCTTGCGGTAGACGCCCAGCAGGCGGCCGTCGGCATCGGCCACGCTGAGGGCGTTGAAGTAGGCGTTGCCGGCCCGCTCGAACCAGCTCAGCGGCAGCACCACGCCCAGCTCCCGGGCAAGGTCGGCGAAGCGCGCGAGGATCGGGCTGCGTCCGTATTCCTGGGCCAGGGCCAGGTGGCGGTGGTCCTGCTCGATGCAGAAGTACGGGGTGGCGAACAGCTCCTGCAGCAGGATCAGCCGGGCGCCCTGGGCGGCCGCTTCGCGCACCAGCGCTTCGGCCCGGTCCAGGTTGCGCGCCAGGTCCCAGCTGCAGGCGAACTGGGTGGTGGCGACGGTGAGAAGACTCATCGGCTCAACCCTCCAACGGCCAGGCCGGCTGCTGCTGGGTGATGCAGTGCACACCGCCGCCGCCATGGGCCAAGTGGTTGATGCGCACCGGCACCACTTCGCGGCCGGGGAACGCCAGGCGCAGCGTGGCGGCCGCTTCGTCGTCTGCAGCAATGCCGTAGGCCGGCATGATGATGGCGCCGTTGGCGATGTAGAAGTTGGTGTAGGAGGCGCAGAACACCTCGGCCTCGGTGTCCACCGCATCGGTGGCCTCGAAAAGCTCCAGCATCTCGAAACGACGGCCCCGGGCATCGGTGGCCAGCTCCAGCGCACGGCGGTTCTCCCGCACCACGTCGGCGTACACCGAGCCGCTGTCGCGGGTGGCGTCCACCAGCAGCGCGCCGGGCCTGGCGAAGGCACAGACGCCGTCCACGTGGCCGTCGGTCATGTCGCCGGTGACGTGGTCCGGGTCGCCCGGCAGCCAGATGGTCTTGCGCACCCCCAGCAGGCGGGCGAACAGCGCCTCCATCTCGGCCTTGCTCACGCCGGGGTTGCGGTTGGCGTTGAGCAGCACCGACTCGGTGGTGATCAGCGTGCCCTGCCCGTCCACATGGATCGCACCGCCTTCGTTCACCAGCGGCGCATGGAGGCAGTCCAGGCCCAGGTCCGCCAGGATGCGCGCCCCCAGGGTGGCGTCCAGGCCATGGGCCGACTTGCCGCCCCAGGCATTGAAGCGCCAGCTGACGCCGGCGGCGCCCAGGCGCGGGTGCAGCACGAAGCTCGGGCCGGAATCGCGGCACCAGCTGTCGTCGATGGCCATCACCACCAGCTCCACATTCGGCCCGCACAACGCCCGCGCCCGCTCCACGGCGGACGGGTCCACCACCAGCTTCACCGGTTCGAAGCGGGCAATGGCGTTGGCCACCCGGACGAAGTCATCCTGGACGTCCGCCAGGGTCACGCCCCAGCCGTGCTCCCAGAGCGCCTGGTTGTGGGGAAACGCCATCCAGGTGGCGGCGTGGGGCGCCCATTCCGCCGGCATGAACCAGCCGTCGCGTGCATCGTCGATTTGCATACAAAGTGCCTTCAGTTAAAGATTTGTTATCACTGAAAACCGTGGCCGCGGTGATGGGCTGCATGCTAGGCCCGATGATTCGGGCCAACAAACGATGCTTTTTCCGTATTTCTGATTAGACAGGCTTATCAATCATGCTCAAGCACTGGCCTCCCCTGAACGCCCTGCGGGGTTTCGAAGCCGCCGCGCGGCTGGGCAGCTTCCACAAGGCGGCGGATGAGTTGCACCTGACCCAGTCGGCCATCAGCCAGCAGATCCGCAGCCTGGAAAGCTACCTGGAGCAGCCGCTGTTCTTCCGCAACGGGCGCAGCGTGGCCCTCACCGATGCCGGCCTGGACCTGCTCAGCACCACCCAGTCGATGCTTCAGCAACTGGCCGTGGGCATCCGCCGGCTGGACCAGTACCGCAAGCCCAACCAGCTGGTGGTGAACACCACGCCGGCCTTCGCCCGCCATTGGCTGGTACCGAACCTGGCGGACTTCCACCGAAACCACCCCGAGGTGGACCTCTGGCTGCTGACCACCGACGAAACCCCGGACATGGCCACCCAGACCATCGACATCGCCGTGCGCGACGACCTCAGCGCCCAGGCCGAATGCAGCTTCCGCGTACTGCTGGAAGACCGCTTGCAGCCGGCCTGCCACCCCGAACTGCTGGCCACGCCCGCAGCCGCACGCACCACCCTGCACGGCGAACGGGAAATGGATTGGAGTCACTGGCAGGTACAAGGCGGTGAGGACGTGGGGCAACAGAGCCAGGGCCTGAACTTCTCCGACCCCGGCCTGCTGCTGGACGCGGCCAGCCAGGGCCTGGGCATTGCCCTGGTGAGCCGGCTGCTGTCGGCCCGGGTGCGCGAACAGGGCCTGCTGGTGGCGCTGTCGGCGCGTGAAGTACGCGGCCCGAACTGGAGCTGGCTGGTGCATCGCGACAGCGAGGGCGATGCCCTCACCCGCAGCTTCTGCGACTGGCTGCTGGCGCGCCTGGAGGCTGCGGCCGGCGTCGCGGATTGAGGCGCTGAGCAGCCTGCCGGCACCGCTGGGAAACCGGCAGGCATACAGCCTTACGGCGCGGCCTTGGCCGTCTGGAACTGCAGGGCGTCGCGGGTGAGCTGGTCGATCACCGGGGCCAGGTCGGCGGCGGTGACCCTCTGCCGGTCGTTGCTCAGGGTCTTGCCGAAGCCCTTGCGCACCACCCGCAGCACCGACTTGCCGGTGGTGTTCTCCACCAGCTCGCCTTCCAGGTACAGCTCGGTGTTCTGGTCGCGCTCGCCGGTGGCGGCCATGGCGCCGCCCAGCACCAGGGCGATCGGCAGCACCTCGTAGGGGCGCAGGCCCTGGTTCGCGGCGGCGACGCCGGTGATGGCGCCACGGAACACCAGGGTGCGCGGGCCGGCCTGCTCGGGGCGGACCAGGCGCAGGCGCTGACCCAGGACGGCGGCCATCTGCTGGTTGGCACGGGCCAGCACGGCATCCAGGGTGGCCTGGTCGATGCGGGCATCGGGCTTGGGTTGCGGGTAGAAGCCCAGCGGTTGCAGCACCAGGCTGTCGTAGCGGGACAGGTCGAAGCCGGGGTCCACCCAGCGCATCACCGGCACACCGGAGGCGGAGCGGGTCGGCTCAAGGCCTTCGTAGCTGGAGAGGAAGCCGGAATACTGGTCCTGGCTCACGGTCTTGCTGGTGCAGCCACCGAGGGCGACACCCACGGCGAGGACAACGGGGAGCAGCGTGCGGATCGGGTTCATGCGGGTGTTCCTCCAGGGGTGAAATCATCGTTCTCGGGGCGTACGGATGCCGGCACCCTTGCCATGGCCGGGCCCCAAATCGTTGAAACCTGCGTCAAGAACAGCCGGGAACCGACTACAGCTCCCGGAAAATCGAATCCGCTGCGGGCTCGGGCTCACCGAAGTCGATCCCACTGGCCTGTTCGGCCAGCTGCGGCTCCAGCCCCAGCGCCAGGAGAATGCTTCTGGCCAGCGCCCGGATGTAGGCCTCGTCGATCTCCCGCTGCAGCAACGTGCCAAAGGTGCAGAGCACCGGACCGAGCACCAGGTCGATCGCCAGCGACGTCTCCTGCACCGTGAACAACCCCTGCTCGCGACCGCTGAGCACTTCGCGCCCGATCACCGCCATGGCACTGCCACCGGCGAACACCGCCTGGGCACCACCCTTGGCGAGGAACGCGGCAATGACCGGGTAGCGCCGCGCCAGCTTCACGCACAAGGTCACGCCACAGGCCACGCGCACAGCCGGGTTGTCGTGGCGGAGCACGATCGGGTCGACCGAGCCGATGATCTCCACGCTCACCTCTGCCGCCACCGCCAGGAACAGCTCCCGCTCCGAGCGGAAGTGGTTGTAGAAGGTGCCTCTCGACAGTTCCGCCTGGCGGATCACCAGGTCGATGATCGGCTCGTCGACGCCCCGCTCCGCCAGCAGGCGGAACGCCGTGATGACCAACTTGCGACGGGTACGCTGGCGGCGCTCGGCGCCCACCTTGGTGCGGTGATCAGGCACGTGCCACCTGATGCATCAAAGCCTCCTAGAAGTGATAGGACATCCCGAGGTAGGGGCCCTCGTTCTCCATGTCGTAGACGAAATCGCCCTTGTCGTAGTCGACCTTCATGTAGCGGAACCCCATTTCCGCCTCGAACTGGTCGCTCAGCATCCAGGACAGCCCCAGCGATGCCTGGGTGGTGAGGTCCGACCCGAGCCCGAACCCGCCGACATCGCCACTGGCCACCACCGCCACCTCGCGGGTGAGCGGAACGCGCCCGCGCAGGCCGATGAAGGGCTCGACCCAGTCGACGCTTTGGGTGTGGTCCAGCTCGGCCGTGGCACCGAAGACCGAGGCATCCAGGTCGAGGGACGCCTTGATGCGGTTGTAGCGAATGCCGACGAAGCCGTCCGAAACGACTGGCGAGTCTAGCCATCTGTAGGCCAGCGCACTAGAGAGCATCAGCTGGCTGGTGGTCATGTCGGCATCCACCCTGGCGCGCCCGCCGGGTGAGGCGACGCCCACCGAGTCGGAGGTCTTCATGTACAGGCTGTCGACGAGGATGCCCCAGCGCCCCTTCTGGAACTCCATGGCCCCCATGAAGCCGGCATCCAGGGTGTTGAGGATGTCGGAGAAGCTCATGTCCACCTGGGCCTCGGGCAGGTCGCGGATCCGGGTGCTGCCGTGCATGCGGGTGGCCCAGAGATAGGGGTTGATCTTCACCGCCCAGGCATCGGGATCAGCGCGGTCGGCCGCCTGGGTGGGAACGCTGGTGATCGCGCCACCCAGCAGCAGGGTGGCGAGGGCGAAAACATGGCGTGCGTCCATCTGCAGGCTCCTGGCGGTCAGAGGTCGATGCTGGAGATGGCCCAGTCGATGCCCTTGAAGTCGGGCATCTCGCGGCCGTCGTCGGCGCCGAATTCGGCCGCCATCACGGTGTTGAGCTTGGCGTTGAGCGACATCAGCAGTGCGCTGTCCGCCGAGGCGGCGAGGTTGGTCTTCTCCAGCGGGTCGGCCGCGAGGTCGAACAGCTCCAGCTCGTTCCAGCGCCGCAGGGCCTCCAGTGTGGTGGGCGTGTTGCGCTCCACCGGCGCGAAGTAGCGGGTGAACTTGTGGCGCCCGTCGAACACCGTGCGCAGGCTGCCGCGCTTCTTCATGTCGGGGCGGTAGCCGGCCTCTTGCATCGCCACGTTGGGCGGCACACCCCGTGTGCGGCCCTCGGAGACGATGCGGATCAGCTCGCTGTCGTTGGTGGCGATGCCGCTGTAGGTGAAGAGGATCTGCTCACGCACGGTGTGCAGCCCGCTCGCCTGGACGTTGTTCAGCGCGCGGGAAATGTCGCGCCCCGGCAGGTCGCGACCGGCGACGTCGGCCACCTTGCCCGCCTCGACCCCACACAGTGAGAGCACCGAAGGCACCAGGTCGAGGTGGCTGGTCAGCGACAGGCAGCGCTGCCCGCCCCGCACATCCGGGTGGCGGACGATCATCGGGACGTGGACGGACTCCTCGTAGGCGAACGGGCCCTTTCCACGCAGGCCATGGGCGCCGCCCATTTCGCCGTGGTCGGAGGTGAAGATGACGAGGGTGTTCTGGTCCAGGCCCAACTGGTCCAGCTCGTCGAGCAGGCGGTTGAGCTGGCTGTCCACCGACACCAGGGAGTTGTAGTAGAAGTCGTTGAAGCGCCGCCAGCGGGCGTCCTCGCTGGGGATGTGGCCCAGGGTGTAGCCCCAGGCGCGGTCGAACTCGCCATGGGCCTTGGGCCGGCCGGCCTCGGTCAGGCTCTGGTAGCGGGTAGCGGCCAGCGGCAGGGACCAGCGCTTCTCGTATGCCGGGTGCTTCGGGGCGCGGGCCGCCGGCATCAACAGCTTGCCGTTGTCCTGCACCTGCTCGGCGCCGTGGTCGGTGTTGAAGTACATGATGTCGTGGGGGTTCACCAGGCTGACGAACAGCGACCAGGGCTTGCCCTCGTCGGCCAGCGCCTTGCCGGTGCCACGCAGCCAGGAGATGGCGCTGCCGGCGATCATGTGGTCGTTCTGGTAGCCGCCCAGGGTGTGGGTCAGCACGTCGCCGGGCCAGGCGTAGTCGGAGAAGCCGTAGGCATCCATCTCGGGGGTGAACAGGCGCTCCGGGGTCTCCGGGTCGAAGGCGGAATTGAGGTGCCACTTGCCTTTGTAGGCCGTGTAGTAGCCGTGCTTGCGCAGCATGTGGCCGATGGTCGGGATGCCGGTGGAGAGCGACTTCACGTAGGGCATGTCGACGTTCTCGAACATGCCGTTGTCGGCGGTCTGCAGGCCGGTCATCAGCACCGCGCGCGAGCTGGTGCACATCACCGCCGAGCTGTAGTGGTTGTGGAAGGTGGTGCCGCTATCCATCAGGCGCTGATGGCCGCTGAGGGCCAGGTCTTCGTGCAGCGTGCGGGAGAAGCGCTCCTGGTCGGTGAAGATGAACAGCACGTTCGGGCTACCGGCACGCTTGCCCACCGCTGCCGCCTTCGCGCCAGGCGCTGGGGTGCTGGCGGCCTGTGCCGCGTTGGGCAGCACCGAGGCTGCCAGGGTCACCCCCGCCATGCCCAGGAACAGCCGCCGGGAAACTCCCCCCTCCTCCTGCTCCTCGTCTTGCTTGTCGATCGCCACGATTCTTCTCCCAGCCAACTGGTTAATGTCCGACGTCGATTTACGCGCCGAACTGTACGAATTGTCATTTTGGAGTTTTAGTTCACTTCAAGAATCGAGCAATCCCTCCTGGCCCTCGTCATACGGTTGTTTGACGCTTTTCCAAGGCATCGGAAAGTAGGTGCCAAGTCCGCGTTCTGATTGAAAAAAAGTGTAGGAAGCCCTCTGCCAACTGGTAGCACCTTGATGGCGAAAGACCCGACAATCGGTAGAAAATAGGAGATGAACGGTAGGAACTTTCTCAACGCACAGCAGGCGAGCCATTGCTCGCCGGGGCATGCACACGTTGCCGCTGATCGTCACCTGAAGCGAAGCCCCAGCCCGAAGGCCAGGGCGCGCGATCAAGCGAGGGCCAGGCGCAACCGGTACTGCGCCTCGGGGAACAGGCGACGGAAGAAGAAGCGCGCGGTGGCTTCCCGCGCAGTCCCGAGGCTGCGCTCGCGGCTGACCCGTGCGGCACGCAGCCAGGCATGGCCCAGCAGCAGCAAGGCGGTCACCTGCAGCAGGTCGGTGGCGGCCTCGTAGGGGCGCTGCGGCTCACTCGCCTGGGCCTCGCGCAATGTGGCCAGCGCGGCCTGCCAGCCGGCCATCAGTTGCGCCACCGCCATCCCTTCATCGTGCAGGGCGGTGCCTTCGGCCCGCTGGCACTCTGCGCGGATGCAGGCCACCAGCACAGCCAGGCCTGGCGCATCGTCCGGCAGCAGCTTGCGCAGCAGCAGGTCGTTGGCCTGGATCTCGTTGGTGCCCTCGTAGATCAGCGCAATGCGGCTGTCCCGCAGGGTCTGCTCGATGGGGTATTCGGTGCAGTAACCGTAGCCGCCGAACACTTGCAACGCCTGGCTGGCAAGCTGGAAGCCCTGCTCGGTGAACCAGGCCTTGACCACCGGCGTCAGCAGGGATGCCAGGGCGTGGGCCTCCGCCCGGCGGGAGGCCTCCGGCGCCTGCTCGGCGATGTCCAGCAGATGTGCCGCCCAGTAGCCCAGCATGCGCATGCCCTGGCTGTGCGCCTCCAGGGTCCGGAGGATGCGCTGCATGGCCGGGTGTGCGGCAATGGGATCGGCCTCGCCGCTGGCTCCGGGCGGGCGCGGCACCGCGCGCATCTGCCGGCGCTCGGCGGCATAGGCGCCGGCCTGCTGGCGGGCGAACTCGGCATGCCCGAGCCCCTGCAACCCCACGTGCAGCCGCGCGCCATTCATCATCACGAACATCGCCGCCAGCCCCTGGTTCGGCTCGCCCAGCAACCACCCCCGGGCACCGTCGAAACGCAGGCTGCAGGTGGCACTGCCACGGATGCCGAGCTTGTGTTCGAGGCCGTCGCAGCACACGCCATTGGCCTGCCCGTCCAGCTCCCGGGGCACCAGGAACAGCGAGATGCCGCGGGTGCCGGCGGGCGCATCGGGCAGGCGCGCCAGCACCAGGTGGAGGATGGCGTCGCCCAGGTCGTGATCGCCCCCGGAAATGAACAGCTTGCTGCCATGCAGGCGGTAGCTGCCTGCCTCCGCCGGTTCGGCACGGCAACGCAGCAGCCCCACGTCGCTGCCGGCCTGGGGCTCGGTGAGGCACATGGTGGGCACGCAACGGCCGCTCACCAGGGCCGGCAGCCAGGCGGCCTGGAGTTCCGCGCTGGCGAAGCGCCGCAGCACTTCGTAGGCGCCGTGGGCGATGCCCGGGTACATCGCCCAGGCGTGGTTGGTGGCGTAGAGCATCTCCAGCAGGCCGACGTTGAGCAGCTGCGGCAGGCCCTGCCCGCCCCATTCCGGGTCGCAGGCGAGCGATGGCCAGCCGCCCTCGACGAAGGCGCGGTAGGCGTCGGCGAAGCCGTCCGGGGTGAGCACCCGGCCGTTCTCCAGCCGGCATCCCTGACGATCGCCGGGGGTGTTCAGCGGTGCCAGGCGGTCCTCGGCAAAGCGCGCGGCCTGCTCCAGCACCTGGGCGGCCAGGGCATGGTCCAGCTCGGCGAAGGCCGGCAGCCGTGCCCAGTCCTGTTCGGCGTCCAGCCAGTGTTCGATGACGAATTGCATGTCATCCAGCGGGGCACGGTAGTGCGTCATGGGCGAATCCTTCAGCGAGGGGCGGGGTTTTCCAGCAGCAGGGCCATGCCCTGTCCGCCGCCGATGCAGGCGGCGGCGATGCCGTAGCGGGTACCGCGCACGGCCAGTTGGCGGGCGACGCTGTGGGCCAGGCGCAGGCCGGTGGCGGCCAGGGGGTGCCCCAGGGCGATGGCGCCGCCGTGGCGGTTGAGGCGCTCCGGGTCCAGCTCCAGCTCGCGCTGCACGGCCAGCACCTGGGCGCCCTGGGCTTCGTTGATCTCCAGGCTGTCGATGGCGTCCAGCGTCAGGCCGGCCCCCTCCAGCAGCAGGCGGATGGCCGGCGCGGGGCCGATGCCCATGATCTCCGGCGGCACCCCGACCACGGCGCTGGCCCGCAGCAACGCCAATGGCGCCTTGGCACCCCGGGCGTCACCCACCAGCATGGCGGCGGCACCGTCCACCAGGGCACAGCTGTTGCCGGCGGTCTGTACCGATCCGGGGCTGACCGGCGAGAGTGCCGCGAGGGCGTCCAGGCTGGTCTCGCGGGGGTGGCTGTCGTGACTGAGCCGGGTGACCTTGCGCGGCAGGTCCAGGGCGCGGGGTTGATAGCCCGGCAGCTCGAAACGGGCCCGCTCGACGGGGGCGATCTCGGCGTCGAACCAGCCGCTTGCCTGGGCCGCCAGGGCCTTGCGGAAGCTGCCGAGGGCGAAGGCGTCCACCTCTTCACGGCGCAGGCCGTAGCGCTGGGCGAGGTTCTGCGCGGTGTCGATCATGGTCTGGCCGATGGCCGGGTCCAGCAGCGCTTCCCAGAGGAAATCCCTGAAGCCCACCGGTGCGCCGAGGCGAAATCCGCCCCGGTGCTCGTAGCTGGCAATGGGGTTGCGCGACATGGACTCGGTGGCCACGCACAACGCCAGCCGTGCGCTGTCGCGCTCCAGCTGGTTGCCGGCCTGACGCAGCAGCTCCAGGCCGGTCCCGCAGATCCGCTGCACCGCCAGGGCCGGCACCTCCAACGGCACGCCGGCATAGAGCCCGATGTGCCGGGGCAGCATGTAGGCGTCGAAGCTGGCCTGGGCCATGCTGCCGGCCAGCACACTGTCCACCTGCCCGCCCGCCACGCCGGCCCGCGCCAATACGGCACGGGCGACGTGGATACCGAGGTCGATGGGCGAAACCTGGGCCAGCGGCCCGCAATAGTCGACCCAGGGCGTGCGGGCGCCGGCCAGCAGCGCCACTTCGCGGAACAGCTCGAACTGGCCTTTCATGCGCCCGCCTCCGCCAGCACGCAGTGGCGCGCGGGATCGTCGTAGAGCCGGTCGATCAGCTCGGCGCGGCGGCCGAGCACGGCCCGCTGGTTGAGCGAGCCCTTGTCGGTGATCTCCCCGGCATCCAGGCTCGGCGGCTCCACCATCGGGCAGGCCCAGGCGATGTGCGACGCCAGGCCGGTGGCCTCGCGGTTGAGGGCAGCCAGCAAGCCGGCCAGCCAGGCCTTCAGCGCAGGCGCGGCCAGCACCGCCTCGACGCTGGCCTCGGGCCCGAGCCCGGCCAGTTCGCGGCAGGCCGGCAGGTTGGGGAACACCAGCAGGCCGATGCGCTGGCGGTCCGGCCCGGTGACCACCACGTCCTGCACGTAGGGCGCGCCCTGGAGGATGACGCGGGTGCGCAGCGGCCCGACGCTGACGAAGACGCCGGTGCTGAGCTTGAAGTCCTCGGCGATGCGGCCATCGAACATCAGCCCCCACTCCGGTCGCTCGGCGTCGGCGAAGCGCAGGGCATCGCCGGAGCGGTAGAAGCCCTCCTCGTCGAAAGCCTCTTGATTCAGCTCGTCCTGGCGCCAGTAGCCGGGCATCACGTGGGGGCCACGGAAGCGCGCCTCCAGCTTGCCGTCCACCGGCGCCAGCTTCACTTCGCAGCCCGGCGCCGGCAGGCCGACGTAGCCGGCCAGGGACAGCGGCCCGGTGGTGAAGGTGCAGGACGGCGCGGTCTCGGTCATGCCCAGGCCGGCCATCATGCGGATACGCTCGCCGCAGTGCTGCTCGGCGATGCGGTCCAGGCGGTTCCACACCGGCTGGCTGAGGCCGGCACCAGCGAAGAAGAACAGCGTGATGCGGGCGAAGAAGCGCTCGCGCAGCTCGGCGTCCCGCTCCAAGGCCTCCACCAGCTCTTCCCAGCCCTTGGGCACGGTGAGGTAGGCGGTGGGGGAGATTTCCCGCAGGTTGCGCAGGGTCTCGCCGAACAGCTGGGGCGTCGGGCGGCCGTCGTCCAGGTACAGGCTGCCGCCGTTGTAGAGGACGATGCCGACGTTGTGGCTGCCGCCGAAGGTGTGGTTCCACGGCAGCCAGTCCACCAGCACCGGCGGTGCCTCGCCGAACACCGGGAAGGTCTGCAGCAGCATCTGCTGGTTGGCGCAGAGCATGCGCTGGGTGGTGACCACGGCCTTGGGCAGCTTGGTGGAGCCGCTGGTGAAGAGGAACTTGGCGATGGTGTCGGGCCCGGTGCGGGCGAAGGCGGCGTCGGCAGCCGCCGGGTCGCGGGGGGCCAGCAACGCATCGAAGCGCTGCTGCGGGCGCCCCGCCACGTCGCCCTGCACCAGCAGCAGGGGCACCTCGGCCGGCACCACCGCCTCGATGGCGCGGGCGAAGGCGTCGCCATCCGCCGCCATCACCAGGCCGGGCTGCAGCAGGTCGACGATGTGCTGCAGCTTGGCGAAATCACGGGCTACCAGCGAATAGGCCGGCGACACAGGGCAGTACGGCACGCCGATGTAGTAGGCCGCCAGGGCCAGCTGCAGGTGCTCCAGGTCGTTGCCGGAGAGGATCACCAGCGGCCGCGCCGGGCTCAGCCCGTAGTCCAGCAGGTGCGCGGCGATGCGGCGGATGCGCCCGAGCATGTCGCGGTAGCTGATGGCCTGCCAGGCGCCCTGGGCGTCGCGGCGGGCCACGAAGGTCTGCTCGCCGCGCACTTCGGCCCAGTGCAGCAGGCGGTCCAGCAGGCGCCCGGGGAGCGGCTGCAGCGCTTCGCGGGGGTTGAGGTAGAGGTTGCCGGCGCGCGCCTCGATGCGCACGTCGGGCATGCCCAGGGACACCGGCCGGTAGCGGGCGGCGGGCTGGACGGAGGATTCATTGTTCACTGTTATCACCTCCGACCGCGCCCGGACGGCGGGCGCGGTGCGATACCGGGCAGGGCCCGGCGTATTCAGTTCGTGCCGCTCAGATGGGGTAGTGGCGCGGGCCGTTCTGCACCGTCACCCAGCGCAACTGGGTGAACTGCTCGATGCTCGCGCTGGAACCGAAGCTGCCGTAGCCGCTGGACTTCACCCCGCCGAAGGGCATGGGCGCCTCGTCATGCACGGTCGGGCCGTTGATGTGGCAGATGCCCGACTCCACGCGCTGGGCCAGCGCCAGGGCACGGGACACATCGCGACTGAAGATCGCCGCCGACAGGCCGAACTCCGAGTCATTGGCCAGGCGCAGCAGCTCCTCGTCACCCTGCCCGCGCAGGATCACCGCCACCGGGCCGAAGGATTCCTCGCGGTACAGGCGCATGGCCGGGGTGACCCGGTCCAGCAGCACCGGCTGCATCACGCTGCCGCTGCATTCGCCACCGGCCAGCAGGACCGCACCCTTGTCGAGGGCGTCCCGCACCAGGGCCATGATGCGTGCGCCCGCCTGAGCATCGATCAGCGAGCCGAGCACCGCCTCGCCGGGCAAGCCGGCCTTGAGGGTGCCGACCTTGCTCGCCAGGCGCGCGGCGAAGTCGTCGGCAATGCGCGCGTCCACCACCAGCCGCTCGGTGGACATGCAGATCTGCCCCTGGTTGAAGTAGGCGCCGAAGGCCGAGGCGGCCACGGCCTGGTCCAGGTCCGCGTCGTCCAGCACCAGCAGCGGTGCCTTGCCGCCCAGTTCCAGCACCGCCGGCTTCAGGTGGCGCGCGGCGAGCTGGCCGATGATGCGGCCGACATGGGTGGAGCCGGTGAAGTTGACGCGGCGCACCGCCGGGTTGGCCACCAGCCGCTCGACGATGGCGGCAGCGTCTGCCGGGGCATTGCTGATGACGTTGACCACGCCATCGCCCAGGCCTGCCTGCTGCAGCACCTCGCCGATCAGTGCGTGCACCGCCGGGCTGTTCTCCGAGGCCTTGAGCACCACGGTGTTGCCACAGGCCAGGGGCATGGCCAGGGCACGGGTGGCGAGGATGATCGGCGCGTTCCAGGGCGCGATGCCCAGCACCACGCCGCAGGGTTGGCGCAGGGCCATGGCGAAGCTGCCCGGTACGTCGGAGGGGATCACTTCGCCCTTGATCTGGGTGGTCATGCCGGCGGCATCGCGCAGCATGTTGGCGGCCAGCTTCACGTTGAAGCCGTACCAGTCGGCGGTGGCGCCGGTTTCCACGGCCATCGCCATGAAGCGCTCGCGGTTGGCCTCCAGCAGGCGGGCCGCCTCCAGCAGGCGCGCCCGGCGCTCGGCGGGACCGAGGGCGGCCCAGGCCGGGAAGGCAGCCTGGGCGGCGGCCACGGCGGCATCGGCGTCTTCCAGGGTGGCGGCGGCCACGCGGCTGACGACTTCACCGGTGAAGGGACTGTGGCGCTCGAACACCGCGCCGGTGGCGGCAGGACGGGTACGGCCGGCGATCAGCAAAGGCACGTCGAACATGATCTGCTCCTGTTGTGATTGTTCTGCGGGGACGGTGCCTGGCGAACCAGGCGAACGCCCCCGGAGCGCGCGCTGTCAGCGCTTGTAGGCTTGCAGGCCGGGCTTGATGCTCTTGTCGTCGAGGAACTGCTTCATGCCCTGCTCGCGGCCGCCTTCCTTGTCCAGCAGGCGGGACTGGTCGAGCTTGGCGTAGAGGTAATCCTCGTTCTGCTCCCAGGTCAGCTCGCGGCAACGCTTGAAGCCATTCTTTGCGGCACGCATCACCACCGGGTTCTTGTCCAGCAGGTTGCGCGCCAGCTCGATGGTGGTCTCGCGCAGCTGGGCCAGCGGCACGCTCTCGTTCACCAGGCCCATCTCGGCGGCCTTGCGGCCATCGAAGGTCTTGCCGGTCATGATGTAGTACAGCGACTGGCGGTGGCCCACGGTGTCGGCCATGGCCTTGCTCACCAGGTTGCCCGGGGGGATGCCCCAGTTGATTTCCGACAGGCCGAAGGTCGCCTCGTCGGCGCAGATGGCCAGGTCGCAGGCCACCAGCGGGCTGAAGCCACCGCCGAAGCACCAGCCGTTGACCATGGCGATGGTGGGCTTGGCGTACATGCGCAGCAGCTTCCACTGCCATTGCGAGGCTTCGCGGCGGATCTTCTCCTGGAGGATCTCGGGGCCGGCGTCCACTTCGCGGAAGTATTCCTTCAGGTCCATGCCGGCCGTCCAGGACTCGCCCGCGCCGGTCAGCACCAGCACGCCCACGTCCGGGTCCTGCTCCAGGGTTTCGAGCACGTCGACCATCTCGCGGTTCAGCGTCGGGCTCATCGCGTTGCGCTTCTCGGGGCGGTTGAGGGTCACCCAGCCGATGCCCTCCTCCACGTCGACTTTCACGGTCTGCCAGCGGTTCTCGTAGTTGCTCATGTCGCGTACCTGCTCTTGTTTTGGAATGGCCTCAAGGTATGCCGGCAATTTAGTTATGTCAATTAACGATTAATTCGCACTGTGCGATCAGCGAACCAGAGCGGGTCGGCACCCGACCACTGATTAGCCTGCGTAACCAAACCAGCCCAGAACACACGAATTCAAGCCGAAGCCAGCGGCCTTCCGGCACGGCTGCCAAGGGCCACCACCACCAGCGCCGCCACCAGCAAGCCGGGCGCTGCGGCCATCAGTACGCCGGCCGTACCGGCGCCGGCGGCGAGGATCTGCCCGGCGGCCAGGGGCCCGCTTACCGAGCCCAGCCGGCCGATGGCCACCGCCGCCCCGACCCCGGTGGCCCGGACCTGGGTCGGGTAGTAGGCCGGCGCCAGGGCGTAGAGCACCAGCTGCGCAGCCATCACGAAGACACCTGCGGCGAAGCCTGCCGCCGCCATGCTCGCGACGCTGCCGGAGAAGCCGATGCCGGCCAGGGCCAGCAACAGGCCGGTGTAGATGGACAGCACCACCGGCGTGCGGCGGAAGCGGTCCAGCAGCACGCCGCCCATCAGCGAGCCCAGGGCCCCGCCGACGTTGAAGACCATCTGCACCATGCCTGCCTGGGGCTTGCTGAAGCCAAGCTCCAGCAGCAGCGAAGGCAGCCAGTTGAGCAGCATGTACATCACCGTGAGGGTGAAGAAGTAGCTGACCCAGAGGGACAGGGTGATGCGCGTGCGACCGTCGCCGCAGAGCGCCTCGACGGTGGACGGCCGCACCGCGCCGCCCTGGTCGCGCTGCTGATGGAAGGCGGCGGACTCGGGCAGCATCAGCAGCATCAGCGGGGCGATGACCAGGGGCGCGACGCCCCCGACGATGAACACCCACTGCCAGGCTTCGCCGGCCAGCATGCCCACCAGGGCCGCAACCGCCCCGCCCAGGGGCACGCCGCAGTACATGATGCTGATGGCGGTGCTGCGCTGGCGCTCCTCTACGGCTTCGGCGCACAGCGCGATCAGGTTCGGCAGCGCCGCGCCCAGGCCCAGCCCGGTCAGGAAGCGCGCCGCCAGGAGTCCGGTCAGGCTGCCGGCGTAGGCGGTCCACAGGGAGAAGATGCCGAACAGCACCACCGCCGCCACCAGCACCTTCTTGCGGCCGATGCGGTCGGCGATGCAGCCACCGAGGAAGGCCCCGGGCAGCAGGCCGATGATGCTGGCGCTGAACATCCAGCCCATCATTTTCGGGTCCAGGTTGAAGGCGGCGCGGATGCCGGCAGCGGCGATGCCGGCGGATTGCAGGTCAAGCCCTTCGATCAGGGCGACGATGAAGCACAGCAGGATAGTCAGCCGCGAGCGGCCGGTAGTGGCGTGCATGGAAGGCCTCGCTTTTATTGTTCTTGTGAAGGGACGACAGGCCGTCGTCCGGCTTCAGAAGATTAACAAACAAAACTAAAAAAACAGCCCCCAGCCTTCGCCTGCCACTGGCAACGGATCTTCCTTTTGTGACAAGGACTTGGCGTCCTGCCACCACGAATCAGGCAAACAAGTTAATCTTTTTAATGTTCGATTAACGGCCACTCCCAATTGATAAGCCGGATCGGCACTTCCATCCTGCGGTCGCGATCGGCCCTGCGCCGTCGCATGCCCACAAGAACAACAAAAGGACTCCGCACATGCCTGCACGCCCTGGTCGCGCCCAGCGCCCGCACCCGCTTTGCCACCTTTCGCCGCTGCTGCTCAGCCTGGCCACCGGAACCGCCCTGGCGGACGGCTTCGTCGACGACAGCCACGCCAGCCTGACCCTGCGCAACTACTACCTGGACCGTGACTACCAGGACGATGGCGCCAAGTCCGAAGCCCGCGAGTGGGCCCAGGGCTTCATCCTCAAGTTCCAGTCCGGCTTCACCCCCGGCCCGGTGGGCTTCGGCCTGGATGCCACCGGGCTGCTGGGGGTCAAGCTCGACTCCTCGCCCTCGCGCAGCGGCACCGAGCTGCTGCCGGTGTCCCCCAGCAGCGGCCGCGCCGCCGACGAGTACGCACGCCTGGGGCTGACCGGCAAGGTGAAGGTCGACAAGAGCCTGCTGCAGGCCGGTGACCTCAACCTGGCCCTGCCCTCGGCGCTCTCCAGCCCCTCGCGCCTGCTGCCGCAGACCTTTCGCGGGGCGTACCTGACCTCCGGCCAGGTGGAGGGCCTGACCCTGCATGCCGGCTACCTGGACCGCATCGCCAAGCGCAACTCCACCGACTACGAGGCCATGTCCATCGCCTCGCCCAACGGGCGCTTCAACGGGCGCGCCACCACGTCCCACGTGAACCTGCTGGGGGCCGACTACGCCGTCAGCCCGGCGCTCACGCTCAAGGCTCATTACCTGGAAGCCCCCGACCTCTACGACCAGGCCTACCTCGGCCTGCTGCACAAGCTGCCCCTGGGCCCCGGCAACCTGAGTACCGACGTGCGCGCCTTCTTCAGCGACGACAACGGCCGCGCCGAAGCCGGCAAGGTGGACAACCGCCACCTCTCCCTGCAGTTCGCCTACGGCCTGGGCGGGCACCGCTGGACCCTGGGCTATGCGCACCAGTCCGGCGACACCGCCACGCCCTACCTCTCCGGCACCGAGCTGATGGGCATCAGCGAGATGACCATGAGCTCGGACTACTTCAACGCCCGGGAGCGCATGTGGCAGGCGATCTGGGACTACGACTTCGCGGCGTCCGGCGTGCCGGGGCTGACCGCACGGTTGCGCTACGTGCGCGGGGACCACATCGAGCTGGCGGCCCTGCGCGCCGATGACCGCAAGGAGCGCGAGCTGCAGTGGGAGGCCGGCTACGTGATCCAGGAGGGGCCGCTGCGCAACGTCGGCTTCCGCGTGCGGCAGTCCTTCTACCGCAACGACTTCCCCACCGGTGCCGCCTTCCGCGACGAGAACCAGGCCCGCTTCCTGGTGACCTACACGCTGCCGATCTGGTAGCCGCCGGCAACCGACCGTCGCGGCAACGGTCCGCGACGGTCCTGCGCCCTGCCCCGCTCTCGGCGCGGCCGCACCTCTGTCGGCCAGGCGCGGCATTGGCAGCAAGGCGCACGGCATGCCGATCAATCCGCAAGAAAGCGCCCGGCGGGTCGGCGCTGGGCCATGCGCGCGAGCAGCTGCAGCACACCGCCGAACAGCACCGCCACCAGGGAGAAGGTGAAGATCAGCCCCTGGCCGTCGCTGCCCATCGCCAGGCTCAGCAAGGTGGGTGCGCTGGCAGCCGAACTCACCTGCACCACGCTGACCAGGCGCGCCAGGCGCCCGTCCGGGTCATGGGTGACCACGGCCGCCATGTAGTAGGTCAGCGCCAGGACCCAGCCGAAATTCATCAGGAACACCACGCCCGCCAGCCCGGCGGCGTGTTCGACGCCACGGGCCAGCAGCACCACGGACAGCGCAACGCAGAGGCTGCCGACGAGGATCATCGGCAAGCGCCCGACCCGCCGGCCAAGCAGGCTCGGCAGGCCGGCACCGGGCAGCCCGCCCAGCAGCCCGAGGCTGACGGCCCAGCCTACCTGGGCGGCATCCAGCCCCTGTTCACCGGCCAGCCCGTCGACGAATCCCCACACCGCGTAGATGGAAAACTGCAGGCAGAGCATGCCCAGCAGCGCGGCGATGCCGACAGCTGCCGAGCCGCAGGCAGCAGGGCCGCTCAGCACCGCCTCGCCAACCTCCAGCTGGCGCGGCAGCACGCCACACGCCCACCACGCCAGCGCGAACCAGCCGGTGATCACCCCCAAGGCAACCCCGCCTCCGAGGTGCTCGGCCAGCTGCGGAACGACGGCCGCCATCAGCGCGAAGACCAGGGTCTGCGTCAACAGCAGCAGGCCGAAGGAGCGGTCCGGCCCCGGCATCTGCCCCAGGGCGAACACCGCCTGTGCATAGAGCGCACCGGAAGCCATTCCGGCCAGCAACCGCAGCGCCAGCAGCGGCCCCAGGGCGTTGGCCAGGCAGGCAGCGGCGTTGAACAGCACCAGGGCAGCCGCCATGGACTGGCAAGCCAGGCGATTGCCCAGGCGCGCGGCAAACAGCGGAACCAGCAGCGTGCCGATTACCGAGCCACACATTTCCACGGCGATCAGGGTGCCCTGCTGGGGCAGCGAGAGGCCGAGGCGTTCGGCCATCAGGCCGATGAAGACCGGCTGGATGCCCACCACCAGGATGGCGATGGCGGCCACGAAGATGCAGGCCGCGCGGGCGGCTCGCGAGTGATGCGTGATCATGGTGTCGAATCCTGAAAGGCGGGCGCGAGGCCCGGGCGGGTCAGTCCAGCCGGTAGATGCGGATAACGACCCGGTCCTCGCCGGGGTAGGTCACCCGCCCGATGAAGGCGGCCTCGGTGAGCCAGCCGAGCGCGCCCCGTGCCACCTGGAAGCGCGGGCTGCAGGTGCAGCGATAGAGGTGTTCCGGCAACGGCCAAGTGCCCTCGTCTTCACGGCGGCGGCCCTCCTCGCTGAGCACCAGGAAGCCCCGGTTGTGCACGTTGATCAGCTCGCCCCGGTCGGTACGCAGGCTGTAGGTGGCGTCCAGGTCGCCGACCCCATCCGGACGCAGGCAGTAGAAGTCGGCGCCACCGGGCAGCACGTCGCCCTGCAGGCCCGGGCCGACGAAATGTCCGCCGAGGATCGGGTAGTTGGCACGACGCCCGTCGATGGCCTCCCCCAGGGTCTGGGGTTCGCCGATGGCCACGTCCAGGGTCATCACCCACTCCAGCGCCGGTGCCGGCACGCTCATGTCGTCTTGCATGGGTCGCTCCTCGCAAGGGGCCCGGGTCGCCCCGGGCCGGCGGGGTCAGTGGGAGGTCTTCACGGTCGTCCAGGTGCGGGTACGCACCCGCTCGGTGGCGGAGGACACCGGTTCCAGCGGGAACAGCGTCCGGCGCACCTCGTCGGAGACGTACATGTTCGGGTCGTTGCGGATCTCCGGCGACACCAGGGCGGTGGCGTCCTTGTTGGGGTTGGGGTAGCCGATGGCATCGCTGATGCGGGCGATCACCTCGGGCCGCAGGATGTAATTGATGAAGGCGTGGGCCTCATCAGGGTGCGGGGCCTTGGCCGCCACGGCCATCACGTCGGACCACATCGGCGCGCCCTCCTTCGGCATCGCCATGGTCACCTTCACGCCCTTGCCGGCGGCGTTGGCCAGCTTGCGCGCCAGCGCCACCCCGCCGGACCAGCCGACGGCGACGCAGATCTCGTCGTTGGCCAGGTCCATGCCGTAGCGCGAGGAGTTGAAGTAGGTGACGTAGGGGCGGATCGCCTGCAGCGCCTCGGCAGCCCTCTTGTAGTCGCCGCGGTCCTCGCTGTTGGGCGGCAGCCCTTGGTAGTGCAAGGCGATGGGTAGGATTTCGTTGCCGGCATCGAGGAAGCCGACCCCGCAGCTGGCGAGCTTCGAGAGGTTCTCGGGCTTGAAGATGATGTCCCAGGTGTTCATCGCCACGTTCGGCCCCAGGGCCGCCTGCACCTTGTCGACGTTGTAGCCGATCAGGGTGGTGCCCCAGAGGTAGGGCACGGTGAAGCGGTTGCCGGCATCGCCCACCGCTTCGAGGCTGGTCATGAAGGTGGGGTCCAGGTGCTGCCAGTTGGGCAGCTTGGCGCGGTCCAGCGGTTCGAAGGCGCCGGCGGTGATGAGCTTGCCGATGTTGGCGCTGCTGGGGAACACCACGTCATAGCCGGAGTTGCCGGTGAGCAGCTTTGACTCCAGGGTCTCGACGCTGTCGAACACGTCGTACACCGGGCGGATGCCGGTCTCCTTCTGGAAGTCCTTGAGCACGTCGGGCGGCAGGTACTCGATCCAGTTGTAGATGCGCACGGTGCGCTCGTCGGCGTGGGCGCCGGCCAGGGTGGCAAGCGCCAGGGCCAGGGCGGCCGCGATGCGGAAGGGTTTCATGGCGAGGTCTCCTGGCGCGATCAGTAACGGTAGGTGAAATAGAGTTCGAGGGCGCTGAAGCGGTCGTCGTTGCCGAACACCTGCTTGGCGGCCGCCTTCGGGTCCACCCAGTTGTACGACAGAGAGGTGTACAGCCGCTCGGTGGGTGTCCAGTCGAGGTACACCACGCTCTCGTCGGCAAAGCGACGGTCATCGACGGCCACGCCCTGGTAGTTCTTCTCGTCCAGCCAGAACTGGTAGTGGATGGCCCCCAGGGCCAGGGTCTGGCTCAGCCGGGTCTTCACCGAGAACTGCTGCACCCGCTCGTTGCTGTTGAAGAGCACGTAGTTGCCCATCACGTCGCCCACCAGCCAGGTGCTCCAGTCGACGAATCCCTTGGCCAGCGGGTCCCAGGATTTCTGGGTGGTGTCGGTGACGTCGTCATCGCCAGAGAACACCGCGTAGCGATAGCCCAGCACCGGGGTCAGCGGCAGCGTCTCGAAGGCGTAGTCGGCCTGGGCGTACCAGGCCTTGGCGTCGTAGTCGACACCGTCGCCGCTGCCGCGCTGCACGGCATATTCACCGTTCAGGGTCAGCGCATCCAGGCCTGGCAGCTTGCCGTTCAGTGCACGCAGGTTGTAGACGTGCATGCCGTCGCGGCGGATCGGCGTGCTGTAGTGGCGGGTCAGCGAATCCACGTTCATCGCCATGGCGCCCAGGGTGACCTGGCCGTCGAGGTCGTAGTCGAGGTTGGCGCCGTTGAGGCGGTAGTCGCCCAGTTGGGTGTCGGTGCGCAGGCTGAAGGCCTGGACCTTCAAGGCGCCGTGGTCCCAGGCGAGGAGCCCGGAGTCCCGGAAGGCGGTGCGCGGGCCGAGCCAGTAGGCGCCGTCATCCAGGGCGTCGAGGTTGCCGTCCATGACGATGAAGCCGGTGCCCACCTTGTAGTTCTGCCGGCCGGCGGTGAAGGTCCACTCGCCGGCACGGAACCCTGCGTACAGCTCCTCGGTGGAGACCTGGCCATCGGAGCTGCGGGTGAAGCCGCCGGCATCGCCGTCGCCCAGGGTCTTGGAGGCGACCACCGAGCCACCGGCGATCAGGTCGAAGTCCGGTGTGACCCCGTACTTCAGGGTCACGCCCGGCTTCAGGTACATCTCCTGCCAGTCGACGCGGGTGCCGCCGTTGCGGCCGTTGCGCTGGTCGACGCGGCCGGCGCCGAAGTTGACGTTGCGGGTCATGACGGTGGAGGCGCCTGCCGTGAGGGTCGCCTCGCCGGAGAGGTCACCCTCTTCGAAGGTGTAGCCGGCCAGTGCGGCCTGGCTGGCCAGCGGGAGGACGAGCGCGGTCAGCGCCCGCTGGAAACGCAGGGTGCGGTACATGGTGAGCTCCTGTGCATTTGTTCTTGTGTTACAGGGCAGTGGAAGTGGGCGGCTGGGCCGCCGAACGCCCGCCGGGGCGGGCGAATCCGGAATCGGTGTTCCGTGTTGGAATCAGGTCAGGCCTTCAGGTGTGCGGCGATGGCCCTCAGCATGCGGACGCTGTCGGCGTCGAGGTCGGTGACGGCCTCGGGCAACGAGGACTGCTTGACGATCACCACCCGCGACGGCCAGTCGATGAACAGGTACTGGCCATGGATGCCGCCGGCCATGAGCGCCAGGCTGTGGTCGTTGAACACGTACCACTGGCTGCGGTACGAGGCGCCGGGGGTCCACTCGGAGAAGTCGGCGTTGGCCGCGTAGATCGCCGGATCGGCGCCGGCGGCGATGCGCTCGATGGTGTCCGCGCCCAGCAGTTGGCGGCCCTGGTGACGTCCACCATTGGCCAGCAGCAGGCCGAAGCGCCCCATGTCACGCAGGGTGGCGCTGAAGCCGGCACCGGCCACACCCCGACCCCAGGGGTCGGCCATGAAGTAGCCGTCACGCTCGCAGCCCAGCTCCTGCCAGACCCGTTGCAGCATCACCGGGCAACTCTCGCCGCTGGCGCGCTCCATCACCCAGGCGAGGGCCTCGGTGGTGGCGGTGACGTAGTGGAAGAAGCCGCCGTGCTCGCCCTTCTTCTGCAGCGACGGCAGGTACTCGTAGAGCGAGGCGTATCGCGCGTAGGCCGCGGGCGCCGGCTGGAAGCCACAGGCGTAGCCGTACTGGGAGCTTTCCGAGTCGGGGTCGTCGTAGACCTCGCTGTAGTCGATGCCCACGGCCATGTCGAACAGCTGGCGCACGCTGGCATCGCCGAAGGCACTGCCGGCGAGTTCCGGCACGTAGTGGGCGGCCGGCAAGGCCGGGTCCAGCACACCATCGCTGACCAGTTGCTCGCCGAGCGTGCCGATCAGCGACTTGGTGACCGAGAACATGATGTGGCGGTCCTGCGGGCGCTGGCCGCCGAAATAGCGCTCGCACACCACCTCACCGGCCTTGAGCACCAGGAAGGCGTCGGTGTGGCTGGCCTGCAGGTGCTCCTGCACCGATACCGATGCGCCGCTTACGCTTTCGAAGTGCAGGCCTTCCAGGCTGCGCGTGGCCGCCGGGAACACGCTGGCCGGGCCGGGGCCCGCCTCCACGTCGATGCTCGGACGCAGCCGCGCCAGGGAGCGGAAGCCCCAGCGGTTGTAAGGCGGGCTCATCCAATTGCCCCAGGTCACCCGCTGTTCGGGTGCGGCGGGGAAGCCCTGCATCAGCGGCGTTTCGGGCTCTCCGGCCTGGACAAGGCGACGGGCGTGCTCATACAGCGGAACAAGGGGGTGGGCGTTGGGGTGACTCATCTCGGCATTCCTGGACAGGTGACTCTGCGTGTGGAGCAGATGCCCAGAAATGATTAATCCGATTATTTATTTAAGTCAATAAAGTTTTTGTGCCGGTCAACGCACTCCGTCTATCATCGCCGCCACATGCACCCGAGCCGAGGAATTCAGTGAGCGGACTACGAGAACGTCAGAAGGAACTGCGCCGCCAGGCCATCGCCGAGAGCGCCGTCGCCCTGTTCAAGAGCCAGGGGTACGGCAACACCACCGTCGAGCAGATCGCACGCCAGGCCGGCGTCTCGGTGCCCACGGTGTTCAAGTACTTCGGCAGCAAGCAGGAAATCATCCTGGAGATGCTCAAGGAGGCCGACCGCCGCGCCATCCTCGACAGCCACGAACTGCCGATGGACGGCGAGCCGGTGGACGTGCTCTGCCAGCTGGAGCAGCGCATCGTCGGCTATGCCCTGACCATGCTGCCGGCGGCGCTGTGGCGCGAGCTGCTGCCGCTGGTGCTCATCGGCGGCAGCGACGGCCTGCCGGAGGCCTACCGCCAGTTGAACAGCAACCTGCAACGGGAAATCGCCGGGGTGCTGCGCGCCCTGCAGCAACGCGGCAGGCTGCGCGCCGACCTGGACGTGGAGCTGGCCGCCTTCCTGCTCAACGACTACTCCCACCTGCAGTTGCTACGCCTGACCAGCACCGACGAGCCGGACCTGGCCGCCCACCGCGAGCAGGTCCGCCGCACCACCCAGCTGATCTTCGACGGCATGCGCGCCCTGCCGTCGCGCGACTGAGTCACCTCAGGAGAGGATCTTCAGGCCCTCCACCGGGCCGTCCTGGCCACCGAACAGGCGGGCATAGCGCAGCGTCGCGTTGGCGTGCTCACGCATGATCGCCTCGGCCCGGGCGCCCTGCCCGGCCAGCAGCGCGTCCACCACCGTGTGGTGCTGCAGGTGGGCGAAGTTGAAGCGGCGGAACTCACGGGCGAGGTCGTTGCGATCCACCGCCAGGGAGCTGACCGAGGCGAACGGCAGGTGCTCGTTGCGCGCCAGGGCATCGGCGATGGCCGGGTTGCCGCTGGCCTCGATGATCACCTGGTGGAAGCGCTTGTTGATGTCGTGGTACTCGGCCAGGTCGTCTTCGCTGACGTGGCCCTTCTCGAACAGCCGGTCGCCGTCGGCCAGGCACGCCAGCAGCACGGCCCGTGCCGCCTCCGACACACCCCGCTCGGCCGCCTGGCGCGCCGCCAGCCCTTCCAGCACACCGCGCACTTCCACGGCACCGGCCAGGTCGTCGAAGGTCACCTGGCGCACGGCGAAGCCGCGTGCGCCCTGGCGAATCAGCAACCCCTCCTGCTCCAGGGCGCGGAAGGCCATGCGTACCGGCATGCGCGACACCCCCAGGCGTTCGGCCGTGGGTATCTCGGCGATGCGCTCACCGGCGGGTATCTCGCCGTCAACGATCATCTGCCGCAGGCGGTTCAGCACCCGTTGCCCCGCTCCACTCATGCGCGCCCCTTGGGATCCAATTTCACGAAGGCCCGTACTCTAGCCAGCCGCCCAGCCCCCTGCCAGAGGCCGGACGCAGGCGTTCCTTGTCTCAGCGTTCGCTGATCGCACGGTTATTGGATCCAAACAGCCGTAAATCATGGATTCCACCCGCCCGAAGCGCCAGCATTGGATCCAATACAACAACAACGAGGACCGCCCCATGTTCCCGAAGAATGCCTGGTACGTCGCCTGCACCCCGGATGAAATCGACGGCAAGCCCTTGGGCCGCATGATCTGCAACGAACGGATGGTGATCTACCGGGGGGCCGGCCAACGTGTCGCGGCCCTGGAGGACTTCTGCCCCCACCGCGGCGCGCCGCTGTCCCTTGGATCCATTCAGGACGGCAAGCTGGTGTGCGGCTACCACGGCCTGGTGATGGACTGCGACGGCCGTACCGCCTCCATGCCGGCCCAGCGGGTGCAGGCGTTTCCCTGCATCCGCGCGTTCCCGGTCCAGGAGCGCCACGGCTTCATCTGGGTCTGGCCCGGTGACGCCGCCCTCGCCGACCCGGCCCTGATCCCCCAGCTGGAGTGGGCCGAGAACCCGGCCTGGGCCTACGGTGGCGGGCTCTACCACATCGCCTGCGACTACCGGCTGATGATCGACAACCTCATGGACCTGACCCACGAGACCTACGTCCACGCCTCCAGCATCGGCCAGAAGGAGATCGACGAGGCACCGGTCTCCACCCGCGTGGAAGGCGACAGCGTCATCACCAGCCGCTTCATGGAAGGCATCCTGGCCCCGCCCTTCTGGCGCGCCGCCCTGCGCGGGAATGGCCTGGCCGACGACGTGCCGGTGGACCGCTGGCAGATCTGCCGCTTCACCCCGCCCAGCCATGTGCTCATCGAAGTCGGCGTGGCCCACGCCGGCCGAGGGGGCTACGACGCCCCCGCCGACTGCAAGGCGAGCAGCATCGTGGTGGACTTCATCACCCCCGAGACGGACACCTCCATCTGGTACTTCTGGGGCATGGCGCGCAGTTTCCGCCCCGAGGACGCCGAACTGACCGCGCGCATCCGCGAGGGCCAGGGCGCGATCTTCGCCGAGGACCTGGAGATGCTCGAACAGCAGCAACGCAACCTGCTGGCCTGGCCCGAGCGGCCCCTGCTCAAGCTCAACATCGATGCTGGCGGCGTGCAGTCCCGGCGCATCATTGAGCGCCTGGTCAACGCCGAACGCGCCGCCGAGGCCCAACTGATCGGGAGGCAAGCCTGATGCTCGACCTGATGATCCGTGGCCTGCGCCTGGAGGCGCCGGGCATCCTCGGCCTGGAGCTGGTGGCTGCCGACGGCGCGCCCCTGCCCGCCTTCGAGGCCGGCGCGCACCTGGACCTGCACCTGCCCGGCGGCCTGGTGCGCCCCTACAGCCTGTGCAACGCCCCCGGCGAGACGCACCGCTACTGCCTCGCCGTGCTGCTGGACCCGGCGTCCCGGGGTGGCTCCCGCGCCGTGCACGAACAGCTGCGGGTCGGCCAGCGCCTGACTACCAGCGCACCGCGCAACCTCTTCCCCCTGGTGGCCGAAAGTAGCCGCAGCCTGCTGTTCGCCGGCGGCATCGGCATCACCCCGATCCTCGCCATGGCCCAGGCGCTGGCGGCCCGGGGCGAGGCATTCGAGCTGCATTACTGCGTGCGCTCGCGCAAGCTCGCGGCCTTCATCGACTGGCTGGAGTCCAGCCCCTTCGCCGCGCACGTCCACCTGCACGCCGACGACGGCCCCACGCCCTTCGACGCCCCCGCGCTGCTGCGGGACGCCGGCGACGCCCACCTCTACGTGTGCGGGCCGGGCGGCTTCATGGAGCACGTGCTGGGCTGTGCCCGCAGCGCCGGCTGGGACGAAACGCGCCTGCACCGCGAATACTTCGCCGCCCCCGTGCAGCCTGCCGGGGACGCGCGCGCCTTCGAGGTGCGCCTGGCGCGCAGCGGCCTGACCTTGCAGGTGCCGGCCGAACGCAGCGTCGCCCAGGTGCTGGACGACGCCGGGGTGTGCATCCCGCTGGCCTGCGAACAGGGCATCTGCGGTACCTGCCTGACCCGGGTGTTGGACGGCGAACCCGAGCACCGCGACAGCTTCCTCACCGACGCGGAGCGGGCCCGCAACGACCAGTTCACCCCCTGCTGTTCGCGGGCCCGCTCCGCCTGCCTGGTGCTGGACCTCTAGCAGGACGACCCGGGCGGCTTGGCGGTGCCCGGGTCAGTTACCGGCCGACAGCCCGCAGTCGATGGCCAGGTCCGCCCCGGTGATGGAGCGCGCCAGGGGCTGGCAGAGGAAGTGGCACAGCTCGGCCACTTCCTCCGGCTGGATGAAGCGCGCCTGTTCGCCCTGGGGGTACTTGGCCAGCAGCTCGCGGTAGTAGCCGTCGGGGTCGCCGTTGCCGTAGCGCTCGGCCTGGAAACTCAGCATCGGGGTGACGATGTCCCCCGGGGACACCGCGTTGCAGCGCACGCCGTCCGGCGCCAGGTCCAGGGCCAGGGTCTTGGTCAGCAGTGCCACCCCGCCCTTGCTGGCGCAGTAGGCGGCGGCGTTGCGGTTGCCCTGGCGCCCCGCATCGCTGGAGATGTTGACGATGCTACCCTGGGTGGCGCGCAGGTGCGGGATGGCCGCCTTGCACATGAAGAACACGGCCTTGAGGTTCACCCCCAGCACCAGGTCGAAGTCCTCCTCGCTGAAGTGCTCCACCGGGCCTTCGCGCCAGATGCCGGCGGCGTTGACCAGCGCGTCCAGCCGGCCAAAGGCGCTGACCGCGGCCGCGACCACTGCCTCGCAGTTGTCCGGGCGACGGATGTCGGCGGCGGCGATGGCGCACCCGGGGAACGCCTCGCGCACCTGCTCCAGGCCGGCGGCGTCCACGTCGGTGGCCAGTACGTTCCAGCCGGCCTGGTGGAAGCGCTTCACCAGGCTGCGCCCCAGGCCTCCGGCGGCACCGGTGATGATGATGCTGTTCATGCGGTGCTCCTCAGGGGGCCTTGTTTTCGATCAGGCAGTTGCCGCCATCCACCACCAGCAGTTCGCCGGTGATGTAGCTGGCTTCGGGTGAGGCCAGGAAGGCCACCGCCGCCGCCACCTCCTCCGGCCGGCCGGCGCGCCCCACCGGCACGTAGCTAGCGGCATGGCGCTCCTCGTCGGTGCTGGAGGCAGTGGCGATCCAGCCCGGGGCCACGCTGTTGACGGTGATGCCGTGGCGCGCCACTTCCAGCGCCAGCCCCATGTTCATTCCCACCATGGCGGCCTTGGCGGCGCTGTAGGCCGCCTCGCCGGGGTTGCTGCCACGGGTACCGGTGGTGGAGCTGATCTGCACGATGCGCCCGTAGCCCCGTGCCTGCATGCCCGGCAGCACGGCACGGGTGAGCAGGAAGGCGGTGGTGAGGTTGCGCGCCAGGGACAGGTTCCAGGTCGCCAGGTCCATCTCCGCGACCTCGGCGAAGGGCTCCGGGCTGCCCTGCATGGCCATGCCGGCGTTGTTGACGAGGACGTCGATGCGGCCCCAGCGGGCTTCGGCCCAGCTCGCCAGTTCCGCCACCTGGGCCTCGTCGGTGAGGTCCGCCGGGCGGCCTTCCGCTTCGAACCCCTCGGCGCGCAGCTCGGCCACCCGCTGGGCGATGCGCTCGCTGCTGGCGGTGATCACCAGGCGTGCGCCCGCCTGGCCCAGCCGCCGGGCAATGGCCATGCCGATGCCCGCCTCGCTTCCGGCGCCGCTGATCAGCGCCACCTGCCCCTGCCACCCTGTGGTTGTCATGGTCCTGTTCCTGCTGGTTTGTGATGGCGCTGGAAATTAGGCCCCTTTCGCTGATAGAAAAAGACGACCGTCATCAGCCGAACTGACAACCATGGCCTTCAGCCGCGACACCCTGCGCACCTTCCTCGCCGTGCTCGACCACGGCTCTTTCTCCGCCGCCGCGCGCCAGCTCGGGCGTGTGCCCTCGGCGGTGAGCATGGCCGTTTCGCAGCTGGAGGCGGAGCTGGACCTGGTGCTGTTCGACCGCTCCACCCGCAAGGCCCTGCCCACCCCGGCGGCACTGGCCCTGGAACCCCAGGCCCGCCAGGCCGCCAGCCAGCTCAACCTGCTGGACGCCCATGCCCTGCAACTGCACCAGGGGCTGGAGCGACGGCTCAGCCTGGCCATGGCGCCGGAGCTGCAGAGCGGCCCCTGGAGCCGCCCGCTGGCCAGCCTGGCACGGGAGTTCCCGGCCCTGGAGGTGGAAGTCCGCTCGGCGCCCCAGGCCGAAGCCATCCGCCTGTTGCATGCCGGCGAAGTGCAACTGGCGCTGGTGTTCGAACGGCCGGGCATCGACGAGCGCGAGGCCTTCCAGGAAGCCGGCAGCCAGGTGCTGGTGGCCGTGGCGGCCCCGGACTTCGCCCCCGGCCCCCTGGACGAGCGGGAGATGGCTACGCGGCGGCAGATCATCGTCGCCAGCGGCGCGCCCACGGCCTCGGACCCGCAGATCGTCCTGGCCCACCGCGTCTGGCTCTGCGACAGCCACCTGGCGGCGCTGGAGCTGGTGCAGGCCGGCGTCGGCTGGGCCTACCTGCCCGAACCCCTGGTGGCGCCGCTGGTGGCCGGTGGATCGATGGAAACGCTGCGCTTCGACAACATGAGCAGCCACCTGCGCATCGGCGTCGACATCGTCTGGCTGAAGGCGAACCCGACCGGCCTCAGCGCCCGACGCTACCTGGCGCTGATGCGCGAGCAACTGGCCGGCAGCCCCCCGGTGTGACCCGGGGCCGCCGAGGGCGGTCTCCCCCCTACGGGAGTCGGGTTGCACCCCTGCGGTTTCGGCTCCACAGTTCCGGCATCCACGCCCCTCGACGGGCGCGGGCCATAACAGAAGAACCTCCCATGCGATTCCTTTCTGCCTTACTGATCCTGCTGTTCCCGGCGCTTGCACTGGCCGGAGCCGACACCCTGCGCGTGGACCTGCGCGACCGACCACCCGAGATGTGGAGCATCGACGGGCGCCCCACCGGCCCCCTGGTCAAGGTGCTGGAAGTGGCCGCCGAGCGCGCCGGCCTGCACCTGGAGTGGCGCTATGCGCCCTTCGCCCGCAGCCTGGCGGACCTGCGCGAAGGCCGCATCGACCTGGTGCCCCGGGTGCTGCCCGATCCCGAGCGCGACCGCTACCTGCACTACCTGCCGAGCATCGGCACCCAGGACAAGGACATCCTCTTCGCCATCCGCCCCACCCGGCAGGTGGAGCGCTACGAAGACCTGGCGCCCCTGCGCATCGGTGTAAAGCGCAGCAGCCTGTACTTCCCGCGCTTCGACGCCGACACCGCCCTGAACAAGCAGCCGGCGGTGGACGACGACATCCTGGTGCGGATGTTCCGCGCCGGCCGTATCGACGCCATCGCCGTGCTGGACAAGGCCGCCATCGACGCCGCCTTCGAGAACATCCGCTTCAGCGACTACGCCTACGCCGGGTTGCGCGAGCCGATCCGCATCGAAAACCGCTTCGCCGCCTCCCAGAAGCTGTATGACAGCAGTCGCGCGGCGCTCTACGATCGCCTCGCCCGCGAGTTGGACGCCATGCGCCGCAACGGCGACGTGGTGTCCATCTACCGCGAACAAGGCGTCGAACCGCCCACCCCCTGAACCCATCGATGCCCGGCCCCGCCGGGCCGCCGTATCGAGTACCGCATGCCCCCTTCACCCGATGCCCTGCTCCTGCTGCCGGGCCTGCTCAACGACTCGCGCCTGTGGGCCCACCAGGCCGACGCCCTGCACGCGGAGCGGCCGGTGCACGTCGCCGACCTGACCCGTGACGACAGCATTCCCGCCATGGCCCGCCGGGTACTGGCCGAGGCCCCGCCGCGCTTCGCCCTGGGCGCCCTCTCCATGGGCGGCTACGTGGCCTTCGAGATCCTCCGCCAGGCGCCGGAGCGGGTGACCCGCCTGGCCTTGGTGGACACCATGGCCAGCCCGGACAGCCCCGAGCGTGCGGCCAACCGCAAGGGCCTGCTGGAGCTGGCGCGCCACGGCCGCTTCGTCGGTGTCAGCCCGCAGTTGCTGCGCCGGCTGATCCACCCCCGCCACCTGGGCACCCCGGTTGCCGACACCGTGCGCGCCATGGCCCGTGATGTAGGGCGGGAAGGCTTCATCCGCCAGCAACAGGCGATCATCCACCGCCAGGACGCCCTCGACCTGCTGCCACGGCTGACGCTCCCCACGCTGATCCTGGTGGGCGCCGACGACCTGATCACCCCGCCCGCCGAAGCGCGCCTGATGCACGCCGCCATTCCCGGCTCGCGCCTCGCAGTCATCCCCGAGTGCGGCCATCTGCCGCCCCTGGAGGCGCCGGAGCAGACGCTGTCGCTGCTGCGGGAATGGCTGGCCTGAGCAAAAACCTGCCAGTACTTCGCCACTGATCCATACTCCTTCGGTCGCATCGCACGTGATCGGGGGATTCATGGGCAACCATGCAGACGAAAGCATCTATCGCCGTGCATTCGAGTCGTCCTCGGTAGGCTTGGCCCTGCTGGGGCTGGACGGCCGCATCCAGCACATCAACCGGACTCTGGTGGAGATGCTCGGGCAACCCGCAGCCGACCTGCTCGGCACCTCACTGGACGCCCTGCTGCACCCGCGCGACCGCCATGCGGTCCTCCGCGCCTTCGACCGGGCGCAGCGCCAGCATGAGGACCTGGAATGCGGCGAGGTGCGCTTGGCCACCTCGGCAGCCACACCCCAATGGCTGCACCTGGGCCTGCGCATGGTCGAGGACGACCATGGCCAGCCCACCCATTACCTGGTGCGCCTGCAACTGCCCCTGGGGCATCGCCAGCGTGCCGAACAGATGTACCTGCTGAGCTACGCCCTGGACTACACCGCCGACGGGGTGCTGCTGCTGGATGGCGAACGGCACATCCGCTACCTCAACGAGGCGGCCTGCCGCCTCACCGGGCAGCCACGCCACCGCTTGCTGGGCCAGTCCCTGTCCCAGGTCCTCGCGCCGCTGGCCGGCAAGCTGGCGGACCTGCTGGCCGACGACGAGAGCCTGCAGGAGGCAGTGGAGAGCCAGCGCATCCTCAGCTGCGAACTGCAAGTGCCCGGCGAGGACTCGCCGCGCTACGTCACCCTCCAGTTCAGCCACTTCCACTACAACCAGCGCCCCTACAGCCTGGCGCTGATCCACGACTTCACCGAGCAGCGGCGCATCGCCGACGCCCTGCTGCGCAACGAGCGGCAGTTCCGCGCGCTGATCGAGAACACCCCCGACGCCATCGGCCGGCTGACCCCCGACTTCCGCCTCATCTACGCCAACCCGGCCCTGGAGGCGCTGTGCCGCCTGCCCCTGGTGGAAGCCCGCGGCCGCCCGGCACGGGAAGCCTTCGGCGACAACTCGCAGGTCGACATCATGGCCGACCTGGTGCGCGAGGTGGCCGCCACCGGCGAATCCATGGAGGAGGAGCTGATCCACGGTATCGAGGGCCCGAGCGACCAGCAGATCCACTACCTCATGCAACTGGTGCCGGAGCGCAATGCCGAGGGCGAAGTGACCAGCGTCATCTCCGTGGCCCGCGACATCAGCGGCATCCGCAAGGCCGAACGGCGCCTGGCGGCCAGCAACCGCCAGCTGCGCGAGCTGTCCAGCCGCCGGGAAAGCGCCCGCGAGGAGGAGCGCAAGCTGATCGCCCGGGAAATCCACGACGAACTCGGCCAGCACCTCACCGCCCTGCGCATGGGCATCTCCCTGCTGCGCCTGCGGCACGGCGAGCAGGCACCGGGGCTCGGCGAGGGCGTGGAGCGGCTCATGGCCCTGTGCGACCGCACCATCGGCGTGGTTCGCTCCATCGCCACCAGCCTGCGGCCCGCCGCCCTCAACATGGGCCTGTACCCCGCACTGGAATGGCTGATCGACGAATTCCGCAGCCACCACACGCAGATCGCCTGCGAGCTGGTGGCCCACAGCGGCGCGCCGGCGCTGGACGACAGCCAGGCCACCACCGCCTTCCGCATCGTCCAGGAGGCGCTGACCAACATCGCCCGCCATTCCGGCGCCAGCCGCGCGGTGATCAGCCTGGAGCGGCTCGACGACCGCTACGTGCTGGACATCACCGACAACGGCCACGGCTTCGACCCGACCAAGGTCGGCAAGCGCTCCCTGGGCCTGGCCGGCATGCGCGAGCGCGGCACCAGCCTGGGCGGCGAGGTGGTGATCTTCAGCCACCCGGGCCAGGGCACCACGGTGCAGGCCACCTTCCCCGTCAACGAGCCTTCGGAGTCCCCATGACCCGCATCCTCATTGCCGACGACCACGCCATCATGCGCGGCGGCCTCAAGCAGCTGATCGAGTTCGACGCCCGCCTGCAGGTGGCGGCGGAAGCGGAGAACGGCGCTCAGGTGCTGGAGCAGCTGCGGGCGGGCGAATTCGACCTGCTGCTGCTGGACATGAGCATGCCCGGGCTCAGCGGCGAGGACCTGATCAGCCGCGTGCACGGCCGCTACCCGCGCCTGCCGATCCTGGTGCTGAGCATGCACAACGAGGCGCAGATCGCCCAACGCGCCCTGCGCGCCGGGGCCAGCGGCTACCTGACCAAGGACCACAACCCGGAAACCCTGCTGGCTGCCATCCACCGGGTGGCCGGCGGCGGCCGCTACCTCGACCCGCGCATCGCCGAGCAGCTCGCCTTCGCCAGCAGCAGCCGCACGGATGACGCGGCCGCCCAGCTCTCCGACCGCGAGTTCCAGATCCTCCGCCTGCTGGCCCAGGGCCTCAGCGTCAACCAGATCGCCGACCAGCTGGTGATCAGCAACAAGACCGTCAGCACCCACAAGACCCGGCTGATGGAGAAAATGGGCTTCACCTGCAACGCCGACATCATCAAGTACGCCATGACCCACGGCCTGACGGCCTGACCGGGCCAACTGCCCCGCCACTTCCGACGGCCCGCCATCACGCGGCCCCTCGGGAAATCCCTACAAAAAAGCAGGATGTCCCGAGGCCATCACCGGGATAGGACGATAGGGCCGATCACGCCCCGCGCCCATGCTGGACACAACCCCGCAACGCATCTCCGCTGCGGGCCCCGTGTCCTCAAGGAGCGCGACCGTGACGAGCCCGAACCCTACTTCCAGCGTCCCCTGGCTGCCCATCGCACTCTGCGGTGCCGGTTGCGCGGTGCTGTTCTGGACGGCCAGCCAGTTCCCCTCCCCGGCCTGGGCCCTGGCGGCCGTGGCGCCCACGCTGCTGCTGTGGGTCGTCATCGCCCAGCGTGACGGCGCCCACCAGCAGGCCCTGCACCGCACCCATGACGAGGCCCTGGCCGAAGGTGCCCGCCAGGAGGCCGAGCGCCATGTACAGGGGCTGCCGGAGCTGTGCACTCGCATCGCCCCCATCTGGTCGGCCCAGATCGAATCCGCCCGCCACCAGACCCAGACCGCCATCGAAGCCCTCGCCGAGCGCTTCGCCCGCCTCGCCGGCCGCATCAGCGACGCCGTCTCCAGCGGCATGCAGGCCGACAGCGATGCCCTGGTCACCCTGCTGGCCCAGAGCGAAGTGGAGCTGGAAGACATCGTCAGCCAGCTGCGCCTGGCGCTCTCCAGCAAGGAGAGCCTGCTGCAGGAGGTGGAGCGGCTGAACAGCTACACCGCCCAGCTGCGCACCATGGCCAAGGAAGTGGGCGACGTGGCCAAGCAGACCAACCTGCTGGCCCTCAACGCCGCCATCGAAGCTGCCCGCGCCGGTGAAGCCGGACGCGGCTTCGCCGTGGTCGCCGACGAAGTGCGCAAGCTCTCCACCCTCTCCGAGGAAACCGGCAAGCGCATCGGCGACACCATCGAGACCGTCAGTGGCGCCATCGAGCGCACCCTGCAGGTCTCCAACGAACACGCCACCCGCGATGCCGGAACCCTGGAGAACGCCAGCCAGGTGATCCGCCAGGTGATCGCCCAGTTCCGCTCCGGCGCCACCCGCCTGGTGGAACAGGGCAACGCCCTGCGCAACGACAACGCCGTGGTCGGCGAGGAAATCTCCGAGGTGCTGGTGGCCCTGCAGTTCCAGGACCGGGTCAGCCAGATGCTCGGCCACATGCGCGACGACATCAGCCGCCTGGCCCAGCACCTGGAGGAGGACGACGCCCGCCACGTGGACGCCCGCTCCTGGCTCGACGAGCTCTCCCGCACCTACACCACCCCCGAACAGCACGCCATCCACCAAGGCCGCAAGAGCAGCCAGAGCACCACCAGTGGCGCCAGCGACTCCGCTTCCGACATCACCTTCTTCTGAGGACAGATCATGGCCAAGACCATTCTCATCGTCGACGACTCCGCCTCCATCCGCCAGGTGGTGGGCATGACCTTGAAAAACGCCGGCTACGACGTGCTCGAAGGCGTCGACGGCAAGGACGCGCTGACCAAGCTGGACGGCCGCAAGGTCCACCTGATCATCAGCGACGTGAACATGCCGAACATGGACGGCCTCACCTTCCTGAGGAACGTCAAGCAACTGGCGGCCTACAAGTTCACCCCCGTGATCATGCTCACCACCGAGGCCGGCGACGCCATGAAGTCCGAAGGCCAGGCCGCCGGGGCCAAGGCCTGGGTGGTCAAGCCCTTCCAGCCGGCCCAGATGCTGACGGCCGTTTCCAAGCTGATCCTGCCGTGATCGGGAGACTGCCATGAGCACCCTGGAATCCCCCGATGGCAGCCGCCGCCTGGCCCTGGACAGCGCGCTGACCATCTACACCGCCGCCGACACCAAGCTGCTGCTGGCCAACGCCCTGCAAGGCGCCGTGGCCCTGCACCTGGACCTCAGCGCCATCGAGGAAGTGGATTGCGCCGGCCTGCAGCTGCTGCTGGCGGCCTGCCAGGAGGCTCGGCGCCAACACGTCAACCTCAGCCTCGAAGGGGCCAGCCCGGCCATGACCGAGATCCTGCAACTGAGCGGCCTGCGTGACCTGCTCCCCATCGGAGGGCTGAACTGATGAACCTCGACAGCGTGATCGGCACCTTCATCGCCGAAAGCCGGGAACTGCTGCAGCAGATGGAAGACGCCCTGCTGCAGATCGAGCAATCCCCGGAAGATCCCGAACTGATCAACGCCATCTTCCGCGCCGCCCACACCATCAAGGGCTCCTCCGGGCTGTTCGGCTTCGACTCCATCGTCGCCTTCACCCACGTGGCCGAGAGCGTGCTGGATCGCGTCCGCGCCGGCGAACTGCCGTTCAGCGCCGACCTCAGCGCCTTGATGCTGCTGGTGGGCGACCACCTGGCCGGCCTGGTCAACCACCTCGCCGAGGGCCGCGACCTGGCCGAGCTGCCGGAGGTGATGGGCATCCACGAAGCCGAACTGGTGCAACGCCTCAGCCAGTACCTGAACAGCACCCCGGCCGCCACCGCCGAAACGGCTTCCGAATGCGCAGCCGCCCCCCGCGATGGCGTCGCCAGCCAGCACTGGCACCTGTCCCTGCGCTTCGGTGCCGACAGCCTGCGCGATGGCATGGACCCGGTGTCCTTCCTGCGCTACCTCGTCACCTTCGGCGACCTGCTGCACATCGAACCGGTGCTCGACCACCTGCCCAGCTTCGAGGCCCTCGATCCCGAAGCCTGCTACCTGGGCCTGGAAGTGGCCTTCACCACCGAGGCCGACCAGGCGGTGATCGAAGGCGCCTTCGACTTCGTCCGCGCAGAGGGCCGCATCCGCATCCTGCCGCCCGGCGCGCCCCTTGCCCGCTACGCCGAGCTGCTGGCCGAGCAGGCCGATGAAGGCGAGGCCCAGCGCCAGCGCCTGCTGCGTTGCGGCACCCTGAGCGAAGCCGAACTGGCCAGCCTCGATGCCCCGCCGGCCAATGACGCCCAGGCCGCCTCCAGCCCCGAGGCACCGGCGGCCGCCGCAGAACCGGGCGAGACCGCCGCCGTCGGCAAGGCCCTCAAGGAAACCGCCCGCGCCAGCGGCGACGCCAACCTGATCCGCGTCGACGCCGGCAAGCTGGACCAGCTGATCAACCTGGTGGGCGAGCTGATCATCGCCGGCGCCAACACCCGCATGCTCGCCCAGGGCTGCGGCCTGGTGAACATGAGCGAGTCCGCCGAGACCCTCTCGCGCCTGGTGGAGGAAGTCCGCGACTCCGCCCTGACCCTGCGCATGGTGCAGATCGGCGCCACCTTCAACCGCTTCCAGCGGGTGGTGCGCGACGTCTCCAAGGAGCTGGGCAAGGACATCGTCCTGCACATCAGCGGTGGCGACACCGAGCTGGACAAGACGGTGGTGGAGAAGATCGGCGATCCCCTCACCCACCTGGTGCGCAACGCCATGGACCACGGCATCGAGCCGGCCGAGCAGCGTCGCGCCAGCGGCAAGCCCCTGCAGGGCGTGGTGCGCCTGAACGCCTACCACGAGGCCGGCGGCATCGTCATCGAAGTGAGCGACGACGGCGGCGGCCTCAACCCGCAGAAGATCCTCGCCAAGGCCGTGCAGCGCGGCCTGATCACCGAAGGCCAGCAGCTCTCGGACAAGGACACCTTCAACCTGATCTTCGAGCCCGGCTTCTCCACCGCCGACCAGATCAGCAACCTCTCCGGCCGCGGCGTCGGCATGGACGTGGTCAAGCGCAACATCACCGCCCTGCGCGGCACGGTGGAGCTGGACAGCCAACTGGGCGCCGGCACCTGCGTACGCATCCGCCTGCCGCTGACCCTGGCCATCATCGACGGCTTCCTGATCGGCGTCGGCAGCTCCAGCTACGTGGTGCCCCTGGACATGGTGGAGGAATGCATCGAGCTGCCCAGCAGCGACCTGGACGACCTCGACCAGTTGGACCTGCGCGGCGACGTGCTGCCCTTCATCCGCCTGCGCAACCTGTTCGAGGAAGCCAGCCTGCGGCCCCGCCGGGAGAACGTGGTGGTGGTCAGCTACGCCGGGGTCCGCGCCGGCCTGGTGGTGGACCAGCTCCACGGCGAGTTCCAGACCGTCATCAAGCCCCTCGGCAAGGTCTTCGGACAGGTCCCGTCGCTGTCCGGCTTCACCATCCTCGGCAGCGGCGCGGTGGCGCTGATCCTCGACATCCCCGGCCTGCTCGCCCAGTTCGCGCAGCCTGGCCGCCCCGGCGCCAGCCAGCCCAACCAACCGAGGAGTGCCCTGCAATGAACCTCTCTCTCCGCATCCTGGCCCTGACCACAACCGCCGTACTCGCGTTACTCGCCCTGGCTTCGGGCCTGGCCTCCAGCACCGCTGTGCCGCTGGCCATTCTGGCAGCCGTTGCCGTAGGCGTTCAGGGGCTGTATCTGCACGGCACACTGGCTCGCAAGCTGGGTGACGAACCCCAGGCTTTGCTGGCACTCGCCGAGCAGCTGTCACGCGGAGAGACCATTGCAAGACCCGCTAGTCCAGCCACCAGCGGATCTCTGCGCGACCACCTGCACCAGATCGGAACCCAGATTGATGGGCTTGCCCAGGACCTCCGGCACGTCTGCGACGAGCATGCACGCGGGGATATCGACGTCATCCTGAACACCCGGCTTCCCGGCCTCTACGGTGAGGTTTCCCAAGGCATCAATGCACTGGTGGCCAGCCACATCGAGGTGAAGAAGAAGGCCATGGCCTGCGTCCGCTCCATCGCCGAAGGCGACCTGAGCGCTCCTTTGGAATCCTTCCCCGGCAAGAAGGCCTTCATCAACGACAACATCGAGACCTTGCGCCGCAACATCACCGGCCTGATGAGCGAAATGCGCCACATGTCCGACGAGCACGACAAGGGTGACATCGATGTGGTGATCGACGCTGCACGCTTCCAGGGCAGTTACGCCGAGATCGCCCGCGGTATCAACGCGATGGTCGCCGGGCATATCAGCGTGAAGAAGAAGGCCATGGCCTGCGTCAAGTCCTTCGGCGAAGGCGACCTCACCGCACCGCTGGAGCAGTTCCCGGGCAAGAAAGCCTTCATCAACGACACCATCGAGACCCTGCGCGGCAACATCCGGGCGCTGATCGAAGACACCCAGATGCTCAGCCAGGCCGCCCTGGACGGCCGCCTCGATGTGCGTGCCGACGCCGGCCGGCACCAGGGGGACTTCCGCCGCATCGTCAACGGTATCAACGACACACTGGAGGCCATCATTGCCCCACTGCGTGAAGCCATGAGCGTCATCGAGGGGCTGGCCGATGGCGACCTGACCCGCACCATGAGCGGACGCTACAACGGTCACCTCGACGAACTGCAGCAGTCACTCAATACCACGGTGCGCAAGCTCGCCGACGTGATCGGCCAGGTACACCAGTCCACCAGCATGCTCAGCAGCGCCGCTGAAGAAATCTCCGCTACGGCACAGAACCTGAGCCAAGCCGCTTCCAGCCAGGCCGCCTCGGTGGAAGAGACCAGCGCCGCCATGGAACAGATGTCCGCCTCCATCAGCCAGAACACCGAGAACGCCAAGATCACCGACGGCATGGCCGGCAAGGCTGCTCGGGAAGCCAACGAAGGTGGCCAGGCCGTACGCGACACCGTGTCAGCCATGAAGACCATCGCCGACAAGATCAGCATCGTCGACGACATCGCCTACCAGACCAACCTGCTGGCCCTCAACGCCGCCATCGAGGCTGCCCGAGCAGGCGAACACGGCAAAGGCTTCGCGGTGGTCGCCGCCGAGGTGCGCAAGCTGGCCGAACGCAGCCAGGTGGCCGCCCAGGAGATCAGCGAAGTGGCCAAGAGCAGCGTCTCCCTGGCCGAACGCGCCGGCACCCTGCTCGACCAGATGCTGCCCTCGATCACCAAGACCTCCGACTTGGTCCAGGAAATCTCTGCTGCCTCGGAAGAGCAAACCACTGGCGTCAACCAGATCAGTGACGCCATGACACAGCTCAGTGACATCACCCAGCAGAACGCCGCCGCCTCGGAACAGCTTGCAGCCACCTCCGAAGAGATGACCGTGCAGTCCACCAACCTGCAGGACCTGATGCGGTTCTTCCAGTTGAACACTTCAAATGGATCAGCCAGCGCTTCCCGGTCTTCGTACTCGGTATCGCCTTCTCACCGCAGCAACTCGTCGCTCCAGGGTGATGAACAGGAAGGCGGTTTCATCCGCTTCAGGAGCTGAACACCATGAACCTCGACCTCGCATTGCAATCAGGCGAAGAACAACGCCAGTACCTGACCTTCCGGGTCGGCCGTGACCTGTTCGGTGTCGCCACCCGCTACGTGCGGGAGATCCTCGAATTCCACGCCATCACCCAGGTGCCGATGATGCCGCCGCTGGTGCGCGGGGTGATCAATCTGCGCGGCGCCGTGGTGCCGATCATCGACCTCGCCGAGCGCTTCGGCCTCGGCAGCACCGAACTGGGCCCGCGCACCTGCATCGTCATCATCGAACTGCAGGACGGCGAAGAGGCCCAGTTGATGGGCGCCCTGGTGGATGCCGTCACCGCCGTCGCCGAGATCGAGCCGCCCGCCCTGCGCCAGGCCCCGGCCTTCGGCAGCCGCGTACCCCCGGAATACATCGAAGACCTCGCCCGTGTGGACGAACGCTTTCTCACCCTGCTGCGCATGGAGCAGGTGCTGAACGTCGACCAGATCGCCGCCCTGGCCGGCCAGCGCAACACCCCCCGACTGTCCCTCGTCTGATTGCGCAGACGCGCACAGGAGTCCTGAAAATGACCATCAGCAAAAAAATGATCCTCCTGGTGATGTCCGCCCTGCTCGGCATCATCCTGCTCTCCGGGATCGCCTACCAGCAGATGAACCAGGTCTACACCGCAGCCAACTTCGCCAACGTCAACTCGGTCCCGAGCATCGTGGCCTTGAACAAGCTGCGTAATGCGGTCAACACCCAGGTCCAACTGGTCTACACCCACATCCTCACCACTGACGACAAGACCATGGCGGAGATCGACGCCACCATCAAAACCAACCGCGATGACATCCAGGTCGCCATCGACGACTACGCCAAGTTGCTCGCCGATGATGAGGACCGGCAACTGCTGGACGCTGATCGCAAGGGCATCAGCGAGTTCCTGCAAGGCGCCGAGGCGGTCCTGGTGCTGTCGCGTACCAACCAGAACGAGCAAGCCCGTGACGGGATGATCCACCTCACCCTGAACGTCATCAATCCGCTGCGAGACACACTGAACAAGCACCGTGACTACAACGTGAAGATGGCCAATGACGCGGGTCTCAGCGCCGAGGCCACTCGCCAGCAGGCCACGCTGATCTCCATCACCGTGTCCGTCATCACCCTGATCGTGATCGGGCTGATAGGCGGCCTGATCACCCGCAACCTGCTGCGCCAACTGGGTGGTGAACCGGCCTACGCCGCCGATGTGGTCAGCCGCATCGCCGCCGGCGACCTGACCACCACCGTGGACACCAAGCCTGGCGATACCAGCAGCATGCTCGCCGCAATCAAGACCATGGTGGAGAAGCTCGGCCAGATCATCGGTGAAGTACGCAGCAACGCCGACTCCCTGAGCAGCGCCTCGGAGGAAATCTCCGCCACCGCCCAGAGCATGAGCCAGGGCGCCTCGGAGCAAGCAGCTTCGGTGGAAGAAACCAGTGCCTCGATGGAGCAGATGTCCGCCTCCATCGCGCAGAACACCGAGAACGCCAAGGTCACCGACGGCATGGCCGGCAAGGCCGCCCGCGAGGCCAACGAAGGTGGCCAGGCCGTGCGCGACACCGTGTCGGCCATGAAGACCATCGCCGAGAAGATCAGCATCGTCGACGACATCGCCTACCAGACCAACCTGCTGGCGCTCAACGCCGCCATCGAGGCCGCACGGGCCGGTGAACACGGCAAGGGCTTCGCGGTAGTGGCCGCCGAGGTGCGCAAGCTGGCCGAACGCAGCCAGGTGGCCGCCCAGGAGATCAGCGAAGTGGCCAAGAGCAGCGTGTCCCTCGCCGAACGCGCCGGCACCCTGCTGGACCAGATGGTGCCCTCCATCGCCAAGACCTCCGACCTGGTACAGGAGATCGCCGCCGCCTCGGAAGAGCAGACCACCGGCGTCAGCCAGATCAACACGGCGATGAGCCAGCTCAGCGAGATCACCCAGCAGTCCGCCTCCTCCGCCGAGGAGCTGGCCGCCACCGCCGAGGAAATGAGCGGCCAGGCCGAGCAGCTGCAACAGCTGATGGACTTCTTCAAGGTCAACAACGGTGGCAAGGGCGGCCGTGATGTCGGCGCCAAGGGCAAGGCGAGTGCGGCGCGCAAGGTCTCCCGCCCGGTCGTTGACGAAAGCGACAGTGACTTCGACGACGCGGTACCGGCTGGCTTCGTCCGCTTCCAGCACTGACCCGACCTCTCGATACCGTGACCGGGGCACCCACCGGTGCCCCCAGGAGCGAAGCATGTCCAGCTTCTTCAGCCGCCCCGGCGACGCTACCCAGCCGGATGCGCCCCAGCAGTACCTGACCTTCACCCTGGCCGACGAAGTGTTCGCCGTCGGCACCCGCAGCGTCCGCGAGATCATCGAATACGGCCACCTGACCCCGGTGCCGATGATGCCGTCCTGCGTGCTGGGGGTGATCAACCTGCGCGGTGGGGTCGTCCCGATCATGGACCTGCGCCAGCGCTTCGGCGCCGGTCAGACCGTCATCGGCCGCCGCAGCTGCATCGTCATCCTGGAAGTGGAGCGTGATGAGCTGCGCCAGGTGATGGGCATCGTCGTCGAAGCGGTTAACGCCGTGATCGAGATCGCCGCCCAGGACATCGAGCCGGCCCCCCGCTTCGGTGCCCGCATCCGCACCGACTTCATCCACGGCATGGCCAAGCTCGACGGCCACCTGGTGGTGCTGTTGAACATCGGCCAGGCGCTGTCCCTGGATGATCTGCAACGCCTGGCCGACGTCGGCAACGCCAGTGACCTGCAACAGTCGGCCTGAACAGGAGCCCGCCATGACCGATCTCAGCCTCTCCAACCGCGAGTTCCAGCAGTTCCGCGGAATGATCCACGAGATCGCCGGCATCGCCATGTCGGAGGCCAAGCGCCAGCTCATCGCCGGCCGGCTGAACAAGCGCCTGCGCCATTTCGGCCTGGACAGCTACGGCGACTACTACCAGTTGCTGATGAAGGACAAGGAGGAGCTGCAGATCGCCGTCGACCTGCTCACCACCAACGAGACCTACTTCTTCCGCGAGCCCAAGCACTTCGAGTTCCTGCGCGAGAAGCTGGGCACCGAGCTGCGCAGCGGCAGCGGCCCGCTGCGCATCTGGAGCGCTGCCTGCTCCAGCGGCGAGGAGCCCTACACCCTGGCCCTGCTGCTGGCCGATGCCGTTGCAAGCCGCCCCTGGGAGATCCTCGCCTCGGACATAAGCACGCGCATCCTCGACAAGGCCCGGGCCGGGCTCTACCCGCTGGAGGACGCCGAAGGCATCCCCGGCAACCTGCGCCAGCGCTTCTGCCTGCGGGGCACCGGCAGCAACGAGGGGCTGTTCACCCTGGACCCGGCCCTCAAGCGCCGTGTGCAGTTTCGCCAGATCAACCTCAACAACACGCTGCCGGACGTGGGCGTGTTCGACGTGATTTTCCTGCGCAACGTGATGATCTACTTCGACGCCGACACCAAGCGCCAGGTGGTGCAACGGCTGTGCGCGCGCCTGCGTCCGGGGGGCTATTTCCTGGTCAGCCATTCGGAAAGCCTCAACGGCATCAGCGAAGAGCTGCAATCCGTACGCCCTTCGATCTACCGGAGGCCCCATGCGTAAGCCCAAGGGCGTCATCGAGGTGTTCCTGCAACCGGGCGAGTTGTACTTCGGCGACCGCTACACCCGCCTGCGCACGCTGCTGGGCTCCTGCGTCTCCATCGTGCTCTGGCACCGCGAGGCGCTCCTGGGGGGCATGTGCCACTACATGCTGCCGGCCTGCCGCCACCCCGGGGTGGAACCGGACGGGCGCTACGCCGATGCCGCCCTGCACCAGCTGCTGCAGGAGATCCACAACAGCGGCACCCGCGCCAAGGACTACCGCATCAGCCTGTTCGGCGGCGGCAACATGCTCGGCGCCCGCGAGCGCCGGCACATCGGCCAGCAGAACATCGAGGCCGGCCTGGCCCTGCTGGCCGCCCATGGCCTCACCTGCCACGCCCGCCATGTGGGCGGCGAGGGCTACCGCAACCTGATCTTCGACGTGTGGAGCGGCAACATCGCGCTCCGCCACCCCAATCCGCAACAACTTGCCAGTCGGCGCTACGAGGCCTGCTCGCCATGAACAAGATCAAGGTGATGATCGTCGACGACTCCGCAGTCGTGAGACAGGTACTGACCGGCAGCCTGTCCGGCCACAGTGGCATCGAGGTGATCGGCGCAGCCGCCGACCCGCTGTTCGCCCTGGAGCGGATGAACCGCAACTGGCCGGACGTGATCGTGCTGGACGTGGAGATGCCGCGCATGGACGGCATCTCCTTCCTGAAAAAGCTGATGGCCGAGCACCCCACACCGGTGGTGATCTGCTCGACCCTGACCGAGAAAGGCGCGGCCACCACCATGGAGGCCCTGGCCGCCGGTGCCGTGGCCATCGTCACCAAGCCCCAGGGCAACCTGCGCCAGTTCCTCGTCGAGGCCACCGAAGAGCTGGTGAGCGCCATCAAGGCTGCATCGCAGGCCCGCCTCAAGCGCATGCCCGGCAGCGCATCGGCCCCTGCACCCGCCCTGGCGCCCAAGCTCACCGCCGACGCCATCCTGCCGGCTGGCGGGCCAGCCGCCATGACCCGCACCACCGAACGCATCGTCGCCCTGGGCACCTCCACCGGCGGCACCCAGGCCCTGGAGCAGGTGCTCACCGCCCTGCCCCGGGTCTGCCCGGGCATCGTCATCGTCCAGCACATGCCAGAGAAGTTCACCGCGGCCTTCGCCGCGAGACTGGACGCCCTGTGCCAGATCGAGGTGCGCGAGGCGCGCCATGGCGACCGGGTGATTCCGGGCCGTGCGCTGATCGCCCCCGGTGGCCGCCACATGCTGCTCAAGCGCAACGGTGCGCAATACGTGGTGGACATCGTCGACGGCCCGCCGGTGTCCCGGCACAAGCCTTCGGTGGACGTGCTGTTCCGCTCAGCCGCCCGCGCGGCGGGGGCCAACGCCACCGGCATCATCATGACCGGCATGGGCGACGACGGTGCCCGCGGGCTGCGGGAAATGTACGAGGCCGGGGCCTACACCCTCGGGCAGGACGAAGCCACCTGCGTGGTCTACGGCATGCCCAAGGAGGCCCGCAAGCTGGACGCGGTGCACCGGGAAATCCCCCTGGAGCAGATCCCGGCCTACATCCTGAGGGGCGACCGCCCCTGAGTTCGCGGCCCATCGACACGTCGTCGGCGACTTCCCCACTCCGTCGCCGGTGCCGGTGGGCCCTTTTGAATCGATCGGTGTGCCCCCGCATACCCGGCGTCCCGTCTGGAGCAAACAAGATGATTCTGTTCAGTGCAGCCATCAAGCAAGAACTGGTCCGATGCCAGGAGGAGCTGGCAGAAGCCCAGGCCCTTCGCGAAGCACTGGAGCGATCGCAGGCCATCATCGAGTTCCTGCCCGACGGCACCATCGTCAAGGCCAACGACAACTTCCTGCGCACCATGGGCTACCGCCTGGACGAGATCGTCGGCCGGCACCACCGCATGTTCTGCGAGCCGGAACTGGCTAACAGCGTCGAATACCGGCGCTTCTGGGAGCGGTTGGCCCAGGGCGAGTTCATCCGCGAACGCTTCCTGCGGCTGGACAAGCAAGGGCGCGATGTGTGGCTGGAGGCCACCTACAACCCGGTGCGCGATGCTTCCGGGCGGGTCACCAAGGTGATCAAGCTGGCCACCGACATCAGCGCCAACCTCCTGCATGAGCACGAGGAGGACGCGATCATCAACGCCATCAACCGCTCCATGGCGGTGATCGAGTTCAACCCGGCTGGCGAGGTGGTCGCCGCCAACGAGAACTTCCTCGCCGTTACCGGCTACCGCAAACAGGAGGTGGTCGGCCAGCACCATCGGATCTTCTGCTCCCATGAAGAGTCCGGCAGTCCGGCCTACCAGCAGTTCTGGCAGCGGTTGAATCGGGGGGAATACGTCAGCGGGCGCTTCGAACGGCGCAATCGCCACGGCAATGTGATCTGGCTGGAGGCCAGCTACAACCCGGTCTTCGACACCCGGGGCAAGCTGTACAAGATCGTCAAGTTCGCCTCCGACATCACCGCCGAGGTGCTGGAGCAGCAAGCCGAATCAGAAGCTGCCCATGTGGCGTACGACACCGCGCGACAGACCGATGCCGAGGCCCAGGGCGGCGCGGAGGTGGTGAACCGCACCGTGGCGCTGGTCCAGGGCATCGCCGGCGAACTGAACCATGCCGCCGAACGCATCGGCGCGGTGAGCCAGCAGTCCGACGTGATCAACAGCATCGTGCAGTCCATCCGTGGCATCGCCGACCAGACCAACCTGCTGGCCCTCAATGCCGCCATCGAAGCAGCACGCGCCGGCGAACAGGGCCGGGGCTTTGCGGTGGTGGCCGACGAGGTGCGCAACCTCGCAGCCCGCACCGCACGGGCCACCGAGGAGATCGTCGAAGTGGTCAAGCGCAACCATGAGCTGGCCCAGGAAGCCGTCAGCAGCATGCGCGAGAGCTGCGACAAGGTGGACCAGGGCGTGCAGCTGGCCCACGAAGCAGGCCGAGCCATCCAGAGCATCCAGGACGGCGCCCAGCGGGTGGTCGACACCATCCAGCGCTTCACCAGCACCCTGCAGGCCCGTTGAACCGGGCCAGGCGCCCTGCAAGCACACCCGAGGGGAGAACGACGTGGACGACCCGAACAAACCAGCCACCCCACCGGACACCCAGTTGGCAGACGCCCTGCGCCTGCAACTGCCGTTGCTCTACACCCAGGCCAACGGTCTGATCGCTTCTGCCAACCCACCCCTGCTGGAGTTGCTGGGCTATGGGCCGGACGAGGTGCTCGGTCGCCACTGCAGCCTGCTGCTGGCCTCACCCGAGGAGATGGCCGGCAGTGCATGCCTGCTGGGAGACCTCGCACGAAAAAAGTCGGCTACGTCCAGGTGCGCAAGGCCGATGGCGACTGCATCTGGATGGACGTGACCTGCCTGTCGCTGCGCCACCACCCGGAGGCCACAGCCGCTGCCGTCGCCATCCTTCGTGAGGCCGACCAGCGGATCAGCCAGCAGAAGCAACTGGACGGGCACATCAAGGCACTGCTCACGCCACGCTGAAGCGCTAGCCGACCAGCAACACCCCACCCGGCAGCTCGGCCACCCGGGCGCCGTAGGCATCGCGGATCAACCCCGCCACCTGGGCCAACTGATCAAGGCGGAAGCGGGCCTGCACCCGGCGCTGGCCGAGCTGGGCATTGAGCAGCAGGATCATCCCGGGTCGGTAGCGGTTGATCTCGTCGATCACCTCGGCCAGCGGGGTGTCGTCGAACACCAGCATCTGCCGTCGCCAGGCGGTGACCTGCTCCGCGTCGAAGGGCTGCGGCTCGCCCCGCTGCTGCGGGTCGTAACGCAGCTGGCGCCCCGCCGGGAGCACCAGGGCGTGGCCCTGCAGCACCAGTGAGAGGTCGCCTGCCAGGCAGGTGACGCACACCTGGCCTTCCCGCGCACGCAGGTTGAAGCGCGCGCCCTGGGCATCCACCGTGCCGCCGGCAGCGAGGATCCGCACCGGCACGCGGGCCAGTACGTCCACTTCGCCTTCGAGCACTTCCAGGTTCACCCGGCCGGCACCCGTCGCCTGCCGCTTGATGCGGGTGTCGGTGTTCAGCTCCAGCACCAGCCCCTCGCCCGCTTCGATGCGGCGCTGCTCACCCACGGCGGTGCTGTAGTCACCTCGGTCGTGCAAGGCAGGCCGCAGCATGACCAGCGCCACCGAGGCCGCGATGGCGCCCCCGAGGAAAGCGCGTCGACCAATGCGACGGGATGGCAGCGGAATCACCGGCGCGGCTGGCGAGGCCAGGCGCTCGACCGCCGGCCCCAGGGCCTGCCACAGGCCATGGACCTGGCGGAACGCGGCTGCATGAGCGGTGCTGCGCGCGCACCACTGGCGAAAGGCCTCGGCATCGCGCCCGGTGGCTTCGCCCGAGGTGAGGCGCAGCAACCAGGCATGGGCTTCGTCCCGCAGGGGGTGGCGGCCGTCGGAGTCGGTCAGGGGCTGGAGGTCGTCGTTCAAGCGCGGGGACTCGGGTTGGGTAATCGATTCGGCGCGTGCCTGTTCCTAGGACTGTTTTCCGGCGCCGGGACCGAACCGCTGCACCACTTTTCTTTCCAGCCGGCCGGCGCAATGCGCCAGGGCGGCCTTCAGTTCCTTCTCCACCGTGCGGGTGGAGATGTTGAAGCGCCGGGCCAGCTCCTGGTGCGGGACCTCCTCCATGCGCGAGGCCACCAGGATCTGCCGGCGGCGCGGGCTGAGTTCGGCCAGCGCCTCGACCAGGGCGAGGATTTCCACCTGGCCGCCGACGATCGCTGCCGGGTCGCGGGGCTCTTCGACGCTTTCCAGCAGCACTTGCACCTCGGCGCCGGTCAGCAGTCGCGCGTCCTGGGCGCGGCGGTCGGCCGCCACGTTGAGCGCCATGCGGTAGAGGTAGGCGTCGGGGCGTTGCAGGTCCTCGGGCTCGTCCATGCGCCCGACCCGCAGGTAGGTCTCGTGGAGCACGTCGCCAGCCAGGTCGTCGGACCCCAGGCGGCGACGCAGGCGCACCCGGAACTGCTCGTACGAGGCCAGGAAGACCCGCAGCAGCCGGCCGGGGGTCTTGTCGTTCATGTTCCCGCCGCGTTCATCCACGTTTCGCACTCCATGCCGGCGGCCGACTCCGGCACCACCAGCACCGTGATCGGCTGCGGCAGCGACGAGGGCGGCGCCCTGTCTGTCCTCATGTCCCTCAGGCGCTCCACCAGCGCCGCATCACGCATCAGGTCACCGGTGCTGGCCAGCAGGCGGCTGTGCTCGACCCGCCCGCCCCGTCCGATCCACAGCTGCAGCGCAGCGCGGTAGTGGCCGGGCCGGGTCAGCGGCTCGGTGCACAGTGCCCGGCCCAGGGCCGTCTGCAGCACCCGGGCGAAGCTGCCCACGCCGCGCGGGGCCTGGGCCGTGCGTGACGCAGCCGTCGACGCCAGGCGGGCCGGTGCCAGGGTGAACCCCTCGTTCCCGGCGTGCAGTGCCATCAGCCCGGTGCCCGCCAACAGCCGCTCCAATCCCTGGCGAAGGCCATAGCGGCCCCTCAGCGGCGCCGAACGACGCCCCCGTGTCAGCTCCCGGTCGACCAGCACGGCCAGGCCGGTGGCGGTGCCATAGCGATCCAGCGCCGCCGCCAACGGCTGGGCCGGGATGTCGAAGTCCACCTGGCGCTCCGGCGCCTCGGCCCGGCACAGGGTGCTGGCCACCAGCATCCAGCACGCCGCCAGCAGGCAAAACCCGGCCATGACCCGGTTAGACATAGGGTGAACGACCCACGCTGAACGTCCGGGCACTGTCGTCCCGATTAGCGGGTCATGCTGACGGCCGTTCATGTCATTTGTGTGATGGAACCTGCAAGAAAACCATCGCTGGCGCGGCCCGGGGATTTGCGTAGAGTCGCTGCCATACCCCTTTCCCGGAGGTTCACATGCGTACCCTGTTCTGCACCCTGGCCCTGCTGGTCGCCGTCCCGGCCCTGGCCGACGACGCCCCGCGCAACGGCGGCTGCGTGGACGTGGAAGTCAACGGCTACAAGGCGCTGTCCTACGAATGCCTGACCGAAAGGTTGGCCAACCCCGAGGGCGAAGAAGCCGCCCGGCGCAATGCCGCGATGCAGCGCTCACCCCTGGAGCGCAGCGCGCCCGGCCAGATGGGCCTGGCCACGCCGGCGGCGACGTCGGTGCGCATGGGCAATCAGTTCGGCCAGTCGGTGCATCCGCAGCGCCCCTGAGGGCGAGGATCCGTCCCCGCCGGGCTTCGGCTGCAGCATGGGAAGCCCGGAACGTAAAAAAAGGCAGGCCCACCCGTGGTGAGGACACGGGTGATCGGCCTGCCCAAACGTCCACTTACTGTTCCGGATCGGCCCGATGCCCCGGGAACCGGGCCGTGAGGGGTATGACGCGGGGGGACCGCGACTTAGAACAGGTAGGTGGCCGAAACGCTGAAGACCTGGCCCTTGGCGTCGACCTTGCCGTCCATGCGGCCGCCACCGAGGCGCGGCTGGTTGACGGTGCGCAGGCGGCCCTCGTCGACGAACTGGCGGGAGTACGCCATGTCCACGCTGAGGTTCGGGTCGAAGCCGAAGCGGTAGCTACCACCAAGGGAAACGAAGGTCCGGTCGCCATCCGGGATGCGCGCATCGCGGGTGGAGTTGCGGGTCGGCGTCTGGTCCAGCGCCACGCCCGCCCGCAGGGTCAACTGGTCGTTGAGGCGGTAGTCACCGCCCAGCGAGTACATCCAGGTGTCCTTGTAGTTGTAGGGAATGTCGACGATCAGGTTGCCGTGGGACTTGAGCTTGAGGGACTCGAACGACGACCACTGGGTCCAGGTGACGCTGGCGCCCAGGCTGAAGCTGTCGTTGAAGTCGTGGACCCAGTCGAGGACCGCCATGGCCGGGATGTCCATGCGGGACTCGGCGTGATCGCCGGCACTTTTCAGGCTCAGGCCGGGGTAGGCCAGATCGATGATGCCGCTGTCGATCAGTGCCGGAGAATCGAAACCGCCCAGTCCATCGGCATCGTTGAAGTGGAAGTTGTACTTGCCGTCCAGCTCATTCTTGATCCGGGCGTGGTAGGTCAGGCCCAAGGTGTCGGCAGCGGTCGGCTTCCACGCCACGCTGGCGAACCAGCCGGGCGAGACGTTGTCGACCTTGACCCTCATCTCAGCCTTGGTCAGGCCCGACGGCGAGCCAGCCATGGCCCCGCCTGCTGCGCCCGCAGCGGCATACAGGTCGATGTTCTGGCCGACGAAGCCCTGAGTGCGCTGAATCACCACGCCGGCACCCACGGCCCATTGGTCATCGATCTTGAAGGACAGCGAGCCAGCCAGGGCAGCCGTCTCGATCTTGGTGTCCAGGGCAAAGTCCTTGCCTTTGAAGTTCTTGTCCCAGGTGCTGCGCATCCCCATCGGCACCACCTGGCCCAGACCGAAGGCAAACCGATCGCCCAGAGGGATCACCAGAAACTGGGTGGGCAGCCACTTGCTGAATCCGCCATTGCCACCATCGCCTAGCTCCTGGGTCGTGCCTGCCCCTGCATCGAGGGTGTCAACCCGGGGATTGCCCATGTAGTCATAGGCCTGGCCTTTGAATTTCATGTCGATATCGGCATAGATCGCCGACACCTGCCCCACCGGTCGCTCGATGAAGGCCATGGCCGCCGGGTTGTTGTAGGCGGCTGCGGGGTCGTTGTGCCACAGCGAGCCACCGGCAAAGGCGCGGCCCCAACCGGGGGTGCCGTAGGTGGGCACGGCGAAGGCACCGGCCTCGGCCTGCTGGACGCCGAGCAGGACACCGACCACGGCGAGACTGAGCAGCGAGCGGCGCAGGACGGGGGCGTTACGTTGGGATGACGGGACAGACGGCTTCATGACAACTCCTGGGTTCTTATTGTTGTGCGCTGGTGCATCCGATGGCGGACTTCCGAGTCATTCGACGTACAACCGCTCATCGGCCGGCGTTCGTTCGGGGCACTCGCCTCGGGGCGTACGGGGTACGCGCAATTGTTATGGGGTTGGATCGCTGGAAACGGCCCTTCCCGCCAGGGGAAGGGCCGGCGCCATCAGGGCAGCACGGTGAAGGCCGGATTCGGGCTCACCGACAGGCTCTGGATGGTGCAGGTGCCCACCTTCTGGTTGGGAGTCAGGGTCAGGGTGTTGGCGGCGTTGCTCCAGGCACCGTTCACGGTCACCGGCGAGGAGCTGCAGTTGACACCAGCCACGGTGAACTTCACACCGCTGACGGTGCCGGTGGTGGTGCTGGTGGCGCTCAGGGTCCAGGGCAGGCCCGCCGCACTTGCGGCGCCGCAGAAGCCGCCACCGGTGATGTTCACGCTGTTGATGGTGGCGGTGTTGTTGTTGTTGGTGGTGCCGATGAATTGCACGTTGCAGGTCACGGCAGGGAGGAAGGCATTCGGCTTGACCACCGACACACCGGTGGCGGAAAACGCCGTGTTGGTCGGGGTGATGGTCACTGCCATGGCAGAGGAAGCGCCCATGCAGAGGGCCAGGGCAGCGGTAGCAACGGAGATTTTGGACATTTTCATTGTTTTTCGTTCCTTGGTTGATAAGCAAAGCATGGTTGTTTTGGTCACCTGGGAATGAACCACTCAGACCTTCCTGTTGATCCCATGACCGCTTTTCAAACCTGGTGCGAACCCTTCCGTGGTCGACCCGCAGCTGCTGGCTGGGTATTCGGGTCCATCACGGCGGCACACTGCCCGCTCCAGGCTCCACAGGCCCGTCGGTGAATGCGAAGGTCGGCTCTCGAGAATGCAGCGATCCCTGGCTGCGCTTGTCGTCCTTCACACGCCCCGGCGAGGCGCTGACCGTGCCGCCCGAAATAGGGCGGCCCATCGTTCACTGCTGTCGGTTCAACCGGGCCCCATGGCCCTGGACAGAGGGCTGCCGAAATCGCCCGGAAGGCGATGCGAATGCAACGGAGCAGGCCGAGGGCCGTTGTCCGTGGCGGATGAGCCGGGCGGCAGATTCCCGGCGGGTGATAGGTGCGTGGCCCAAGTGGGCGAAGACGTGGAGCATCCGTTGCCACCTCCCTGCTGCGTTCCAATGCGTAGCGATCGTGGTTACCGATTCGCCAGGGTTCGTTGCTGTTGGCGTCTTTCCGTAGGCGTTACACCCCAACTCGTGTGGGGCATTGCCAGGTCGTTGCGCCGGAACTGAGATTAGGTTGGTGAACTGCGATTCATACCTAGCAAAAGATGGGTCCCCCTCGACCTAGAGCGCCCCAGCGAAGCGGTGCTAACGGGAACTTCCTACACACTTTCTCCCGAGCACGCGCTGACCGCCCCGTCAGGTCTGGGCTGGGGGCGTGTTTCCATTGGGGACACCGCACCAGAATGGCGCACGAACGGGTGGTTGGAAGATGGGCACCGACGGCGGATTGGCAATGCCTCGAGAGGGGATTGGCAGCGAGACGGGCGGGAACAGGAAGGTAAAAGTGGGCTTATGCCGCCTTTATTGGGCGATCTTTCTCGCCTGCTGAGCCGCAGGGGATGCGATACAGGCCGCGGTTTGAGCCGAACGTTGGAGGGGCGGCGCTATGTCCCGGGCTGAAGCCCAGGCTACGTGGCAGCTACGGACAGCTTTGGCTCAGCCGTCCAGCGCCACCTGCCCGGGTTGCAGGTCGAAGACTTCGATGCCGCCGCGGGTGGCCCGCCCAGGGCGCACCTGCAGGCGCTGGATGGCAGCCTCGGGGGTGGCGCGGTAGTCCACCCACCAGCGCCCGTCCTCGTTGCGCAGGGCACGGGGCGGCAGCACCAGGGCCGATGGGTTGCTGTAGACCTGGATCGACAAGCGCGCACTCATGCCCAGGCGCACGCGCGCCAGTTGGTCCTCGTCGAGATCGGCGACGGCCACCACCACCTCGAACTGGGCCCCGCCCTGCCCGTTGCCCGCCAGGGCCTGCCCACCGACCACGCTGACCGTGCCCTGCAGCGCCTCGCCCTCGAAGCCGTCGCCCTCCACCCGCACCGGCAAGCCTTCCCGCAACTGGTTCACGTCCAGTTCCGAGACCCGCGCGACGATGCGCAGCCGCTCGATACCAGCCACGCCGAACAGCGGCGCTCCCTGGGTCACCGTGGCACCGGCCTGGACCGGACCTCGGGAGGCATCCTCGGGCGTGCCGCTGCCCGGCGGCGCGACCAGGATGCCGGCGAAGGGTGCGCGTACTTCCCGGGCTTCCAGCAAGGCCTGCAGGGCCCCGTGGCGCGCTTCGGCGTTGGTCAGCTCCATCCGGGCGATCTGCAGGTACTCACCGCTGCCCCGGTTGCGCGAGCGGGCCAGGTCACGCTCGGCGGCCTCACGGTCGAGGCGCTGGAGGCGGGCCTGCTGCTCCAGGTCTTCCAGCTCGTTGCGCGGGATGATGCCGCGCTCATAGAGGGCGCGGGTCTGGGCCAGCTTCTTCTCGCTGCTGGCCAGGGCCAGTTCGGCACTGCGCAGGGTGCGCCGGGCGCGGGTCATCTCCTCGCCGCTGTCCCAGTCCTCCAGCTCCTGCAGGGTGCGCCGGGCACGCAGCAGGCTGGCCAGGGCCTCGCGCTGCTGTACCTCGGTCTCGCCGGTGTCCATGCGCAGCAGCAACTGGCCGCTCCTCACCCGCTGCCCGAGCGCCACGGGCAGCTCGGCCACCCGCCCGGCGAAGGGCGCAGTCAGCACCCGGGTACGCTCGGCCTCAATGCGCCCCACCAGGCCCACGCTCTGCTCCAGCGGCTCGGGCTGCACCGTTACCCATTGGCGCCCTGCCGGCTCCCGCGCCGGGGAATCACGTAGGCCCCAGGCCAGGCCGGCCACCAGCAGCGGCAGGATCAGGAACAGCCCACGGCGGATGAGGGCGCGACGGTCAGTAGTCATTGAGCGAAATGTCCCATCGGTCGAGTGTGAGGCCCAGGGTCAGGTCCAGGCGCGTCTGCGCCTCCAGGTAGGCCAGCATCGCGCTGAGGCGGGCGTTTTCCGCATTGCGCAGGTCATTCTCGAAGCTGAGCACCTGGAAGTTGCTGGACCGCCCGGCCGCCAGCTTTTCCCGCTCGATCTCCAGCTTGCGCTGGGACAGGGCCAGGGCGCGGTTGGCGATCTCCAGCTGGCGCCAGCGGGTGCCTACGTCGCGCACCACGTCGGTGACATTGCGCTCCAGCAGTTGCCGCGCATCGGCCACCTGCAGGGCCTGATCCTCGACGTTGACCCGCGCCTGCACCTCCGCCTGGCGCCGCGACAGGTCGCCGATGGGGATGTCCACGCGGATGCCGGCGTAGCTGTCCCAGGAGCGGTCGGAGCCGCTGGCGGTGGGGTAGCTGTAGCGATCCTGGCGCTGGCTGCCCCCCACTTCCAGTGACACATCCCACAAGCGTTGGTTCTCGGCGATCACCAGGTTGAGGTCGGCCTGCTCCCGGGCGATCAGCTGGCGCAGGTAATCCGGCTGCTGCTGCTCGGCCAGGCGCAGGGCCTGCTCACGGTTCACCTCCATGGGCTCGGCCCCCAGCTCGTCGCTGGCGCGGACGCGCGAGGACAGGTCCAGGGCCAGCAGGCGCAACAGTTCCAGGCGCGAGGTGTCCACCTGGTTGGCGGCCTCCTCCACGCCCAGCTCCTGGGTTGCCAAGTCGGCTTCGGTCTGCACGATCTCGAATTCGGCCATGCGCCCGGCCTCGATCATCGAACGGTTGACCTTGACCAGCTCGCGGGTGCGCTCCAGCGCGGCACGGGCTATGCGCAGCTGCTCCTGGGCCCGCAGCAGGTTGCGGTAGGCGCTGATGATGGCGGTGATGGTCTGCGAGACGCTGGACTTCAGCGCCAGTCGATTGGCCTGCTCGCCGAGCTGGGCGATGCGCACCGGCGCCCGGTTCACCTCGCGCCCGGCGTTGCGCAGCAGCGGCTGGATGAGCGTCAGGTCGACGCCATCGTTGCGCCGCCGCCCGGCCACGTCGGCCTCGTTGTAGCCATGGTTCCAGCTCAGGGCGACCTGGGTTCCGAACTCACCGAGCATGGTGGCAGTGGGACCGATGCGCCCATCGCGGTAGCGGTCCTGGTGGTTACGGTTGGCCCGGTAGGTGCCGTTGATGTAGAGCTTGGGCGAGAAGGCATCCTCCGCCACCCGCAGGTCGAACTTCTGCGCGATGCGCCGCAGGTAGCTGCTCTGGATGCTGCGGTTGTTGCGCAGGCCCAGGGCCACGGCATCCAGCAGGCTGAGGTCGGCCTCCTGCTCGCTCAGCAGTACGCTGCGGCTCTCCCCCGCCATGCTCGGTGCGGAGGGCGAGAGCCGCTCGCTCCACGGCGCCCCCAGGGCGGGCAACGCCACGGCCAGGAGCGACGCCAGCAGGGCCTTACGCATCGCGCAGGGCCTCGACCGGCTGCAGGCGCGAAGCGGACACCGCCGGATAGAGGCCGAAGAACAGCCCCACCAGCAGCGTGCTGCCCATCCCCAGCGGCAGCGCCGAGGCCGCCAGGCTGAAGGCCCAGCCGGATAGCCAGGCGTAACCCCAGGCGGCGGCGATGCCCAGCAGCGCACCGGAGAGTGCACCGGCAGCGGTCAGCGTCACAGCTTCCAGCAGGAACAGGTTGCGGATGTCCCGCTGCCGCGCTCCCAGGGCCATGCGTACGCCGATCTCCCGGCGGCGCTCGCTGACGTTCATCAGCATCACGTTCATCACCCCCACCCCGCCGCCGGCCAGGGAGATCGCCCCCAGCCCGCCCAGCAGGTAGGTGAAGGTGCGGGTCTGCTGCTGCATGGCCTCGATCATCTGCTCGGCCACCTGCAGGGCGCCTTTCTCCTCCCCGACGATGCGGTCGTTGACCCAGGCCGCTACCCGCTCGCCCACTGGTGCCACCGCCTGGCCGGGCGCGACCCGGGCCAGCAGCGCGCCGAGGCGCGGGTCGGCATTCACCCGGGCCATCCCGCTTTCGGTGAGGAACAGCGAGTCGTTGCTTGTGAAGGGGATGATCCCGCCCTCCCCCTGGGCCCGCAGCCGGCCGATCACCTGGAACTGGTAGTGGCCGATGCGCAGCCAGTCGCCGACCCGCAGCGGGTCATCCGGCTCTCCCAGCGCCTGGGCGGCTCGGCTGCCGACCACCACGAAGGCCTCGCGCCGGTCGAAGGCGGACAGGGTGCGCCCTTCCGCCAGGCGCAGCCCGGCGGTATCCGCCAGCGCATCGCCGGCCCCCACCAGCGCCAGGTTGGCGCTGCGCCCGTGGAACACCACCGGCGCGCTGTAGAGCACCACCGGGCTGGCGGTGGCGACCTCGGGCACCGCCTGGCGCAAGGCCTCCACGTCGAGGCGCAGCGGCAGCCCGTCCTGCCCCCGCGCACCGGAGGGCAGTTGCACCACCACCGTCTCGGTGCCCATCTCCTTGAACACGCTCATGGCTTGGTCGGCCGCGTTGCTGCCGATGTTGAGCAGCGCGATCACCGAGCAGCTGCCCATGACGATGCCCAGCAGCGCCAGCAGCGAACGCCGCCCCAGGTTGCGCAGGCTGCCGATGGCCTCGTGCAGCAACTGGCCCAGGGAGGGCGAGGCGAACCCGGCGTGGGCGCTCATGCCGGCAACGCCTCGCTGACGCGGCCCTGCACCACCCGCACCTGGCGGTCCAGGCGTTCGGCGATGCCGGGGTCGTGGGTAACGATCACCAGGGTCACGCCCTGGTCGCGGTTGAGCGCGAGCAGCAGGGTCATGATGTCCTCGGCGGTGGCCGTATCCAGGTTGCCGGTGGGCTCGTCGGCCAGGATCAACGAGGGCTCGCCCACCAGCGCCCGGGCGATGGCCACCCGCTGCCGCTGGCCGCCGGACAGGTCGGCCGGGCGATGGGCCGAGCGCTGGGCCAGGCCGACCTGCTCCAGCACCGCCCGCGCCCGCTCGCGGGACTCGCCCAGGGGCACGCCGCGGTAGCCCAGGGGCAGCGCCACGTTGTCCAGCGCGCTCAGGCGCGGCAGCAGATTGAAACTCTGGAAGACGAAGCCGATCAGGCGATTGCGCAGGGCCGCCAGCTGATCCGGCGTGGCCCGCAGCACGTCCTGCCCGGCCAGGTGGTAGTCGCCGGCGCTGGGCCGGTCGAGCAGGCCGAGGACGTTGAGCAGGGTGCTCTTGCCCGACCCGGAGCTGCCGAGGATGGCACAGCTCTCGCCATGCGCCACCTCAAGGGAGACACCGCGCAGGATGCTCAGCTCCTGGCCGGCGTGGTGGTAACGCTTGTCGATGTCCCGCAGGCGGATGAGCCGCTCGTTATTGTTGTGCAACATGTCCATGTTTCCGCCGTTCCGTACTGTGCGCCGCGCCCGCAGGACGTGGGCGAAACCGCTCTAAAACCGGCATCCGCGCCGGCCCAGGCAGTGCCCGGCGCAGCGCTCAGTAAGAGCAAAAATCCCTCTCAGGTAAAGCCAATCTTTAGTTTGGGGACCCCGTCGCTGCCTGGGCTGCGACGGGTGGAACCTGGCTGGAATGGTAGGTCAGCTCAGCTCATCCAGCAGCTCGGCGCGGCTCGGTTCGGGGAAGCCCAGGGTGCGGTAACGCGGTGGGTAGTAGCCGGGCACGGGCTCCAGGTACTCGCCCAGCAGTTCCAGGGCCTGGTCCCAGGCGACCATGCGGGTCTGGGCGTTGCCGGTGTCGCCTTCGGGGCGGACCAGCATGAGGCGCTCGGTGACCGGGAGCAGCGTGTCGACGCCACGGGTCCAGGTGCTGAGGGAGAACAGCTGCTCCGGGTCCTGCTGGCTGGCGAACAGCAGGTAGCTGGCGACGAAGATGTCCACGGCGTTGTCTTCGTTGATCAGGTCCAGTGACTGCTTCTGGGCGTCGTACTCGCTCTTGGTGTAGAGCTTGCGCAGCCGCTCCAGGCTGGCCTGGAGCAATGGGTTGTGCACGCTGTAGGGCACTACCTTGGCGTTTTCGTAGCAGTACAGGCCCGCCGAGAGGATGCGGCCCTTCTCCATCGCCTCCAGGCTCAGCGCCACCAGGCTGGCCAGACCATGCCCGTCGCGGTCGCCGGTGACCAGCAGCACGTCGCGGGTGGGGATCATGAACACCGGGCGGCCCTTGAGCGGCAGCCGCTCGAGCACGTCGGGCAGGAGGATGCGGCTGGTGTCGTAGCCGTCGCCCCAGGCGCCCTGGAAGACCCCCGGTGCCGGCTGGATGAAGCTGTCGGCGGTGGTGTCGCGCAGGTTGGTGAGGGCGATGGCGATGCCCTCCTCCAGGCGGATGTCCCAGCTGCGGTCCGGCCCTTTCACCAGGGTGGCGGTGGACTCGGGGTGGTCGATGGCCAGCAGCACGGCAGCGTCCATGCCCAGGGGCAGGTAGGCCGGGTGGAAGTCATTGTCGTGGCCGTCGGTGCGCACGTGGTGCAGGCGCACCTCTTCCAGGGTGCCGAGGCTGCGCACCACCGGCAGCAGCAGCGGGCGTGCCTCGTCCAGCGGCATGACCAGGGAACGCTGGTTGTCGCACAAGGCGGCGATGTAGCCCTGCAGCGCCTTGCGCCGGCCCGGCCCCCGCGCGTTGCAGTACTCGCGGTAGGCGTTGTGCAGGTTGAAGAAGGCGCTCTCGCCGTAGTTGAGGCGGAAGTCGCGGGGGCTGTAGTGCATCTCGCCCTTGAAGCCGGCCTTGCGGGCCGCGGACTCGAACAGCGCGGCGAAGGCATCCGGCGAGGGCTTGCGGTTGAAGAGGAAGTCGAGCAATGCCATGGCTTTACCAAAAGAAATCAGGCGATGGACTCAGGAGGAGCCATTCTCCGTGCGCAACCCTACAGGACCGGCACAGCCGCACCAACCCGAGCAGAACCCACTAAGAGTGACGAATACAGCCTCATTGGAAATGGGCACGTTGACAAGGGTCAGCAAATCCTCGGTGGCGAAGGCATAGCGTGGTAACAGCTGCCCTCAAACGAACCCAGGAGATTCGCCGTCCATGTTTCCCGAATACAGAACGCTGATCACGAAACTCAAACACACCGATGCTCACTTCCAGAAGAAGTTCGACCAGCACAATGCGTTGGATGAGGAGATAACGAAACTGGAAAAACACAATGCCAGTGATTACAGCAACGAAGTAAGAGACCTGAAAAAACAGAAACTCAAACTGAAAGAAGAGCTGTACGAGATTCTCAAGCAGCACTCGCAACAAACACCCTGACACTCACCCCAAACCGCCTATCCCGCTGCCTGCATGCAAACCTCCTGCACGCAGGCAGCGGCCAAAGGGCGGGCCGCCAAAGGCCCGCCACTCACACTCAGGCCTTGGAGCAGCTGGCCGGCGCCCAGTCACCCATGTCGGGGCTGTTGCACACGTCGCTGACCATGGTCGCGCCCTGGCTGGCGACCTTCTGGCTTTCGGCACGCTTGGCCTCGGCCTTCTGCAGGGTGCGCTCGGTGGCCACGGCTTCCTTCGGCACCTTCTTCGCAGCGGCGGTGGTCGCCTTGGTGCTGGCCTTGGTAGTGGACGCCTTGCTGGTGGAAGTTTTGCTTCCGGACGCCTTGGTGCCGGTGGCCTTGCCGCCCTGGCTGGCGACGCTCACCGGGTTCTCGGCGGCGACCACCTGGGTCACGGTCTGACGCTCGACGCCCACGGTCTGCAGGTCACGCTCGTAGGCCTGGGTGTAGGTGTTGATGTTCTCGCCGGCACGGCCGTCCACGGCAGCCATCAGGGCGTTGGTTTCCTGCAGGCCGGCCACGATCTCGGCCATGCGCAGGCGACCTTCGCTGTCGCTGATGCTCTTCGACTTGCGGGCGCTCATCAGGTTGTTGAATTCGCGCTGGTAGCAGCTCTGGGCGGCGCTGGCGTAGCGGATGCTGCGGTCCAGTTCGCCGCTGCTGCTGTCGATGTCGGCGGCGTAGGAGGCGATGCGCGCGTTGTCGTCGGCGATCTGCTGCTGGCGCGCGGTGTAGTAACCGGCTGCACCGCCCACCAGTGCGCCACCGGCGGCACCGATCAGGGCGTTGCGACCGGCGTGCTCGTCGCTGGACAGGCCGCCGGCCAGGGCACCAAGCACGCCGCCGGCGATAGCACCGGTGGCCACGGACTGGGTCACAGCCTGGTCGGAGGCGCGCAGCTGGCTCACCGGCTGGTAGCACTGCGGGTAGTACTCCGCCTTGGTGGTGGCGGCGACCTTGGAGCTGGGCGAGCCCATGCCGGCACAGCCGGTGAGCAGGACGCTGGTGCAGGTGACGGCGGTGATCAGCGCAGTGCGCACCGAAGAGAAAGCCGGAATGTTGCGTGGAGTAGCCATAGCCATGGTCATTGCTCTCGTTCTATGAGTTGTCCTGGTTCATGCGGACGCACGGTCGTCCGCCTGATCTTCATCCCTGTGCCCTGCCTGGGTACCGGGTCGTTGCCGACCGACGCTCAGGGTCCGAGCAGTTCCTTCAGAATCACGTCCTTGTCCGCCTTGCGCTGTTGCCGATATTGGCCGACATGCTTGACGAAAAGCGTGGCCCGGTTCACGAGGCTCTTGCCCAATACCGGGTTTCGGTTGAGTTCCTCCTTGGTTCGCTGGAACTGCGCCTGGATCACCGCGTCGGTATAGCGGGTGCCGGTGGCCAGGTTGTCAATATAGATCGCCAGGGCGCCGTCGAGCGCCGTGCGGCCGTTGGTCATCGCGCTCTCGTAGAGCTTGGCGGCGTTCTCGTCCTTGGCCGCCTGGGCCTGGTCACGGCTCTTCTTCAGGTTGGTCAGGCGGATGTTGTAGTTGTTGATGGTCTCGGCCACCAGGGCGGCGGACTGTATCAGGTTGCCCGCGGCCTCCTCGCGCTGTTTCGCGATCAGCGAGATGTTGCGCTTGAGCTCCTCGTTGACCAGCGCCAGGCGCCCCTGCAGCTCCGGGTCGGTGCTGCTGGCGATCACGCTGTCGAGCAGTCGGGTGGGGTCCTGGTCTTCGCTGATCTCGTCGGTGAGGGACGAGGAGCGGCCTTCGGCCTTCCATTGCTCGAACAGCTCCTTGTAGCGCGAACGCGGGGCCGAGAGTGCGCCGATGGCCACGCGAAAGCCCGTGGTCTCGTTGCGCTGCTCGGTGCCGTCGGCGGCGAACAGGGGGTACTCGCGGCGCATGCCGGTGAACAGCGTCATTTCACCTTCCAGGTAGTTGCCGCCTTTGACCACGAAGCCGCCGTAGGTTCCCTGGCGACGTCCCGCATGCACCAGCTGGAAGGACTCCTGGACCATCTCCGCGGCGTTGCCGATCACATCGAACAGGCCGATCGGGTTGGGCTTCTTCAGGCCCACCGGCAGCAGCCGCGCCGCCTGGCCGGTACCGCCGGCCACCTGGTTGAACACCGCCCAGTCGGCCAGCGGGCCGTCCCCCTCGGCACCTTCCTGCTTGCGCGGGAACAGCCGGGCTTCCAGTTCCTGGCGGCTGACGGCATGGGCGCCACGGGCGGCATATTCCCATTCCACTTCGGTGGGCAGGCGCACGAAGGCGACGCCGCCCTCTTCCGCTTTGGTGCCCCGGCCGCTGACCGGCAGCAGGCCGCGGTGGTTCTTCAGCAGCCAGGCGCTGTAGACGGCGGCGAAGCGCTCGGCGTCGAAGTGCGACAGGTTGACCTTCGGCAACCGCGCCGCCATGCCCGGCTGGGCCGGTTCGCACGCCGGCGGCTCGCCCTGGCCGGCCAGGGACGGCGCCTGGGACATCACCAGGTCGTACTGGCGCTGGGTCACCTCGTACTTGCCGACGAAATACAGCATGGGCTTGAGCAGCGTGCCTTTCTCCGGCTTGGGCAGGCCGGGGCCGACCTTCGCCTGCCAGGGCTTGGGCAGGTCGTTGAGGGTGAACTGGCCGTTGATGTAGTCACGCCGGTAGCCGGAGATGAACGACTGCTGGTAGCCCGTCTCGCCTTCGCTGAAGGGGTAGCCGAGGTTCACCTCGCGGTCGTCCAGTGCGCCCTTGGCCAGCACGTAGACGTAGCGGAAGGCCATCTGCCCCTCGCAGGGCAACGGCAGCAGCACGTCGTCGTCCATCGGCTTGGGGTTGTAGAGCGGGTCCGGGTCGGCCTGGGCCACGGCGGCGACCAGGGACAGTGAAAATGCGACTGTCAGCAGCTTAGACATCACGTAGTCCTTCCGAGGCTTCGATGCGGGCCGCGCGCCACCCACCGGTGGCAGCGGCCAGGGCGCTGCAGCCGAGGGTCGCCAGCAGCGCCAGCAGGTAATGGGAGAGTTCCAGCCGGCAGGCCTGTTCGCCCTCGGCCGACTGGAACAGCTGGTTCAAGCCACTCTCGGCCGCCAGGTACAGCAGGCCGGCGAGCACCAGAGCGATCAGCCCCGTATAGAGCGCCTGGAGCACCACGAACAGCACCAGGCCGAAGGTCGGGAAGCCCAGCAGGCGCAGCACCGAGAGGTCGCGGCGCTTGCGTTCCACCGCCGCCAGGGTGCTCGCTGCCATGGCGGCGAAGGCGCCGGCCAGGGCGAGCGCGGCGATGACCCAGAACACCAGGGTCAGGTTGCGGCTCAGGGCGCGCACCTGGGCGATGGCCTGGGCCTGGGTGGAAACCTCCAGGCCGCGCTCGGCGAAGTACAGCCGCAGCGGCTCCACCGCATCCAGGTCGCGGGCGTAGAGGCGGAAGCCGGGGTAGACCCGCGCCCGCGTGGCGCCGGCCTCGACGCCCGGCCAGCCGAAACGCGGCACGGCCAGGCCGTCGCGGTAGTCCTCCACCGCTTCCAGCAGGTCGAGCCGGGCGAACAGCGCCGGACGCGGGTAGGCCTCCAGGGGCAGCACCGCCTTGACCCGCAAGCGCGTGCGCTGGAATTCCGGCTGGCCGTTGCTGGCGCGACCGAAGGCGGCGGTGAGCAGCGCCCCGGCCTGCACCCCGAGGCGCTCGGCGGCGCGCTGGCTGAGCACCACCTCGTCGGCACCGGGCAATTGCGCGGCATTCACCAGCGGGTCGCCCTCGGCGCTGGGAACCATCTCCACGGTGAGCGGCTGCGCGCTGTCGTCGGCGTACAGGTCGGCAGTGGCGGCGATCTGCCGGGTGCGGGGCACCACGAAGGCCACGTCGGGCCGGGCCGCCAGCTCGGCGATGCCCGCCAGGCTGAACCGCGCACCGCCAAGGGGGATCACCTCGCGCACGGCCGGGTCACGCTCCAGGCGCTCGGTGAGGGTGCTGACCAGGCCGTGCTTGAGGCCGAACAGCACCAGCAAGGGCGCCACCACGGCCACCAGCGCGAGCACCGCGCACAGCGACAGGCGCGCCTCGTCGCGGTAGTCGTCCCAGGCCAGGCCGGCCAGCAGCGCGCCGCGCATCAGCGGGCCTCCGCCAGGGTCGCGGTGACGCCACCATCGGCGCCGCGCTGCAGGCCGATGGGCAGCGGCACCAGCCCGGCGCGCTCGGCCAGGGCGTGGTCGTGGGTGGCCACCACCAGGCACAGCTCGCGGTACTCGGCCTGCTCCACCAACAGGTGCATGACCCGCTCGGCATTGAGCGGGTCCAGCGAGGCGGTGGGCTCGTCGGCCAGCAGCAGGCGCGGCTGGTGCGCCAGGGCACGGGCGATGCTGACCCGCTGGCGCTGGCCGACGGAGAGTGCCGCCGGGCGCTTGTGCAACTGGTCGGCGATCTCCAGCTGCTTGGCCAGGCGCTCGACGCTGCCGTTCTCCGGCAGGCCCAGCAGACGCCGGGGCAAGCCGATGTTGCCGGCCACGTCGAGGTAGCCGAGCAGCCCACCGGTCTGCAGCACGTAGCCGATGGCGCGACCGCGCAGGGCCGCCAGGGCGTCCTGCCGGCCGTCACGCCAGAGCGCGGCGAGGTCGTGCTGGCTGCCGGCGTCGTCGAATTCCATCAGCGCGCCCGGGTCCGGCGACAGCACCAGGGCCAGCAGGTCGAGCACGGTGCTCTTGCCGCTGCCGCTGGGGCCGACCAGGGCCAGGCGCTGGCCGCCGCGCAGATCCAGCCGGGGGATCTCCAGGCTGTAGCGCTGGCTGCCCTGCCCGCGCGTCTTGCGCAGGTCGCGGATGCGCAGCATCAGGGCAGCGTCGACAGCGGCACGCGGTAGAGGGCGTCACCGGGGGCGGCGTCGCCGAAGCGCACCCAGTTGGCGGTGTCGTTGTGGAAGGTCTCGTAGAGGCGGATCTTCGATTCCAGCTCGTCGATGAAGTCTTCCTGCTCGGCCACCGACAGCGACAGCCACAGGTCCTGGCTCATGTTCAGCGCCTTGCTGCGGTACGGCAGGCCGTCCAGGTACTCGCCCAGCAGGCCGCTCTCGGCCAGGTTGCCGCCCTGGGTCAGCTTGGCCGGGTCGCGGCTCATGTAGGCGCTGGCGCTGGCGATTTCCTGGAAGAAGTCCTTGGGCGAGCTCTGGGTGCGGCGCGCAGCGTCGACGATCACCTTGAGCGCCTGCTGCAGGTCGTTGAGCTGCAGCTTGGTGAGCAGCGCACAGACCTGGAAGGCCGGCAGCTGCGGGTTGGTCAGGTCGCGATCGGAGGTCCAGGCGGTGACCAGCTGCGGGGCACGGGCCTGGTTGCGGTGGCCGAGGAAGTCCATGTGCATGGCGTAGCCCACCGCCTCGGTCTTGGCGGCGATGCTGGCGCCGCCGGTGGGCGCCTCCAGCTCGGCGTTGCTGCGCACCTTGTGCACCAGGTCGGCGAAGGTGCTGGCGATCTCGTTGACGCTCTCGCCGAACTTCTTCACGTCGCCGCCGCCCACGGGGATGTACAGGTCGCCGATCTGCGGGTTGGCGTCGGCGGTGAGCACGCGGTACTGCTGCTCGGCGAAGCTGTGGTTCTTCTTGCCGGCGTCGGTCTTCAGGTGCAGGGCGTAGATCTTGATCTGCTTGCGCAGCGCCGCTTCGCGCACCTCGGCCTCGTTCATGTGGGTCTGGCCCAGCGGGTCGCTCTTGCGCAGCGCGCCGGCATCGCTGACCAGCAGGATCAGGCGGCCGCCGTAGCCGCTCCAGTCCATGCCGTCGACGGCCTGCATCACGCCGGCGAAGGCATCTTCGTTGAAGTCGTGGCTGGAGACGTTGGTGGCCTTGACCTGCTGGGCCAGCTCCAGGAAGCGCGCCGGGTCGCGGCCCTCCTCCAGGCTGACCAGGGTCTTGGCGGTGTACTGCAGGCCCGGTGTCTTGTCGGTGTTGTTGCGGAACCCGACCATGCCGAAGCTGACGCTGTCCAGCTCGCCCCGCGCGGCGATCTCGCCGTGGAGCTGGTGGACCACATCACGCACGCGGTCGATGTAGGGCTGCATGGAAACGGAGGTGTCCACCACCAGCACGATGCCGGTGCGGAAGGCGTCCGACGAGGCCGCTGCGGCAGGCTTGCCGTCCCCCTGCTTGCGCGGGGTGTCGCCCGGGTCGATGGAGGCGACGTTGAGCACCTGCACCGGCTGACCGTTGCTGTCGAAGCTCTCCCGCGCGTCGAAGATCGGCAGCAGGTAGAACTGGTCCTGGGGCACGGCGCTGGCCGGCGGCTCGATGGCCACCAGCTCGGGGTCGGTGGCGTCGCCGAACTGGGCCTGGTGCACCGCGTTGCGGGCCTTGGCCGAGTCCATGAGGAACTGCTCCACCTGGTTGGCATCACGCAGGAACATCACCGGCGAACGGCCCGAGCGCTCGGTGAACTTCAGCACCAGGCTCTGCTTCCAGTCGCTGACCTTGTCCAGAGGCAGCCAGCCGTCGCGGTGGCCATCGCTGGAGGCGCCTACTTCCACCCAGGGAGTGCCGTTCACCACCTGGCGGGCATACACGTAGAACACCGAGAAGGCCGGCACCGCCTCGCCGTCGCCCTGGCCACCGGCCTGGCTGGCGAAGCGTGCGCCGGGCTTGCTCAGCACGCGTTCGAAGAGGGTCTTCTTGCCGGCCATCAGCAGCGGGCGGTCGCCGCCCTGCACGTCGGAGGCCGGGGTGGCCTGGGTCGCTACCGTGGCCGTGGTGGTATCGGGCGTGGACGGGGTGCCGGTGGTCGGCGCCGTGTTGCTGTCATCCCGCACCTGCACCACCGGCGGCGTGCTCTCGCCACCGCGGTTGAGCCACCAGTAGCCACCGCCTCCCAGGGCGGCAACGCCGAGGGCGGCCAGGCCGGCGGCGACGATCAGCGGCGCGCGGCTCTGCCCTTCGGGCTTCTGCGTGGCGACCATCTCGGTGTCCAGCACCGATTCGCGCTTGCGGCCGGCGCCGCTGTCCGCCACCGGCGGTGCGGGCGGCACCTGGGTGGCGGCGTCGGGAATGGAGACGGTGACCGGGGTCAGCCCGGTCATGCCGCTGGCGGCCGGCGGGTTCACCGCACTGGCGGAGCTGCCGGGCAGGCCCAGCGGGCGGAACTGGGTCGCTTCGTTGTCGTCGGCCACCGGCGCCACGGGCGCAGCCGGCAGGCGGTCGAGGGCGGCGATCAGCGCGGCGGCGTCGGGGTAGCGGTCGCTCGGGTCCTTGGCCAGCAGCCGGGTGAGGATCTCCTGGTAGCGCCCCTGGGCGATGGGCAGCTCCGGCAGCGGCTGGGTGATGTGCGCCAGGGCGGTGGACAGCGAGTCGGTGCCCACGTAGGGCAACTGCCCGGTGAGGATCTCGTAGAGCACCACGCCCAGGGCGTAGAGGTCGGCGCGGCCGTCGATCTCCTGGCCACGGGCCTGCTCGGGGCTCATGTAGCTGGGGGTGCCGACGGCGAAGCCGGCCTGGGTGAACTGGGTACGGTCGTCCAGCGCCTTGGCGATGCCGAAGTCGGAGAGCACCGCGCCGCCGTCGGCGCGGAACAGGATGTTGGCCGGTTTGACGTCGCGATGCACCAGGCCCTGGGCATGGGCGTAGCCCAGCGCCGAGGCGATCTGGCGCAGCCACACCAGGCCCTGCTCGGGGCTCAGGCCGGCGGCGATACGCTCCTTCAGGGTGCCGTTGGGCAGGTACTCCATGGCCATGTAGTACAGGCTGCCGACGTTGCCGATGTCGTAGATGGTCACGGTGTGCGGGTGCGACAGCCGCGCCAGAGTCTTGCCCTCGCGCAGGAAGCGCTCGCAGAAGCTGGCGTCGTTGGCCAGCGCAGCGGCCATCACCTTCAGCGCCACCTTGCGTTCCAGCGAGCGCTGGGTCGCCAGGTAGACGACGGCCATCGCGCCATCGCCCAGTTCGCGCTCGATCTCGTACCCCGGAATCTGAATGTCCATGCTGGTCTTTTTTTCTTTCTCAGGATGCTTTGACGACTACCGCCGTGATGTTGTCCGGCGCGCCCCGGGTCAAGCCCAGATGCACCAGGCTGCGGACCACCTGGTAGGGGTCCGCGTGGCCCAGCACTTCGCACAGTTCGTGGTCGTCGGCGGTCTTGTTCAGACCGTCGCTGCAGAGCAGGAAACTGTCTCCCGGCAGCACGACGAACCGCGATTCCTCCAGCTCCAGGTCATCCTGCACGCCGATGGCCCGGGTCACGATATTGGCCATGGGGTGCGCCCTGGCCTCCGTTTCGTTGAGCAGGTGGCTGTCCACCAGGTCCTGGACGTAGCTGTGGTCGCGGCTGATGCCTTCCAGGCGCCCTTCCCGCAACCGGTACAGGCGGCTGTCGCCGGCCCACAGGCAGGTGCCTTCGCCCCCGCGCGCGGCCAGCACCACCACGGTGCTGCCCATCATGTTCACCCCGCGCTGGGCCGCCTCGGCCCGCACCAGGGTATTGACGTGCACCAGCGCCGCGCGCAGGGCCTCCACGTAGAGGTCCAGCGCATCGGTGCAAGGCACGCCACGGAGCGTATCGACGATCAGGTTGCTGACGTAGTCACCAGCGGCGTGTCCGCCCATGCCATCGGCCACCACCCAGAGCCCGCGTTCGCAGGCGTCCAGGCAGGCGTCTTCGTTGACCTGGCGGACCATCCCCACATGGCTGTGGCTGGCCGACTGGTACTGCGTGACAGGAGGCAGCGGCATCACAGGCTCCCGAAATCGATCTGCCCGATGGCCGGGGGCTGGCCGACGGCGCCCTCGCCCACCAGGAAGCGACTGAAGTAGCGGGTCGGCGGCAGCCCCTGGAACCTCACCAGTTGCGCCTCCACCCGTTGTGATCCCCGCCCCCAGAAGAAGCTGCAGCCCTCGCCCGCCAGTTGGCCGAGCACCGCGCGGCGCGCCGCCTCGCCCTCCACCGGGTAGGCCAGTGCGCCCAGGTCGCTGACCCGGGGCGTCACCCGTGGGCTTGCCTCCGGCGCGCCCAGGGCCTGGACCCCGCGCTCGAAGGCATCGACGTCCGCCTCCGGCTCCAGGGTCGACAGCAGCAAGGCCTCGGCCTGTTCGAACCAGGCGTCGGCGCCCCCCACCAGCGCGCCGCTGTTGCACGACGGCTCCAGCGCCACGGCGATGGTGAGGGGAAAATAGCGGCCCACGCGGTCGATGCTGGGCATCATCACGCCGGCCACCGCCTCGGGCACCAGCAGGCCCGGGGCGATGCTGAAGCGCCACAGCGGGCTGATCAGGTAGGCGTCGAGCCAGGCGCCGCCCAGCTCGGCCTGGCTTTCCGCCATGCCGGCGGCCAGCCAGCGGTCCCAGGCCTCGATGAAGGCCGGGGTCAGACCGCGATGGATGAAGTCGCCGCGGCCGGCGAGCTTGCCGTAGAAACCCGCTGCGCTCATAGCCGCTCCGGCAGGCCGAAACCGCTCACCACGCGGCTGCGGAACGGGTTGAAGGCGCTGCTGGCACGCAGCTCGCTGGAGATGCTCAGGTTGTCCACGCGCATGCGCAGGGTGAAACGGTCCGGCGCGTTGCCCTGGGTCAGGTCGGACTGGTCCAGCAGGCGGAACCAGGCCCACGGCCCTTCCAGGGTCAGGCCGGAACGACCGGCGCTGGTGGGCGGGGTCACGCTCAGGCGCACCACGCCCAGGCTGTTGGGGCTCGGCCATTGCATGGCCACCGGGCGGCTCGGGCCGTGGTCATAGCTGAACTGCTGGCCGTCCAGGTCCAGCTGGAACTGGTCGATGGCGGCGTCCATGGCCACCGCCTTCAGCTCGAAGCGCACCATCGGCGTGGTGTTGCCGGAGCGGAAGAAGGCATCGCGGATCTGCGCCGCACGCTGGAAGGTACCCAGCACACCGGCACTGATGCCCAGCTTCTCCGCTGCGCCCGGCTGCCAGCGCCAGGTGGTGGCGGAGGTGTCGACGTAGGGCTGCAGGTACTTGCGGAAGTAGCTGTCCATCACCCCGCCGACGCCGAAGAAGGCGCCGAAGTCGTCCAGGGTGGCGTCGCGGGTGCTGTTGCGGTCCAGCGGGTAGCGACCGGCCAGGGACTGCCGGTAGACGTTGACCACCTCGGCCGTCCAGGCGGCGTTCAGCTGGTTGCGGATGCCGCCCATCATGGTGTTGGTGGAGGCGCTGACCACCGACTTGACCAGCCCCTGCACCAGCGGCGGCTGGCGCTCGGCGCCGAGGCTGACGCGCTGGGCGGCGGCCTGGGCCTGGTTCTTCGCCTCGCCCAGCAGCTGGTCGCCGCTGGCGCCGCTCATGGCACTGAGCTGCACGTAGAGGGCGTTGAGGTCGGCCAACAGGGCCTCGATGGGCGCGGCGGTGTCACCCTCGCCCTTGTCCACCAGGCTGTTCAGCTCGGCGAAGTGGCGGCTGATGGGGTCGTTCGCACCCGGTTGGGCCGGTTGCTGGGTGTCGTCCCCGCCCTGCCCCACCAGGGCCTTGAGCTTGTCGACGGCGCCGTTGCCTTCCTTCGCCAGCTTGGCGGCGGCCAGGCGCTCTTCCTTCTGCAGGTCGGTCTCCTTGGCCACGGCTTCGAGCAGCTTCTTCAGCGGCGACTGCGGGCCGGACAGCACCCGCAGCACATCGGCCGCCTGGCCGGTGCTGGTGATGGGCACGAAGTCGATGTCGGCCAGCAGCGCATCCCACTGCCGCAGGTAGTCCTGGAAGTACAGCTGGCGCACTTCCAGGGCCAGGCTGGCGGCGTCCTGGGCGTCCTCCACGGTGCGGCCGAGCACCCACTGCTCCTCGGCCAGGGTCCCGGCCTGGCTCAGGCTGGAGACCATGAACACCTCGCGGTAGCCACGCTGGGTGAAGAAGCCGGGCAGCGGGTCGTTCAGCGGCTTGCCGCTCTTGCGTGCGAAGACCAGCGCGGCGTCGCGGCCGGCGGCTTCGCTGATGCGGAAGTCCGGCACGTTCTGCGGCAGCTTCTGGCGCTTGACGCGGTCGTACACGCGCTGGGCGACGGAGAGCTGCTGCAACTGGCGACGGGTGTCCTGCACCAGGTCGTCGTCCAGGCGCACGGCCGGCGGCGCGCGGTCGTACAGCGCGGCCAGGTGGTCGTTGAGGGCCTGGCGCTGTTCCGGCGCCAGGTCGCGGGGCAGGCTGCGGTCCCAGTCCAGGGCGATCCAGGCCTTGATGAAGTCGCCGTCGTAGTGCTCCGGGTCGGCCAGCATCAGGTAGGCCTTGAGGCCCTCGTAGAGGAAGTCGGAACTGCCGCCCCCGCGCAACTGCTCTTCCAGGCGTGCCATGACCCGGGGGGCCATGACCGCGATCAGCAGCTTGCGGTACACGCTGGCGCCCTCGGCGCCGAGCATGTCGCCCTGGTAGAGGCCGAAGCCCTCGGCCCAGGACGGCGCGTCACCCGGCGCATTGCGGATGGCGTTGAGCAGCGGCAGCACCGCCAGCACCTCGCGCTGGGCCGGGCTGAGGGCCTGCAACTGGCCGTGCAGCGGCTTCACCCGCGCATCCACTTCGGCGATGTAGGCCTGGTTGGCGCGGAAGCTGGCGATCCACACGCCCAGCACGGCCAGCACCAGCACCACGGTGGCGGCGAGCACGCCCCGGGCGATCCAGGTGCGCTGGCGCTCCACCTTCGGGTTGGCGCCCACCAGGCCGCGTTCGCCGAAGGCCACCTCGCGGAACAGCCGCTCGATGAAGTAGCTGCGCCCGGTACCGGTCTGGCGCGCCAGGTGCTGGCGGTCCAGGTTCATGCTCTGGGCCATGGCACCGATCAGGCGGTCGATGGGGCTGCCTTCCTGGGTGCCGCTGGTGAAGTACACGCCGCGCAGCAGCGGGCGCTCTTCATAGGGGTTGGGCTTGAACACGCCGTCGAGGAAGCCCGACAGCGCATCGCGCAGGGCCGCGAACTGCTGCGGGAAGCCGTAGATCAGGTCGCGACGGGCGGGATCGCGCTCCTGCTGCAGGCGCTCCACCAGGCGCTCGTTGAGGCGCTGTTCGAGCAGGGCGAACTCGCTGCCGAACACCGACAGCGGGCCTTCGGCGCTCTTGCCGTCGTCCAGGGCGAAGGTCATGCCCCAGACCTGGGCACGCTCTTCCTTGCTCAGCGCGTCGAAGAACTCCATGAAGCCCGGCACCAGGTCGAGCTTGGTGAGCATCACGTAGATGGGGAAACGCACGCCGAGCTGGGTGTACAGCTCCTGCACCCGGGCGCGGATGGCGCGGGCGTGGGCGGCACGCTCGGTCTCGCTGCCCAGCAGCAGGTCGGACAGGCTGATGGCGACGAAGGCACCGTCGATGGGGCGGCGCTTGCGCTGGGTCTTGAGCAGGTCGAGGAAGCCCAGCCAGGCGGCCTTGTCCACTTCGGCGTGGCTGTCCTGGGTGGTGTAGCGGCCGGCGGTGTCCAGCAGCACGGCCTCGTCGGTGAACCACCAGTCGCAGTTGCGGGTGCCACCGACGCCGCGGATGGCGCCCGAGCCCATGTGCTCGGCGAGGGGGAAGTTGAGGCCGGAGTTGACCAGCGCAGTGGTCTTGCCCGAACCCGGCGGGCCGATGATCACGTACCAGGGCAGCTCATAGAGGTTGCGCCGCTCATGGCCGCCGAGCTTGGCGCGCTTGAGCAGGGCCAGGGCCTCGTCCATGCGCTGCTTGAGGGTGGCCAGCTCTTCGCTGGTGGCCACGGTGGCGGCGTCGGGGGCGACGGCCACCAGGCCCTGCATGACCTTGGCCGCGTTGCGCCGGGCCTGGATCAGGCGCAGCACGCGCCAGCCGATCCACACGGCGAACAGCAGGATGATGATCACCCAGCGCACGGTGGCCGAAGCCAGGGGCTCGAAGCCGCCGATGGCGATGAGCGGGCCGACGAACCAGATCACCAGGCTGAGGGCGATCAGGCCCAGCACCGGGATGACCCAGCGGGCCAGGAAACTGAAAAACGCCTTCACTCGACGCCCTCCGCGAAAACAGTGATCTCCACCCGGCGGTTGCGCGAACGGCCGTCGGCGGTGTCGTTGGATGCGACCGGCTCGGTGTCGCTGCGGCCTTCGGCGCGGAAGCGCTCGGGCTGGCCGGTCTTGGCGGCGAGCACGTCCATGACCTGCTGGGCGCGGTCCTGGGACAGCTTCCAGTTGGACGGGTAGCGCAGCGTGGCGATGGGTCGGTTGTCGCTGTGGCCGGTGACCAGCACCTGGCCCTTGACCTTGCGGATCGCCTCGGCGATGCGCAGCAGCAGCGGCTGGAAGTCATCGTCGATGCTGGCACTGCCGGAGGCGAACAGCTGGTCGCCACGGATGGTCACCACGGAGCGGTCCACGGCGTCTTCCACGGCCACCTTCTGGGCGCGGATCTCGTCGGCGAGGAAGCCGGCCAGGCGCGGGCGCTCGACGATCTTCGGCTTCTGCGGCGGGCGGTCGATGGTCTGCACCGGGATGTCGCCCAGGGCATGCAGGTTCTTGAACACCGGCTCGGCCTCGGCGGCCAGCTTCAGCCGCATGCCGAACAGCAGGGCCAGCAGCAGCGCGGCGCCGATGGCGATTACCACCCAGGGCGGCAGGAACTGGCGCAGGCGATCACGGGCGACCACCAGGCCGCGCCAGTGCGGCGACAGCTCGCGCTCGATCTCGCCATGGGTGGCACGGATGGTGGCGGCCACCCGCTCGCGCAGCGCGTCGAGCTGGCTGCGCCCGTCGTTCATGACCCGGTAGCGGCCTTCGAAGCCGAGGCTGATGCACAGGTACAGCAGTTCGAGGATGTGCAGGCGCTGGCGCGGGTTCTGCAGGCAGTGGTCGAGCAGCTGGAACACCTTCTCGCCACCCCAGGCCTCGTTGTGCAGGGTGATCAGCAGGCTCTGCTTGCCCCACTCGCTGGCACTGCCCCAGGGGGTGCTCATGACCGCCTCGTCGAGGGCGGTACAGAGCACGTAGCGGCTGAGCATCACCTCGTCCTGGGGGACGCCGGCGGCGCGGGCCTTCTCTTCGAACTGGCGCAGGTAGCCCAGCAGCTGCGCGCGCAGGCTGGCGGGCATCGGGTGGGCGATGGTGTTGCGCAGCCGGGTGAGCAACGCCAGCATCGGGCCGGCGGCGTTCTCCAGGGGGTTCAGGCCCAGGCCGCGCGCGGTGAGCATCGGCCCGCTGGCCGGGGCCGGGCCGGGCGGCGGTGCATCATGGCGCGGCGCCGTCGGCTCAGGGCCACGCCCGCCCGGGCGCGGCATGATCATGGTGCGGTCGTTGTTGTTGCCGCCACTGCCGCCACCGATGGGCGGGCCGCCGAAGGGATCGTCGATCGGGTGCATCGCGAATTAACTCCGGATGGCCCAGAAGGCCAGGTTGAGGCCGGGGAACTTGCCGGCGATGTGGAAGGCGAAGCCGCCGGAATGCACCAGCTGCTTCCAGTGGTCGCTGCCGCGGTCCAGTTCGAAATAGGTGCTGCCGGCGTGGTACGGCAACTGGCGCGGCGCCACCGGCAACGGCAGCAGGCCGATGCCCGGCAGCTGCAGGTTGACCAGGTCGCGGATGTGCTCCACCGAGCCCACCTTGGCCTGCTGCGGGAAGTGGCCACGGATGGATTCGCCGGGCACGTCGGCGCGCACCACGAGGATGAACGCGGAGTTCTCCAGCAGGGTGCGGTCGGCCAGCATCGCCACGTGCACGCCGTAGGCCTTCTCGACGATGGGGATCGGCACCGCGCGGCTGTCGATGACCATCGACAGGGCCTGGCGCAGGGCCAGCATCACCGGGGCGAAGCTGTTGGCCAGGTCGTCGTGCTCGTAGGCCGGGTATTCGGCCGGGCGCCGGCCACTGGCGGTGAAGGTGGAGAACTCGCCGGCCAGGGCCACGGCCTCGCGGTAGAAGTCCTCGGGGTGCAGCGGGGCGATGCGCGCCAGGTGCGCCACCAGGGGCTCGGCACGGTTGACCAGTTGCAGCAGCAGGAAGTCGGCGATTTCCGAGGCACCGCCCGCGCCGGAGGCGACCACGCGGCCGGCCAGGGCCTCGCCACGCTGGTGCAGCAGGCCCAGCAGCTCGCTGCGGAAGGCCGCCAGCGGCTTGGACACGGCCACGTCCAGCAGCGGCGGGATGTAGGACTCGTCCAGCACCACGGCGCGGTCGGCGCGCTTCTCCAGCACCCGCACCACGCCCACGGCGGCGTATTCGCCCAGGCCATCGCGCTCGGTGACCAGGCGCAGGGCGCGACCACCGATGGACACGGGGGCGCGGCTTTCGAAGGCGGCGTTGTCGTCGCGCACTTCGCGCACCTGGCTGCGGTAGCGGGCACCGCCCAGCTCCTCGCCCTCCTCCACCGTGTCGCGGGCACCGGCCCGCTTGAGCGGCAGGGCCAGGTAGATGATGCCGTCGCGCAGGCTCTCTTCCACGTCGAACGGCTCCGGCGCCACGTCGTCGCCGGGGATGTCGAACGGGGTGCCATCGGGCAGCAGGCCACGGGCGGAGAGGATCGCCAGCTTGCCCTGGGTGAGCAGCGACTCGTCGATCTTCAGCTCGGAGAACCCCCAGCTGCCGGGGCGCAGCGAACGGCAGCGCCCTTCCACCAGGGCTTCGAGGTAACGGTCATGCTGCTGGAAGTGCTGCGGACGCAGGAACATCCCTTCCGACCAGACCACACGGTTGTTCCATGACATGGGCTGTCTCCGCTTTTCAGTGTTCGGTGATGGGCGCCGGCGCGACGGTCACGCCGCGTGCGCCGAACTTGAGGCTGTAGGCGCTGGTCTGGTTCAGCGGAACGGTGATGACGTCACGCCAGACAGCGGCATCCAGTTCGCGGTAGCCGACCACGATGCCGAACTGCCGGGTGCCCTCGTCGAGGGTGCGCTCCTGCATCTGGCGATCGGACGGCTTGACCAGCAGTTCGTCCTGGGCGACCAGGTCGGCGGCGAGGGTCGCCTGGGCCTTGTCCACCAGGGAGAAGTAATCGGCACGGCTGAAGGTGGTGGCGTTGCGCAGCTCGTACAGGCGCACCCGCACCGGCGTGCCGGCACCGCCGGGCAGCGCGTTGAGGTCGGCACTGGCTTCGATCTGCAGCTGCACCACGGTGGGCGGCGGCGGGGCTTCCTTTTCCGGCTCGGAGGCACAGGCGCTGAGCAGCGCGGCCATGGCGAGCATAAGAATCCTTGGCATTCGGTACGTCCTCGTTGACTGCTGTTGATCCACGGAAGCGACGGCGGGACGGGCCTGGCCACGCCCCGGCAGGCGGGCGGCGCTAGCCACCGCGCAACCTGGCGCTGTGCTCCTCGTAGGCGCGACTGAACTCGCGTCCGAACAGGTCCTGGAAGTCGTCCTCGGCCTCCCGCGAGATGCTCGCGTAGAGGTCGGTGAACAGCTCCCAGTACTGCGACTGCCGGGAACCCGGCAGCAGGGCCGACAGGCCCGATGGCTTGCTCAGGCGGGCTTCGAGGGTGGCGGGCTCGAAGCGCTTGAGCAGGTGCTTGATGGCGGCCTGCACACCGGCCATGACGGCCAGCTGATGCGCCTTGACGTCATCGAAGCTCTCCTTCACCGCCTGGTCCGGCGGCATGAAGGCAGCGTTGCCGTGGCGCAGCAGGAGCAGCAGCGCCTCGTCGGCATTGGGGGCGAACTTGAGCGGGTTGTTCTCCACCGGGCGGATCATGGTCTGCGACATGCGGAACTCGCCCTTGAGGCTGGAGCGCGCGCGCAGCACGTCCACCAGCCCTTCCACCATCAGCCGGTAGCTGCGCCCGATGGCCTCCATCTGCGCGGCCGCCTCGGCGCGGTCGATGCGCAGCTGGGACAACCCAGCACCGCGCAGGAAGGCTTCCAGCAACTCGCCCTGGGGCGCCTGGGCAACCCCCTGGGGCGGCGCGGCAACCGGGGGAACCGCCTGGGGCGGCGTGGCGGCAGGCGGCGTCGGCACCGGCATGGCTGCGGCCAGGGGTTCGAGCGGCGGCGTGGCGATGGCGGCGTGGGTGGCCTGGGCGGTGGGCGTCAGCGCCGGGGCGACGGGCACGTCCACAGGCGCTTGCACGGGCACGGCCACCGGCGCCTCGGCCTGGGGGCTTGGCTCGAACGGGGTGCTGCCGAACAGCACGGCCATCGGGTCCGGCTGGGCGGCGGCCTGGGGCGGCGGCACGGACGTGGCCTGGGCATCGCTGACAGGCGTGCCGATCCCGGCGAAGAAATCCTCGGGCACGTGCATCGGCGCCGGCTCGGGCACCTGGGGCGTGGCGGCCGTGGGCATCGGCACCGGGATCGACGGGGCCGCCGACGGGGTGGAGAGGCCGAGGTCGGCAAAGGGGTCCCAGTCGGCCGGTATCGCATGGGCCTCGGCGGCGGCGGCCGGGGGCGGCGTCACGCTGGGCAGCGGCGGCGGCGCGGGCGGAGCCACCGGTGTCGGCGGGCGGAAATCATGACGCTCGGCGGGCACATGGTCGGGAATCGCGGCCGCCGGCGGTGGCGCCGGATTGAGGAAGTCGAACAGGTCCGGCTTGGTGTCCAGCGGCGAGCCGCCCATGGGCATCTGGGTGGCCGAGGGCGCGGCGTAGGGTTCGGGGATGGCGCTGGAGGCGACCTGCCGGCTCATCAGCGCATCGAAATTGCTGAACGGGTCCGCACCGCCCACCGACGGAGCAGCGGCCGGGCCGCTGGAGAACGGCTGCGAGGTGGCCGGCGCGGTGATCTGCACGAGGATCTCGTACTCGCCGAGCTTGAGCACTTCGCCATCATTGAGGCGCTCGCTGTTGCCCCGGCGCAGGCGGATGCCCGACTGCGCGAGCATCACGCCGTTGGTGCTGGTGTCGGTGAGGTAGTAGACGCCGTCACGGCTCTGGATGGTGCAGTGCTGGCTGGACACCAGGCGCTCGGGATCAGGGAGCACCCAGTCGTTTTCCGTACCACGACCTATCCTCAGTTCACCACGGTCCAGCTCGGCGTCGGGACGTTGCCCGGGGGTGAGCTTGTGATAACTGGTGATGGTCAAACGCAGTGGCATTGCGACTCCTTGCACATCTCACTGGAGAGGGGCGCGAACACCGAACCCTTCGATGCCGTGCAACAGCGCGCCGGTCCGGACCCTGCACGTGCCCCTGTTTCGCCAAGCCGCGCGAACACTCTCAGCGAAGAAAAATCTGATGGCTTTAGCCGACTTATCTTAGAACGAAAAAAGTAAACTTTTACAATCCGAAGAGGCTAGCGTCGACTAGCGCACATCTGTCGGCTGTGGTTCGCGTTTGTCTTGACAAGGGCAAAATACGACCCGAAAAATGGATAGGAGTTGCAGCGGTTGAGGCCAGAAAAATGGCGTCACCAAGACGTTGATCCAAGGGACTGTGATCAAGTCGTACGTCTGCTCCAGAACCATGCTCGCCCCAGCCCTGACAAGGAGAACACCCACCGTGGTGGACGTGTCGCACCTGCTTTCCCCTGTTTCCGCCGAGTCCCCGTGCGGTGATGACCTCGAATACGACGCCTCGTATCTCGAACTCGAACGAATTGCCCAAGGCCAGCCCGAACGTCAGATGGGCGACTCCGTGCTGCCTGCCGAACCGCCCGCGTGGCGCGACGTGCGCGAGCTGTCCAGCCAGTTGCTGGGCCGCAGCAAGGACCTGCGCATCGCCAACTACTTCCTGCAGAGCGCCATCGCCCTGGAAGGCCTCGCCGGCCTGGCCCAGAGCCTGACACTGGTGCGTGAGCTGCTGACCCAGTTCTGGGACGGCGTGTACCCGCAGCTCGACGCCGACGACGACAACGACCCGACCTTCCGCATCAATGCCCTCACCGGCCTCGCCTCCGAGCCGGTGATCCGCCTGGTGCGCGAGGCGAACCTGACCAGCTCCCGTGCCTTCGGAGCGGTCACTTTGCGTGCTGCCCTGAACGCCCTCGACCTGCAGCGGTTCCCCAGCGAGACGCTGACCGCCGAACAGCTCCAGGGCGCCTTCCGCGACACCGACCCGGCGCTGCTGGAAAGCACCCGCCAGGCCCTCACCGATGCCCAGTCCGCACTGGCAGCCATCGAGTCGACGCTGTCCGACCAGGTCGGCTCGGCCCAGAGCGCCGACCTCGCCCCGCTCAAGCAGCTGATCCGCCAGGCCCTGCAGATCGTCAAGGAGCACGCGCCCCTGGACGACAGCACGCCGGCCGAAGACGCCGCGACGGGCGACGGCGACGGCAGTGCCGGCGAGAGCCCGGTCGCCGTGGCCAGCACGCCGCGCGCCGCCCCCCACGAGATCAACAACCGCGACGACGTGTTGCGCACGCTGGACCGCATCCTCGCCTACTACGAGCGCCAGGAGCCCTCCAGCCCGGTTCCGATGCTGCTCAAGCGCGCCCGGAAGCTGGTCACGGCGGATTTCGCCGAGATCGTGCGCAACCTCATCCCCGATGGGATGTCGCAATTCGAGAATTTGCGCGGCCCCGAGTCCGAGTAACCCCGATCCGGCAGACCGTGCATCCGTTACCGGCTAGCGGCCGATGACGCCCCAACAGCCGTAAAGGCAGCGAAGGAGGAGCAACCATGGGTAGCACCAGCAGTCAGAAATTCATCGCGCGCAACCGCGCACCCCGCGTCCAGATCGAGTACGACGTGGAGCTCTACGGCGCCGAGAAGAAGGTGCAGTTGCCCTTCGTCATGGGCGTGATGGCCGACCTCGCCGGCAAGCCGGCCGAGCCCCAGGCCGCCGTCGCCGACCGCAAGTTCCTGGAGATCGACGTCGACAACTTCGACTCGCGCCTCAAGGCCATGAAGCCGCGCGTCGCGTTCAACGTGCCCAACGCCCTGACCGGCGAAGGCAACCTCTCCGTGGACATCACCTTCGAGAACATGGACGACTTCAGCCCGGCCGCCGTGGCGCGCAAGGTCGACTCCCTGAACCAGCTGCTCGAAGCCCGCACCCAGCTCGCCAACCTGCTGACCTACATGGACGGCAAGACCGGCGCTGAAGAACTGATCATGAAAGCGATCAAGGATCCGGCCCTGCTGCAGGCCCTGGCCAGCGCGCCGAAGCCGCAGGACAACGAGCCGCAAGTCTAAGAGGACAACCAGATGGCCGAGTTGATGACCGACGCCGCGCCCCAGGCCGGCCAGACCACCGAGCAGACCAGCGAGTTCGCCTCGCTGCTGCTGCAGGAATTCAAGCCCAAGACCGACCGGGCCCGCGAGGCGGTGGAAACCGCCGTGCGCACCCTGGCCGAGCATGCGCTGCAGCAGACCAACCTGATCTCCAATGACGCGATCAAGTCGATCGAATCGATCATTGCCGCGATCGACGCCAAGCTCACCGATCAGGTCAACCTGATCATGCACCACGCCGATTTCCAGCAGCTGGAAAGCGCCTGGCGCGGCCTGCACTACCTGGTGAACAACACCGAGACCGACGAGCAGCTGAAGATTCGCGTGCTGAACATCTCCAAGGGCGAGCTGCACAAGACCCTGAAGAAGTTCAAGGGCACCGCCTGGGACCAGAGCCCGATCTTCAAGAAGCTCTACGAAGAGGAATACGGCCAGTTCGGCGGCGAGCCCTACGGCTGCCTGGTGGGCGACTACTACTTCGACCAGTCCCCGCCGGACGTGGAGCTGCTGGGCGAGATCGCCAAGGTCTCCGCGGCCATGCACGCGCCGTTCATTTCCGCCGCCTCCCCCACCGTGATGGGCATGGGTTCCTGGCAGGAGCTGTCCAACCCGCGCGACCTGACCAAGATCTTCACCACCCCGGAATACGCCGGCTGGCGCTCGCTGCGCGAGTCCGAGGATGCGCGCTACATCGGCCTGACCATGCCGCGCTTCCTGGCCCGCCTGCCCTACGGTGCCAAGACCGACCCGGTGGAGGCGTTCGCCTTCGAGGAAGACACCGCCGGCGCCGACAGCAGCAAGTACACCTGGGCCAACTCGGCCTACGCCATGGCGGTGAACATCAACCGCTCGTTCAAGCTCTACGGCTGGTGCTCGCGCATCCGTGGCGTGGAGTCCGGTGGCGAAGTGCCGAACCTGCCGGCGCACACCTTCCCCACCGACGACGGTGGCGTGGACATGAAGTGCCCGACCGAGATCGCCATCTCCGACCGCCGTGAGGCCGAGCTGGCGAAAAACGGCTTCATGCCCCTGCTGCACAAGAAGAACACCGACCTGGCGGCCTTCATCGGCGCCCAGTCGCTGCAGAAGCCGGCCGAGTACGACGACCCGGACGCCACCGCCAACGCCAACCTGGCCGCGCGCCTGCCGTACCTGTTCGCCACCTGCCGCTTCGCGCATTACCTGAAGTGCATCGTTCGCGACAAGATCGGCTCGTTCAAGGAGAAGGACGACATGCAGCGCTGGCTGCAGGACTGGATCCTGAACTACGTCGACGGTGACCCGGCGCACTCCACCGAAACCACCAAAGCCCAGCACCCGCTGGCCGCCGCCGAGGTGGTGGTCGAGGAAGTGGAAGGCAACCCGGGCTACTACAGCTCCAAGTTCTACCTGCGCCCGCACTACCAGCTCGAAGGGCTGACCGTGTCGCTGCGCCTGGTATCCAAACTGCCTTCGGCCAAGGGGGCCTGAGGCGCGTCACTTTAAGCGCCTGCCAGGTGGCGGGCGCGTCTGACAAGGTGGCGAAAGCCACGAAGGAGGAATAGATGGCTGTTGATATGTTCATCAAGATCGGGGACATCGAGGGTGAGTCCGCCGACAAGGTGCACGCCAAGGAAATCGACGTACTGGCCTGGAGCTGGGGCATGTCCCAGTCCGGCAACATGCACCAGGGTGGTGGTGGCGGCGCCGGCAAGGTGAGCGTCCAGGACCTGTCCCTGACCAAGTACATCGACAAGTCCAGCCCCAACCTGATGATGGCTTGCTCCAACGGCAAGCACTTCCCGGAAGCCAAGCTGACCATCCGCAAGGCCGGCGGCGAGAACCCGGTGGAGTACGTGATCATCACCATGAAGGAAGTCCTGATTTCCTCCGTGAGCACCGGTGGCAGCGGCGGTGAAGACCGTCTGACCGAGAACATCAGCCTCAACTTCGCCCAGGTCCAGGTGGACTACCAGCCGCAGAAAGCGGATGGCGCGAAGGACGGCGGCCCGGTCAAGTACGGCTGGAACATCCGCGAGAACGTGAAGATCTGATGTCTTCGCCAACGGTCCCGGTCCCGGCCCTGCCGGGACCGTTGTTGCTCCACCCTCCTCCCGGCGAGGCGAACCCCCATGGCAAAGCCTGCGTTCATCAACCTCTGGAACAACTACCCCACCGAGCAGCACCCGTGCGACGGCGGCTGGGACAACCAGTGCGCGATCCGCATGAGCCTCACGCTCAACGCCGAACGGTCCATCACCATCGACCGCAACACCTACCCGGAACCCAAGTGCGCACACGGCCACGCCCGTGGAGCCGAGTCGCTGGCCAACTGGCTGTGGCGAAACCACCTGGGACGTCCGCAGATCTTCACTGACGGTGCCGCCGCCAAGCGCACGCTCAACGAGCGCACCGGCATCATCTTCTTCAAGGACTGCTTCACCCGCAGCGGCGAGACCCGCGCCACCGGCGACCACATCGACCTGTGGAACCGTGGCCTGACCAAGACCTACGACGACCCGGCCAATCGCGCCGCCCAGGTCTGGTTCTGGGAGCTGGCATGACCCGCCCCACCCTGCTCCTCGCCTGTGCCCTGCTCCCCAGCCTGAACGCCTGCGCCGCCACCCCGCCCGGACCGGCCGCGCCCGAGCAGGCCATGCTGGGCGAACAGGCCCTGCACCTCGAAGACCAGGCCGGCCGCTGCACCCTGGTGCACCCCGCCGGCCGCCTTGAACTGGCCCTGCCCTCGCCCTGCGAATTCCACCGCAACGCCGAGGGCGCGCCGCGCATCGAACACCAGGGCGCGGTGCCCATCCTGCTGGTGCAGCACAGCCAGCCGGAGGCGCCCCCCGGCCAGGGCTGCGTGACCCGCCTGCAGGCCGTGCGCCTGCGCCAGGGCACGCTGCAGGCCTCGGCCCCCATGACCAACGCCAGCTGCCCGCGCGGGCCATGGGACCAGAAACTGTTCACCGGACCTTTCGACTGGTGACCCGGATTCCCCAAGAGCCCCATTCAATGCAGCCACGCTGCAGACAGGACGACCATGAACGCTGAAGAACTCTTGCGCGCCGGCCGCGTCGACGACGCCCTCAAGGCCCTCCAGGACCAGGTCCGCACCCAGCCGGCCAATGCCGAGCTGCGCGTCTTCCTGTTCCAGCTGCTGGCCGTGCTCGGCCAGTGGAGCCGCGCCAACAACCAGCTGAAGGTGGCCGGCGAGCTGGATGCCGGCGCCCTGGCCATGGTGCAGACCTACCGCACCGCCCTGGAATGCGAGGCCCTGCGTGCCGAAGTGTTCGCCGGCCGCCTCACCCCGGTGGTACTGGGCGAGCCCGCTGACTGGGTGGCCCCGCTGATCCAGGCCCTCAAGCACGACGCCGACGGCCAGCCCGAAGCCGCCCAGGCCCTGCGTGATGCTGCCTTCGACGCCGCACCGGCGGTGGCCGGGCAGGTCAACGAGCAGCCCTTCCAGTGGCTGGCCGACGCCGACCCGCGCCTGGGCCCGGTGCTGGAGCTGATCGTCAACGGCCGCTACGTGTGGCTGCCGATGCACAACATCCAGCACCTGGCCATCGAAGCCCCCACCGACCTGCGCGACCTGGTGTGGCTGCCGGTGGAGATCACCCTGGTCAACGGCGGCACCACCGTGGGCCTGATCCCCAGCCGCTACCCGGGCAGCCAGGACGACGCCGACGGCGCCATCCGCCTGGCGCGCAAGACCGACTGGCTGGACAGCGGCCTGCCCCTGGGCCAGCGCCTGTTCGTCACCGATGAAGGCGACGTCGCCCTGTTCGAGGTGCGCACCCTCGCCTTCGAGCAGCCGAGCGCCTGAACATGGCCGACCTGACGCTGCAGGAACGCCTGCAACCGTCCCTGCTCGATCGCCTCACCGACGACGATCCGGGCAACCCGAAGGAGAGCGCCGACAAGCGCGTGCTCTCCCTCACCCAGCTCAAGGCCTCGGTCCTGCGTGACCTGGCCTGGCTGTTCAACACCATTGCGCCGCTCGACAGCGACACCTCCGGCGAGATCCAGGCCGGCAGCTCGGTGGTCAACTACGGGTTGCCGCCGCTGGCCGGGCACACCGCCTCCAGCGTCGACGTGCAGGCCATCGAGGCCCTGCTCACCGAGACCATCGCCGGCTACGAGCCGCGCATCATCCGCTCCACCCTGCGCGTACGCGCCCAGCTGGCAGCCGACCAGATGAACCACAACGCTTTGTCCTTCGAGATCGAGGGCGACCTGTGGGCCGAGCCCGTGCCCTTGCGCATGCTGCTCACCACCGACCTCGACCTGGAGACCGGCCACGTCCGCGTGGTGCCCGCCGAACAGGTCAGGAGGCGCAAATGAACCCGCGCCTGCTGGAGTACTACAACCAGGAGCTGCAGCACATCCGCGAGAGTGCCGCCGAGTTCGCCAGCGAGTACCCGAAGATCGCCGGGCGCCTGACGCTCTCCGGCATCGACTGCGCCGACCCCTACGTCGAGCGCCTGCTGGAGGGTTTCGCCTACCTCACCGCCCGCGTGCAGCTCAAGCTCGATGCCGAGTACCCGACCTTCACCCACAACCTGCTGGAGATCGCCTACCCGCACTACCTGGCGCCGACCCCGTCGATGACCGTGGTGCAGCTGCAGGCCGATCCCAACGAAGGGTCGCTGGCCAGCGGCTTCGTGGTGCCGCGCAACGCTTCGCTGCGGGCCAGCCTGGGCGCCGACGCGCAGACCGCCTGCGAATACCGCACCGCCCAGCCGGTCAACCTGTGGCCGCTGGAAGTGACCAAGGCCGAATACTTCGGCAACCCCGCCGCCGCCCTCGGCCGCCTGGCTGCCAGCGAGCCCACCGCCAAGGCCGGCCTGCGCCTGCGCCTACGTACCGGGGCGGGCCTGCCGTTCAACAGCCTGTCGCTGGAAGACCTGACCTTCTTCCTCCACGGCGCCGACGAGCAGCCCTTCCGCCTCTACGAGCAGCTGATGGCCAACGCCTGCGCGGTGTTCGCCCAGGCCCCCGGCGGCGAGTGGGTGGAGCGCCTGCCGCCGGACAGCCTGCGCTCGCGCGGCTTCGACGACGAGGACGCGGTGCTGCCGGTGGTGCCCCGCGCCTTCCAGGGCTACCGCCTGCTGCAGGAATACTTCGCCCTGCCCAACCGCTTCCTGTTCGTCGACCTGGCCAACCTGCGCCGTCCCGTGAAGCGCTGCGCCGGCCAGGAGCTGGAGATCATCGTGCTGTTCAACCGCCTGGACAGCACCCTGGAAGGCAGCATCGGCGCCGACCTGTTCCGCCTGTTCTGCACCCCGGCGGTCAACCTGTTCCCGCGCCGGGCGGACCGCATCCACGTGAACGAGCGGGTCAACGAGCACCACGTGATCGTCGACCGCACCCGCCCGCTGGACTTCGAAGTGCACAGCCTCACCGAGGTGACCGGCCACGGCGCCGGCCCGGAGCAGCCCTTCCAGCCCTTCTATGCGGTGCGCGACCCCTCGCGCTACGGCCGTGAGCAGGCCTGGTACACGGTGCGCCGCGAACCCCGCGTGCTCTCCAGCAACCAGCGTCGCAAGGGGCCGCGCTCCACCTACATCGGCAGCGAGACCTTCATTTCCCTGGTGGACGCCAAGCAGGCCCCCCACCGCCACGACCTGCGCCAGCTGGGCATCGGCGCGCTGTGCACCAACCGTGACCTGCCGCTGTTCATGCCGGTGGGCACCGGGCGCAGCGACTTCACCCTGGAAGACAGCGCCCCGGTGCAGGCCGTGCGCTGCCTGGCGGGCCCGAGCCGGCCCAAGGCCAGCCGCGCCCATGACGCCAGCGCCTGGCGGCTGATCAGCCAGCTATCGCTCAACTACCTGTCGCTGAGCCAGGACGGCCAGGGCGCTGCCGCCCTGCGCGAGATGCTGCGGCTGTACGGCGAATCCAACGACCAGGCCCTGCAGATGCAGATCGAAGGGCTGCGCAAGGTCGCCAGCAAACCCTGCACCCGGCGCCTGCCGATGCCGGGCCCGATCGTATTCGGGCGCGGCCTGGAGATCGACCTGGAGTTCGACGAGAACGCCTTCCGCGGCACCGGCGTGTTCGTGCTGGCCTCGGTGCTGGAACGTTTCCTGACACGCTATGTGTCGATCAACAGCTTCACCGAAACGGTGTTGCGGACCACTGAACGGGGCGAGGTGATGCGATGGCGGGCGAAGCCCGGACGTCGTCCGAATCTGTAGACACCCTCGCGGAAATGGAAGCCGCGCCCTGGAACTACGACTTCTTCCAGGCGCTGCGCCGCATCGAGTGCGAATACCCCGACCGGCCGCGCCTGGGCCATTCCCTGCGCCTGGCCGACGACCCGTTGCGCCTGGGCCAGAAGCCCGATTGCGGCTTCGCCCCGGCGACCCTGGCCAGCGTCGAGCACAACCCCGACGGCACGCCGCGCATCGAGCAGTACTTCTTCGGCCTCACCGGGCCCAACGGGCCGTTGCCGCTGCACCTGACCGAGTACGCCCGGGAGCGCCAGCGCAACAGCGCCGACGCCACCTTCAAGCGCTTCCTCGATGTCTTCACGCACCGCCTGCTGACGCTGTTCTACCGCTCCTGGGCCGAAGCCCGGCCGACGGTGAGCATGGACCGCCCCGACCAGGACTACTGGTCGCCGCGCCTGGGCGCGCTCTCCGGCCGGGGCATGGAAAGCCTGCTCGGCCAAGGGCCCATCGACGACGCCGCGCGCTACTACTACACCGGCCACCTGGCGGCGCAGACGCGCTACCCGGACGGCCTGCGCACGATCCTCGCGGAGTTCTTCGGCGTGCCGGTGGCCATCGAGGAATACGTCGGCCAGTGGCTGGAGCTGCCCGAGCGCAGCCGCCTGGGCGCAGCCGCCAGCACCCTGGGGATGGACCTGTGTCTGGGCACCCACGTGTGGGACCGCCAGCACAAGTTCCGCATCTGCATCGGCCCGCTGGACCTGTCGCAGTACCAGCGCTTCCTGCCGGGCGGCGAACTGTTCCACGAACTGGCCGCCTGGGTGGCCGAATACCTGGGAGAAGAACTGGACTGGGACGCCAACCTGGTCCTCAAACGTGAGGACGTTCCGCCGCTGACGCTGTCCGGCGGGGACCGACTCGGCTTCAACACCTGGCTCGGCACCCCCGGCCAGGACGCAAAGGACCTGCTGCTGGCACGCCACTACGCCGACGCCACGCCGCGCCAATACCCGGATCGAGGAGAGTGAAAATGGGAGAAATCAGTCGCGCCGCGCTGTTCGGCAAGCTGAACAGCCTGGCCTACAAGGCCATCGAAGCCGCCACGGTGTTCTGCAAGCTGCGGGGCAACCCCTATGTGGAGCTGGTGCACTGGTTCCACCAGATCCTGCAGCTGCAGGACTCGGACCTGCACCAGATCATCCGCCAGTTCAGCATCGAGCCGGCACGCCTGGCCAAGGACATCACCGAGGCCCTGGACCGCCTGCCGCGCGGCTCCACCTCCATCACCGACCTGTCCTCCCACGTCGAGGAAGCGGTGGAGCGCGGCTGGGTGTACGGCAGCCTGATGTTCGGCGAGAGCCAGGTGCGCACCGGCTATCTGGTGGTGGGCATCCTCAAGACCCCGAGCCTGCGCAATGCGCTGCTGTCCATCTCCCGGGAGTTCGAGAAGCTGAAGGTGGACACCCTCACCGAGCGCTTCGACGAAGTGGTCGGCGCCTCCCCCGAGAACGCCCTGACCGCCACCGACGGCTTCAACGCCGGCGCCCCGGGCGAAGCCAGCGGCGCCATGGCCCCGGCGGCCATGGGCAAGCAGGAAGCCCTGAAGCGCTTCACCGTGGACCTCACCGAGCAGGCCCGCAGCGGCAAGCTGGACCCGATCGTCGGCCGTGACGACGAGATCCGCCAGCTGGTGGACATCCTCATGCGCCGCCGGCAGAACAACCCGATCCTCACTGGCGAGGCCGGCGTGGGCAAGACGGCGGTGGTCGAGGGCTTCGCCCATCGCATCGTCGCCGGCGACGTGCCGCCCTCGCTGAAGGACGTGGAGCTGCGCGCCCTGGACGTCGGCCTGCTGCAGGCCGGTGCCAGCATGAAAGGCGAGTTCGAACAGCGCCTGCGCCAGGTGATCGAGGACGTCCAGAGCTCCGAGAAGCCGGTCATCCTGTTCATCGACGAAGCCCACACCCTGGTCGGTGCCGGTGGCGCCGCCGGCACCGGTGACGCGGCCAACCTGCTCAAGCCGGCCCTCGCGCGCGGCACCCTGCGCACCGTGGCGGCCACCACCTGGGCCGAATACAAGAAGCACATCGAGAAGGACCCCGCCCTCACCCGCCGCTTCCAGGTGGTGCAGGTGGACGAGCCCTCCGAGCACCGCGCCATCCTGATGATGCGCGGCGTGGCCTCGACCATGGAGCAGCACCACCAGGTGCAGATCCTCGACGAGGCACTGGAGGCGGCGGTCAAGCTGTCCCACCGCTACATCCCCGCGCGCCAGCTGCCGGACAAATCCGTGAGCCTGCTGGACACCGCCTGCGCCCGCGTGGCCATCAGCCTGCACGCCGTGCCGGCGGAAGTGGACGACAGCCGCCGTCGCATCGAGGCGCTGGAGACCGAGCTGGCCATCATCGGCCGCGAACACGCCATCGGCGTGGCCATCGGCAGCCGCCAGGTGGACACCCAGGCCGCCCTGGAGGCCGAGCGCGCTCGCCTGGGCGAACTGGAAGCCCGCTGGGCCGAGGAGAAGGCCCTGGTGGACGAGCTGCTGGCCACCCGCGCCCGCCTGCGTGCCGCCGCCGAGCCGGTGGACGGCACCAGCCGCGAAGGCGGCGCCGACACCCCGCCGCTGGCCCCCGAGGAACTGGACGCCCTGCGGGCCCAGCTCACCGACCTGCAGGCGCGCCTGAGCACGCTGCAGGGCGAGGACCCGCTGATCCTGCCGACCGTGGACTACCAGGCCGTGGCCTCGGTGGTGGCCGACTGGACCGGTATCCCGGTCGGGCGCATGGCGCGCAACGAGATCGAGACCGTGCTCAACCTGGGCGGGCACCTGAAAAAGCGCATCATCGGCCAGGACCATGCCCTGGAGATGATCGCCAAGCGCATCCAGACCTCCCGCGCGGGGCTCGACAACCCGAGCAAGCCGATCGGCGTGTTCATGCTCGCGGGCACCTCCGGCGTGGGCAAGACCGAGACCGCGCTGGCCCTGGCCGAGGCCATGTACGGCGGTGAGCAGAACGTCATCACCATCAACATGAGCGAGTTCCAGGAAGCCCACACCGTTTCCACCCTCAAGGGTGCCCCGCCCGGCTACATCGGCTACGGCGAAGGCGGCGTGCTGACTGAGGCAGTGCGTCGCAAGCCCTACAGCGTGGTGCTGCTGGACGAGGTGGAGAAAGCCCACCCGGACGTGCACGAGATCTTCTTCCAGGTGTTCGACAAGGGCGTGATGGAAGACGGCGAAGGCCGGGTGATCGACTTCAAGAACACCCTGATCCTGCTCACCACCAACGCCGGCACCGACCTGATCGCCAGCCTGTGCAACGACCCCGAACTGATGCCCGAACCCGAGGGCATCGCCAAGGCGCTGCGCGAGCCGCTGCTGAAGATCTTCCCGCCGGCGCTGCTGGGCCGCCTGGTGACCATCCCTTACTACCCGCTGAGCGACGAGATGCTCAAGAGCATCACCCGCCTGCAACTGGGCCGGGTCAAGAAGCGCGTCGAGTCGGGCCACAAGGTGCCGTTCGAGTTCGACGACAAGGTGGTGGACCTGGTGGTCTCCCGTTGCACCGAGACCGAGAGCGGGGGTCGCCAGATCGACGCCATCCTCACCAACAGCATGCTGCCGGACCTCAGCCGCGAGTTCCTCAACCGCATGCTGGAAGGCCGCAAGGTGGAGAAGGTGCAGGTGAGCGCCGAGAACGGCGAATTCACCTACCGCTTCGAGTGAAGCGATGCGGCGCGTCCCGCCACGGGGTGCGCCGCCTGAATGTGAAAGGTTCCGGCGCGTCGGAACCCGGCAGTGACGCGTACAGCGCTAAGGAAGTGTGGGATGGCGATTTCGCAACGGGCACGCATGGCCAAGGTCAGCAGCCCGCTGGGCGGCGATGTGCTGCTGCTCGACCGACTGGACGGCCACGACGAGCTGGGCCGGCTGTTCGACTACGAACTGGAACTGGTCTCCGAAGACCACAACCTGCAACTCGACGCCCTGCTGGGCAAGCCCATGGGCGTCTCGGTGGAGCTGTCGGACGGCAGCCAGCGTCACTTCCACGGCATCGCCGCGCGCTGCAGCCAGTCCTCCGGTACGGGCCAGTTCGCCGGCTACCACGTCACCCTGCGCCCCTGGCTGTGGCTGCTGTCGCGCACCTCCGACTGCCGCATCTTCCAGAACAAGACGGTGCCGGACATCGTCAAGCAGGTGTTCCGCGACCTCGGCTTCTCCGACTTCGAAGACGCCCTCACCCGCAGCTACCGCGAGTGGGAGTACTGCGTGCAGTACCGCGAGACCAGCTTCGAGTTCGTCAGCCGGCTCATGGAGCAGGAGGGCATCTACTACTACTTCCGCCACGAGCAGTCGCGCCACGTGCTGGTGCTCTCCGATGCCTACGGCGCCCACACCACCGCCCCCGGCTATGGCTCGGTGCCCTACTACCCCCTCGAAGACCAGATGCGCGAACGTGACCACGTCTACGACTGGCACATGGCCCGCGAGGTGCAGCCGGGCTCCCTGGCGCTCAACGACTACGACTTCCAGCGCCCCAGCGCGCGCCTGGAGGTGCGCTCCACCATCAGCCGGAGCCACAGCAACGCCGAGCACCCGCTCTACGACTACCCCGGCGAATACGTGCAGACCGGCGACGGCGAGCAGTACGCGCGCAACCGCATCGAGGCCATCCAGACCCAGTACGAGCGCGTGCAGCTGCGCACCAACGCCCGTGGCCTGGCCTCGGGGCACCTGTTCAAGATGACCGGCTACCCCCGCGCCGACCAGAACCGCGAGTACCTGATCATCGGCGCCCGCTATGCGGTCAGCCAGGAAGCCTACGAAAGCGGCTCGGCCGGCGGCACGCTGCAGTTCGACAGCAGCCTGGAGTGCATCGAGGCACGCCAGCCGTTCCGTCCCATGCCGACCACCATCAAGCCCATCGTCCAGGGCCCGCAGACAGCCATGGTCGTCGGCCCCAAGGGCGAAGAAATCTGGACCGACCAGTACGGCCGGGTGAAGGTGCATTTCTATTGGGACCGGCATGACCAGTCCAACGAGAACAGCTCCTGCTGGATCCGCGTGTCCCAGGCCTGGGCCGGCAAGAACTGGGGCCACATTCAGATCCCGCGCATCGGCCAGGAGGTGATCGTCAGCTTCCTCGAAGGTGATCCGGACCGGCCGATCATCACCGGTCGCGTGTACAACGCCGAGCAGACCGTGCCCTACGACCTGCCCGCCAACGCCACCCAGAGCGGGGTCAAGAGCCGCTCCAGCAAGGGCGGCACACCGGCGAACTTCAACGAGATCCGCATGGAGGACAAGAAGGGCGCCGAGCAGCTCTACATCCATGCCGAGCGCAACCAGGACATCGTCGTGGAGAACGACGAGACCCACTCCGTGGGCCACAACCGCACCAAGAGCATCGGCAACGACGAGACCGCCCGCATCGGCCAGGACCGCCTGCGCGCCGCCAAGCGCCACGACACCCTGGTGGTGGGCGGTGCGAAGAGCGACAGCGTGAGCACCCGCTACCTGATCGAGGCCGGTGCGCAGATCCGCCTGGTGTGCGGGCAGAGCGTGGTGGAGTTCAACGCCGACGGCGTGATCAACATCTCCGGCACCGCCTTCAACCTGTTCACCGCCGGCAACACCGCCATCGACACCGGCGGCCGGCTGGACCTGAACTCCGGCGTGGCCAGCGCCGTGCCCACCAATGGCGAAGGCGACAAGGGCGCCATCGACGGCAAGGTCAACGCCCTCTTCCCGCCGCCACCCAAGAGCTGAAAACCGCCGGGGCCGTGCAAGGCGGCCCCGGTCTTTCCCGGCTCGACACGCCGCGCCGGCCCGAAGCAAAAACCGATGTAGCCGTAGGCAAGCGCGAAGTCGCCCACGCCGACCTTTGCCCTTCCTGCTCGTCAAACCCGCACCCGGCCTCGCCTTCGGCCTTCCGGCGCCGGCCTACAGCCAGCCGTTCGAGAAACCTGTAGTAGTCCTCTATTACCTCCGCCTGCCGCTTCGCGGCCAAGCTGCGCGCTCCCTTCCCAACACGGAGCACGCAATGCCCAAGCTCATCCACACCATGATCCGGGTCGGTGATCTCGCCGCCTCCCTGGCGTTCTACCAGCAGGGTTTCGACCTGGCCGAAAGCCACCGCCTGGAGTTCGAGGATTTCACCCTCGTCTACCTGCGCGACGCCAACAGCGGCGCCGAGATCGAACTGACCTGGAACAAGGGCCAGGCGCAGTACACCCACGGCAGCGGCTACGGCCATGTGGCCTTCGTGGTGGACGACCTGGAGGCCCACTTCGAGCGGCTGCAGGGCCTCGGCTACGCGCCGGCGCCCATCAAGGCCTTCGAGCGCGACGGCGAGCTGCTGGCCCGCTTCTTCTTCGTGCAGGACCCGGACGGCTACAAGATCGAAGTCCTGCAGCGCGGGGGCCATTACCAGTAGCCCGAACGCTCGCCCTGCTCCGTCCCCCTGCTGATCCGACGACAACAACAAGGAGATCCGCATGTTCGACGCGCCCCTCAATCGACGCCACTTCCTCAAGGGCAGCAGCGGTGCCCTCCTCGGCACCCTGCTGTTCACCTCCGGTCCCATCGCCCTGGTCGCCCCGTCACTCACCTGGGCCCTGGACCTGCACCACCTCGACAGTGCCCTGGCGCTCAGGCTGATGGCCGTGGTGAAGCGCCTCTACCCCCACGACGGCATGGAGGACGCGGTCTACGCCTTCGCCGTGCAGGCGCTGGACAGGCAGGCCGGGCAGGACCCCGCCCTGGGCGGCCTGCTGCGGGACGGGCTCGACGCCCTCGACCGGGATGCAGGGGGAGACTGGTCCTCGCGCAGCGAGGCCGAGCAGGAGGCGCTCCTGCGCGCCATCCAGCACACGGCGTTCTTCAGGCAGGTACGTGCCCAGGCGTCACGGGCGCTGTACAGCAACGAGCTGGCCTACCGCCACTTCGGCTACGAGGGCGCCTCCTTCGGCAAGGGCGGCTACCTGATGCGGGGCTTCAACGACCTGCGCTGGTTGCCCGCTGCGCCCGCCGATGCCAGCCCCTCCGCCACCTGACGAGGTACTCCCATGACGACGTTCAGCCTGAATGATGACTCGGTCATCGTGATCATCGGTTCCGGTGCCGGCGGCGGCACGCTGGCCAACGAGCTGTGCCGACGGGGGCTTCCCGTGGTGCTGCTGGAGGCGGGCAAGCGCGAATCCCCGGCGACCTTCATCAACGATGAATGGCCCTCCTTCGAACAGCTCGCCTGGAGCGACCCGCGCACCACCTCCGGCAGCTGGCAGGTGGCACGGGACTTCCCCGACCTGCCCGCGTGGATCTGCAAGACCGTTGGCGGCACCACCACCCACTGGGCCGGCGCCAGCCTGCGGTTCCAGGCCCATGAGTTCCGCGCCCGGCAGACCTACGGCAACCTGCCCGGCGCCAACCTGCTGGACTGGCCGCTGAGCCTGGAAACGCTCGAACCCTATTACGCGAAGGCGGAAGCGCGCATGGGGGTGACCCGCACCCACGGGCTGCCCGGCCTGCCGGGCAACAACAACTTCCAGGTGATGTACAACGGCGCTCGCAAGCTGGGCTACACCCAGTGCTCCACCGGCCATATGGCGATCAACAGCCGGGCACGGGACGGCCGGGCGCAATGCATGCAGCTGGGCTTCTGCTTCCAGGGCTGCAAGATGGGCGCGAAGTGGTCGACGCTGTACACCGAGATTCCCCAGGCCGAGGCGACCGGGCGGCTGGACCTACGCCCGCAATCCCAGGCGGTGCTGATCGAGCACGACGCCCGTGGCCGCGCCAGCGCCGTGGTCTATGCCGACGCCAAGGGGCAGCTCCACCGGCAGCGTGCGCGGGCGGTCGCCGTGGCCGGCAACGCCATCGAGACTCCACGCCTGCTGCTGCACTCCAGCAGCACGCTGTTTCCCCATGGGCTGGGCAATGGCTCCGGCATGGTGGGCAAGCACTACATGCGCCACACCACGGGCTCGGTCTTCGCCGAATTCGCCGATCCGGTGCACTTCTACCGCGGCACCATCATGGCGGGCATCGTCAGTGACGAATCACGCTTCGACCCGGACCGGGGCTTCGTCGGCGGCTACGAGATGGAGACGATCTCCCTCGGGCCCTCCTTCATGGCGGCCTTCTTCGACCCGGGTGCCTGGGGACGGGGCTTTACCCGCGTGATGGACCGCTACACCCACCTGGCGGGGATGTGGCTGGTGGGCGAGGACATGCCTCGGGAGAGCAACCGCGTGACCCTCAGCGATACGGTGAAGGACCGCTTCGGCATCCCCGTGGCGAACGTGCATTACGACGACCACCCCAACGACATCGCCATGCGCGAGCACGGCTACCGCCAGGGCCAGGCCCTTTACGAGGCAGTCGGCGCGCTGAAGACCCACCGCGTCCCGCCCTACCCCTCCACCCACAACCTGGGCACCTGCCGCATGAGCGAGAAGGCGGCCGACGGCGTCTGCAACGGCTACGGCCAGAGCCACGAGGTGCCCAACCTGTTCATCTCCGATGGCAGCCTGTTCACCACCAGCGCGGCGGAGAACCCCACGCTGACCATCGTCAGCCTGGCGATACGCCAGGCGGAATACATCGCCCAGGCGCTCAACAAGCGCGCGGCCTAGGCTGCGCTAACCGGTTAATGGGCCAGGGACGGCCCTTTTTTCTCTCGGGTGGTGGAGTCCCCTGGAAGCCTGGGGCGCGCGACGCAAGTCAGGCATTGCGGGGCACGAAGTCGGGCCCGCCCAGCTTGTCGCGCACCGTCACGGCCGTGCGCAGCAAGGGAGTCCACATGCCATCAGGGCTGTTCCAGGCGGCACCGGCCCAGCGGGTATCCGCCTGCAGCTCGGCCTTGTTCTCTTCCAGGCGCAACTTCAGCGCCAGGGCGACCGGGCCGAGGTCGATGTCGAACAGATCGCCATAGGGACCCTGGGGCTGGGCCTGCTGTTTGGCCTGGCAGAAGCGGTAGTACCAGACCCAGTCATGAACGATGTAGATCGCACGGTTACGGTCGGGGTAGCTCGCCAGTGCCTTGAGCAGGCCGGCGACGAATCGCTGCGGGAAGTTCAGGTCGTGGGTTTCCCGCCAGTACGGCACGACCAGCTGGTCGAACGCCTGGGTGACGTTCTGCGGCTCGTCGTTCTGGGCATTGGCTTCGAGGAAGTAGAACGGCTCACCGACGATGAACTTTTCCAGCTCGTCGTTGGCCAGTGCCAGTCGCAGCACGTTGTTGGTATCGGTCATTGGATTCTCACCACGTCGTGCGCGGATTTCAGTACGTTGATGTCGTTGCCGTGGGTGATCGGTACGTTGTCCAGCACCGCTTCACGCATGCCGCCGGGATAGGTCAGGCCGCCCGGCCGCCAGAGGGAGTTCACGCCGCCCTCGTTGCCGGTGGGCATGATCACCTTGGGATTCTCGACCTTGAGCATGTAGATCTCCTTGCCCGCCAGCGAGCCGGGATCGTAGCCCAACGCAGTCTCAAGCACCGATACATCGCCGGTTTTCTTGTACTGGGCGACCACGGACGACAGGTCGGAGTCCGCCATCACGAACTTGTTCGGGTTGAAGGAACCGTACTTGGGGTTCGCGATGTCGTCGGCGGTGAACAGGAACGAGCCCCCTTCGTCCTTGAAGGTCTTGAGGTGCTGCTCGATGTACGCCTTCTCCAGGTAATCGCTGGGTGGCGGGCGCGATCCCTTGGGAATCCCCATGATGTCCGCCTCGGTCTTGCCGAGCTGGTAGGCCGGTGTACGGGTGGTGGGGGCCTTGGGCGCTCCCAGCCTGGCCATCTTCGGCCCCATGCCCAGCAAGGCCATGCCGGCCACGCCTTGCAGCAGGTCGCGGTAGCCCGGCCCCAACCGGTCACCCAGTTGGCCCAGCAGCTCCATACCGGCATACATGGCACCGCCGATCACGACGGTCGTCGCCAACACGGCGAGCCCCGCCATGGCCGCCACCACCAGGCCGACGCCCAGGGCTGCCAGGCCGAGGATCTCCAGGCCGCTGTGCACCCAGCCCTCGATGTCCAGCACGAAGGCCACGCGCTGCGTCGGGCCGCCGATGAAGGTGTTCTCGCTGCCGGTCTTGATGTGCGCACCGCAGCTCATCTTGCTGGTCAGCCGGGCCGCCGGCTTGCCGTTGATGTAGACCGTGGCGCTGCCTTCGGCGATGACCACTTCGAACGGCCAGTAGGGGTGGTTGCACGGCAGGCCGCTGCAGGAAGACGCGGCGTCCTCGCCAGCGCGCATCGCGTTGCGGGCGTTGACGAAGACGTTGGGGCTGCCACGTATGAGCACCCCCGTGGTCGGCTCCGGCAGGTTGAAGATGGTGCTGAGTCCCTTGACCACCTGGAACATGGACAGGCCGCCGGCAGCAATGGAGCCGGCCATCACCGCCAATGCGACACCACCCGTGGCGGCCGTGGCGGCGATCACCGCCGCACCGATCAGCGCCCCCGCCACCGCCCCGGCGACCATGGCCGCCAGGCCGAAACCATGGGCGATCTCATCCCCTAGCCGTGCTGCTGCCTGCGCATCCATCGAGGTACTTCACTTCCTTGCTCGGGCCGTCGGCGGCCCCGGTCAGACTGCCGGAGGCAGCGGCTTTAGGGTCTGCATCGCCTGCTTCCAGGCCGGCTCGTGGAACGGCAGGTCCTGGGGCGTGGTGGTCAGCGTGGTGATCAGCACCGCCGGCTTGCGCTCGATGAACACCTGGCGAAGCATCAACACCCGGCCATCGCGCTGCCAGGTGTAGTCCAGCAGCACCGCAGGGGCACCGTTCAGGTTGATGTCCCACTGCTTGACCAGGGTGAACCCGGGCAACTGCTGGCGCGCATTGGCGAGCTGCTGGGCGATGTAGTCGGCGAAGGGCATGTCGCCCTGGCTGGGGTCGCGGCTGATGACGAAGCTGGCTTCCTTGGCGCTGCCGGTGGCGGGCAGCTTGAAGATGTTGATGCTCTGGTCCTGCCAGGCATCGGGGACGTCCAGGTCCGCCTCGTTGAGTCGGTAGAGAGTCACTGTACTGAAGGCCTTCCCTAGGTGATGGGCTCTGCGTAGGAACTGCCTTATTGACCACGGCACATCATCCTACGCCCGGCGGGCGAAAATCTTCCGGCAACCGGGCCCAACAATCAAGAACAACCCCCCGCGCGATGCTCAGGGCTTGCGCTTGGTCTCGCTTCTTGGCCTGGAGCGGTCAGTCAAGGCCATTGAACCCTCACGCCACGCGCCAGCTGGGCAGCGATCCAATGGGCGTCCTTCAGCGCACGGGCCAGCTCGGGATCGGTCTCCTCGAACTCCTTGACCGCCAGTGCGCCCAGGCTGCCCTGGTGCAGCGGGGTGCGATCCAGCGTCGGGTCCTGCACTGCGCGGCGCAGGTACACCAGCTCCGCTTCAGCCTGGGCGTAGGGGGCGAAACCCGGCAGTCGCTGCTTGCGCTCGCGCACCAGGACCAGGGCGTGATCCAGGGGCTCCAGCACGCTCACGTCGGCTCGCCGCGAGGCGTGCCCGCGGGCTCCAGCAGCAGATGATCCAGGGTACGGGCGCGGCAGGCGCGGACCATGGGCAACGCGCTTTCCAGGTCGCGGCGGTAGCGCTCGAAGGATTCGCGGGTGATGGCGTAGCGCTCTTCGTAATCGACCAGGCCATTGCTCACCGGGATGGACAGGTAGTAACGGTCGCCACCTTCTTCGACCCCCAGGGCGAACCGGTGCCGGGGACTGAACACCACGTCACGCCAACTCACTCGGGGCGCTCCAGAGCGACCAGGGCGCGGTGGTAGCGGGCAACGCGGGCCAGGTCGGCCTCGCCCAGTTCGGGCAGGCGGGTGACATCGAGGTTGTCGCGGATGTCCTCGCGCTTGACCCGCCGGGCCAGGACGTTGGGCCGGATGCGCTCGATGAAGGCTTCGTAGGTCTCGCCTTCACGTCGACTGAGGCAGTCGACGGCCTGCACCACGGACTCGGGGATGCCGAGGATGCGCAGGTCCTCGAGCTTGACGTCGCCATCCTCGACCACGTCGTGCAGCACGGCCGCCATCTGCGCCTCGGGATCCTCGAAGCGCAGCATCAATCGCAGGGGGTGCAGCACATAGGCCCGACCGGCCTTGTCCCGTTGACCGGCATGGACACGGCAAGCCAGGGCAATGGCGGTTTCCAGTGGGGTATTCATTCCTTGGGCTCCTCTGTGAAGGGCGCGGAGATTAGCAGCCTGAAACCTGCCTTGCCGGAACTGAGACACGCCACGCAGCCTTGACGGCAACCGATGGACAGCCTCCGGCGACTGTTCTAAAAAGTTCGCCGACCCTGCCCGCCGCCGTGCGGTTGGGGTTACGCAAGGATTCGCGGATATCGGAAAAAGCGCTCGGCAACGGCCTCGTCTGCTACAACTTCGACCCAGGGTTTTCCCGCCCTCCCGGCTCGCCGGGCAAGTCGATTTCCTGGCGACGGGCCGCTGACGCGGAACCACGCCCCGGCGGTGGCATACGAGGCAAGGAAGGCGATGCAAATCACTCAATCGACCCGCATGGCGAAAGTCAGCAGCCCCCTGGGCGCCAACGTCCTGGTGCTGGAACGGCTGGACGGCCACGAACAGCTGGGTCGCCTGTTCGACTACGAACTGAGTCTGGTTTCAGAAAACCCTGCCATCAAGCTCGACGCGTTGCTGGGCAAGCCCATGGGGCTCTCGGTGGAGCTGCCCGACGGTAGCAAGCGCTACTTCCACGGCATCGCCGCACGCTGCAGCCAGTCCTCCGGCACCGGCCAGTTCGCGGGCTACCGCGTCACCCTGCGGCCCTGGCTGTGGCTGCTGTCGCGCACCTCCGACTGCCGCATCTTCCAGAACAAGACGGTGCCGGACATCATCAAACAGGTGTTCCGCGACCTCGGCTTCTCCGACTTCGAAGACGCCCTCACCCGCAGCTACCACGAGTGGGAATACTGCGTTCAGTACCGCGAGACCAGCTTCGAGTTCGTCAGCCGGCTCATGGAGCAGGAGGGGATCTACTACTACTTCCGCCACGAGCAATCGCGCCATGTGCTGGTGCTCTCCGATGCCTATGGGGCCCACAGCCCGGCCCCCGGCTACGCATCGGTGCCCTTCTACCCCCTCGAAGACCAGATGCGCGAGCGTGACCACGTCTACGACTGGCACCTGGCGCAGGAAGTGCAGCCCGGCTCCCTGGCCCTCAACGACTACGACTTCAAGCGTCCCAGCGCACGCCTGGAGGTGCGCTCCAGCGTCAGCCGCAGCCACAGCAACGCCGACCATCCGCTCTACGACTACCCCGGCGAATACGTGCAGACCAGCGATGGCGAGCAGTACGCACGCAACCGCATCGAGGCCATCCAGACCCAGTACGAGCGCGTGCAGCTGCGCACCAACGCGCGTGGTCTTGGAGCCGGCCACCTGTTCAAGATGACCGGCTACCCCCGGGACGACCAGAACCGCGAGTACCTGATCATTGGTGCCCGCTACGCGGTCAGCCAGGAGGCCTACGAGACCGGCTCCGGTGGCGGCCTGCAGTATGAAAGCGACCTGGAATGCATCGACGCCGGGCAGGCATTCCGACCGATGCCGACCACCATCAAGCCCATCGTCCAGGGCCCGCAGACCGCCATGGTGGTGGGGCCCAAGGGCGAGGAGATCTGGACCGACCAGTACGGCCGGGTGAAGGTGCACTTCTATTGGGACCGGCACGACCAGTCCAACGAGAACAGCTCCTGCTGGATCCGCGTGTCCCAGGCCTGGGCCGGCAAGAACTGGGGCCACATCCAGATCCCGCGCATCGGCCAGGAGGTGATCGTCAGCTTCCTCGAAGGTGATCCGGACCGCCCGATCATCACCGGCCGCGTGTACAACGCCGAGCAGACCGTGCCCTACGACCTGCCCGCCAACGCCACCCAGAGCGGGGTCAAGAGCCGCTCCAGCAAGGGCGGCACACCGGCGAACTTCAACGAGATCCGCATGGAGGACAAGAAGGGCGAGGAGCAGCTCTTCATCCACGCGGAGAAGAACCAGGACATCGAGGTCGAGAACGACGAGACCCATTGGGTCGGCCACGACCGCACCAAGACCATCGACCACGACGAAACGGTGCACGTGAAGCACGACCGCACCGAGACGGTGGACAACAACGAGACCATCACCATCGGTGTCGACCGCACCGAGCAGGTCGGCAACAACGAGACCATCACCATCGGCGTCAACCGCACCGAGAAGGTCGGCAGCAACGAGAGCATCACCATCGGCGCCAACCGCACCGAGCAGGTCGGCAGCAACGAGAACATCACCATCGGCAGCAACCGCACCGAGAGCGTCGGCGCCGACGAGCGCATCACCATCGGTGCCAACCGCACCGAGCAGGTCGGCAGCAACGAGAACATCACCATCGGCAGCAACCGCACCGAAAGCGTGGGCAGCAACGAGAGCGTGGACATCGGTGCCAACCAGACCACCAGCATCGGCAAGAACGAGTCCCGCAGCGTCGGCCAGAACCGCAGCACCAGCGTGGGCCAGAGCGACAGCCTGGACGTGGGCAAGCACTTCTCGCTGAACGCCGGCGACTCCATCACCCTGGTCACCGGCTCCGCCAGCATCACCATGAAGAAGGACGGCACCATCGTCATCAGCGGCAAGAACATCACCATCGACGGCTCCGGTGCGATCAACGTCAAGGCCAGCAAGAACGTCGTGGTGAAAGGCCAGAAGATCCTGCAGAACTAGGCCCTGCGGCCAGGGAGTAGCACATGACAGCCCACACCCACACCCCGGCCGCCACCCGCCTCGACGGCGTGGTGATCGGCGTCCTCCTCGATGTCCCAGAAGCGTCCAGCCCCGTGGTGGCCTTCCCCGGCTGCCCATCGGAAACCGGCATCACCGCGACCACCACCACCGTGCTCGCCCGCGAAGACATCGGCACCCAGGTGGCGCTGATGTTCGTCGGCGGCGACCCGTCCCGCCCGCTGGTCATCGGCCGCATCCAGCGTCTGCCGGAAGCCCGCCAGGCGCCGGCGGTGGCCCACATCGACGGCGAACGCCTGGAGTTCTCCGCCGAGCGCGAGATCGTCCTGCGCTGCGGCAAGGCCAGCATCACCCTGACCCGCGAAGGCAAGGTGCTGATCAAGGGCGCCTACCTCTCCAGCCGCTCCTCGGGCGTCAACCGCATCAAGGGCGGTTCGGTGCAGATCAACTGACAGAGCCGCGCCCATGGAATTGCTCAACGCCACACGCCTGATGGCTGCCTATACCCAGGGCCTGGCCCCGGATGGCCGGGAATCCCTGGTGGTGGTCGCCAAGGGCACCTTCGACCTGCCCCTGGACGGCCGCGAGGCGAGCCTGGCGGAGGTCCAGCGCCCCCTGCTGATGGCCGACGAATACGTCGGTGAACCCGGCCTCTCGGCACCCCGCCAGGAAATGGACTTCGCCCCGGTGAAACCCTTCTGCGACGTGCTGGTGATGGGCAAGGCCCATGCACCCAACGGGCGCCCCACCACGCAGATCACCGCCGGCATCCGCGTCGGCCGGGTCAGCAAGGCCTTCAGCGTGCTCGGCCCCCGCCAGTGGGTGCCCGGCGCCCTCGGTGCGGCCCCGGGAGCCCCGCAGCCCTTCATCGAGCAGGACATCGGCTACGCCCACGCGTTCGGCGGCAGCCACGCCATGGCCGACCGCCCCGACTTCGCCGACAGCTACCTGGCCAACCCGGCCGGCCGCGGCTGGTACCCGAGGAGCGCCAGCACCGCCGACATCGTCGGCATGCCCATGCCCAACACCGAAGCCCTCGGCCAACCCATCGACAGCCCCCACGGCGACTTCACCCCCATGGCACTCGGCCCCATCGGCCGCCACTGGCCGCCGCGCATCGGCCACGCCGGCACCTATGACGACGCCTGGCTGGCGGACCACTTCCCCTTCCTGCCGCCGGACTTCGACACCCGCTACTACCAGGCCGCTCCGCCGGACCAGCAGACCGAGTACCTGCAGGGTGGCGAGGACGTGCTGCTGCTCAACCTCACCCAACAGGAAAGGGCCGGCTTCAAGGTGCCGAGGATGCAGGTGCCGGTGACGTTCTTTTTGAAGAAGAACCGTCATGAGCGGGTTCACGCGGTGATCGACACCCTGGTCATCGACACCGATGCCAGGCAGGTGGAAATCACCTGGCGTACCAGCCGCATCCTTAAGAAGGACATGTTCGAGATTCCACAGATCCTGGTTGGCGAAATGCCACGCGCCTGGTGGCGGGCCAGGGAACTGGGCAAGGACTACTACACCTCGCTGGAGGCCTTGAGCCGCGCCAAGCGTGCCCGTGAGGATGCCCTCCGATGAGTGCACTGTGCATCGTCGGCACCGGTATGGTCAGCGCCGTAGGCCTGGACGCCCCCTCCACTTGCGCAGCCATCCGCTGTGCCATCGACAACTTTCAGGAAACCCGCTTCGTCGATCAGGCCGGCGAATGGCTGCTGGGCGCCAGCGTGCCCTTCGAGCAACCCTGGCGAGGTCGCATCAAGCTGGTGAAGATGGCCGCACGTGCCATCGCCGAAGCCCTGGCCAGCACACCGGGCGTCGATCCTCAGAAAACCCCGCTGCTGCTCTGCGTTGCCGAGGAGGAGCGCCCAGGCCGCCTGCCCAACCTCGACCGCAGCCTGCTGCGTGAGATCGAGCAGGAACTGGGCCTGCACTTTCATGAAGCCTCCAGCCTCATCCCCCGTGGCCGTGTCAGCGGCGCCGTAGCCTTGCTCAACGCACGCAAGCTGGTTCATGAGCAGGGCCATCGCCACGTACTGGTCGCGGGGGTCGACTCCTTCCTCAATGGCACCACCCTGAGTGCATTCGAGAAGCGTGATCGCCTGCTCACCAGCCAGAACTCCAACGGTTTCATCCCCGGCGAAGGCGCTGCGGCAATCACCCTGAGCGCCCCCGTGCAGAGCGAAGAGCCCCAGCTGGCCTGCATCGCCCTGGGCTTCGGCGTCGAGCCTGTGACCGTGGAGACGGAGGAGAAGAAGCTGCGGGCGGATGGGCTGACACAGGCACTCAAGGCTGCGCTGGCAGAGGCCGGATGTGGCCTGGAGAGCATGGACTACCGCCTTACCGACCTCTCCGGCGAGCAGTACTACTTCAAGGAAGCCTCGCTGGCATTGAGCCGGACCCTGCGCGTGCGCAAGGAGTTCTTCCACCTCTGGCACCCTGCCGACTGCATCGGTGAATGCGGTGCAGCGATCGGGCCGGCCATGCTGGCCGTAGCCCTGGCAGCCAGCCGCAAAGGCTACGGCGAAGGCCCGAACATCTGCTGCCAATTGGGCAACGATGCCGGTCAACGCGCCGTAGCACTGCTCACCTATCAGCACGTGAGGGCCACCTGATGAGCAACCAGGTCTATGCCAACAACATGGAAGTCTCCTGCAAGGCGGCGAACGGTAAATCCATCGCCTGCTTCCCGGATGTGTGCTTCACGCCTCCCCAGGCGCCTCCCACCCCAACGGGCGTCCCCATCCCCTACCCCAACACCGGCATGGCCAGTGACACCACCAACGGGACCCGGACGATCAAGATCACCGGCAAGGAGGCCATGCTCAAGGACAAGAGCTACTTCAAGACCAGCTATGGCGACGAAGCCGGCTGCGCGCCCAAGAAGGGCATTGTCACCAGCAAGATCAAGGGCAAGGTGTATTTCACGTCCTGGTCGATGAACGTGAAATTCGAAGCGGAAAACGTGGTCAGACACCTCGACCTGACCACCCACAACCACGCTTCACCACCAGGCAACACCATGCCCTGGACCTACGCGGACCGCATGGCCTTCGCCGATGGCATCAGCCAGTGCTCGGGTGAGAAGGACCGGGCCGAAAAAGCCTGCGGCGACACCAGCAAGAAGATGATCTGCCCGGACATTTCCGCGCTGCAGGCTGCCTCCAAGGCGCGCAAACAGGCCAAGGACAAGGCCGGCGATAACTTCCAGGCTGACCCCGAATACCTGAAAAAGCATGCCGAGGTGCAGGGCCACTACGGGGCGCTGGCCAAGACCATGAACGACGACCCCTGCCAGAAGGCCATGCGTTGCTTCCTGGCGCCTTACAAGCCCAACCGTTGCTGTCCAGGCCAGACCGGTGACCACCTGGTGGACGCCGCCTCGTTCGGCCCTCGGGATGGCGCCAAGATCGGCGGCTGGAGCAAGTACAACACCGACAAGGCACCGGTCATGTGCGCCGAGGGCCCGAACCAGACCACTGCCACCCACGGCCAGATGCACACCCGCCGAGGTGTGGTGGCATTGCGCGAGGCGGATGCCAATGGCGAGTGGCCCAGGGCGAAAGCCACCGAGACCGGTGCCAAGGCTGCCAAGAAGACATTCCCCGACTCCAACTGCTCACAGGAATGCCTGGAAGCCCAGTTGAACAAGTACCACGACAAGGCCAAGGACGATGGTCCGGAAAAGCCGATCAAGGCCAATGCAACCATGACCAGCGACCCGGCAGAACGAAACAAGGCGACGGCGGAAATGTTCGGGAGCGAATCCGCCCGTTAATTCAAAGTCCCCAGGAGAACACCATGGAAACCCGAGATCCACGATTCAGCGGTTACAGCATCGGCACCGGAACCGTCCGCTATTCAGACCTCAGCTATCTAGTCACCACCAATGACGAGGCCATCAGCGAAGGGCATACCGGCTCCCTGCTGTTCACCCTGGACCGTGGAACCTGGGGCGCAGGTGCCGTCGACTGGCTGGCCTGCTCCGGAACGGTCTGCCACACCCCCGCCGAGCGTTACCTGGTGCTGGGTACAGATGGTTCGGTCCGTGCCAGCGGAGGCGGCTCGGTAAAGGAAGAGTCGCCCATCGCCAGTTGCGGCGTAGACCCGAAGAAGCGCGGCCCACTGCGGGAGATCCGCGCCTTCGCTAAAGGCCGCGCCTACGCGGTCGGTACCTGCCGACAGGCCTATGTCCGCACCGATGAAAGCCAGTGGAAGTGCATCGACCAGTCCGCACAAGTCGGCGACGTGGACATCACCGACACCAGTTTCGAATCCATCGACGGCTTCGACGAACAGGAAATCTATACCGTCGGCTGGGAAGGCGAGATCTGGACATACGACGGCGCCACCTTCACTCAGCTGACCAGCCCCACCAACCTGGCGCTGTACAAAGTGCGCTGCGCGCCGGACGGCTTCGTCTACGCCTGCGGCCAGCTCGGCACCCTGCTGCGCGGCCGAGGCGACCAGTGGGAAGTGATCGAGCACGACAGCACCACCGAAGACCTCTGGGGCATGGAAATCTTCAACGGCGAGGTCTACGTGTCGTCCACTCACTTCGTCTATCGCCTGGTGGACGGCAAGCTGAAGGCTGTCGATTTCGGCGATGACGTTCCGGGCAGCTGCTACCACCTCAGCGCAGCGGACGGAATCATGTGGTCCATCGGCCCGAAGGACGTCATGGAATTCAACGGTTCCACCTGGAAGCGGATCCTGCAAATTGGCTGATAGCGCACTGACCCCCTCCAAGGACGAGAGGAGCGAAGGACGATGAACGCCCTGCCCATCGTCCTCGACCAACACGCCGAAGAAGCCGGCTTTCTCGCCGGTCTGCGCGACTATGCCGTGCGCGCGCCGCATTACGACCTCAAGCACCTGCGCACCCTCGACAGCCGCATCGAAGCGCATCTGGACGGCTTGCTGATCGCCGGGCTCAAGGGGCTTGACATGCTGCTCAAGGCGTTGTCGCCCCACGCCACCGGCGAGGTATTCGCCGCCACGGCGCTGGCCTTCATGGCCGGCAACGGTCCGGCGCTGTCGAGCCTCGCCGAGCACCTGCGCAAGGCGCCGGACGGCGAGCGTGGCTTCACCTCCGCGCTGGGCTGGCTGGAGTGGGCGACCGTCGAACCCTGGATCGAGCGGCTCCTGGCCTCGCCCGAGCCGCTGTTCCGGCGCATGGGCCTGGCGGCCTGCGGCATGCACCGGCGCGATCCCGGCCCGGCCTTGCTGGCCGGCCTCGCCCACAGCGACCCGGGCGTGCTGGCGCGTGCGGCACGCACGGCCGGTGAACTGCGGCGGCGGGACCTGATGCCCGCCATCCGTGCCCACCGCCTGCACGACGACATGGCGGTGCGTTTCTGGGCCAATTGGGCCACGGTGCAGATGGGCGACGAGGAAGCCCTCGGCCCGCTGCGCCTGCTGGCAGAGCACCCCGGCCCGTTCCGCCTGCGGGCGTTGGGCGTGCTGCTGTGCTGGCAGCCCCGGGAAGCCAGCATCCAGTGGTTGCGCGTATTGATGGGTGACCCCCGGCACCACCGCCTGGTGATCCAGGCCACCGGGCCCTTCGGTGACCCGGTGGCGGTGCCCTGGCTGATCCAGCGCATGCACGAACTGCCCCTTGCCCGGGCAGCCGGCGAAGCCTTCACCCTGATCACCGGGGCGGACCTCGCCGATCTGGACCTGGAGCGGCGCCAGGTCCCCGACTATGACGCCGGCCCCACTGATGATCCTGAAGACCCGAACGTGGACATGGACCCGGACACCGACCTCCCCTGGCCCGATCCGGCGCGCGTCGAGGGCTGGTGGCAGGCCAACCGCCCACGCTTCGCCAACGGCACGGCCTACCTGCTGGGCGAACCCATCAGCGAGGCACGCTGCCTGGCCGTGCTGCAGAGCGGCTACCAGCGCCAGCGCGTGGCAGCGGCCAACGCCCTGGCGCGCTTCGTACCGACCCGCCCCATCTTCCCCACCAGCGCCCCTGCCCTGCGGCAGCGTCAGTTGCTGGGCTGCTGACAGCCGATAATCGAACACTAAATCCCGGTGCATCCCCGCACCGGTGCGGTGCAGATTGACCGAATTAACCGGTTAGTACATTTTCCTCGCACACGGTGGAGACCACCCCGCCGTGAATGACCTGGAGAATGAGATGCCCCCGATCATCCTGGTACTCAACGGCCCCAACCTCAACCTGCTTGGAACCCGAGAGCCCGCCACCTACGGCCACGAGACTCTGGCCGACATCGCCGACCAGTGCACCCGCACCGCTGCAGGGCTGGGCCTGACGGTGGACTTCCGGCAGACCAACCACGAAGGCCAGTTGATCGAGTGGATCCACGAAGCCCGTGGCCGCTGCGCCGGCATCCTGATCAACCCGGCAGCCTGGACCCACACCTCGGTGGCCATCCGCGACGCCCTGGCGGCGGTCGAGCTGCCGGTCATCGAGGTGCACCTGTCCAACGTGCACAAGCGTGAAGCCTTTCGTCACCACTCCTTCGTTTCCGCCATTGCCGTGGGCGTCATCTGCGGCCTCGGCAGCCAGGGCTACAGCCTGGCACTCCAGCATTTCGGCCAACTGCTCAACAACAAGTGAATGCCATGTCCAACCTGTCCAACTCCGTACTCGCCGGCCTGATCGGCGCCGGCATCCAGGCTTCCCGCACCCCAGCCCTGCACGAGCACGAGGGCGACGCCCAGGGCCTGCGCTACCTCTACCGACTGATCGACCTCGATGCCCTCAGGCTGGACAGTGGCGCCCTCCCAGACCTGCTGCGCAGCGCCGAGCAGATGGGCTTCACCGGGCTGAACATCACCTTCCCCTGCAAGCAGGCCATCCTCCCGCTGCTGGATGAGCTGTCCCCCGAAGCCGCGGGCATCGGCGCGGTGAACACCGTGGTGCTGAAGGACGGCAAGCGCGTCGGCCACAACACCGACTGCCTCGGTTTTGCCGAAGGCTTCCGCCGTGGTTTGCCCGGCGTGCAGCGCCGCCAGGTGGTGCAGATGGGCGCAGGCGGTGCCGGCTCCGCCGTGGCCCACGCCCTGCTGGCCGAAGGCGTCGAGCGCCTGACCCTGTTCGAGGTAGACGCTGCCCGTGGCCAGGCCCTGGTGGACAGCCTCAACCAGCATTTCGGCCCCGGCCGCGCCGCCCTGGGCAGCCACCTGCCCAGCGCCATGGCGGAGGCCGACGGCCTGGTCAACACCACCCCCATCGGCATGGCCAAGCTGCCGGGTACACCGGTGCCGGCCGAACTGCTGCGCGCCGACCTGTGGGTGGCGGAGATCGTCTACTTCCCGCTGGAGACCGAGCTGCTGCGCGACGCCCGCGCCATCGGCTGCCAGACGCTGGATGGCAGCACCATGGCGGTGTTCCAGGCGGTGAAGGCCTTCGAGCTGTTCAGCGGCCACACGGCCGACGCGGACCGCATGATGGCGCACTTCGCCAGCCTGAACGGCTGAAACGAAACGGGGCGGCCAATGCCGCCCCGTTCATGTCGGTGGGATGCGTCAGGGCTGGGCGAGGAAGCGCAGCACCGACTCGCAGATCATCGCCTTGTGCCGCGCTTTCACCTGCTCGTCGGTGAGGTCGATCTCGAAGATCTGCCCGAAGGTGTTGCGGTTGGACACCCGGTAGAAGCAGAACGAACTGATCAGCAGGTGCAGGTCCAGCGCCTGGATGCCCGGTCGGAAGGCCCCCTCGGCCTGGCCGCGCTGGATGATCTCGCCCATGGCCTCGAGGATGGTGCTGCTCATGGTGCGGATGGTCCTGGACTGCCGCACGTACTCCCCGTAGTGGATGTTCTCGATGCAGACGATGCGCACGAAATCCACGTTGCGGTCGTGGTGGTCGAAGGTGAACTCTACCAGCCGCTGGATCGCCTCGCGGGGCGGCAGTTCCGCCAGGTGCAGCTGCGCCTCGGTGCCACGGATATCACCGTAGAGTTTCTCCAGCACCTCCAGGTAGAGCTGCTCCTTGCTGCCGAAGTAGTAGTAGATCATCCGCTTGGAGGTCTGCATGCGCTCGGCGATGGCGTCGACCCGGGCGCCCGAAAGCCCCTGCTGGACGAACTCGACGATGGCCGCCTTGAGGATGTCCTCGCGAGTCTTCTCGGGGTTGTTCTTGCGTCCTTTGCGGGGGGCGTCGGCGGGGGTGTCTGGCAGTTCTGTCGTTATTGTCATGGTGGGCTCACGGCCTGCGGAAACCGGCCGATTATGGGCGGCTCAACCCGGAGGGGGAAGCCTGGCGCACGCGGCGCCAGGCTGCCCGGGTCAGAGCCTGGCCCTCGCCGATGCCCCGCTGCGGGCCTTGGCCATGGCCGCCAGGCGCACCGCCACGTTGGCTGCCCCGTAGCCGGCGTAGCCGTTGCGGCGCTGCAGGACCTCGAAGAAGAAGCGCCCCTCGAACGGCTCGGTGTACACGTGAAACAGCTCGCCGCCCTGGGCGTCGCGGTCGTAGAGCACGTTGTAATAGGCCAGTTCGCTGAGGAATTCGTCATCGAAATCGAAGCGCGCGGCCAGGTCGTCGTAGTAGTTCAGCGGAATGTCCAGCAGCGGCACCCCCGCCTCCTTGGCCCGGCTCACCTCGGCGAAGATGTCCTCGCAGGCGAAGGCGATGTGGTGGGCGCCCGAGCCCCGGTAGCTGGAAAGCGCGTGGGAGATGGCGGTGTTGCGGTTCTCCGAGATGTTCAGCGGCAGGCGGATGCTGCTGCAGCGGCTGCGCAGCGCCCGGCTCTTCACCAGGCCGTACGGGTCCGGTAGCACCACCTCGTCGTCGGCCTCGAAGTCCAGCACGCTCTTGTAGAACAGCACCCAGCTGTCCAGGCCGTCCGCCGGCAGCGCCAGGGCCATGTGATCGATGCGCTGCAAGGCGCCGCTCTGGGTGACCTGGGCATCGAGCACGAAGTCGCTGTCGTAGATGGTCTGCCCTGCCGGAGCCTGCTCCACCAGGTACAGCAGGCTGCCGTCGGGGGCGCGTACGGCGGGGATTTCCCGCTCGTTGGGCCCCACCAACCCACGGAACGGCTGGCCCCGGTACTCCCGGGCACGCTCCAGGGCGTGGCTGCTGTCGTCCACCCGCAGCGCGGTGGCACACAGCGAAGGGCCGTGGGCCTCGAAGTAGCCATGGGCGAAGGAATAGGGCTCGGCATTGAGCACGATGTTGATGTCCCCCTGGCGCAGCAGGCTCACATCCTTGGAGCGATGCCGCCCGGCGCGGGCAAAGCCCAGGCGCTCCAGCCAGCCGGCCAGCTTCGCGCCCTGGGCTTCGTCCACGGCGAATTCGAGAAACTCCACCCCGGCGTAATGGCTGGCCGGCGGCGGTGCGAAGAGGATGTCGAGGTTGGTCGGCGGCACCGGGTCCTTCTGCAGCAGCGCGCGGGTCTTCTCCTCCAGGTAGAGCAGCGAGCGCAGGCCGTCCGCGGCATTGGCACGGGGCGGCGCAGCGCGGAAGCCGTCGTTGAAGATCTCCAGGGACAGCGGGCCGGTGTAGCCGCTGCGCAGGATCGACGCCAGGAAGCCCGGCAGGTCGAATTCACCCTGCCCCGGGAAGCAGCGGAAGTGCCGGCTCCACTCCAGCACGTCCATGTTCAGCAGCGGCGCATCGGCCATCTGCACGAAGAAGATCTTGTCCCCCGGAATGTCGGCGATGCCGCTCGGGTCCCCCTTGATCGACAGGGTGTGGAAGCTGTCCAGCAAAACCCCGAGAGCCGGGTGATCGGCCTGGCGGACGATGTCCCACACCTGCTGCCAGCTGTTCACGTGGCGGCCCCAGGCCAGGGCCTCGTAGCCGATGCGCAGGTCTCGCGCGCCGGCCCGCTCGGCCAGCAGGCGCAGGTCGTCCACCAGGATGCGTTCGTCCGCCAGGGCATCGGCCTGGACGTTGCTGCACACCAGCACCAGGTCGGTACCCAGCTCCTGCATCAGGTCGAACTTGCGCTCGGCGCGGTCGAGGTTCCTCTGCAGGCGCTCGCGACGGCAGCCTTCGAAGTCACGGAACGGCTGGAACAGGGTGATGGCCAGCCCCAGGTCCGCGCACATCTGGCGGATTTCCCGGGGGCTGCCGGCGTAGTACAGCAGGTCGTTCTCGAAGATCTCGACGCCATCGAAGCCAGCGGCGGCGATGGCTTCGAGTTTTTCCGGCAGGGTACCGCTCAGGGAGACGGTGGCAATGGAACGCTGCATGTTCAGCTCCTGGTAGAGGGCCGGCACAGTGGCCAGCGGCGGACCCGGGTCGCTGCGTGAGCACACGCAAAACCCTTTCGTTCTTGTGGCCGGATGGATTATTCGCGCGTAAAGTCAGCGCCTCAATCAAAATGTACGAACTGGTTAGTTTTCTGTTCGATCATCGAACAGAAGGCCGGTAATCGAATTGACGCTTTTTCGATCACTGCGCAACATGCCTCCCATGTTGCAGGTCTCCCCGCCGGTCGGCGCCTCTGCCGAACCCGCCGCCCGGCTGGCCCTGCAATGGCATACACGCGTCACGACATAACAATTTCAAGAACGGGTACCTGCTCATGCTCACCTCCGCCCTGCACCCCATCCGCATCCCTTGCACCCCGGCCCTGCCCCGCCCAGCGCGACCTGCCGAGCCCGTCTGACCCCGCATCCCCGACACCGAGAATGGCCCCGACCGGACGTCACCCGACGCGCCGGCCACGACCCGACTCCGCCCCACTGCGCGCGTGCCGCCCCGGACCTGTCCAAGGGCGAAGCGCAGGGGGCGACAGCACAATAAAAACGGAGACAACGATGGCGACTTCCTCCTCGAACCAGGCCAAGAAAGCGACGGCCAGCGGCTGGATCGGCTCCGCCCTGGAGTACTACGACTTCTTCATCTACGCCCAGGCTGCGGCCCTGATCTTCCCGCAGATCTTCTTCCCCAACAGCGACCCCAAGATGGCGATCATCGCCTCCCTGGCCACCTACGGCGTCGGCTACCTGGCCCGCCCCATCGGTGCCTTCGTGCTGGGCCACTGGGGCGACACCCGGGGCCGCAAGAACGTCCTGCTGCTGTGCATGTTCCTGATGGGCATCTCCACCATGGCGGTGGGCCTGCTGCCGACCTACCACGACATCGGCATCCTCGCGCCCATCGCCCTGGTGATCCTGCGCCTGGTGCAGGGCTTCGCAGTGGCCGGCGAGATCTCCGGCGCCAGCTCGATGATCATGGAGCACGCCCCCTTCGGCCGGCGTGGCTACTACGCCAGCTTCACCCTGCAGGGCGTGCAGGCCGGCCAGGTGATGGCCGCCGCCGTGTTCCTGCCGCTGGCCTACTTCATGCCCAGTGATGCCTTCAACGAATGGGGCTGGCGCATTCCCTTCCTGATGAGCGCGTTCGTGCTGGTGGCTGGCTTCATCATCCGCCGCGAAGTCCACGAGACCCCGGCCTTCGTCCAGGAAGAGAACCAGCAGAAAGTCGCCAAGTCGCCGGTCTCCGAAGCCTTCCGCCACAGCTGGAAGCACATGGTGCTGGTGATGTTCATGGCCCTGATGAACGTGATCCCGGTGGTCGCCACCATCTTCGGCGCCGCCTATGCCGTGCAGCCGGCCTATGGCATCGGCTTCGACAAGAGCGTCTACCTGTGGATCCCGGTGGTGGGCAACATCGTTGCCGTGCTGGTCATCCCCTTCGTCGGCAACCTCTCCGACAAGATCGGCCGCCGCCCGACAATGATCACCGGCTGCCTGGGCTCCGGCCTGCTCGCCTTCGGCTACCTCTACGCCATCAGCATCCAGAACGTGCCGCTCGCCTTCGCCCTGTCGATCCTCATGTGGGGCATGGTCTACCAGGGCTACAACGCGGTGTTCCCGAGTTTCTACCCGGAGCTGTTCCAGACCCGCTACCGCGTCTCTGCCATGGCCATCGCACAGAACATCGGCACCATGCTCACCGCCATGCTGCCGGCCCTGTTCGCCGCCGTCGCCCCGCCCGGCTCGGACAACATCCCGGTGGTGATCGGCAGCCTCGCCTTCCTCATCACCTGCGTCTGCGCCCTGGCCGCCTACCTGGCACCGGAAACCCACCGCCTGGCCATGGACGACCTCGGCAAGCCCGACGCCCAGCCGATGGACAAGCACCAGTACGAAGCCACCCGCCAGGGCAGCCTGCGCACCGCCGGCTGACCCTCCACCGCTCCATCCAGGGCCCCCGCATGGGGGCCTTGTTCGTTCCGGCCGGGACGATGTTGAACCACCGCCTCAGAACCAATCCCGCCGCTCTTCGAAGGCGGCACGCACCAGGGTGACGATGCGCTGCACCTCGTCGCGCTCGCTGGCCTCGCTGCGCACGGCGAGCCAGGCGCTGAGGGTCATGGGCTGGGGGAACAGCGCCGGCAGCGCCAGCAGGTTCTTGTCGATCAGTGGGACGTAGTGCGGCAGCAGCCCGATGCAGGCGCTCCACTGGATCATCTGCCGCTGCACCTCGTAGGCGTTCACCCGCGTCACCCCCGAGCGGCGCGCGGCGATGGCGCGGTTCCACGGCGCCAGGGCTTCCAGGGCCGACTGGCCACTGAGGTCCACCAGCATGTAGTCCTCCAGCTCCAGCAGGCTGCGCGGCCGGCTGCTTTCCCGCGAGTAGCGCTTGGCCACGTGGGGCAGGTAGTCCAGCGGGGCCAGGCAGGCGAGCGTGTCACAGGGGAACCCGGGATCGGGGGGCGGCCCTTCGGGGGCCAGCCAGACCTGCACGTCCACCTCGGCCGCGGGGGCGCTGGTGCTGTCCAGGCGCAGCAAGTCCAGGCGTACCCGCGCGTGCTGGCGCAGGTAGGCCAGCAGGTCGCGCCCGAGGATGTCGTGCAGCAGGGTCTCGGCCACGGCGATGCGCACCCGTGGCTGCTCCTCGTGCTGCGCCCGGGGCAGGTCGAGCAGCCCCAGGCGTGCGCTGAACAGCTGGCGCAGGCGCCGCCCTTCCGGGCTGAGCACCACGGTGTTGCCCTGGTGCACGAACAGCGGCTGACCGCTCCAGGCGGCCAGTTGCGCCAGCTTCTTGCGCAGCAGCGTGGGCTTGATGCTCAGGCTGCGGGCCGCCTGCATGAAGCACCCGCAGCGGGCGGCGGCGAGAAAGCAGCGCGCCGCCTCGTGGTCGAGCCCCAGCAGCGCCGGGTCCAGCGGTGTTTCGTCCAGGCCGGGGGCGTGTACCGGCCCGGCACCTTCCTGCAATGTCATGGCACCTCCTCCCTAAGGAATCCTCGGCGCGCCGGGCCAATGGCTCGCGCGCCGGTCGTGGCCGGTACCTCCCTGTGCGACCCGTCCCGCTCAGTGCGCAGTCTCCAGCGCCTGGCTGATCTGTGCTCCGTCGATGCTCAGGGTGCCGGCGTTGACCAACCCATCCAGGTAGGCCCGGGCCACCTGCTGCTGGCGTTGCGCACGCAGCGCATCGCGCAGGCGCCCGCGCACCTCGTCGAGGGTGGCCGTGCGTGACGGCTGGGTCTCCAGCACCCGCAGCACGTGGTAGCCGTCCTGGCTGCGCAACGGGTCGGACACGGCCCCCGGTTTCAGCCCCAGCAGCACCTGGCGCATGGCGGGCAGGTACTGCTGCAGCGGCTGGAGGCCGCTGTCGCCGCCCTGTTCCGCCGAACCCCGGTCCTCGGAGTACTGCCGCGCCAGGGCGGCAAAGTCGGCACCCTCAGCCCGCGCACGGCGGGCCAGGTCCTGGGCCTGCTTGCGCACCTGCTCCTCGCTGCGCTCCGGCCCCACCGCCAGGAAGATCTGCGCCACCCGCAGCATTGGCGGAGTGGTCCAGTTGGCCTTGCCGGCGTCATAGGCGGCCTGCAGTTCGGCGTCGCTGGGATAGCCCTCCGGCACCTGGCTGACCGCCTCCAGGTAGGTGCGCAGCAGCACCTGCTCGGTGGCGGCGCGGGTCATGCGGCGGATTTCCGGGCGGTCCTCCCAGCCCTGGGCCTCGGCCTGCTGCAGCAGCGCCTTCTCGGCCAGACGGCCACGTATCCAGGCCTCAAGCGCGGGGCGGTCCTCGCGAAGTTGCTCGCGGCTGTCCGCCGGCAGGGTCGCCAGCAGTGCCTCCAGTTCATCCGCCTCCAGCGCCAGCGCGCCGAGGCGCGCGACGGCCGTGGGCGATGCCACGGGCGCCGGTGCCACCTGCACCGCTGGCTGCACAGCGGCTTCCGGTGGTGAACCGGGGCGCAGCCCCAGCACCACCCCGGCCACGCTCGCGGTCAGGGCCACGCCGCCCAGGCCCCACAGGGCTCCACGCCAGGCCATGGGTCAGGCCTCGACCGCTTCGGCAGCGGGCTCGGCCTCGGCGGCCGGCTCGGGATGGCGCGTGGCGCTGTCGCGGCTGAAGTCACGCAGGTAGACGATGAACTCCTGCAGCAGGTGGTCCCACAGCTCCAACTGGCCACGCAGGTGCTGCGGGCTGATGCCGGCGGCCACCAGGGCGTCCATCTCCAGCACGAGGAAGTCACCCTGGCGCGACAGGCGGGCGAAGCGCCGGGTGGCGTTCCACACCTCGGCGAGGCCGGCGGGCAGTTCGCCCTGGATGCGCAGCGCGCAGCTGAAGCAGTAGTCCAGGTAGGCGCCCTCCTCCCGCGCCCGGTTGCCGAAGCGCACGGCGAAGCCGATGCCCTGGCTGGCGCTGAGCAGTTGCACGATGCCGCCCTGTTCGGTGCGGTTGACGCGGTAGCCGGCTTCGCGCAGGCAGTCGCCGAGCTGGTCGGGGGTGATGCTCTGGATCAGGTCCTGGGTGTTCATGCTGTGACTCCTGTGTACGGGGGCGCCGGCCCGTGCCGACGCCTTGGGGTTCAGGGTTTGGGGGCCAAGGCGGTGTCGAACTGGGTGTCGTAGAGGCGGTCGCCATAGGACTGCGCCAGCTCCTCGAACTTCACCCGCGCGCGGCTGGCGAAGGGCTGGCGCAGCTTCACCACGTCGGCCACGTCGATGCGCTCGTAGGCGTCGAGGACCTCGCGGGCCACCTGGTACATCTCGTGGTTGCGGGTGGTGCACTGCTGCAGCTGTTCGTCGCGGGCGGCCAGATCGCCGGTCAGCTGCACGCGGGCGGCCTCCACGCCGCGGGCACGCGTCAGCAGTTCCTCGTAGGCCTGCTTGAACTTGCCCACCTGCTCATTGCTGGCGGCCACCTGGGCCTGGGCCGCCTCGTGCAGGGCCGCCTGCTGCCCGGCCAGTTGCTCGTTCTGCTGGCGGGCCTTGGCCAGCTCCGCCTCCAGGCGCTTGATCTGCGCCTGGGCGGTGCTCAGCTGGCTTTCCGCCGCGCTGCGGGCGGCAGCCGCCTGGGCCTGCTCGCTCTGCAGCGCCTGCAGTTGCTGGGTGGTGCTGCGCAGCTGGGTGCGCAGGCGCTCTTCCATGCCTTCGGCGTGGGCCCCGCTGCTGGCCAGCAGGGCCAGGCCAAGGGCCAGGGCGGATCGGGATCGGGTGTTCATGGCGCTCTCCTTTCCGACGCGCACTAGAAGCGCGTGTTGACCTCGAATTGCAGGACGTCGATCTCGAAGGGCGCGCCGTAGACCTCTTCCGCGCTCAGCCAGCGGGCGCTGCCGTTGACGTTCTCGGCGAAGCCGTAGTTGGCGCCGACGAACCAGCCCTTGGCGTTGGTGCCGCCCAGGTGGAAGGACGAGTCGTTGAAGCCGTCGGGCAGTGCGTCCGGCTCGATGCGCTTGTAGCCGGCGTAGAGGTTCCAGTCGCCGTGCTTCTTCAGGTCCAGCGCGTTGCCCAGCACGAACTGCAGCATCCAGGCGGTGTCGCCGCTCTGGATGTTGCCGTTCTCGTCGACGTTGTTGGCCAGCCTGCCCGCCGAGCGCTTGTTCATCTCGCCTTCGTCGTAGGCCAGGTTGCGTACGTAGTGGGCCTGGCTGCGCAGCTTGAAGCCGTCGAACAGCGCGGTGTCCCAGACCAGGTTCAGATCCACCAGGTTGAACTCGGAGGCCAGGCCGACGAACTGCGGCTCGGGCGTGGTGGTGGGCCGGGTGGGGTCGGGGGTGATGTTGCGCAGCAGCATCAGGGTGTTGCCTTTCTGCATGAAGGCCGGGCGCGACTCGTCGGTGTCGCAGGCCGGGGCGCCGTTCCACGGGGTGCAGGGGCTGGAGCGCTTGCCCTCGATGTCGTCGAAGCGGTAGTAGGCCAGCGCGGCCTTTAGGCTGTTGTCCGCGTCGGGTTGCCAGCGGGCGCCGATCTGCGCGCCGTAGAGCCAGTTGGTGTCGCTCTCCACCTTGTCGAAGCCGCTGCTGGTGGTGGCGGTGTCGGAGGTGTACTCCACCGGGAAGGCACCGACGGTGCCGAACAGCCCCAGTTCGCTGTCCAGGGGCTGCTGGAAGTTCGCCGCCAGGCCGTCGAGGTTGAGGTCGCCGGAGTACAGCAGGTCGGTGGTCATGAACGGGTTGGGCATGCGCCCGCCGGTGAGGGTCAGGCGCTCGTCGGGCTTGTAGGTGAGGTAGCCCTGGTCCAGCCACACGTCCTTCTTGGCGAAGCCGCCACCCAGGGTCTGGGTGGTGGACACCGGCCCGCTGTCGGAGCCGGTGGCGATGCGCAAGGCGGCGCTCCAGGACGGCGACAGCGTGGCCCGCAGCCCCAGCCGGGCGCGCAGGCGCAGCAGGTTCTCGCGGTCCTCGCGGCTGTTGAGCAGCGGCGGCAGCTGGGTGTTGCTGCGCGGGTTGACGTCGTAGGGGCCCTTCTCGTTGAGGCGCGCGTAGTCGATCAGGCGGTCGCTGTTGTTGCTGGAGAAATAGCGCGACTCGCTGCGCAGGCGCATGTCGCCCTCCAGGCTGATGCGCGAGGCCCAGTCGGGGAAGGTGTTGGGCGCGGCCCAGTTCTCCTTCTTCGCCTGGGCCATCACCTCGGCCTTCACCTCGTCGCGGATCTGGTCACGGACGATGGCCGGCACGTACTGCACGCGCACCTCGCCCGGGGCGCCAGGCGCGGGCGGTGCGGCCTGGGCGGCGGCCTGGCGGGCCTGCACGGCCTCGGCTTCAGCCTGGCGGATCAGCGCGTCGGCCTGGTCCTGCTTGAGCACGCCCTGCTGCACCAGCAGGCGGATCAGGTTGACGGTGGCGTTCTCCGAGGGCGTGGCCTGCGCCGAGGTGGCGGCGGCCAGGCTGGCGATCACGGCGCCGATGCCCAGGGCCAGTCGGCTCATTCTGCGGATCATGGTTCTACTCCTGATGGCGTATTCGTCTCGCAGGCCCGATCAGCCGGGCCGGCGTCCTTGCAATGCGATGCGTACCGGCAGCGTCAGCGAGGCCGGCGGGCGCTCCAGGGGTGGCGCGCCACGCAGCACCGCCAGCACCTGCTGGTCGAGCGCGGGGTCGCCGCTGGAGCGGGTGAGTTCAGCGCGGGTGATGCGCCCGCTGGTGTCGATCCACACCTCGGCCTGCAACCGATAGGCCTGGGTGCGCAGGTCCGGGTCTTCGCGCAGCAGCTTCTGGAAGGCGTACGCGAGGAACTGGCTGTAGGTGCCGTTGCCCAGGCGCCCGCCACCGCTGCCGGCCATGCCGCCGCCCTTGCCGGCGCCGATGTTGAAGGCGTCGGAGCCGGCCTGGGCGTCGCCGTCCATCTGCATCGGGTTGGCCAGGTCGTCGGCGGGGGTCGGCGCCTCCTCCTGGGGCTTGACCTCCTCCGGCTCCGGGGTCGGCTCGGGCTCGGGCAGCTTCTCTTCCACCGGGGTTTCCGGCTCCGGCGGCTTCTCCGGCACCGGCGGCGGTGGTGGAGGTGGCGGCAGCGGGATGATGGCGGGAATCTTCGGCGCCTCCCGGCGCACCCCGCTCATGTCGTTGGCCCACAGCCAGAGCAGCCAGGCGAGGCCGGCGGCGACCAGCGCCCCCACGCCCCAGGCCAGCGGCCGGCGCAATCCCGGCGCGCTGCTGCGGACTTCGGCGAGCCCGCTCTCCGGGCCCTTGCTGGGAAAGGTGGTCATGGCTCAACCCTGCGGCTTGCCGGTGACCAGGCCCACCTGGGACAGCTCCAGGCGGCGCAGCAGGTCCAGCACTTCGATGACCTTCTGGTACTGCACCGTGGCATCGCCACGGACGATCACCGGAAAGTCGGGGTTCATCGCCTTCTCCGTACGCAGCCGGTCCTCCAGCTCCGGCAGGGTCACCGGGTAGGCGTCGAGGAACACCTGGCCGCCGTCGTTCACCGAGATGGCCTTGGTCTTGGGCTGCGACAGGGAGATGGACGCGCTGGCCTTCGGCAGGTTGATCTGGATGCCGGAAACCTGGGCGGTGGCGGTGAGGATGAACATCACCAGCACCACCATGAGCACGTCCACCAGGGGCGTGATGTTGATGCTGTCGACGGCGCCGTCTTCATCGTCGTCATGGGCGCTGCTGAGGTTGGCCATGCTGCTCTCCTCAGGCGCTCAGGGGCGCAGCGCCGACGGCGTGGCCACGGCGGTGGGCCGCTTCGCTGAAGGTGCTCTCGCCGTGCACCTCCGCCAGGCGGGTGACGAACTCGTCGACGAACACCCGCATGTCCGCATTGACCTCGCGGTTGCGGGTGGTCAGGCGGTTGTAGCCGAACAGCGCGGGGATGGCGACGAACAGGCCCATGGCGGTGGCCAGCAGCGCGGCGGCCATGCCGGGGGCGATTGCGTTGATGTTCACGTCACCGGCCATGGCGGTGCCGAGGAACACCACCATGATCCCCAGTACCGTGCCCAGCAGGCCGATATAGGGGCCACCGGCGATGGCGTTGGACAGGGTCGACAGGCGCGAGGCCAGCACCTGCCCCTCGCGGGTGCGCACCCCGTCCATGGAGGCGCGGATGGCCTCGATGGTGGCGGCGGAAATGGAGCCGGTGTCGGCGCCCTGGTCACGCCGGGTGCGGATCTCGCGCACCGCCACCTGGTACAGGTGCCAGAGCGGCGAATCCCCCAGGCGCTCGTGCAGCTGGCGGTCGTCGGCCAGCAGCTCCAGGCGCGTGCCGACCCGGACGAACTGCTCGCGGAACGCCGCGTTGGCGCGCAGTACGCGGCCCAGGGTGCGGCTCTTGCGGATCATGATCACCCACGACTGGATCATCATCAGCACCAGCACGGCGATGATCACCCAGGCGTCCACCGGCACCGCCTTGAGCAGGAAGCCGAGGCTGCCGAAGCCGAAGCCGGACTGTTCCTCATCCACGCCGTAGACCACCAGGCGCGACTCGGCGCCCTGGGCGGTAGCATCGGCGAGGATCAGCGCCGCCGGGCGCGCCACCTTGGACAGGCGCAGCTCGTCGACGGCGCCAGCGAAGGCCCCGAAGGTAGCCGGAGCCGGTGCCTCGGCCGGGGCGCCCTCGGGGGCGGCGGCCTGGCTGCCCGGCAGGTCCGCGCCGATGGCGATCACCGAGGCGAAGGCCGGCAGCGACAGCGCCAGGCTGCCGGATTCACGGCCGTTCACGTACAGCCGCAGGGCGCTGCCGTCGGCACTCAGCGCCAGGTGCTGCCACTGCCCGCTGGCCAGGGCCTGGCCGGCCTGGGCGCGCTGGCCGTTGACCTCGACGAAGGGCACCCCCTGGGCCAGGCCCAGCAGCAGTGCGTTGCCGCCGTCGCGGCGTGCCAGCAGCAGTTGCTCGCCGGCGGCCTGGTCGGCGCGCACCCAGGCGCTGAAGGTGAAGGCCCCCCCGGCCGGCAGTGCCAGGGACGGACTGGCCGGCAGCAGCAGCGGCTGGCCGTTGAGCTGGGCGGCGCGGCCGATCACCCCGTCGATGCTGCTGGCGGGTGCGGTCTGGGCGTGGTTGCCGTAGGCGGTGGTGTCGCGGGGCGGCGCACCGACGGCGCCGTCGAAGTGGTAGACCAGGCTGTAGTCCGGGTCGAAGGTCAGTTGACCGTTGCCGGTGGCCGGGGCCTTCGGGTTGCCGTAGTACATCCAGATGTCCTGGCGCTGGCCGCCTTCCACCTGGGGCACGTCCACCCAGATCAGTGCCATGCCCATCAGCGGGTCGAAGCTCTCCACCTGGTGGTTGAGCACGGTCTTGTCGTCGGCGGCGACGAAGCGGATGTCCGAACCGTTCTCGTTGACCCCGTCGAAGGTGAAGTTGCCGGTGTGCAGGCGCACCAGCAATGGCGTGCGCCCGGCGGGCTGGTCGATGGCCGCGCCCTGGGGCGTGGTGTCGACGGTGATCTGCTTGCGGTAGAGCCAATCGTCCTGCCACCAGGCATGGGCGATCGCCGGGGCCAGGAGCCCGAGGCTGACGAGCGTGGTGAGTATCAAGCGGCGCATGGGGTCAACTCCAAGGGGTCAGAAGCTCGCCTGCACGCTGAAGTGCACGCGGGGGTCTCGTTTGCGGGTGTTCGGGCCGTCCTTCAGCGGGTAGGCCCAGTCGAGGCTGCCGGACAGCCCGTGGGGCAGCGTGGCGCGGGTGCCGAGGCCGACGCTGGCCAGGCTGTAGCTGTCGTCCTGCTCCGGCAGCGCGTCCTGCAGGGACAGCTGCGCGCCTTCGGCGAACAGGTAGAAGCGCCACTCGTCCAGGTGGCGGGCCACGCCCTTGCCCAGCAGCGGCGCCAGGGACGGCGTGCGCAATTCCTGACCAAGCAACCAGCCGTCGTCGCCGGTGCGCTCGGCGGCCAGGTAGCCGCGCACGCTGCTGGCACCGCCGGCAGAGAACTGCTCGTTGGAGACCAGCGGCCCAGAGGCCAGCTGGAACCCCAGGCGGCTGTGGCTCTGCCAGTCGTCGCCGAAGGTCAGGGTGTAGGTGGCATCGCCCTTGAACAGGGCAAAGCCCGGCTTGGCCCGGTAGCGCTTGTAGTCGAACGCCTCGTCGTCGCTGCCGTAGCCCAGCATGCTGTGGGTGCCGGCCACCAGGGACAGGCCGAGGCTGAACTGCGAGCGCTCGGTGTAGCGGTAGCCGGTGTAGCCGAGGGTGATCGGCGCGTAGCGGATCGGCACCTGGTCCTGGCTGCCGCCGAACTGCAGGGACTCCTCGAAGTCCTTGAACTCCACCCCCACCGACAGCGAGTGCGCCCAGGGCCCGGCCGGCGGCACCGCGTAGGCCAGGGACACCCCGTAGGCGTGGCCCTTGCCCAGCACGTTGCTGCCGCCCAGGGTGGCCACGTTGCTGTCGGACTGGTAGCCGGAGAGCTGCAGCGTCCAGCGGGCATCCAGCGGCGCGCTGTAGCTGCCGGACCAGACCTCGGCGTTGTCGCGGTCCTCCGGCGCGGTGAAGTAGGTCAGCGAGGCCGTGTGGCCCCGCTGCCAGAGGTTGGTGTAGCCGAGGCTGACCACCGAGCGCAGCTTCTCGGTGTCGGCGCTGTAGTCGTTGTTCAGGCCGATGCTGGCCTGCCAGGGGTTCTTGTCCTCCACCTGCAGGTCCACGTCCATGGTCCCCGGCCGACGCCCCTCGCGCACCACCGGCACCACCTGGCGCCCGGGGTTGCGGTTGGCAGCGGCCAGCTCGGCCTGGACCCGACCGAAGTCCGGCACCTGGCCTTCCTGCAGGGCCGGCACCTCGTCGCGCACCGCCAGCGGCGAGTAGTGCTGGGCGCCCATCACCCTCACCCGGCCGACGCGGGTCTCGCTCACCTGCAGGTAGACCACGCCGCCCTCCACCTGCTGCTCCGGCAGCTCGACGAAGACCGACTGGTAGCCCAGGGCCTGGTAACGCTGCTGCAGCGCGTCGCGGGCGCCCTCGATGTCGGCCAGGGTGCGTTGCGGGCCGAGGAACGGGTAGACCGCCGCCTCGATGTCCCGCGCCTGCAGCACGCTGTTGCCACGCACCACGTATTCGTTGACGTCGACCCGGCGCGCCGCACCCTCGCCCTCCTCCGCGCCCCAGGCCGTACCGGCCAGCAGCGCCAGGGCCAGGAGCGAAGGTGCGAACGGCACGCGGCCAAGGCGCAGGTGCCGGTTGAATGACTGAAGAACCACACAGCCCCCTCGTGAAATGGCGCCACGCTGGCGTGCGCCGTCCTGTGGGCGGGCCGTGCCTGGGGCCGGGCCACCCATGGTTGTCGTTGGTGTATCGGGCCTAGCGAGCGCGAGCCTGCGCCGCGTGACGGGCGATCCAGGTGTGCAGCTGGGCGAAGTTCGGGGTGAATTCCGGCGTGCTCATCAGCGACGGTGCAAACACCTCGCTGATGGCCCGTTCCAGCAGGCGGACGGCCTGGGCGTTGTCCAGCACCTCGCCGAGGTCACGGACGAAGGCGCTGAAGCCCCAGACCCGCTGGTTCAGTTGCAGGCCGACGAACCAGCGGAACAGCAGGTTGTAGTTGAGCTGCTCGTAGAGCTGCTTCTCGCTGGGCAGCGAATACAGCACCTGCAGCACCAGCGCCTGCAGCAGCGCCCTCAGCGGCACCTGCAGCTGGCGTGTACGGGCCCAGCCCTGCAACGCCTCCAGGGCCGGCTCCAGCAGCGCATCCAGTTGCGGCTTGAGCACCACCAGCGAGTGGCCCGGGGGGATGTAGCTGGACACCTCCTTGAGCGCGCTCTGCCAGTCCTCCTGGGACACGATCCACACCCAGGGCGCGCCGTAGCGGTAGACCGAAACGGGCTTCTTGCGCGCCGCCTCGACGATCTTCGACAGGCGCTGGTCCAGCTCCTGCATCCCCACCTTCGCGAATCCGTCCATCTTCCCCATCGCCGTTGCTCCACTGCCTGGCCGGAGCCCGCAAACCCGCGGGCCGAAGTGGCCGCCTTCCGTAGCGGCCGATGTGGCGCGGCGTTGTCCTTGCCGTCGTCGTTCCACACTCCCTTGACCGGCGCCCGGCGAAGGCACCGAACTTTTGTCATCGAATCTTCATGAACGGCGGCGCAAGGACGGTGCTTGCGGGGTGGAGAGCGTCTGGAATGGGCATTACGAGGCGGTGGGGATCGCCTTCGCCTGGTGAGTGCGGGAACGAACAAGGCACTGAAACGGCCCTGCGGAAATGAAAAGGCCCGGCTGATGCCGGGCCTCTTCGGGGAGACGTGAAGGGTTCAGTCGACGATGCTCAGGCGGTCACGCTTCACCGCTTCAGAGATTGGGGGGGCGCCCACGCAGCAAAGAAAGAGGTACAGAGAAGAGGCGCGAGTCATGCCGTGATGCTTCCAGGGTTAGAGCCGTCGCCGTTAGCGGCCAAACAAGGGGCATGGGTGACAGTTGTACGCAGGTTGGCCGACCGGGACTCCTGGGACCCGGCACACCCGGAGGTGTCCCGCTCACAGCCGCCATAACACAACATCGCAGGTATGAAGAAAGCGCCTACCAATCGCTACACCAAAGAGAGCCGCCGCCATTAACTCAACAAAAAATCTTGCACTTCTACGGCCTCTACAGAGCCGTTGGTCACCAATACCCCTACGCCCAGTTGAGAGTCAAAAACTGCATCAAATATGAAGCCGATTTGACGCACGCCGGGATCAAGGGGATACATGACCTTGATGCCTATCAGGGTAACCAGCTTCCCCATATCCCCAACCGAACTCACTTGAGGCGCTTTATCATTTACCTCACACGCATCAAGGCACTCCCTGAACTCGCTCAACCTGTCGTTGTAGTAATTGAACACGGCCTCCTCAACAGAGGAGCAGATGAAGGCCGAATCAAGAAGGAACTCCCTGTACGCAAGCCGCTGAGTCTCGGAAATCGGATCACCATCAAATGTCTGAACAACCAACTCCACCTCAGAGCGTTCTTGGAAAATCACCACCTCACATGAACCCGTCAAGGCCCCATCAAACCTCAGCTCACCAAAGTCTTCATCTAAAAGAATTCCCACTCTTTAAAACCTCCAGCAAAGACTCTCGACAGCACCATAGGCGCGCCCCCGAATCTAACAGCAACCCATATTTAAAAAGCCAAGCAAAATACCCAACCTCGAACCTTTAAATCTCCAACAAATTACCAATCGATCATGAGGGCCGATATAGCTGAACCATCGAATCCCCAATCAGACCGCCATCACTCCTCCCATTCCAGCCAAGAAAGCGCCAAGCTGCCCCTACACATTTACATTATATAGCCGGGCAATACGCTCTAACTCACCATCGCCATAACCAACACAATCAACTGCGTTTACCAAGCTTCCATCCAGAACCTGCCGCAGAAAACCCCACTCATGGATCAACTCCTACCCAGAACCGCCGGCAACATAATAAAAGCCCGATGAGCGCCAGCCCCAATCAGAACTCAGACAAGCAAGCCGCAATAGTCATGCATATATTCATCATACTCAGTAACACCCCAGACATGACCATCCAACTTATCTATATAAGCAACTCCTCCCGCCCTTTCCTCTGAACCTCCCACCATTGAGAAAGCCCAGAACAGCGGCGAATCATCGACAACTCGCTCCCCTTCAAACACCACACTCCGCCCCATTAGAGCGGCGTAATCCTTGGCCAAACAGAAAGCCTCTTCCCTGCTGATATTCGGATTTTCTCTATAAGCGACAGGGACATTCATAGCCTCAAACCCGTTACGCCTCAACTCGACCACAAAGGTAACCAGCCTGATGCGCTCCACATTCACACCCAGATAGCCTGAGCCATAAATCCTGGCCTCACTGGAAAAACCTTTATCGAACACACTCAAAAATCTAAGGTATTCGGAATGCACAGGCTGCTTAAGATATAAATCACAGATCACGCTACTTCCCCATACTTGTCACAGTCGCCCCAACACATACCAAACTAAAAATTCTAACCACCCCCACAAACTGACGCACTTCCACAACGATCCGAATCTTTATAATATTTTCAATTTCACGCCTCACGATATCGGGCGTTTTACTTCATAAAAGCCGACAACACCAGGGCACTTCATCAGGACTCTGCAACCTTATACAGAATCCGCCCCCAAATTGAGCTCAGCCGCTGCCAGAAATTTTCATCATAGTGGTAGTCGCGATCCAACCCCAAACGAACCGCTATCTCCACGACCTCACCGCCAATAAATTTCTCATTCAACTTCAAATCCATGACCTCCAGCAGCAAATACTCAAAAGCCATCTCATACTCGCCATGCATCATATAATGTGAAATATCAGAAAAAGCCTCTTTACTGATATCCGAACGAATAAGCATAAGCTTCTCAGAAATCCAATTTCTTATTTCAAGAACATCCAGACACACCTCAACCACTCCCATCACTCACCGAACCACCAAGTGAATTCTAATCAAAAGTCTTAATCACAAAAATCGCCCCCGATTCACCGGACAAGGAGCTTCAAAAGCCGAGCATTACTCAAAAATAAAAATAACAAAACAGTGCACAGCCGCTACAAGACATTGAGCAAAATCAAAAACCGCACTATTACCCATATCGCTTATCCTGCACCACCACAGACTCAACCACAAAATCAAATACCCCTTCAGACAGATCAATGAGGTACAACACCTTCACCCCTACTCTCTCAGAAAACCCTTCTCCGCCATAATCAAAACAGAAAGAGCACCTACACTTGCATTCTCTACCGGCGCTCTTCGTTATTAAACAGGATGAGCACATTGTTATCACCCAGTGCATTCTTGATGATCGTTTCCACCTTCGGCAGCAAACCCGCAGCACTTTTATCGTTAAGATAAATCAAGAATAAACAGCTCGCACGCATACCGTGCTCAAGTGCAATTTCCAGCGAAATAGAGTCAGAGTAAGTAGCAGCACCCTCTAAATCATCAACACTAGAAAGCAGGAATTTACCCGCAAAAACTCCCGATGCCGTACGGACAACAGGTCAAGTATCCCTTCGACATCTTCGGCGGCGCGTGATGAATAACAAAACAGAGAGATAGCCATCTCAACTCCCTCCAAGCTCAATGACAGTGGGGCAATCGGATTATCAGCCAAATTAACGACGACGTTATCTACTTGCCTTTTGGGCCGAAGCAGGCTGCGGGCTATAACGATGCTCTTTGGGTAGTGGCATCTCAAAATCAGCGCGACATTTTTAGGGTGCCAGCAATATTGCTCAAGTCTTTTCCCGAGCAAATGCAAGTCAGTCATCAATTTAGTGGGCACGTAAGGGCGGCGGGCTCTAGCCGAAAACGCAAGCCAGACGGGCAAAGCTGCTTTCCCTGAAAGGTAAGGGCATTTCCGAAACGTAGAAAAAAGAGCGGCAGTCACCTGCCGCCCTCGGGAAAGAAGTGCCGCCCCGAAGGGCGGCTGGGATGGGGTCAAAGCGTGAGGTTGCGCTGTTCCTCCTCGGTCAGGCGGCTGCGGGCCTGTTCGTGCAGCGGGCCGGCGCCGAGTACCTGCACGCTGCGGTTGGCGTCGTAGGCGGTCGGGGCCGGGGCGCGGGCTTCTTCGCCGCCTTGCAGGCGTTCGTTGCCGAAGCCCAGCACCTGCACCGTGACGATGGACGGCTGGCGTTCGCGGGCGGCGCGCTGCTGGCCCCGCGCGGCCTCTTCGGCGGCACCGCTGGCGGAGCTAGCCGCCGAGCTGGCCGAGGCCAGGGCTCCGGTGTTGACCGAGGCCACCACCGGTATCCCGCTGGATTTGCCCTGCACCTGGATGTTGGCGGCGTTGATCACCTGCAGCGCGGCGATGTTGACGTTGCCGGAGACGCGAATGCCGGCCTCCCCCGCGTCGATGGTGCCCAGCGGCGCCAGCAGGTCCATGTCGCCCGGCGGTACCTCGGGGATGGGCGCCAGGGTGGCGATGCCGGCACCGGTGCTGGGCACGCTGGGCGACAGGGTGACGTTGCCCCAGGCGTCGTAGACGCGACGGGGTGGCGTGTACACCAGGGTGGTCTTGGAGCCGCGTCCGGCGTTGATGTCGCCCCGGGCGGACCAGGCCAGGATGTCGCCACCGAAGGTGGTCATGATGCGGCTCTGGCCCAGCAGCACGCTGCCCTCGGCGAACAGCTGGATGTCCCCGGCACCCTGGGTGATGACACCGGCCGAGGCCGGCGGCGCCTCGCCCTCGATGCCGAACACCTGCTGCCCGCCTGGCGTGAGCATCTGGATGCCGCCCCCGAACAGGGTGCGCACACCGGCACCGCCATAGAGGGTGATGTCGCCCTCGTAGCGGATCGGGTTGCCGGCCACGTCGTGGCTGGGGAACAGCGCGGCGATGGCATTGCGGCCGCGCAGGTAGCTGCCGAAACGCGGGCTGCCGGCATCGTTGTATTCGCGCCCGCCTGCGCGCAGCTCGGCGAAGTACAGCTGGCGGGCGAAGATCCGCTGCTGCTCCGGCGCCAGTGCGGTGAAGTAGGCCAGCGCCTGCTCGCGGCTGCCGCTGAAGCCGAAGCGCTCGGCCAGCCAGGCCGCCAGCTCGGCTTCGTAGGTCTGCGCGACGCCACCCGCACCCAGGCTGGCGCCGGGGGCGAGGCGATTGGTCGGGTCCAGGTAACGCAGGGCGAAGGCCAGGTAGTCCGGGCCGCTGCCGGCACCGGCTTGCAGGGCGATGTCGGCGCCCGGGCGCTTGTCGCCGGGCACGATGGCTCCCAGGCTGTTCAGCGTGGCCTGGTCTTCCAGGCGCAGCTGGCGACCGGCAGTGATCTCCAGGGTGCCGGGCCCGGCAACGTTGAAGCTGCTGAAGAGGATGTCGCGCCCGGCGGACACCACCGAGACGTCGGTGGGGGCGTCGTGGACGAACAGGTTGCCGGTGGTCTGCGCAGTGCCTTCGATATTTCTCGGGCCTGGCAGACCGACCATCTGCCCGCTGTTGACGATGTCGCGCCCGGCCATGAGGCGGGTCGGGCGTGCGCCCTCGTACCAGGTTTCACCGGCCCGGGGATAGCTCGAGAACCTCAGGATCTCGCCCGTGCGCACCCCGACGATGTCACCCCGCAGGGCGTAGATGCGCGTCGGCTGATCGGCACCACGGTAGGCGCCTTCGACCCCGGTGCCACCGAAGGCGAACAGGCTGCGCCCGGGGTTGCCGCTCCAGCCCAGGTCGCCATGGCTGGCGCCTGACGCATCGAGGTAGTAGAAGCCCGGCTTGAAGGGCGTGGCCAGGTGGTCCTGGGGGGCGTTGCTCGGCGAAAGGGCATAACCCCCGGCATAGATGGAGTTTCCCGCCAGCAACTCCAACTGGGCCTGGCGCCCCGGGGCCAGTAGCAGGGAGTTGACGACCACCTGAGCGTCCATGCCAACCGCGCCCTGCGCCGATGGCCCGTAGTAGAGGCTGCCAGCCGGAGCCACCGCCCGCAGGACCGAGGGGTAGACGAAGCGCCCGTCAGTAGCGGAGTAATCCATACCGGAACGCAAACTGAGACCACCGGTGTAGGAGCCCGTTTCCCCCAGTTGGGTCGAGGGTGTCAGATTGCCACCGGCGGCGAACAGGTCGATGGCGGTATGGTCTGTCCATAGGCTGAACCAGGCGAAGCCGCTGCTGCGGGTGCCGGCCAGATCCACGGCCTGGCCGCCCAGGGCCTGGCTGCGCCCGGCGTCGCTCACCCCCCCCAGCACCAGGTCGCCCCGGGCATTGAGGCTCACCGTGGCGTCCCCCGGTACCAGCACCAGCCCGCCGTTAGCGGAGGCCTTGGTGGCGGTGAAAGGGTCGTAGGCGCGGCTTTCCCGGGCGTCATGGTTGCGCGCTTCCGGCCCGGTGATCGTGTCGATGCCGCCATAGGAGGCCGCACTGGCGCGCAGGCTTCCCCGCAGGTTGACCAGGCTGCCATTGAGGTCGTGCCGCTGCTTGATGGGCAGCTTGGCATCGTCCTGGAACCCTCGGGCCTCCAGGTCGGGGTTGAGCGCGCCGCCCACCACCAGGTTCAGGTCGCCACCGCCGGTGGTGACCAGGTGGCCGTCCACCAGGCGCCCGGTGGAGCCCACGGCCAGCACCAGGCCCTGGCTGCGACTGGCGAGGTCGCTCTTCATGATTCCTCGGGGCGCCTGCAGGCCGGCATCCCCGGCCACGCGTACGTCGAGGTTGCCGCCGCCCAGGGTGCCGAAGCCGGTGAAGCCGGCCAGGGCCACATCCTTACCGCTGTTGAACGGCACATAGGTGCCGAAGTTGATCCACCAGGCGCTGGGCACGGTGGATGCAACGTCCAGCCCGCCGCCCTGGCGCCACAGCCAGTTGCGGACTGCGCTGCCTTCCGGCTGCTGAGTGTCCCCGCCTCCGCTCTCCGGCCGTCCGATCAGATCGCCGGTCAGGTCGCCGCCCACCGTCAGCGACAGGTTGCCGCCCCGCTCCGGGTACCAGGCGCGGTAGAGACTGCTGACCCCGCCGTCCACCAGGGTCTCGTAGACACCTCCGTTTTTGCCAAGCACGGTATCGACCAGCGCTCCATTGCCTGGATTAACGGCCACACCGCGTGCCTGGTTGTAGGCCGCGGACTGCGACAGCCCCAGCGAAGAGGTACCGGCCGTATAGAGGCCGTACAGGGAGTGCAGATTGAAGTCCCCGGCGCTCACCAGGTCCAGGTCCCCGGTGCCGGTGCGCAGCACGCTGAAGCGGCTGCTGCCCAGGGCGTAGCTGTACTCCATACCAGACCCCTCGGTGCACATGTACACCTCGGAGCAGATAATCAATTCGTCATCAACACCGTATTCAGCCATGGCCTCGGCTACCGGCTTGCCGGCAAAGCTCTCATCGCCATACCACGCCAGTGCACCCTCCGCCGTGAGGAGGCGGGTCGATATGGCTTTCGCCAGATAGCCATAGTGAGTGTCGGCCAGGCGCAGTTCGCCGTGCTCGGCATAGGGGTCGACCAGGCGGCTGTCGGCGGCCTGCAGGTCGGCACCGGCCACGGCCCGCAGCGACCAGGACTGCGAGCCTTCGGGCAGCATCTGCGCCACGGCCCAATTGCGTCCCTTGCCGTCACCGCCTCGCAGGTTGATCTTCTCCACCCCGGCGGCGAGCTTCACATCGGTGCCCGCCGGGATCAGCGCCCCCAGGGCCAGCACCAGGTTCCCTGCCTGCACCACCCTGTCCGGCGCACCGACGATAGTGCTGGGCGCGTTGCTCGGCAGCGGCACACCCTTCGGCCAGGTCATGGCCGTTACCGGAGTGTCCCCCGGCAGCCAGGTCCCCGCCCCCAGGACCATGCCCTGGGCCAGGGTGACGGCCTCGGCCAGGCGGGTGCCGGCCGCGTAGGCCAGGCTGCCGTCGGCGTTGCGCACCTCCGCCGCCAGCACCGTACCGGCCGCCAGCAGCAGCGGGCCGTTCAACCGCGCGTCCGCCGGCAGGCGGGTACCGGCAGCCAGGGTCATGGCCTTGATCGGCAGGTCGTAGTTGAGCACCGTGCCGGCGGGGAAGGCGGTGCCATCCTGCAGTTCGATGCCGCCACGGGGCACCACCACATCCCCGTTGAACGGCTGCTTGCCGGGCAGCAGCACCCAGCCGTCGTCGTCCTGGGTGGCCGGCGGTGCGAGGAAGCCGTCGTTGATGCTGCCCAGCACGCTCAGGTCGCCCCCAGCGCGGATCACCAGGTGCCCCACCTCCCCCGATCCCGCAGCGGCGGTCCTGGGGGTGTGCGGATTGAGGCTGGCGTAGCGGTAGCCGGACAGGTCCAGGTCACCCTGCACCACCAGGTCGCCACCGGGCGTCCGGCTGACCAGCTCCACCCCGGGCCGCAGGTGGAAGGCATCGGCATAGGCGGCGTTGTTCAGGCCGGCCAGCTTGCCGTTGAGCAGCGCGCCGTTGGCCAGGGCGTGGTCGATGAAGGCCAGGCTCTCGGCGTGCTTCTGGTCCAGGTAGGCCTGGTCGATGACCTGGTAGGGCCGGCCGCTGGCGGCCGGGTCGCTGCCGTTGCGGGCATCGTCGTAGCGCTGCACGCCGTTCACGGCGATCAGGCTGGCGCCCTGGATGTCCAGGGGGCCGCTGGCATCGATGGCGATGTCACCAGCGCTGGCACCGCCGAGCCGGGGAGCATTCAGCTCCAGGGTGCCCCGTGCCCGTCCGTCGTGGCCGCTGCTGGCGGCGGTGCCGTGGCGCAGGTCGATGCGGGCGCCACTGGCCAGGGTAAGTTGGCCATCGACGGCGCTCAGCTCCACCGTGGCCCGGTTGGGCGCATCGATGATCCCGCCGTAGCTGTCCACCCGCAGGCGGTTGCCATGGGCGTCCAACCGCGCGCCGCTGCCAAGGGTGAGCCCCTGCTTGCCGGCCAGGCGGATGGCCCCCACCCGCTCGCCGCTGGCGTCCACGGTGCCGTTCACCGTGAGGTGCCCGCCGTCCAGCGACACGCTGATCTCTCCGGCCTTGAGGCCGTCGCCGATCACCAGGTCGCCCTGCTTGAGCAGGAAGCTGCGGGCGCCGAACACCTGGCCCTGGTTGAGGCGCTGGTTGAGCGCGGCGAAATCGTCGCTGAGGTTGCCCGCGCCGAGCCGCTGAGCGTGTACCTCCAGGCTGCCGGCCTTGTACGGCATCCAGGTGCCGCCAGCGTCGTATTCCCCGCTGCTGCCACCGAGGATGCGCCCTTCCAGGGCCACCGTGCCGGCGCCGGCCGCCAGGGCGGTGGCCTTGAGGCTGCCGGCCTGGTTGTTGACCGCGGACAGGTCGATCAGCGCACCGGCCGCCTGGCGGATGTCGCCGTGGCGGCTCTCCAGGATCAGGTCGCCGCCCCAGCTGTACTTGTTCACCTCGTTGAAGGTGACCTTGCGCCCGGCCAGGTCGATGCGGGCACCATCGCCGAGGCTCAGCTGCTCATCGGCCGCCAGGGTCAGCTTGCCGCTGGGCAGCACCACCGCACCCTCCAGGTACAGGTTGCGCCCGCGAAGGGACAGCTCCGCCCCCAGGGCATCGCCCCCGATGGTCGGCACCGTGGAACCGGCCGGGGCGCTGATGCGGATGTCGCCACCCGCGCTGAGGCGGTTCACCGAGCCGGCCCCGCCGGTCAGCACCGGGGTGCGCAGGATCAGCTGCCCGCCGCTGTACTGGAAGCCCTGGCCCGGGGTGTAGCCGTCCTGCCGCTGGTACACCGCCAGGCCGCCCTTGTGATTGGCGGTGATGCGCTCGCGGGCGTTCAGCTCGACGTTGGCGAAGCCCACGGCCAGCCGGTCGCGGATCGGGCTGGCACTGGGCTGGCTGTCTGGCAGGTAGCCGAACTCGATGCGCTCGGCGTCGATCAGCAGGCTGCCCGCGCCGCTGCCTGCACCGCCGGCGATGATGGCTCCGGCCTCGTTGTGGGCACCGTTCCAGACCAGGTTGGCGGTGCGGATCTGTGCACGCGCACCCGCCTCGCCCTGGCCGTAGATGGCCGGGGTGGTCAGCACCAGCTCCTTGAGCCGCGAGCGACCGTCAGCACCGTAGGTGTCCAGGCTGGCGTCGCCGAAGAAGTTCAGCGAATCCCGCGCGCCCAGCACCAGGGTCTCCAGCGCGGGCGCGCCGAACTGGGCATCGCCACGCAGCAGGCGGTCCAGCACCGCCTGGTTGAGGGTCAGCCCGTTGGGCAGGCGGTTGCGGCTGGCCAGGTCGGCCAGCACCTCGGCGCTGCCGACGTTGATACCGCCCACTGCCAGGGTCAGGTTGCGGGTGCCGTAGCGCACCGCATCGCTCAACTCGAAGCGGTTGTCGGTGGCCGTGGCGATGGTGCCGTCGGAATAGAGCCCGGTGGTGCCGCTGCATGTGCCGTCGCAGACACCGATGCGAATAGGCCCGGGCGCCACATCTGGGGACCGGGGGTCGGGCACATCCGGGGCCAGCAGGCTGAGGTAGCCGTTGGAAACCGCCAGCACACTGTTGCGCCCCGGCTTGTACAGGTAACCGTCGCGGGAGTCCCGCGGGGCAGCCCCCAGGCCCAGGGTGTTGATGCTGGCGCCCTGCTCCACGGTGATGCCCCCCGTCGTGCCGGAGCTGATCAGCATGACCTCCGGCGCCCGCAGGGTCGCGCCGCTGCGCAGGGTCACGCTGCGCACGTTGGCCCCATTGGTGCTACCCAGCTGGATGAAATTGCCGCCCTGGCCGTAGACCGTACGGCCAAGACCACCGATGAAGAGGCTGCCGGCACCGATGGCGTTGAGGTCGGCATCGTTCAGGGAGATGCCGGTAAAGCCGGCGCTGGCCCCGGTGCCGGCCTTGACGATTTCCAGGTGGCTGCCGAATGTCGCGTCGATGGCGGTGATGCTGCCCCGTCCGCCCTCCTCACGGCCCTTCAGCAGGGTTCCGGCGAAGCGGAAGCTGGGCTGGCTGCCGTCGCTGCGCGAGAAATTCAGGTTGAAGGCTTTGGCGTCCCGCGGCATCAGCGCGGCGGGGATGCCCAGCCGCGCGGCATCGGCCAGCAGGTACTGGCTGAGAGTGGTCTCGTTGTACTGGGAGTAGCGGCGCAGCACGTCGGCCGGGGTGAGGATCACCTGGCTGGCCAGGCTGTCGCGGGCGCCGCTGGCCAGGCCCAGGGTACCGGCGGTGGACCAGGAGCCGTTGCGCATGGCCTGGGTGACGAGGGCACCGCCCTGCCCCGCCAGGCCATTGACCTCCACGCGGAAGGCCCCCGGCAGCAAGGCGTAGGTGGATGGCAGCAGGGTGTAGGTGCCCGCCGGTAGCCCCGGTACGCCAGCGCCGACGGTGATCTGCTGGCCCACCAGCGGTGCCACGGCCCCGGCCTCGCCATTGCCGGGGGCGAAACCCGGCTGGACGCCGGGCACGATGGCGTACACCGGGTTGCTGCTCAGGGCCGGCAGCAGGAAGCCGTCCGGGCCGTATTGCACCAGCGGGTTGAAACGGGCATCGGTGGAGCCGCCGCGACCGGCGACGAACCCGGCACCGAGCACCACCCCGCCGCCGGACACATCCACCACGGCGCCCTCGGCCACGTCGATGGTCTGCCCGATCAGGTCCACCTTGCCGGGCATGTTGTTCTGTGCAGCCTTCAGCAGGGTGGTGGAGAGGGCCACGCCGTCGTAGAGCCAGGTCTTGCCGTCCACGGTGCCGCCATAGGGAATCACCAGGCCCGCACCGCTCACCGAGGTCAGGCTGCCGGGCAGCAGGTTCACCCGGCTGGCGGGCCGCGGGCTGTTGCCGCCGTAACCGACCTCCAGGCTGCCCAATGGCGCCCGCAGGACGCCCCCCTGGTTGATCACGTCGGCCTGCAGCCTCAACTCGCCAAAGGCCGACAGGGGCTGTGCCGGGATCGCGCCAACCGGGCGGCCAATGTCGATGCGCGTGGCCTGCACCAAGGCCTTGACCCCGGTGCCGGGGTAGACCTGGGCTGCTGTGATGCGCAGGTCGCCGGGCAGCGTCAGGCTCATGGCGTTGGCTATGCTGCTCGGGCTCGCCAGCAGCCGCAGGTCACCCAGGCTGTCCAGTTGCACCTGGGCGAAGGCACGGCGGTCCACCACCTGCTCGCGCCCCTGCAGCAGGCGGATGCTGCCGCGCGCCCCCAGGTTCACCTTGTCGCGCACGTCCAGCAGGCCACGGGAACTGAGCAGCCACTGGCCAGTGGCAGGGCGTACCGAGGTGCCCATGTCGATCGCTGTTTTGGTTTCGCTTGGCCCCACAGATGCAGCCGGCCTGGCCCCGGCCAGCCGCAGGTAGTGGCTGCTCAACTCGACCCGGCTGTCCGCCGCAGCGGACTCGGCCAGGCCGTAGGCTCCGGCATACAGGCTGAGGGCATTGGCCAGATTCAGGCGCACGTTGCCATCGAAGCTCAGCAGCCCGGTGCTGAGCAGCGCCAGGTTGTCGAACCCGCCCTGCTCCACCTGGCTCACCGCCAGCCGGCCCTGGCCATAGCGCAGCAACGACGCCCCCTGCTCGGGGCCCGCCCCCTCGGCCAGGGGAGCCGCCTGCTGCTGGGCCACCACCAGTTCCCGGGCCTGACGCACGGCATCAGTGGCCCGGGGGTCGCCGGTCAGGTAGTTGGGCGCGCCAAGGGCCACCGAGAGGCTGCCCCCTGCCACCCCCTCGCCGCCGGCGGCAGCGCGGAGCTGCCCATCCAGGTACAAACCGCTGGTGGATGCCAGGGCAATGCTGCCGCCCTGGCTGGCCACCCGCAGCGGGCCCTGGCCGGGCAGGTCGAGCCACGCCTGGCTGCCGGAGGCATCGAGGCGCGCGCCCTGGCGCACCACCACGAAGGCATCGCTGGCCGTCAGGTCACCTCGGTTGGCGTCGATTTCCCCGCCGATGACGATACTGCCCCCCTGGCGCACCTGGCCGTAGCGGTTGCCTCGGGCGTCCACCGCGCTGACGGCGCGGGAGGCTGCGTCCAACCGGGCGTGATCGCCGATCCAGAGGGAATGGTAGGTTTCCAGCGGCCGTGCGGACTGGACCTCACCGTTGCTCCCCAGGCCGAGGATGCTGATGCGCCCGCCCCAGGCCTCCAGGGTGCCGTCCACCGTGACCTGGCCGATCCCGGCCAGGCGGATGGCCTGGCCGGGGTCGACATGCAGCAGAGCCCCCTGCTTCACCACCAGCGCCGTGCTGGCGATGTCGGCGGCGGCGGTCTCCGGGCTGCCAGCCTGCAGCGAGAGGCTGGCCCCCTGGCGCTGGGTCAGCACGCCCTGGCCCGCATCCTCCTGGTAAAGGGGGGGCAACCAGCGCTCCAGGGCCTCGGACAGGGCACCGCCGGTAGCCAGGTTGCCTGCGCCGCTGGCCTGGCGGTACAGCGGCTGGGTCACCTCGACGCGTGTGCCCTCGGCCACCTCCAGGCCCCGGTTACCCCTCACCTCGTAGGCGGAGAAACCCTTGTCGAAGAAATCCCCACGCAGCACCAGGGCACCGGCCGGCGCCGACGGGGCGTTGTCGGCGATCAGCACCCGAGCGGCCTGCAGGCTGAGGGTGCCACCGCCCTTGACGCCTTCGCCCCGCAGAGCGCCGCCCAGGCTCAGCACGCCACTGTCGCCCCGGTTGCCGGCACTGGCCGCGAGGGTGACGTGGCCGCCCTTGCCGCCCTGCAGCCTGCCGTTGGCGAGCAGCGCCGCGCCGGAGCTGACATCCACCGTGCTGCCGGCTTCCAGCAGGGTGTTGCCGCTGCTGCGCAGGGACACGCTGCCGCCATTGAGGTAGGGCAGCGCGCGGGTGTCGTCGGGCTCGCGCAGCAGGTTACTCCACAACCCGCTGGCATCGAGGCGCACACCCGCCCCCACGCGTACCGAGGCACTGCCGCTGGTGGGGGTGAGCACGGTATCGGCACGCCCCAGGGCGGTCATCTGGTTGAGCACGTTGCCCAGCTGGAGGCTGCCGCCACGGGCGGTGATGTCGGCGTTCACTTCCACCTGCGGGCCGTAGAGGGTCACGTTGCCGGCCGGCGCCACCTGCAGCGCGCTGTCGACCCGGATGCCCTCGCTGGCCGCCACCTTGATGGCCCCGAGGTTGAAGTCGTTGAGCTGGGCGCTGTCCAGGTACAGGGTGCCCTGGCGTCCCGCCGGCAGGGCGGTGGTCAGGTCGAGCCCGTCGGCGATGCGTTCGGCGCCCTGGCCGAACACCACCTGTTTCAGGGTGTTGGCACTGGCACCCAGTACGGGCTCCAGGGTGCCGCTGCTCTTCACGTACAGGGGGGCGTAGGTGCCCACCACCAGTTGGCCACCGCGCGCGGCCGCCTTCTGCGACTGGCGGTAGCCGTCGAGGCCGGCCTGGGCCGCCTGGGTCTGCCGGGCGCCCTGGTAGGTGTCGCTGGCCAGGGTGCCCTCGAGCACCGCGTTGCGGGTGCCGATGACCAGGCTGCCGGCGTCGCGGCCCACGGTGTAGCCGGCCTCCTGGCGCTCGCGCGGGGCGATCAGCGGGTCGTAGTAGTAGTCGGTGCGGCCCCAGCGCTGGCTGTGGTCCTCGTAGCCCCGGTAGATGCCGGTGTAGAGGATGTCGCCCGGGGCGCTGGAGAGTTCGTACAGGCGCCCGTCGGCGCCCTTCAGCCAGGTCTGCCGGACGCTGCCGCCCTGGACGTCGAGGGTGCCGCCGGAAAGGTTGATCTGCGAACCGGACTGGGTCACCACCTCGCCGCCGGTGAAGCTGACGGTGCCGCCCAGGGCCATCCATTCGGCCACGCTGTGGCCCTGGGTGCCGAGGTAGCCGCTGACCTCCAGCAGGCCGCCGGCGGTGTACCAGCGGTCGGTGGCGTAGCCGTTGGTCCCGGCCGGCACCCGCACCAGCTCGCGCACATCCACCCAGACATCGCTGTTGTTCAGCGCGCCCTTGTCGCGGTTGACCGAGGCGTCGCGCTGTTCGTTGCCCTGCAGGTTGACCTTGACGCTGTTGGCCGACATGGCCACCTGCACGCCGGTGGCGCCGGAGACGTCGATCACGGCGCCGTCGCGCACCAGGCTGCGCTGGGCAGCCTGGGTCGCCACCTGGCCACCGGTGGCCAGGGTGATGGAGCCCTTCTGGAAGTCCACGCTGCCGCTGCTGTCGATCTGCACCAGGGACAGGTCGCGGCGGAAGACGTCGCCGTTCACCACGTCGCCGTCCTGCTTGAGGACCGGTGCCAGCAGGGCATCGCGCTGGCTGTCGAGGGCGGTGGCGCTGGCATCGAGGAGGATCGCGGTGGTGCTGCCCTCGCCCAGGGTCACCTGGCCATTGGCGCCGCTGGCGGTGAGGTGCACGGTGCCACGGGCGTCTGCGGAGGTGCTGGCCAGGGCCACGCCGCTCTGCTGCACCTGGTTGCCCACCAGGCTGACATCGCCGCTGGCGGCCAGCAGCACGCCCCGGTTGAGCACCCGGCCGTTGCCGCTGGCGCTCACTTCGTTGCCACGGGTGGTGGAGGTGGGGTTGCCGTCGCTGCCATAGCCCTTGCGGATCACGAAGCTGTCCCCGGCCGCCATCAGCACCTGGCCCTTGGGCGTGCTGATGCTGCCGGCGTTGTCCACCTCCTTGCCCAGCAGCAGCACGTAGCCGCCCCCGGAGGTGGAGGTGCTGGGCGCCGCCGTGTTCAGTTGCGCCCCCTGCTCCACGCGGATGTTGCCCTGGGCGTTGGTGAAGCTCGGGTTGCTGCCGTTGTAGAGGCCGCCGCTGCGGAACTGCTCGTCGCTGAAGCCGGTAGCGGCAGCCACCAGGTTGCGCACGTTGACCTGGCTGGTGCCGCTGAACACCACCCCGTTGCTGTTGAGGATCATCACCGTGCCGTCGGCCTTGATCTGGCCCTGGATCTGGCTGGGCGCGGTGCTGTTGCCCACCTTGTTCAGCAGCGCCCAGCTGGCCTCTTGCTGGAAGGCCAGGGTGGTGTCGCGGCCGACGTTGAAGGTCTCCCAGTTGAGGATGGCCTTGTCGGCGGTCTGCTTGATGGACACCAGTACCTTGCCGTTGGCGTCGGTCTGCACCGGCGCCTCGGCGTTGATGAACAGCGGCTTGCCATCGGGCCCCACCACCACGTTGAGGCCGTTGCCTCCGAGACCGTTGTGCAGGGTCTGCGGGGCGCCGCTGGCCGCCGCACGTCCGGCGGCCTGGGCTGCCTGGGCCGCGGCGATGGCGGCCACGGTGTTGTTGAGGTTGGCGAAGGAGCGGCCCAGGCGCTGCTGCACCTGCTGCTGCTGCGCCAGCGGCGGTGGCGAACCCGGCTGCACGGTCCCCGGCCGGGCGGCTCCAGCGGCCTGGGCGGCGCCCTTCTCGGCGAACCAGCCGGCACTGAAGGCCGGCGCGGCCTGGGCCCCGCCAGCCAGAAGCATCAGGGCGATGGCCTGGGCCAGGGGCTTGAGCAGGAGGGGATGTTCGCGGCGGGCGGTGCAGGTGACGGACGGCTTGGGCTGGGAACGCATCACGACGGGTCCTTGTTCGGGTGGAGGCGCAGCGCCCCAAGGGACGCGCCATGGCTGTTACCCCCAAGGCCGTCGGCGCAGCGGGCGACCGAACTTTTGTCACGCAAAGTTCACGGGGCCTACCGGCGCCTGACATGCAAAACCGGCAATGGCGCGAGGCCATTGCCGGTTCCTGGGGCGAACCCGCGAGGGGCTTAGAGCGGACGGCCGATGCCGTTGCAGGCGCTGGTGTTGCCGATGGCCAGAGAGCTGCTCGTGGTAGCGAAGGTGGTACGGATGGCGTTCTTCCAGGCGGTGGTGAGCGGGATCAGCTTGTTGGCGACGATCTCGTCATCGTTGTTGCTGCTGGCGTTCAGGCCGTAGTGGCGGTTGAGGAAGGTGCGGATGGCGGTGGCGTCGGTGCTGTCCTTGTAGCACTGGCTGAACACCAGGTTGGTGTAGCCGACGATGCTGTAGCCGGTGGCGGGGTTGGCCAGAACCGGGACCCAATTGGCGGGATCGGCACGGTCAGCTGGGGTGGAGGGCGGCGCGAAGTTGCTCAGGGCAATGGTGACATTGCCCACGGTGGGCAGGTTGCCGTTGACCTTGGCGACCACGGCGGGGTTGGTGGCGTCCACGTCCTCCGGGCCGACGTAGCCGATGGCGCCATCGGTGGCGGCCACGGTGCTGGCCATCTGGGCGCTGCCACTCACGGCCACGGCACCGGCCGGCACACCGCCAAGAGCGGCGCTGGTAAAGGTGCTGCTGACGCCGAACTGGCCTGAACACTGGCTGTTCAGGTGGCGGGTGAAGATCTCGGAGGTGCCGCTGCTGGTACCACGGTAGACCACGGTGATCGGGCCGGAGGCGCTGCTGATCTGGTTCCAGTCAGTGATGCTGCCGGAGAAGATGCCGCACAACTGGGCGCTGGTCAGGTTCAGCGAGGTGACACCGGCTTTCTTGTAGGGAATGGTGACCGAGGTGGCCGCCGAGGGGATCTGCACCAGCGGGCCCCAGTTGTTGGCATCGGTGACGGGCACGGTCGGGGACTGGTGGGCACTCTTGTAGGCCGACAGTTCGGCGGCGCTCAGTACGGAGTCACTGCCGGCGTAGTCGACGGTGGTGCCGCTGGGCAGGTTGAGCTTGGTGGCGTCGTTGTTCAGCACGGCAGCCTTGCCGGCGCCGCTGCCCACGCCGATGTAGGCGTTGAAGCCGGACGGCAGCACGGTGGCGGTGTTGTACAGGTTCTGCGGCAGGGTGGCACCGCCACCGACGACGGCCGCCATGGCCTGGGCGGAACACAGGCCGGCGACGGCCAGGGAAACAGCGAGAACGTTGCGCTTGAACATGAGGAAGCTCCTTTCATCGTGTCTGGACGTGGATGGTTCGCTGTCGAGCGGGTCATGGCCGGTCGGGCGCATTCCAGAAGCCCGGTGCGGCTCGGCCATGGCACTGACAGTCGCAGCCACGGGTGACAGGCAAAGGAAAAAACCTCGGGAGCACGAGGCGCTCAAGGACGGGAATGTTCGGGGGTGCGTGCAACCTGCCTGACATGACAGGGCGCTGCGGCGAGAGAGTATTGCGGGAGGGTGGCTGGGAGACCGCTCGGGGCGGGGGCTGGCGGGCAGGACATGACAGCGGTGTGAGCCCGAGCCTGCCCGGCCGCAGGCTCTGGAGCCTGGGCCGGGAGTCGCTCGGCGATCAGGGGTGCAGCGACTCGACCCCCAGTTCATCCCACACGGCTTCAGCCAGGTGGAAGGTGGCGTTGGCGGCGGGGATGCCGCAGTAGATGGCGCTCTGCATGATCACTTCCTTGATCTCTTCGCGGGTGACGCCGTTGTTCTTCGCGGCGCGCAGGTGCAGCTTCAGTTCGCCCTCGCGGTTCATGCCGATGAGCATGGCGATGGTCACCAGGCTACGGGTGTGGCGCGGCAGGCCCGGGCGGGTCCAGATGTCGCCCCAGGCGTGGCGGGTGATCATTTCCTGGAACTCTTCGTTGAAGGGCGTGAGGTTCTGCAGGCTGCGGTCGACGTGGGCGTCGCCCAGTACGGCGCGGCGGACCTGCATGCCGGCTTCGTAGCGTTCTTTTTCGTCCATCGATGAGGGCCTCGAACAGGGTCGTGGAACGGCGACGCGGCATCCGCGTCGGGAAAGCGGTAGCCCGGGCTTCAGCCCGGGGTGATCCGGCGCGCAATCAGGCGCTGAGGAAGGTCAGTACGCGCTGGCTGAAGGCCTCACCGGCCTGCACGTTGGACAAGTGGGCGGCCGGGAACTCGACGAGTTCGGCGCCGGCGATGCGCGCCTGCATGAAGCAGCCGTGCTCGGGGGTGGTGACCGGGTCGCCGCTGCCGCAGACCACCAGGGTCGGGGCCTGAATGACAGCGAGCTGCTCGCGGAAGTCCGCGTCGCGCACAGCGGCGCAGTTGGCGGCGTAGCCCTGGGGCGAGGTGCGCGCCAGCATGCTGACGATGGCCTCGACCTTCTCCGGCTGCGCCTCGGCGAAGTCCGGGGTGAACCAGCGGGAAATGGAGGCGTCGCGCAGGTTGGCCATGGCCTGGGCCCCGCCCGCCAGCACGGCGTCGATGCGCGGGTTCCACACCTCGGGGGTACCGATCTTGGCGGCGGTGTTGCACAGCACCAGGCGCTGGATGCGCTCGGGGGCGTTGATGGCCAGCCACTGGCCGATCAGCCCGCCCATGGACAGGCCGCAGAAATGCGCCTTGGGAATGTCCAGGGCATCCAGCAGGGCCAGCACGTCGCGGCCGAGCTGTTCGATGCGATAGGGGCCTTCGCTGACCAGGGACTGGCCATGGCCTCGGGTGTCGTAGCGCAGCACCCGGAAGTGCCGGGTAAAGACCGGGACCTGGGCGTCCCACATGTGTAGGTCGGTGCCCAGGGAGTTGGACAGCACCAGCACCGGCGCTCTGGCCGGGCCTTCGAGGAGGTAGTTCAGGTCGCCATCGGCGAGACGTACGGCAGGCATGGAAAACTCCTAGCGCGGGAAAGTGGTGTGTTCAGCGAGGGCACGGTCCACCCAGCGGCGGGCCTGCCCCAGGTAATGGGCGGGGTCGAGCAGGCGGTCCAGCTCGGCGGCGGACAGCTCGGCGGTGACCTCGGAGCAGGCACCGAGCACGGCGCGCAGGTGGGCGCCCTCCTTCACCGCCTGGCGGCAGCACTGCTCCACCCGATGGTGGGCGGCATCGCGGCCGATGCGCTGGGCCAGGGCGATGCTCACCGCCTCGGCCAGTACCAGGCCCTGGGTCAGGTCGAGGTTGCGGCGCATGCGCGCGGCGTCCACCTCCAGGCCGGGCACCACCAGCAGCGCGTGCTGCAGGGCACCGGACACCAGGCAGCAGAGCTCCGGCAGGCTTTCCCATTCGGCGTGCCAGAGGCCGAGGCTGCGCTCGTGCTCCTGGGGCATGGCGGCGAACAGGGTGGCCACCAGGCCCGGTGCACGGGTGGCGGCGCCGATGAGCACGGCGGCGCTCACCGGATTGCGCTTGTGGGGCATGGTGGACGAGCCGCCCTTGCCGGGTGCGGCAGGCTCGAAGACTTCCCCGGCCTCGGTCTGCATCAGCAGGCTGAGATCGCGACCCAGCTTGCCCAGGGTGCCGGCGACCAGGCCCAGCAGGCTGGCGAACTCCACCAGGCGGTCACGCTGGGTGTGCCAGGGCTGGTCCGGCAGGTTCAGCGACAGCTCGACGGCCAGCGCTTCGGCCACCGGCCAGGCCTGTTCGCCGAGGGCGGCGAGGCTGCCGGAGGCGCCACCGAACTGCAGGCACAGCAGGCGCGGCTTGAGTTCCGCCAGGCGCTGGCGATGGCGGGTGACGGCACCCAGCAGGCTGGCGAGCTTCATGCCGAGGGTCACCGGGGTGGCCTGCTGCAGCCAGGTGCGGCCGGCCAGCGGGGTGTCGGCGTGGCGCTCGGCCTGCTCGGCAAGGGCGTCGCCCAGGGCCGCGAGGTCGGCTTCGATCAGGCCGATGGCAGCACGCAGTTGCAACACCAGGCCGCTGTCCATGGCGTCCTGGCTGGTGGCGCCCAGGTGCACGTAGCGCTCGGCCTCCGGGCTGGCCGCCGCGATGCGCTTACCCAGGGCCTTGACCAGGGGGATGGCGGAGTTGCCGGCAGTGGCGATGGCCTGGGCCAGGGCGGAGAAGTCGTAGAAATCGGCGCGGCAGGCGGCTTCGATGGGCGCGACGGCCTCTCGGGGGATCAGCCCCACGCGGGCCTCGGCACGGGCCAGGGCGGCCTCGAAGTCGAGCATGCCCTGCACCCGGCCCTGGTCGCAGAAGATCGCGCGCATGGCCGGGGCGGTGAAGTAAGCGTCGAAGAGTTGGTTGCTCAAGGCGACCTCGTTGCAGCGGTTGGGGTGGGCCTAGGTTGGCAGGGCGATGGGAGTGAATCCAGTCTGTCGAGTGGGCTTCAGTTGGGCCTCAGCCCACTCGACCGTGCTGGGTCGCAGTCGTGGTGGGCTGAAGCCCACCCTGCGTCACTTCGACTGCTGGACGCGCTCGATGGCCAGGGCCAGGCCCTGCCCTACCCCTACGCACATGGTGGCCAGGCCACGCTTGCCGCCGGACTTCTCCAGCTGGTGCAAGGCGGTCTGTACCAGGCGCGCGCCGCTGGCACCCAGGGGGTGGCCGAGGGCGATGGCGCCGCCGTTGGGGTTGACCTTCTCGCTGTCGTCGGGGAGGCCCAGCTCGCGCATCACGGCCAGCCCCTGGGCGGCGAAGGCTTCGTTGAGTTCGATGACGTCGAACTGGTCGATGCCCAGGTTGAGGCGCTCCAGCAACTTGCTCACCGCCGGCACCGGGCCGATGCCCATGACCCGTGGCGCGACGCCGGCACTGGCCATGCCGAGCACCTTGGCGCGCGGGGTGAGGCCGTGCTTCTTCACCGCCTCGGCGGAGGCCAGGATCAGCGCCACGGCGCCGTCGTTGACGCCCGAGGCGTTGCCGGCGGTGACGGTCTTGCCTTCGCCGTTGACCGGTTTCAGCTTGGCGAGGGCTTCCAGGGTGGTGTCCGGGCGCAGGTGCTCGTCGGCATCGACCACGGTGTCGCCCTTCCTGCCCTTGATCACCACCGGGACGATCTCCTCGGCGAAGAAGCCTTCGGCCTGGGCGCGGCCGGCGCGCTGCTGGCTGCGCAGGGCGAACAGGTCCTGGTCGGCGCGGGAGACCTGGTAGTCGTCGGCGACGTTGTCGGCGGTCTGCGGCATGGCGTCGACGCCGTACTGGGCCTTCATCAGCGGGTTGATGAAGCGCCAGCCGATGGTGGTGTCCTCGATCTTCTGGGTGCGGCCGAAGGCGCTGTCGGCCTTGCCCATCACGTAGGGCGCGCGGGACATGGATTCGACGCCACCCGCCAGGGCCAGCTCCATTTCACCCGAGGCGATGGCGCGGAAGGCGGTGCCCACCGCGTCCATGCCCGAGGCACAGAGGCGGTTGAGGGTGACACCGGGAATGCTTTCCGGCAGGCCGGCCAGCAGCAGTGCCATGCGTGCGACGTTGCGGTTGTCCTCGCCGGCCTGGTTGGCGCAGCCGAGGAAGACTTCGTCGACGTCGCTCCAGCGCACCTGGGGGTTGCGCTCGATCAGGGCCTTGAGCGGGATGGCCGCCAGGTCGTCGGCGCGCACGGGGGCAAGGGCGCCGCCGAAGCGGCCGATGGGCGTGCGTACGGCATCGCAGATGAAGACGTCACGGCTCATTCCTCACCCCCTTGCTGGCCGTGGGCGGCCGCGGTGCGGGCTTCCAGAGCACGCAGGGCGCTCAGCTCCACCTCGTTGGGGGCGGCGGTCTCGGCCACCTGGTCGGCGAAGCGGATGGCCCAACCGGTGTTGGCCACCACCTGCTCGCGGGTCACGCCCGGGTGCAGCGAGGTGACGATGAATTCGTGGGTGCCGGCTTCCGGCTCCATGATGCAGAGGTCGGTGATGATGGCCACCGGCCCCTTGCCGGGCAGGCCGAGCTGCTGGCGATGGTCACCGCCTTCGCCGTGGCCCACGGAGGTGATGAAGGCCAGCTTGTCGACGAAGGTGCGATGGGACTGCTTGAGGATGATCAGCACCTCCTTGGCGGAACCGGCGATCTCCGGCGCGCCGCCGGCACCCGGCAGGCGCACCTTGGGGGTGTGGTAGTCGCCGATCACGGTGGTGTTGATGTTGCCGAAGCGGTCCACCTGGGCAGCGCCGAGGAAGCCGACGTCGATGCGCCCGCCCTGCAGCCAGTAGCGGAAGATCTCGCCGGTGGGGACCACGGTGTCAGCGGTCTCGGCCAGCTCGCCGTCACCGATGGACAGCGGCAGCACGCTCGGCTTGGCGCCGATGGGGCCGGATTCGTAGATCAGGACCACGTCCGGGGACGAGGTCAGGCGCGCCAGGTTGGCGGCCTTGGACGGCAGGCCGATGCCGACGAAGCAGACGGCGCCGTTCTTCAGGCGACGGGCAGCCGCCACGGTCATCATTTCGTTGGTGCTGTACTGGGCGCTCATCACTTGGCCTCCGCAAGCTTCTGCTGGAACTGGGCGAAATCCTTGGTGCCACGGATGTATTCGTCGATCCAGGCGGTGAAGGTGTCGCGGTCGCGGGCGATGGGGTCCCAGGCCTGGTAGAAGCGGTTGTCGCGCTCGTAGTAGCCATGGGCGTAGGACGGGCTGGCGCCGCCGGGGACGTGGCACACCGCGGTCAGTGCCCAGGTGGGCAGCACGCAGGCGTTCATCGGCGCGTCGAGGTCGTCGACGATCTCTTCCACGGTGACGATGCAGCGCTTGGCCGCCAAGGCCGCTTCCTTCTGCACGCCGAGGATGCCCCAGAGCAGCACGTTGCCCTTGCGGTCGGCCTTCTGCGCATGGATCACGGTGACGTCCGGGCGCACCGACGGCACGGCGGCGAGCGTCTCGCCGGTGAACGGGCAGTCGATGAAGCGGATGTTCGGGTTGACCTTCGGCAGGTCGGAGCCGGCATAGGCGCGCAGCACGGCGAACGGCAAACCGGAAGCGCCGGCCACGTAGGCGTTGGCCATGTCGGCGTGGCTGTGCTCGTCGAGTTCCAGGGCGTTGGGCCACTGCTTCTCCACCGCGTCACGCAGGCGGTGCAGGGAGCCCACGCCGGGGTTGCCGCCCCAGGAGAAGGTCAGCTTGCGGGCGCAGCCGGCACCGATCAGCAGGTCGTAGACCAGGTCCGGGGTCATGCGCACCAGGTGCAGGTCTTTCTTGCCCTGGCGGATGATCTCGTGGGAGGCGGCGGTGGGAATCAGGTGGGTGAAGCCTTCGAGGGCTACCTTGTCGCCGTCGTTGATGAAACGCTCGACGGCCTCGCGGAGGGAAATGATTTCAGCCATGGTCGATCTCGTGTTGTTGTCCAGGGCGGCCTGGCGGCGCGCCCGTGGCGACACCCGGTGAAGCCACGGGCGGCGGGCCCGGGCCGGGGTCGGCTGGGGAGCAAGGTACCCCCCGCCTCCGGGTGTAACAATCCGATAATCGACTATTCGTTCGATAATCGAACGAATCCAGTGTTCGCCCTCTCCGGGGCTAGCGGCCCTCCTCGCGACGCTTGAGGTGGCGCGCATACCAGGGAAGCCGGGGCGTTCGTGGCAGCAGTCGGCTGACCAGGTCGTCCTCGCCGAAGGTGATGCGCAGGGCCAGCTTCATGGCCTCCACCTCCAGTTCACCGGCGCCGCCGCCGGCATCGTCCAGCCCGCCGCAGCCATGGGTCAGCGCGCCCAGCCAGGGGTCGCCCACCTCCACCCAGCGGCCCGGCGCGAACCAGCGCACACCCTGGACCTCGCGCACCACCACCTCGCCGGGGTGGGCGCGCTCGTGGGCGCGGTACCAGTCCTCGATGCGGTCGTCGATCCAGCCGTGGAAGCGCCAGAACACCGGGTTGACGTGGGACGAGAACGGGTCGCCGAGGTAGTCGTTGTCGGCGCGGAACCAGCGGGCGCCGTAGTCCACCTGGTCGCGGTCGCCGGGCAGCGGCATGCCGTTGGACGGGTCACGGGTGACGGTGGCCCAGCGCATGTGCAGCCAGTCGTGGATGTTCAGCTCCATCTCCGAGCCCAGTTGGGCGAGGGTCAGGCGCGCGAGGTAGTCCGGGTCCTGGTACTGCGACTCCCAGACCTGGAAGTTGCTGTAGAAGGCCTGGGCGGACTTGATGTCGTGCAGCCACTGGCCCAGCTCGTCGTCGTCCCAGGCGAACCAGGCCGGCGGCACGGCGTTGCCGTCGTGGTTCTCCTGGTAGCGGATGAAGCCGATGCGGTCGTGCTCCAGGTACGGGCACGGCAAGGGCAGCCGGCTCCAGTTGGGCAGGCCCGGCTGCAGGCGGCGCGCCTTGGCCAGCATGTGCCGGTGCATGAAGAGGAAGTCCTCGCCGGAGCCGTTGAGGTGCTTGCGCCGGCCCCGTGCGCCGCGCTCGGCATCCCGTGGGCCGGGTTGCCAGCCGGCACCGCGCAGGGCATCGCGGCGACGGTCGTCGAGGCGGTGCCACTTGTCGCGGGTGGCGTGCCAGAGCTGGTGGAACAGGCGGTGCTCGGGGGACACCAGCCACTGCAGCAGCGCCGGCTCCAGGGGCGTCACCTGCCGTGCCTCGGGGAAGGCGCGCTTGCGGGCAACGAAGCGGCTGTCCGGCTCGGGCAGCACCAGGGGTCGGTCGATGCGGCGGATGCGCCCGCTCAGGCTGGCGTCACCGGCCTGGGCCCAGTTGCCCCAGACCTCGTCCAGCACGGCCTCCAGTTCATGGCTGGGGGCTGACTCGCCGGCCGGGACCAAGCGCCAGCGGATGCGCTTGCCGTCCTGCTCCACCACCTCGCCGAGCACCCGGTAGCGGGGTTCACCCGTGCCCCGCAGCGTGGCGCCCTGGTCGATGCAACCGCGCAGAGCCCGGCCGGTGGGGCCGATGTCCAGCAGCATCTGCACGCCCTCGCGGGGCAGCCCGTCCAGGCCACCGTCGAGGCCGTCGAAACGCAGGTCCCAGATGCCATGCAACTGGGTGGCCAGGCGCACCCCGCCCCAATCGGCGGCATCCACCGTGGCCTCTCCCGGGGTTTCCACCTGGTCCGGTTCGAGGGTTTCGTCGTAATCCGGCTCACGCCGCGCGTACCACACCGCCGGTACCGCTGCGCCGGCCACCGCCAGCGCTCCCATGAACCCACGTCTGGAAAACCTCATCGCTACATCGCATCCGTGTCAGCCACGCCTATCCCGCTAGAACGAGCTAACGGGGGGTAAATTTATGGCTGCTTTGCTGATACGTAAGGGGCAGGTTTCGCCGCCTCACTTTCCCGGCCACGGGAAAACCCTGGAGTGCGCTTCGGACACGGGTCGTTTCCCGCAACGGATCAACAGCGCCCGATTCTAAATTTCCCCACCCTGCCCTCGTTCTTCCGACACGGGCACCCACCCCGGGTGCGCTCGGCATCAACCCCTGGCAACGAACGGGATGGCAATGAACACGACCCGCAAGGCCCTCTACCTGATCGCCCTGGCGATCCTCCTGGCGCTGGTCGCGGCAGCGACCTGGCACTTCTTCCTGCGGCAGGCCGCGCCCTACCCCCGGGACGTGATGCAGCACGCGGAGGAACTGCAGGAGCGCATCCTCTCCTTCGACAGCCACATCACCGTGCCCACCGATTTCGGCACCGAGGGCAACGAGGCGGACAAGGACGGCGAAGGCCAGTTCGACCTGGTCAAGGCCGGGCGCGGGCGTCTCTCCGGTGCTGCGCTGACCATCTTCGGCTGGCCGGAGATCTGGAACGGTCCCAACGCCCCCCATCGCCCCACAGCCGCCTTCGTCGACGAGGCCCGCCACCAGCAGGAGCTGCGCTACAAGATCATCAGCGGCCTGGTGCGCGACTTCCCCAACCAGGTCAGCATCGCCTACAGCCCCGAGGACTTCCGCCGCCTGCATGGCGAAGGCAAGTTCGCCATCGTCATCAGCATGCTCAACGCCTACCCCCTGGGCGAGGACCTGAACGCGCTGGACGCCTGGCACGCACGCGGCATGCGCCTGTTCGGCTTCAGCTACGTCGGCAACAACGCCTGGGCCGACTCCTCCCGCCCGCTGCCCTTCTTCAACGACACCGCCGATGCCCTCGGCGGGCTCTCGCCCCTCGGCGAGCAGGCGGTGAAGCGACTCAACGACCTGGGCGTAGTGATCGACGTGTCGCAGATGTCCACCCTGGCCCTGGAAGACGTCGCCCGTCTCAGCCGCGCCCCCATCGTCGCCTCGCATTCGGCGCCCCGCGCGCTGGTGGACATTCCGCGCAACCTCAGCGACGCGGAGATGCAGCGGATCAAGGCAAGCGGCGGGGTGATCCAGGTGGTGGGCTTCCCCGCCTACCTCAAGCCCCTCTCGCAGCCGACCCTGGACAAGCTCAACGCCCTGCGCGCGCGCTTCGACCTGCAGCCGCTCAACGGCCTGGCCAACGCGCTGATGCCGGGTGACCCGATCATCGCCATCTGGCCGGAACAGCGCTTCGGCGAATACGCCAGCGCGCTCTACGCCATCCTCGAAGAAGAGCCCCGCGCCAGCGTCAAGGAGCTGGTGGACGCCATCGACTACACCGTGCGCAAGGTCGGCATCGACCACGTGGGGATCGCCAGCGACTTCAACGACGGCGGCGGCGTCGAGGGCTGGATGAACGTCGGTGAGTCGCGCAACGTGACGGCCGAGCTGATCCAGCGCGGCTACTCCGACGCCGACATCGCCAAGCTCTGGGGCGGCAACTTCCTGCGGGTATGGGGCGAGGTGCAGCGCCTGGCCGCGCCGGCCAGCGCCGGGGAGGTGCGCCCATGAGCGACCGCCGCACCTTCCTCAAGCAGGCCGGCCTGCTGGCCGCCGCCCTGCCCCTGGGCTCCGCCCTCGCCGGCAACACCCAGGCCACCCCAACGCCGAACCGCCCCGCCACGGACAAGTGGCTGGCCCTGCGCGAGCAGTTCGACCTCGATCCGGACTACCTGCACTTCTGCACCTTCCTCCTGGCCTCCCATCCGCGTGTGGTACGCGAAGCCATCGCCCACTTCCGCGCCCGGCTGGATGCCAACCCCGGCGAGGTGCTGGACTGGGACCGCGAGGAGCTATGGGGCTATGAAGACGAGGTCCGCGCCTGGGCCGGCCGCTACTTCGGCGTGCAGCCCGCGCAGGTGGCCCTCACCGGCAGTACCACCGACGGCCTGGCGATGATCTACGGCGGCCTGCAGATGGCGCCCGGCAAGGAGATCCTCGTCAGTGCCCACGAGCACTACTCCACCAACACCCGCCTGGAGTACCGCGAGCGCCTCATGGGCACGCCGGTGCGGCGCGTCACCCTGTTCAAGGCCCCACACCTGGCCACCGTGGACGAGATGCTCCACAACATCCGCCAGGCCATCCGCCCCGAGACCCGCGTACTGGGCATGACCTGGGTGCAGTCCGGCAGCGGCGTGAAGCTGCCGGCGCGCGAAGTCGGCCAACTGGTACGGGAACTCAACCAGGGCCGCGACGAAGCGGACCGCCTCCTCTACGTGGTGGACGGCGTGCACGGCTTCGGCGTCGAGGACCTGAACTTCGCCGATTTCAACTGCGACTACTTCATCGCCGGCACCCACAAATGGCTGTTCGGCCCCCGCGGCACCGGCGTGATCATCGCCCGCGACCCGCAGCCCCAGGCCCACCTGGTGCCCAGCACGCCGACCTTCACCAAGGGCGAGACCTTCGGCACCCTGATGACCCCCGGTGGCTACCACGCCTTCGACCACCGCCTGGCGGTGGGTGCAGCCTTCGAGCTGCACCTGCAACTGGGCAAGGCCGACGTCCAGGCGCGCATCCACCAGCTCAACGACTACCTCAAGGCGCGCCTGGCCGAGCACCCCAAGGTGCAGCTGGTCACGCCGCGCAGCCGCGAGCTGTCCTCGGGCTTCACCTTCTTCCGCGTCGAGGGCCGCGACTGCGGCGTCGTCGCCCGCTACCTGCTGGAGCGCAAGGTGATCAGCGACGCCGTGGACCGCGACGTCGGCCCCGTGGTGCGCCTGGCCCCCAGCCTGCTCAACGACGAAGCGCAGATCGACCGGGTGATGGCCCTCCTCGCCCCCCAACTCGCCTGACCCATTCCCTTCGAGAGAATCGCCATGCCTGCAACCCAACCCCTGGCCCTGGTGGTCGCCCTGCTCGTCAGCGCACCGGCCCTGGCCGCCGACGCCAAGCAACCCGGCAGCCTGTTCAAGGACTGCAAGAACTGCCCCGAAATGGTGGTGCTGCCCGCCGGCAGCTTCACCATGGGCACACCGGAAAACGAAGTGGGGCGCCAGCCCGACGAGGGCCCGCTGCACACCGTGACCTTCGCCAGGCCCTTCGCTATCAGCAAGTTCCAGGTGCTGGCCCGCGAATGGGACGCCTACATGAAGGAAGCCCGCATCACCCTCCCCGACGGCGACGACCGCCCCGGCCGCCGCTGCACCAACGGCAAGCCCAGCTACCCCCAGGGCCCGGACCAGCCTGCCGTGTGCATGGACCATGACGAGGCCCGGGCCTACGTCGCCTGGCTGTCGAAGAAGACCGGCAAGCACTACCGCCTGCTCAGCGAAGCCGAACGCGAGTATGCCGCCCGCGCCGGCAGCGAAGGCCCGTTCCCCTTCCCCTTCGACGAAGGCAAGGACTACAGCATCGCCCAGCACGCCAACACCTACGGCGCCGCCGACGGCTTCAACTACACCTCCCCGGCCGGCAGCTTCCCGGCCAACGCCTTCGGCGTCTACGACATGCACGGCAACGTCTACGAATGGGTGGCGGACTGCCTGCACGACAGCTACGTCGGCGCCCCCAGCGATGGCAGCGCGTGGGAGGAAGCCAATTGCGAGATTGCTCAGATCCGTGGCAACGACTGGGGCGAGCCACCGATTTTCTCCCGTTCGGGCAATCGCAACGCACTGTACAAGCAGGAGCGCGGGGACTGGATAGGCTTCCGCGTGGCACGAGAGCTCGAAACATCCAAGTGAACAGCCCCGGAGTACCCCAAAACAGCCGGGGACAACGGACGGACATCCTGCCAGCAACCAGACGGGGAACACCATGAACAGGCCCGCACGCGGAGCACTAAAAGAGCTGCTCTCGCTGCTCCAACCCTTCCGACTGACAGTCATCAGCTCCATCGTCCTGGGCATCGTGGGCGGTCTCAGCGTCACGGTGCTGCTGGCGACCATCAACAACGCCCTTCATTCGGAAACCAGCCTGAGCGGCGGCGTGGTCATGGCCTTCGCAGCGCTGTGCCTGCTCGCGCTGGCCAGCGCGATCTACTCCGACATCGGAACCAACTACGTCGGGCAGCACATCATCGCCACGCTGCGCAAGGAATTGGGAGAAAAGGTGCTTTGCGCACCGATCGAGCAGATCGAACGCTTCCGCAGCCATCGGCTGATTCCCGTCCTGACCCACGATGTCGACACCATCAGCGATTTCGCGTTCGCCTTTGCACCGCTGGCCATATCCCTCACGGTCACCCTCGGCTGCATGGGCTACCTCGCCATGCTGTCCTGGCCCATGTTTCTCATGCTGGTGGTGGCCATCATCATCGGCACGGCAATCCAGTACCTGGCACAGGGCCACGGAATCAAGGGCTTCGTGCAGGCCCGGGAATGGGAAGACGATCTGCAAAAGAATTACAGCGCCATTGCCGAAGGTGCTAAGGAACTGCGGATCCACCGCCCACGCCGCAACCGCATGTACACCAACGGCATCCGGCACACCGCAGAGAGGATCTGCGATACGCAGATCCGCGCCATCAACATCTTCGTCATTGCCAAGTCCTTCGGCTCCATGCTGTTCTTCGTCGTCATCGGCCTGGCGCTGGGGCTGCAATCGGCCTGGCCGAGCGCGGACAAGAGCGTCATGAGCGGCTTCGTCCTGGTCCTGCTGTACATGAAAGGGCCGCTCGAGCATCTGATCGGGACCCTGCCGATCATCAGCCGTGCAAAGATCGCATTTCGCCGCATCGCCGAACTGTCGGAACAGTTCTCTTCGCCCGAGCCTCACCTGCTGCTCAGCGACCAGGGCAGCCCGCACAAGGCAATCAATAGCCTCGAACTCCGCGACGTCAGCTACGCCTTTCCGTCGGTGGCAGGCAGCGCACCGTTCCAGCTTGGCCCGGTCAACCTGAAGATCGAACAAGGCGACATCGTCTTCATCGTCGGCGAGAACGGCTGTGGCAAGACCACGCTGATCAAGCTGTTGCTGGGACTCTACGCCCCTCAGCAGGGCGAGGTCCGGCTCAACGGCCACGCAGTGGATGCGCAGGCCCGGGACGACTATCGCCAGTTGTTCACCACGGTATTCGCCGACTACTACCTCTTCGATGACGTCGTCCAGGGCGACCAGCACCTGCCCGACGATGCGAACACCTACCTGGAGCGCCTGGAAATCGCCCACAAGGTGAGCGTGCGAGACGGCACCTTCACCACCACCGACCTCTCGACCGGACAACGCAAGCGCCTGGCGCTGATCAACGCCTGGCTGGAAGAGCGTCCGGTGCTGGTGTTCGACGAGTGGGCCGCCGATCAGGACCCGACTTTCCGCCGCATCTTCTACACCGAGTTGCTGCCGGACCTGAAACGCATGGGCAAGACCATCGTGGTGATCTCCCACGACGACCGATACTTCGAGATCGCCGACCAGTTGGTGCGCATGGAGGCGGGGAAAGTGGTCACCGAAATGCAAATGGCGTGATTGAACACGATTCTTATTTCCGGTTTTTCACACTCAGTACGTCCTATCTACAACTCACAACGCCAACCCTCTAAAACAAGCAAGAGGAACACCATGCCAACGCTTCCGGGACTCACTCACCTCACTAAGGCATTGCTTATGCGTCGTATGCTCCAACCAGGTATAGGTGCCGGAGCTATCGCCCTGTCCATGGGCCTTTCGGTTGCTTTTCAGGTCCAGGCCCAGGAACTGGAATTCAACATACCCGCTCAGCCACTCCCCCAGGCATTGCTTGCGCTGGGCAAGCAAGCCGGCCTGCAAGTGCTGTACAGCGCCGATGACCTTCAAGGCCTTCGTAGCCAATCGGTTGTAGGTAAATACTCTTCGGAGCAGGCTTTGACACACATGCTGGGAGGGACGGGGATCGCCTTCAGCATTCAGGACAACACCGTCATCCTGCAAAAGCCATCGGCAGCAGACACGCTTGAACTGAAGACCATCAGCGTCTCGGGATCATCGATCGAATCAGCCTATGGACCTGTAGATGGCTACGTAGCCACTCGAAGCGCATCGGGCACCAAGACCGATACTTCCATCCTGGAGATCCCCCAGGCCATCAACGTCGTCACCGCCGACCAGATCGAAACGCAGGGCGCCCGCAACCTGACGCAGGCGCTGCGCTACACCCCGGGCCTGGGCGTCAACGGTTTTACCGACCGCAACGCCATCGCCGACGAGATAACCAGTCGTGGCTTCGCACCGACCCCGCTTTACCTGGACGGGGCCTACCTGCCCTATGCGGGCAGCCTGGGCGGTGCACCGCAGATCGACCCCTACACACTGGAGCGCGTGGAAGTGCTCAAGGGGCCTGCCTCGGTGCTCTACGGGCAGAACCAGCCGGGTGGTCTGATCAACCTCGTGTCCAAGCGCCCAACCAGCGAACCACGCCATCAGGTCAAGTTCGGCCTGGGCAGCTACAACCGGATGAATGGCGCGTTCGACACCAGCGGTCCGCTCGATGACCAGCAGACGCTCAGCTACCGCCTGGTGGGTCTCGCCAAGAAAGGCAACGACCAAGTGGACCACACCAACAATGAGCGGATGCTGCTGGCCCCCAGCCTGACCTGGAGCCCCTCGGAAGATACGTCCCTGACCCTGCTGGCGCAGATCCAGCATGACAAGGGCCTCTTCGACTACCAGGCCCTGCCCATGATCGGCAGCCTCGTGCGCGGCCCCAACGGACGCAAGATCGACAGGAACTTCTTCAGTGGCGACTCGCGCTACAACGACTACAAGCGCGATCAGTACATCCTCGGCTATGACTTCACCCACAACCTTAGCGACGATCTCAAGTTCCGCTCCACGGCGCGCTACATCGACATCCGCGACCGCTACAAGGGCTTCTACCTGCGCAGCTTCGCCAGCGACATCAACGGCAACACCGACTACACCCGCGCCAATCGGGTCAAACTCGACTGGCAGCAGCACAACATCGCCTACACGCTCGATAACAATCTGGAGTTCAAGTTCAATACGGGTGCGCTGGAGCACACCACTCTCGCCGGGGTGGACTACCGCCACTTCAACCGCAAGTACGACGGCTACAACGCCTACAACGTCCTGCCCGTGGACCTCTACGGCAAGAACAACTACGACACCAGCAGCGTGACGCCCCAGCTCGACACCAAGTGGGACAACACCGTCCGCCAGATCGGCCTCTACGTACAGGACCAGATCAAGCTGGACAACTGGATCCTCACCATCGGTGGCCGTCAGGACTGGGCGGAAGTGGAGAACAAGGACCTGCTGGCGAACACCATCACCGAACAGCGCGACAACAAGCTCACCGGACGGATCGGCCTGACCTATGTCACCGACTTCGGCCTTGCGCCTTACGTCAGCTACTCGGAATCCTTCCTCCCCACCGTCGGCACCGCAGCCCCGGAACGGGGTAGCAAGGCCTTCGACCCAACCGAGGGCGAACAGTACGAGGTGGGGGTCAAGTATCAGCCCTATGAGAAGACCCTGCTGACCCTGTCCACCTTCCAGCTCAAGCAGAAGAACGTACTGACAGGTGATACCGAGTATCCCCAATACCAGTCGCAGCAAGGCCAGATCCGCTCCCGGGGCGTCGAACTCGAGGTCAAGTCCAGCCTGGAGAACATCGACGTACTGGCCGCAGCGACCTACATCGACTCGTTCTATACCAAGGACACCTACGGTAATCAGGACAATCGCAGTGAGGCACAAGCCCCGGTCTCTGCGACCGCCTGGGTCGACTACCACTTCGTCCAGGCGCCCCTCGCCGGCCTCACCTGGGGCGTGGGCGCGCGCTACACCGGCCGCAAGCCGGGCGACGCCGCCAACAGTTTTCACACCCCGTCCTACGTCGTCTACGACACCACCCTCAGCTATGACCTGGGCAAGCTCTCCAGCGACATGCGGGGCCTCCAGGCCAGCCTGAACGTGCAGAACCTCTTCGACCGCGAATACGTGTCGGACTGCAACTACTCGTTCGGCTGCTACTACGGCCAGGAGCGTGTCGCTTCGGTCGAGGTGTCCTACGACTGGTGAACGCCAGCGGCATGAAGAAACCGGGCTCAGGCCCGGTTTTTTTATGGCTGCCGTGCAGGGTCGAGGCCAGCATTCGGGGCGGACATCCCCTCCTCCGCCCATGAAAAAACCGGGCCTTGGCCCGGTTTCCGGTATCGCGCGGCCTGGGCCGCCGGGTGCTATCGCCGGCTCAACGCGCCAGCTCCTGGCGCAAGGCGGACACCAGTTGCGCATAAACGTCGTCGATATCCGGCACCACGCTGCGCAAGCGCAGGAAGTCGTGGATCAGCCCCTCGAACTCCAGCACCTGCACCGCAACCCCCTGCTCCTGCAGGCGTCGCGCATAAGCCCGCCCCTCGTCCAGCAGCGGGTCGAACCCCGCCAGGGCGATCACCGCCGGCGCCACGCCGGCATGGTCGGTCGCCAGCAACGGCGAGAAGCGCCAATCGAGCCGGTCGGCCGCCTCCCGCGCGTAATGCCGGTAGAACCACTCCAGGGTTTCGCTTTCCAGCAGGTAGCCCTCACCGAACAGCTGCATCGACGAGCTGCTGGCCGAGGCATCGGTAACCGGGTAGCACAGGAGTTGCAGGCAGGGCCTGATGACAGCCTCCGCCGAGCGCGCCGTCTCCAGGGCCAGCACCGTGGCCAGGGTGGCGCCGACGCTGTCGCCGCCGAAGCCCACGCGGGTGAGATCCAGGGATTGTTCCCCGGCATGGGCGGCCAGCCAGGCCAGCGCATCGGCACCGTCGTTCAGCGGGGTCGGGAACCTGTGCTCGGGCGCCACGCGATAGCCGACCGAAAGCACCGCGCACGGCGTCCGCTCGCAGAACTCGCGGCACACGCCGTCATGGGAATCGAGGCTACCGACCACGTAGCCGCCGCCGTGGAAATACACCAGGACGGGCAGCGTTCCGCTGGCAATGGATGGCCAGTACAGGCGCAGGGGCAACGAGGCGCCATCCCGGCTACGGAATTCGAAATCCGTGGAGTGCACGCCCTGCGGCGCGGCCCAGCGCAACTGCAAGGTGGTGCGTTCGAAGGCCTCCCGGGCCTGCTGTGGGGACGACAGATGGAAAGGCACGTGGCCGCTGGCCTGGCTTTCTTCCGCCAGGTCGAGGAAGGCATTCAGCTCTGGATGCAATGGCATCGCATGGTTCCTTGATCAAGAGGTACATCCACCGGAGGTGGGCCATACGAGATGGCGTCCCTCCGGTAGTACGAAGGACCGCAACGAATACTCAGGCCGCCTGCGCGACACAATGCTCGATCAGCGCCTCCAGTTCGGCCTGGTAGGCCTGCATCAGCTGCTCGACGGTCTCGACGCGGTAGCGGCGGTTGCTGAAGACACAGCGCAAGGCCAGTTGCCCGTCGTACACCTGCCCGACGATCTCCAGCCAGTTGCCCAGCGCGGCCATGGGGCTGTAGCAGCTGCCGTAGCTCTCGGCCGCCGGTACCAGCATGGCCTTGTCGTCGAAGCTCTGGTCGAACTGCCCCAGGTAGTTGAAGGTGACCCGCGCCTGGGGGGCGGCGCTCAACTGCGCAGCGACCTCCGGGCCGCTCAGGTGGCGCAGGATGCCGTAGCCGAGCCCCTTGTTCGGCACCGCCGCCAGCTGGCGTTGCACGGCCCTGACCGAGGCGCCGATGTCGTCGTCCAGCCCCGGTGTGAGGCGTACCGGGAACATGCTGGTGAACCAGCCGACGGTGCGGCTCAGGTCGATGTCGCCCACCAGATCCTCACGGCCGTGCCCTTCCAGCTGGATCAGCGCCGAGGCTTGTCCGCTCCAACGGCACAGCACGCGGCTGAGGGCCGCCAGCAGCACGTCGTTGATCTGCGTCCGATAGACCGCCGGCACCTGCTTGAGCAACTGCTGGGTGTGCACCTCGGACAGGGTCAGGTGGGCCACCGCCTGGTGCCGCACCTGGTTCTTGCCCCGAGGGTTGTCGCAAGGCAGCTCGCTGCCCGGCTGGCGGGCCTGCGCGAGCCAGTAGTCCCGCTCCTCGGCCGGGAAGCGCTCGGCATAGGCGCCCAGCCCTTCCGCCCAGGCACGGTAGCTGCTGGTACGGAACGGGAAGCTGGGCGCCTCGCCCCTGTCATAAGCCTCGTAGGCCATCTGCAGGTCCTGCAGCAGCACCCGCCAGGAGACGGTGTCGATGACCAGGTGATGGATCACCATCAGCACCCGGGTCTCGCCGTTGGCCATGGCCACATGGGCGGTGCGCCAGACCGGGCCATCGCGCAGGTCCAGGCTGCGCTGGACCTCCTCGGCGAACAGTTCCAGCTCCGCCTCATCCGCGACCTCCCGTTGCCAGAGCAAGGGCTCCGATGCCCAGAGCGCCTGCAGCTCCGCCAACGGCTGGTAGCGCTGCAGGTTGCGCCCACCGACCTCGGTGAAGCGCAGGCGCAGGGCGTCGTGCTGCTGGACGATGCTGCGCAGCGCCAGCTCCAGGGCCGCCAGGTTCAACGCCTGGCGCGCGCGCAACAGCAACGCCTGGTTGAAGTGGTGAGGCGCTTCCATGCGCTCGTCGAACAGCCACTGCTGGATCGGAATCAGGTTGAACTGGCCTTCGGCAGCCACCTGGGTGGTGTCCGCCTGGGGCTGATCCGCCAGCGGCCGCTCCCCGAAGATCGCCTCGATGGTCGGGTGGCGCATCAGGTCACGCAGCTTCAGTTCCATGTTCAGTTCCGGGTGGTTACGCACCCTCGACACCACCTGCAGGCTGAGGATGGAGTCGCCCCCCAGCTCGAAGAAGTTGTCGGTGATGCCCACCTGCTCCACCTGCAGCACCTCGGCCCAGACCTGCGCCATCAACTGCTCGTCGCGGGTCCGCCCGGCAACGTACCGGGTGCCCTTGAACTCGGGCTCCGGCAGCGCCTGGCGATCGAGCTTGCCGTTGGGCGTCACCGGCAGGCACGGCAGGCAGATGATCTGCGCCGGAACCATGTAGTCCGGCAGGCTGGCCCGCAGCTCCGCTTTCAGGCGGTCGCCGATGGGCTCGCCGCCCGGCGTCACCACATAGCCGATCAGTTGCTTGCCCGAGGCGCTGTCCCGGGCAACCACGACGGCGTCGCCGACATCGTCCGACTGGCGCAGGCAGGCCTCGATCTCACCGAGCTCGATACGGAAGCCCCGTACCTTGATCTGGTGATCGATGCGGCCGACGTAGTCGAGCACACCATCGGCGCGACGGCGCACCAGATCGCCACTGCGGTACATGCGATCACCCGGCTTGCCGAAGGGGTCGGGTACGAAGCGCTCGGCGCTGAGCCCCGCACGACGGTAATAGCCACGGGCGACGCCTTCGCCACCGATGTAGAGCTCGCCAGCGATGCCCGGTGGCAACGGGTTGAGGTTCTCGTCCAGCACATAGAGCGCGCGCTGCCCCACAGCGCGCCCGATGGGCGCATAGGCGGCTTCGCAGCGGGCACTGGCCGGCACCTTCCACAACATTGGGGTGACCACGGTCTCGGTCGGCCCGTAGCCGTTGGTGAAGTAACGGGGACGCAGGGCGGACTTCACCTGTTCGAAGGTCTGGTCCGGCACCGCGTCGCCGCCGAAGCAGTACACGCGTACCGGTGGCGGAGTCAGCCCGCTCTGCTCCGCATATTCGGCCAACTGCTTGAGGTAGGCCGGCGGGAAGCAGGCGATGCTGATGGCGTGCCGGTGCAGGGCCTCGAAGGTCTGCTCGGGTGTCCACAGCGCACCGTCGCGGATGACCAGGGTGCCGCCGCTGAACAAGGTGCTCAGCCAGCGCTCATGGGCCCCGTCGAAGGCGAACGACATGAAGTGCAGCTCACGGGTCCCGGTATCCATCTCGTACAGCTTGGCGATCGCCTGGCAATGCATGCTCAGCGGGCCGTGGGTCACTGCGACGCCCTTGGGCCGACCGGTGGAGCCGGAGGTGTAGATCAGGTAGGCCAGGTTCTGGGCCAGCAGGCCACTGTGCAGCGGCTCGGTGCTGCCGGCCCATTCAGCTGAGGCATCCAGCAGCAGCACCTGCGGGCCCTCCAACCGGGGCAACCGCTCCTGCACGCCGCTGTGGCTCACCAGAAGCGCCATGGCGGAGTCTTCGATCATGAAGGCCAGCCGGTCCGCGGGGTAGTCGATGTCGAGGGGAACGTAGGCTGCCCCGCTCTTCATCACCGCCAGGAAGGCCACGACCGTCTCCACGGAGCGTTCCAGGGCCACGCCGACCACCTTCTCCGGGCCTGCGCCGAGCGCCAGCAGGCGGTGGGCCAACCGGTCCGAAAGGTTCGCCAGTTCGCCATAGGACAGTTGCCGCTCACCGCAAACCAGCGCCACGGCATCCGGGCGCTCGGCGGCGTGGCGGGCGATCAGCTCGGGCAGCAGTGTCGTCGGCTGCTCATCGGCCACAGGCGCCGCGCTCCACTGGGCGAAGTCCTGCTGCTGCACGGGCGGCAGCAGCTCGAGGTTACCCAGGGCAACGTCCGGCGAGGCGATCAGCACCTCCAGCATGTGCTCCATGGTGACGCGGATACGCTCCACCGCCTCGACGCTGAACGCGTTGCGCAGGAACAGGTACTCGATGGACAGCCGGTCCCCCAGGTGCACCGCCAGGTCCATGGGGAAGTTGGTCACATCATGGTTGCGGGAGGCTCCGAAGCTCAAGCCGGTATCGTTCTCCTCGCCCAGGCGCTCGTCGATCGGGTAGTTCTCGAACACCAGGATGCTGTCGAACAGCCCCTGGCCGCCCATCCCGGACCAGCGCTGGATATCCGCCAGGGGGGCGTGGGCGTGCTCGCGGATCTCCAGGTTGTACGCCTGGAGCTGCTGCAGCCATTGCACCAGGGGCTGTTCCGCCCGCAGGGTCTGGATCACCGGCAGGGTGTTGATGAACAGGCCCAGGATGCTGTCGGCGTTGGCCAGGCTGGCCGGGCGCCCCGCCACGGTGGCGCCGAACACCACGGTGGACTGACCGGTGAAGCGCTGCAACAGCAGCAGCCAGGCGCCCTGGATCAGGGTGTTGGGGGTGATGTGCAGGTCGCGGCAGGCCTGCTGCAGGCGGCGGGTCTGCACCTCGTCCCAGCGGGTGTACAGGGCGTCGTGGCCGGGCAGGTCCTGCACATGCCGGGGGAAGACCGACTGGGCGAGGAAGGTGGCCTGCTCCAGCTCGCCCAGCCGTGCCCGCCAGAACGACTCCAGGCTGTTTCCGTCCTGCCGCTTCAGCCAGGCGATGAAGTCACGGTAAGGCCCGTTGCGGGTCGCGACCTGGCCCTTGGCATAGAACTGCATGACCTCGCCGAACAGCCGCGAACTGCTCCAGCCGTCCATGAGGATGTGGTGGCAGGTCCAGATCAGCTGGTGGCGCTGCTCGTCCAGGCGCAGCAGCAACACGCGCTGCAAGGGCGCCTGCGCCAGGTCGAAGCCTTCACGGTAGTCGGCCGCCGCGCGTTCGGCGAGGGCCTCTTCGCCCTGCTCGCGCTGCCGCCAGTCTTCCTGCCGCAGGTCCAGCGCCACCTGGCGGTGGACGATCTGCACCGGCTCGCTCGAACCGCTCTGCCAGTGGAAGCTGGTCCGCAGGATGTCCTCGCGGGCGATCACCTGTTCCCAGGCCCAGGCGAAGCGCTCGGCGTCCAGGCCCTCGACGGGCAGGCTGATCTGGTTGACGTACAGCCCGGTGGCGTCGTCGGCCAGACTGTGGAACAGCATGCCTGCCTGCATCGGCGACAGCGGGTACACATCCTGTATCTCCGGCACCGGCACGGGTAGCGCATCCAGCTGCTTCTGGTTCAGGCCGGCGAGCGGGAAATCGGACGGCGTCAGGCCCTGGACGCCCTCGTCGCAGCAATGGTCGATCAGCCGCTCCAGCGCAGCGCCATAGGCGCCTGCCAGGCGCTCCATCACGGCGATGTCGAACACCTCGCGGCTGAAGGTCCAGTCCAGGCTCAAGCGCCCATCGAAGACCTTGCCGTTGATGGTCAGCCAGTTGCCCAGGGGCACATCGTCGCCATGGCCGTCACCGCTGCCCTCCTCGCCCGGTACGAACAGCGCCTGCTCGTCGAAGCTCTGGTCGAACTGGCCCAGGTAGTTGAAGGTGATGCGCGCTTGGGGCAACCCGGCCAGGCGCTGCTGGATATCCGGGGCTCCCAGGTGGCGCAGCACGCCATAGCCGAGGCCCTTGTCCGGCACGGCCCGCAGTTGCTCCTTGATGCGCTTGATCGACTCCCCCGGGTTATCCGAAGGGGTCAGCAGCACCGGGTACAGGCTGGTGAACCAGCCGACGGTGCGGCTCAGGTCGATGCCGTCGAAGATTTCCTCGCGGCCGTGGCCTTCCAGCTCCACCAGGCAGGCTGGCTGGCCGGTCCATTGGCAGACGGCCGTGGCCAGCGCGCTGAGCAGCAGGTCATTGACCTGGGTGCGATAGGCCGACGGGGCCTGCTTGAGCAGGCGCTGGGTCTGCTCGACGCTCAGCGACAGGCTCACCGAATGCCCATGCGCGGAGGCCTGGCTGCCTTCGGGGTTCGCCCTGGGCAACTCCGGCAGGGGCTGGTCGAGGCGACTGGTCCAGTAGGCCAGCTCCCGCTCCAGCGCATCGCTTCCCGCATGGTCGTGCAGACGCTCGGCCCAGGTCCTGAATGCCGTCGACTTGGCCGGCAGCTTCACCGCCTCGCCGCGCGACAGCTGCTCGTAGGCACCCTGCAGGTCTTCCAGGAGGATGCGCCAGGACACGCCATCCACCACCAGGTGGTGGATGGCCAGGTGCAGGCGCGAGCTGCCATCGGCCATGTCGATCAGGCTGCAGCGCAGCAACGGCCCCTGTTGCAGGTCCAGGCTGCGCTGCGCGCGGTTGGCCAGGGCGACGAGCTCATAGGCATCGCGAGCGGTGCCTTGCCAGACTTCGAGCGGTTGCGCAGCCACGGCCGCATGGCGCGCCTTCCAGCTGCCGCTGGCGGTCTTGTGGAAGCGCAGGCGCAATGCATCGTGATGGGCGACGACCGCTTCGAGGGCCGCACCCAGCCGGGCGACATCCAGCGGCTCGCGCGGCGTCAGCAGGATCGACTGGTTCCAGTGCTGCGGCTGGGTGATTTCGCTGGCGAGGAAGCCTTGCTGCATGGGCAGCAGCAGGCTCTCTCCGCTGACCGGTCCCTGGTCCACCAGGTTTGCCTCGCCCTGCTGGGCGACCTGGGCCAGGGCCTGGATGGTCTGGTGCAGGAACAGGTCCCGGGGCGCCAGGGCGATGCCCCGTTGGCGGGCGCGGCTGACCACCTGGATCGAGTTGATCGAATCACCGCCCAACGCGAAGAAGTTGTCGGTGATGCCCACCTCGGGTACGCCAAGTACCGCCTGCCAGATTTCCGCCAGGGCCCGCTCGACCTCGTTGCCGGGTGCCACATAGGCGCTCTGCGCCTCGTCCAGGCTCGGGACCGGCAGCGCCTTGCGGTCCAGCTTGCCGTTGGGGCTCAGCGGCATGCGCTCCAGCGCGGTGATGTGCGGCGGCACCATGTGCTCGGGCAGGGTGCGCTGGAGGTGCGCAACCAGCTGCTCACGCAGGAGCGGCCAGTCCGGCGGTTCCCCCTGCAGGACCAGGTAGGCGCTGAGGTACTTGCCGCTGCGCCCGTCCAGGGCGACGACCACGGCCTCGCGCACGCCGTCATGGTCCAGCAGGCGCGCTTCGATCTCGCCCAGCTCGATGCGCAGGCCACGGATCTTCACCTGGTGGTCGATACGGCCCAGGTAGTCGATGACGCCATCGGCGCGGTAACGGGCCAGGTCACCGGTGCGGTACAGGCGTTCGCCCTCGACGAAGGGGCTGGCCACGAAGCGCTCCGCGGTCAGCGCGGGGCGGCGATGGTAGCCACGGGCAAGGCCCTGGCCACTGAGGTAGAGCTCGCCGCTGACGCCCACCGGAACCGGGTTCAGTTCGGGGTCGAGGATGTAGGTCATCAGGTTGGCGATGGGCTCGCCGATCGGCACCGCCTCGCGCCCTTCGTCGCGGCAGGTCCAGTGCGTCACGTCGATGGCCGCTTCCGTCGGGCCATACAGGTTGTACAGGGCGGCACCGGGCAACCGGGCGAATACCTGCTGCTGGGCATCCACCGGCAGGGCTTCGCCGCTGCAGACGATGCGGGTCAGGCTGCGGCAGCGCCCCGCGTTCTCGTCCAGCAGGAAGGCCTGCAGCATCGAGGGCACGAAATGCAGGGTGGTGACGGCCTCGTCCTCGATCAGCCGGATCAGCTGCGCGGGGTCGCGGTGGGCACCCGGCTCGGCGACCACCAGGCGCACGCCGTACATCAGCGGCCAGAAGAACTCCCAGACCGAAACGTCGAAGCTGAACGGCGTCTTCTGCAGCACGCTGTCACCTTCGCCGAGCCCGTAGGCGTCCTGCATCCAGCACAGGCGGTTGGTCAGCGCGCCGTGGCTGTTGCCCGCGCCTTTGGGCTTGCCCGTAGAGCCGGAGGTGTAGATCACATAGGCCAGGTTCGAGGCGGCGAGCGGCACCTCGGGGTTGCCGGACGGGTAGCCCTGCAACCGCGCCTCGCCATCGTCCAGCAACAAGGTCTTCACGCCACCGGGTATCGGCAGCTGTTCCTGCAGCCCGGCCTGGGTCAGCAGCAGCTCGATGCCGCTGTCCTCGATCATGTAAGCCAAGCGTTCGCGGGGGTATTCCGGGTCCAGCGGCACATAGGCGCCACCGGCCTTGAGGATGGCCAGCAGGCCCACGACCATCTCCAGGCTGCGGTGCACCGAGATCCCCACCAGGGTGTCGGCGGACACGCCCTGTTCGATCAGGCGGTGCGCCCAGCGGTTGGCCCGCGCATTGAGCTCGCCGTAGCTGAGGGCCTGGCCGGCGAAGACCAGCGCACAGGCTGCGGGGTTCGCCGCCACCTGCGCCTCGATCAGGCGATGGACCGGCTGGTGGTTCGGGTAGTGGGCGCCGGTGCGGTTCCACTCGTAGAGCATGTGATGACGCTGCCCGGCGTCCAGCAGCGGCAGCTCGCCGACGGCCTGGCTGGGGCTGGCGACGATGCCGCGCAGCAGGTTCAGCCAGTGCTGCGCCATGCGCTCCACGGTGGCGCGATCGAACAGGTCGGTCGCGTAGGACAGCGCGGCGGAAAGGCCCGCCTCGTACTCGAAGGTGTCCAGCGTCAGGTCGAACTGCGCGGTGCCGGCATCCCAGCTGAGCTCTTCCAGCGCCAGGCCGGCCAGGGACGTGACCTCGCGCTGCACCTCGCCGCCGTGGTTGAACATCACCTGGAACAGCGGGCTGTGGCTCAGGTTGCGCGCCGGCTGCAGCGCCTCCACCAATTGTTCGAAGGGCAGGTCCTGGTGCGCCTGGGCCTGCTGGGCGGTCTGGCGTACCTGGCGCAGCAGCGTCGCGAAGGGCGCGTGGCCGTCGACCTGGGCCTTGAGTACCTGGGTGTTGACGAAGAAGCCGATCAGGCCTTCGGTCTCCAGACGGTTGCGGTTGGCGATCGGCACGCCGACGCGGATGTCACCCTGCCCGCTGAAGCGGTGCAGCAGCACCTGGAAGGAGGCCAGCAGCACCATGAACAGGCTGCAGTTCTCACGCTGCGCCAGTTGCTTGAGGGCAACCGCCAGGCTCGGCTCCAGGGCGATGGCGATGCGCGCCCCGCGATAGCTCTGCTGTGCCGGGCGCGGCCGGTCCGTCGGCAACTCCAGGACGGGCTGCTCGCCGCCCAGTTGCGCGCTCCAATAGGCCAGCTGGCGGGCCTGCTCGCCCTCCTCCAGCCAGCGCCGCTGCCAGTGGCCATAGTCGGCGTACTGGATCGGCAGCTCCGGCAGCGCCACGGGCTGGCCCTGGCTGTAGCCGGCATAGAGTTTCAGCGTCTCGTCGATCATCACGCGCATCGACCAGGCATCGGAAACGATGTGGTGCAGGGTGAGCACCAGGACATGGTCGTCCTCGGCCAGCCGCAACAGCTTCACCCTCAGCAGCGGGCCGGCCTGCAGGTCGAACAGGCGCCGGGTCTCGGTCTCCACCGCCGCCCGTATCACCTCGTCGCTGGCGTCGGCGGCCAGCGCCTCGACCTCGATCACCACCGGTGCAGCCGGGTGGATCACCTGCAGGGGCCGCTCGCCGTCCAGCACGAACGTGGTGCGCAGGCTTTCATGGCGCGCGACCAGGGCGGCGAAGCTGCGCTCCAGCGCGGGCAGGTCCAGGGCGCCGCGAAGGCGCAGGGCCGCCGGGATGTGATAGGCGCTGCTGGTGGGCTCCAGCTGCCAGAGTATCCATTGCCGTTGCTGGGCATGGGAAAGTTCCAGCGGCTGCTCCCGGGAAACCCGCGGGATCGGCTGCTCGACCGGCTGCATGTCCTCTTCCAGGGCACGCGCCAGGGCATCGAGCGTGGGGTGGGCGAAGAGCAGGCGCAGCGGTACCTGGGCCTGCAGTGCCTGGCGCAGGCGCGCCATGACCTGGGTGGCGAGCAGCGAATGCCCGCCCAGTTCGAAGAAGCTGTCGTGCACGCCGACCCGGTCGACACGGAGCACCTGCGCCCAGACCTCGGCGATGGTCCGCTCCAGTTCGGTGCGCGGCGCCACATAGGCCTTCTGCCATTGCCGCGCATCGGGCCTGGGCAGTTGCTTGCGGTCCAGCTTGCCGTTGGGCGTGAGGGGGAAGCGCTCCAGCAGCACCGTGTACGCGGGCACCATGTAGTCCGGCAGTTTAAGGCGCAGGCGGTCGTTGAGGCCGTCACGCAGCCGGGCCTGGGCGTCGGCATCTTCGGCAGCCGGCAGGTCGCGGGGCACGACGTAGGCCACCAGCACCTGGCCGCCCGGGGCGTCCTGCGCCACCACGGCGACCTCGCGTACCTCGTCCTGCTCCTGCAGACGCGCCTCGATTTCGCCCAGCTCGATGCGGAAGCCACGGATCTTCACCTGGTGGTCGATGCGGCCCAGGTACTCGATGATGCCGTCGGCACGGATACGGGCCAGGTCGCCGGTACGGTACAGGCGCTCCCCAGCCTTGAAGGGATTGGGAATGAAGCGTTCAGCGGTCAGCCCCGGGCGCTGGAAGTAACCGCGCGCGAGGCCGTCGCCGGCGATCAGCAATTCACCGGCCACGCCATGGGGCACGGGGGCCAGGTCGGCACCGACCACATAGAGCGCGGTGTTGTCGATGGGACGCCCGAGCCAGGGCTCGGGCGCCTCTTCGCCCAGACCGTGGATGGCCGACCAGATGGTGGTCTCGGTCGGCCCGTAGAGGTTCCACACCTCGCCGCCCAACGCCAGCATGCGGGCCGCCAGCTCGCGCGGCAGCGCCTCGCCGCCACAGAGGAAGGTGCAGCCACGCAGGACCTCCGCCCGCTCGTTGTCCAGCAGCATGCGCCAGGACGAAGGCGTCGCCTGCAGCACGTTCACCTGCTCGCGTTCCACCAGGTCCAGTACCGCGTAGGGGTCCTGGGCGACCTCGGGCCCACTCAGCACGATGCGCGCGCCGACCATCAGCGGCACGTAGATCTCCAGGCCGAAGATGTCGAAGGAGAAGGTGGTCAGCGACAGCACCCGGTCCCTGGCCACGACGCCCGGTACGCGGGCCATGCTGGCGACGAAGTTGGTCAGCGCGCCATGGCGCACCATCACGCCCTTGGGGCGCCCGGTGGAGCCTGATGTGTAGATGGTGTAGGCGAGGTTTTCCGGCTCGAGCCGGGTCGGCAGGTCAGCGCCGGGGAAGGCATCCAGCGAGTCGCCCAGCTCGTCCAGCAGCAGTGCCCGCACCGTCGCCGGTACCGGCAGGCGTTCGGCCAGCGCGCGCTGGGTCAGCAGCAGCTCGATGCCGCTGTCCTCGATCATGTAGGCCAGGCGGTCCTCGGGGAACGCCGGGTCCAGCGGCAGGTAGGCGCCGCCGGCCTTGATGATGGCGAGCAGCCCCACCAGCATGTCCACGCTGCGCTCCACCGAGAGCCCCACCAGCACGTCCGGCCCCACGCCCAGCTCGACCAGTCGGCCGGCCAGGCGATTGGCGCGGCGGTTGAGATCGGCGTAGCCCAGTCGTTCCCCACCGATCACCAGGGCGATGGCGTCGGGATCACGCGCCACCTGGGCCTGGAACAGTTCATGGACGAAACGCGCCTCCGGAAGCGCAACCGCCGTGTCGTTCAGCTCCACCAGCATCGCCTGCTGCTGGCTCGCATCCAGCAGCGGAAGCTCGCCGACGGCCTGCTCCGGCCTGGCCAGGATGCCGCGCAGCAGGTTCAGCCAATGGCCGGCCATACGCTCCACCGTGGCGGCGCAGAACAGGTCGGTGGCGTAGGTCATGGAGGCGCTGATGCCGTCGGGATGTTCGAGCGTCTCCAGGGTCAGGTCGAACGACGTCGTGCGGGTCTCGCCCTGCAGCCCCTCGACCCGCAGCCCACCCACCGGCGCTCCGCGTGCAGGGCCCTCCGTCTGGTGGTTGAACAGCACCTGGAACAGCGGCGTATGGCTGAGGTTGCGCTCCGGCTGAAGCGCCTCCACCAATTGTTCGAACGGCAGGTCCTGGTGGGCCTGGGCCTCCAGCGCCGCCTGCTTGACGTCCTGCAGCAGCGCGCGGAACGGCGCCTGGCCGTCGACCTCGCTGCGCAGGACCTGGGTGTTGACGAAGAAGCCGATCAGGCGCTCGGTCTCCACCCGGTTGCGGTTCGCGGTGGGCACGCCGACGCGGATGTCGTCCTGCCCGCTATAGCGGTGCAACAGGGCCTGGAAGGACGCCAGGAGCAGCATGAACAGGCTGACGCCCTCACGCTGGGCCATCTGCTTCAACCCGGATGACAGGCCGTCGTCCAGCCCGACCTCCAGGCGCGCGCCGCGGTAGCTCATTACCGCCGGGCGCGGGAAATCGGTGGGCAGTTCCAGCACCGGCTGCCGCCCGCCGAGCAGGCCCGTCCAGTACTCCAACTGCCGCTCTCGCTCGCCCGCCTCCATCCAGTGCCGCTGCCAGATGGCGTAGTCGACATACTGGATCGGCAGCGGCGGCAACTCGGGCACCTGCCCACGGCTGAAGCCGGCATAGAAGGTGACCAGCTCCTCCACCATGACCTGCATCGACCAGCCATCGGAGACGATGTGGTGCAGCACCACGATCAACAGGTGATCGTCATCGGCCAGGCGCAACAGGCGGACGCGCAGCAGCGGCCCGTTCTGCAGGTCGAAGAGCTGCTCGGTCTGTTCCTCGATCAGCTGGCGCAGCTGCTGGGCATCCGGCACCTGCGCCAGGGGCTCGGCCGCCAGCGTCAGCGGTGCCGGCGAGCCGATCCGCTGGAAGGTCGCCTCACCGTCCTGGACGAAGGTGGTGCGCAGGCTGTCGTGCCGCGCGATCAGGGCGTTGAAACTGCGCTCCAGCGCCGCCACATCCAGCACGCCCTGCAGGCGCAGGGCCGTGGGCATGTGGTAGGCGGTGCTGTCCGGGTCGAGCTGCCAGAGGAACCATTGGCGCTCCTGGGCGAAGGACAGCGGCAGGCTGTCGAACGCATCGCTTACCGGCGGGATCGGCAGGTTCGCCGGCGACACGTTTTCTTCACGCATCTTCTGCAGGTACTGCCTGCGCTTCTCCAGTGGCAACGTGATGAAGCGCCTGGCGATGCGTAAAGCAACCGTGTTGTCCATCAAACCTCCTCCATTTCATCGAGCAGGGCCTCGAGCCTGCTGAATGTCGATGTGCTCGTTGGCGCCCCGGTCCGTTGCAGCTGGGCGACGAAGTCCCCCAGTACCGGGTGCTGGAATATCAATTGCGGGGTGAGGCTCATGCCCAGCTCCAGTTGCAAGCGCGAAACCACGTTCACCGCCAGCAACGAATGCCCACCCAGTTCGAAGAAATCGTCGCCGAGCCCGACCTGATCGAGCTTCAGCACGTCCTGCCAGATGGCGGCGACCTTCATCTCCAGCTCGCTGCCAGGCGCCACGTAGGCCACCTGCAACGGGCGGGCATCCGGAGCCGGCAGTGCCTTGCGATCCAGCTTGCCGTTGGTGGTCAGCGGCAGGCGGTCCAGGAAGACCACCTGGCCGGGCACCATGAAGTCCGGCAGGTGATCGGCCAGGCGCGCCTTCAGGCGTTCGCCGAGCAGCGCTTCGGCCGGCTCCAGCGCACCTTCCTCGGCGACCACATAGGCCACCAGGGTCTGGCCGTCCGGGGCCAGGACCACGGCCTCGCGCACCTCCGGCTGGGCCCGCAGGCGGGCCTCGATCTCGCCGAGTTCGATGCGCAGGCCACGGACCTTGACCTGGTGGTCGATGCGCCCGATGTACTCGATCACGCCGTCTGCGGCGTAGCGCACCAGGTCCCCGGTGCGGTACAGCCGCCCGCCCTCGCGATCGCTGCGGGCGAAGGGGTCGGGGATGAAACGCTCGGCCGTCAGCGCCGGTCGCTGGTGATAACCACGGGCGAGCGAATCGCCGGCGATGTACAGCTCGCCGACGGCGCCGATGGCACAGGGCTGCAGCGCGCAGTCGAGAACATAGGTGCGCACGTTGCCCAGCGGGCGGCCGATAGGGACCGTGCGACGCTCGTCACCCTCGGCGGCTGCCACGAGGTGGCTGGTGCTGTCGATGGTGGCTTCCGTCGGCCCGTAGAGGTTGTGCAGTTCACCGTCGAACAGCGCCATTGCCTGGTCCGCCAGGTGCTGGCCCAGGGCCTCGCCGCCGCAGAGCAACAGGCGCAGGGTGGCCAGCTGCTCGCGCCGGGCAAGGGGCAGCAGGGCCTGCAGCAGCGAGGGGGCGAGCTGCAGGACGCTGATCCGCCAGCGCGCCACCTCGGCCCAGAGACGGGTCAGGTCGAGGTTCAGGTCCGGGCTCGCCAGGACCAGCTGCGCACCGCTCATCAACGGCAGCCAGAACTCCCAGACCGAGGCGTCGAAGCTGATCGCGGTCTTCTGCAGCACGCGATCCTCGGCCTGCAGCGCCAGGCGGTCCTGCATCCACGCCATGTGGTTGCTCAGTGCGCCGTGGCGGATGCCGACGCCCTTGGGGCGCCCGGTGGAACCGGAGGTGTAGATCACATAGGCCAGGTTCTGCCCGTCCGGCGAAACCGCCGGGTCGCGCTCGGCGCGGCTGGCCAGCGCTTCGTCCAGGCCGTCCAGCGCCAGGCAGCTCACGCCGCTGTCGGCGAACCGCGCCTCCAAGGCGCGCTCGCTGAGCAGCAGGGCGATGCCACTGTCCTCGACCATGTAGGCCAGGCGGTCCTGCGGGTAGGCCGGGTCCAGGGGCACATAGGCGCCACCGGCCTTGAGGATCGCCAGCAGCCCGACCACCATCAGCGGCCCTCGCTGCAAGGCGAGCCCCACCAGCACATCGGGGCCCACGCCGCGTTCGATCAGCAGGTGCGCCAGGCGGTTGGCTTGGGCGTTGAGCTGCCCGTAGGTGAGGCTCTGCCCCTCTGCCAGCACGGCCACGGCCTGGGGCTGGCGCTGTGCCTGGAAGGCTACCCACTGGTGCACCTGGCGCGCTTCCCGAGGCGCGGTCTCGGTGGCGTTCCACTGTTCCACCACGCGGGTGTGCATCGGCGCGTCCAGCAGGCCGAACTCGCCGAGACGACGCTGGGCGTTCGAACCGGGCATCTGCATCAGCAGGTGCACCATCTGGTCACCGAGGCCCTGGATCGATTCGCGGGAATAGCAAGCGCTGGCATAGGTGAAGTGCAGGTTGAGGGTGTCACTCAGATGAACGGCTAGGGTCAGCGGGAAATTAGTTTGTTCCCGGTTGCCCAGGGCGCCGAAGCCGAGCCCGTCCGGTGCGCTGTCCTGCAGCGCCTGGGAGACCGGGTAGTTCTCGAACACCAGCAAGGTGTCGAACAGGCCGTCCCCGCCCTGCCCCGCCCAGCGCTGGATGTCGTACAGCGGCGTGTGCTCGTGCTCGCGCAGCGCCAGGTTCTGCGCCTGCAACGCCTGCAGCAGGTCGACGAGGGGTTGCTCGGGACGCGGGTTGGCGATCACCGGCAAGGTGTTGATGAACAGGCCGATCTGCTCCTGTATGCCCCGCAGTTCGGCCGGGCGACCGGCCACGGTGGCGCCGAACGCCACGCCGTCCTGCCCCGTATGGCGTTGCAGCAGCAACAGCCAGGCGGCCTGCACCAGGGTATTGAGCGTGACCTTCTGCTGCCGGGCGAACTCGCCCAGGCGCTGGCATTCCTCCCGCGAAAGCGAGCGGTGGAAGCTGCCGTGGCTGGGCCCATCGACCAGGGGAGCACGCGGGTTGTCCTGCCCGGCCAGGCGGGTGGGTGCGTCGAGGGCCGCCAGTTGGCCACGCCAGAAGGCTTCGCTGGCCACGGGGTCGCGGCCCGCCAGCCAGGCGATGTAGTCGCGGTAGCGCCCGCCCTGGCGCACCACCTGCTGCCCCGCATAGCGCTGCAGCACCTCGCCGAGCAGCTGCGAATTGCTCCAGCCATCCATGAGGATGTGGTGGTGGGTGTAGACCAGGTGCCAGGCGCCTTCGCCGACCTGCACCAGGGCCAGGCGCAGCAAGGGCGCACGGGCCAGGTCGAAGCCCTGCTCGAGTTCGGCGGTCGCCAAGGCATCGAGCGCGGTGGTCAGGTCATCGCGGCCACGCCAGTCGTGCCGTGCGAAGGGCACCTCGACCTGGCGCTGGACGACCTGCAGCGGCCGCTCCAGACCACCCTCCCAGATGAACCGGCTGCGCAGGATGTCGTGGGCTTCCACGGCTTCCTGCCAGGCCCGCTGGAAACGCTCGGGGTCGAGCCCCTGCATGTCCAGGCGCATCTGGTTGATGTAGTGGCCGGTGCCCGGCTCATACAGGCTGTGGAACAGCATGCCCTGCTGCATCGGCGTCAGCGGGTAGAGGTCGTCGACCTCGCGGGCGCAGACCGGCAGCGCATCCAGCTGCCCCTGGCCAAGCCCGGCCAGGGGGAAGTCCGAGGGCGTCACGCCCTGGTTGATCGGCTGGGCGCAGTGTTCGATCAGCTGCTCCAGCTCGGCGGCATAGTCATCGGCCAGTCGCTGGATCGTCCGCTCGTCGAACTGCTCGCGGCTGAAGGTCCAGCCCAGGCTCAGCTCGCCGTCGTACACCTGGCCGTTGAGGCTCAGCCAGTTGCCCAGGGGCGCCAGCGGGCTGTGGTCGGCGCCCGAACCCTCGCGGGCCGGGCGGAACAGTGCCGCCTGGCTGTCGTCGAAGCTGCCGTCGAACTGGCCGAGGTAGTTGAAGGTCAGGCGCGGCTCGGGCAATGCCCGCAGCACTTCACGGGCGCCATCGTCCCCCAGGTAGCGCAGCGCGCCGAAGCCCGTGCCCTTGTCGGGAACGGCCCGCAGCTGCTCCTTGATCGCCTTGATCGACGCCGCCAGGGCATCTGCCGGCGTGAGCTTCACCGGGAACAGGCTGGTGAACCAGCCGAGGGTGCGGGTCAGGTCGATGTTGGGGAACAGCTCCTCACGGCCATGGCCTTCCAGCTGGATGAGGGTGTTCGGCTGCCCGGTCCAGCGGCAGATCACCCGTGCCAGGGCGGTCAGCAGCAGGTCGTTGACCTGGGTGCGGTAGGCCTTGGGGGCCTCCTGCAACAGGCGACGGGTCGCCTCGCGATCCAGCTGGGTGAACAGGGTGCGCGCCAGGCGCGCTTCACGGGGGGCATCGGGGCGCTCGCAGGGCAGCTCGGCGCAAGCGTCCTGCAGGTGCTCCTGCCAGAACCCCAGCTGCCGTTGCAAGGCTTCGCTGCGGGCATGGCGCTGCATCTGCTCGGCGAACGCCTTGACCGAGCTGGTCTTGGACGGCAGCCGTACCGGCTCGCCGCCCTGCACTTGGCGGTAGGCGGTCTGCAGGTCGTCGAAGAGGATGCGCCAGGAGACGCCATCGATCGCCAGGTGGTGGACCACCAGCTGCAGGCGCTGGCTGCCGTCCGCCAGGGTGGCCAGCACCGCGCGCAGCAGCGGGCCGTCCTGCAGGTCCAGGCTGCGCTGGGCCCGCTCGAGCAACGCCTCCAGGGCGGCGGCGTCCGCGACGCCGGCCTCCCAGAGCAGGCTGGCGTGTGCCCAGTCCTGTTCCTGGCGGTCGAGGTCACGGTGGGTCGCTTCCCAGCCTTCCACGCCCTCGACGAAGCTCAGGCGCAGGGCATCGTGATGCCTGACCAGGCTGCGCAGGGCCTGCTCCAGCACCCCGGGCTGCAACGGGCTGGCCGGGGCCAGCAACACCGACTGGTTGTAGTGATGGCGTTCGGGGATGGGCTCGGCGAAGAAGGCGTGCTGGATCGGCAGCAAGGGCGTGCTGCCCAGGACCGGCCCCTGGTCCAGGACGAATGCCTCGTCGCCCACCTGCGCAACGCCGGCCAGTGCCTGGACGGTCTGGTGCTGGAACAGGTCCTTGGGCGTGATGCGGATACCGTCCTGACGGGCGCGGCTCACCACCTGGATGGAAATGATCGAGTCGCCGCCCAGCTCGAAGAAGTTGTCGTTGAGCCCTACCCGCTCCAGCTTCAGCACGTCCTGCCAGATCACCGCCAGGCGCTGCTCCAGCTCGCTCTGCGGCGCCACATAGTGCTGCTGCACCTGGCTCACGTCCGGTTGCGGCAGCGCCTTGCGGTCCAGCTTGCCGTTGGCGGTCAGCGGCCAGTGCTCCACGAACAGCAGGTGCGTCGGCACCATGTAGTCCGGCAATTCGGCCTTCAGCTCGGCTTTCAGGGCGTCGCGCAATACGCCGGCATCCTCCAGCGGACTCGCTGGCAGCACGTAGCCCACCAGTTGCGTGCCGGTCGGCCCTTCATGGGCCAGCACCGCGGCCTCGCGCACAGCGTCCAGCGCCGCCAGGCGCGCCTCGATTTCGCCCAGTTCGATGCGGAAACCACGGATCTTCACCTGGTGATCGATGCGCCCCACGTATTGGATGACGCCGTCGCTGCGGTACTGGGCCAGGTCGCCGGTGCGGTACAGGCGCGCACCGGGCTCGCCGAAGGGGTCGGGGATGAAACGCTGTGCGGTCAGGTCGCCACGGTTCAGGTAGCCCCGCGCCAGGCCGGCGCGACCTACATAGAGCTCACCGATGCAGCCACGGGGCACGGGATTGAGCTCGCCGTCGAGCAGGTACCAGGACAGGTCCGGGATCGGCTCGCCAATGGGGCTGCTGGCGTCATGCTCCAGGTCCGCCAGGGACAGCGGCCGGTAGGTGACGTGCACCGTGGTCTCGGTGATGCCGTACATGTTGATCAGTTGCGGCGCGGTATCGCCGAAGCGCTCGAACCAGGGACGCAGGCTGTGCACGTCCAGGGCCTCGCCACCGAACACCACGTAGCGCAGTGCCAAGGGGCGCGAATCGGCGCAGGCCACCTGCATCAGCGGCTTGAAGGCCGAGGGCGTCTGGTTGAGCACGGTGACACCGGTGCTCACCAGCAGCGCGTGGAAGTCCTGCGGCGAACGGCTCACATCGTGGGGCACGATCACCAGCTCGCCGCCGTAGAGCAGCGCGCCAAAGATTTCCCAGACCGAGAAATCGAAGGCATAGGAGTGGAACAGCGACCAGACGTCCCGGGGGCCGAAGTCGAACCAGCCTTCCGTGGCCTGGAACAGCCGCATGAGGTTGCTGTGGGGCAGCAGCGTGCCTTTCGGCTTGCCGGTGGAGCCGGAGGTGTAGATCACGTAGGCCAGGTTGGCCGGCGACATCGCCACCTGCGGCTCGTGCTCGGGATAACCCGCCGCGCCCTCCAGCATCAGCGCCTCTACCTTCGCCGGGATCGGCAGGTTCTGCAGCAAGGCCGGCTGGGTCAGCAGCAGGCGGATACCGCTGTCCTCGATCATGTAGGCCAGGCGGTCCTCGGGGTAGCTCGGGTCCAGCGGCACGTAGGCGCCACCAGCCTTGAGGATCGCCAGCAGGCCCACCACCATCTCCAAGCTGCGCTCGACAGCGAGGCCCACCCGCACATCCGGGCCCACGCCACGCTCGATCAGCTGGTGCGCCAGGCGGTTGGCCCAGGCATCGAGTTCGCCATAGCTCAGGGTCTGTGCCTCGAAGCGCAGGGCAATGGCCTCCGGGCGCAGGCGCGCCTGCTCGGCGATGCGCTGGTGGGCGCATTGGGTGACGTCGATTGAGCAGCGGCAGTTCGCCGACGCGGCACTGCGGGTCGGCAACGATGCCGCGCAGCAGGTTGAGCCAATGGTCGGCCAGGCGCGAGACGGTGCCCGCATCGAACAGGTCGGTGGCGTAGGTCAGCGAGGCGGTGAGTTCGCCGGCGGCTTCCAGGGTGTCCAGGGTCAGGTCGAACTGGGCGGTGTGGCTGTCCCAGTCCTGCGCTTTCAGCGTCAACCCGGGAAGCGACGGCAGCGGCTCACGACCGGCGCTCTGGTGGTTGTAGAGCACCTGGAACAGCGGGCTGTGACTCAGGCTGCGCTCCGGGCGCAGGGCATCCACCAACTGTTCGAAGGGCAGGTCCTGGTGCGCTTCCGCGCCCAGCGCCGCATCCCGGACCTGCCCGAGCAGATCGGCGAAGCGCACCTGCCCATCGACCTGGGCCCTGAGCACCTGGGTGTTGACGAAGAAGCCGATCAGGCGCTCGGTCTCCACGCGGTTGCGGTTGGCGATCGGCACGCCGATGCGGATATCCGCCTGCCCGCTGTAGCGGTGCAGCAGCGCCTGGAACGAGGCCAGCAGCACCATGAACAGGGTCACTTCCTCGCGCTGCGCCAGCTGGGCGAGTTGCCCGGCCAATGTCGGCGGCAGCTCGATGGCCAGGCGGGCACCGGCGAAACTCTGCTGGGCCGGGCGTGGGCGGTCGGTGGGCAGCTCCAGCAACGGGTGCTCGTCGCCCAGGGCGGCGGTCCAGTAGGCCAGCTGGCGCTCGCGCTCGCCCGCCTCCATCCACTGGCGTTGCCAGGCGGCATAGTCCGCGTACTGGATGGGCAAGGCGTCCTGACGCACTGCCAGGCCCTGGCCATGGGCCGCATAGCCGTCCATCAGCTCCTGCACCAGCAGTTGCATCGACCAGCCATCGGAGACGATGTGGTGCTGGGTCAGCACCATCACATGTTCCTGCGGGGCGATGCGCAGCAGGCCGACCCGCAGCAGCGGGCCCTTTTCGAGGTCGAAGGGTTCGCTGACCTGCTTCTGCACGAAGGCGCGGATGTACGCCTCGTCTGCGCCCTCTTCCACCTCGGGTGACAGCACCAGCGGCAGGTCGGGGTGGATCAGTTGACGGGCCTGTCCATCACTCTGGACGAAGGTGGTGCGCAGGCTTTCGTGACGCTGCACCAGGTCCGCGAAGGCCCGTTGCAATGCCTCGATGTCGAGCTCGCCCTCGATCCGCAGCGCTGCAGGAATGTGGTAGGCGGCGCTGCCCGGCTCCATCTGCCAGAGGAACCACTGGCGCTGCTGGGCATAGGACAGCGGCAGGCTCTGCCCACGATCCACCCGTGGAATGGACGGGGTCTGCACACCTGCGGACTGTTCCAGCACCGTCACGCAGGCCTTGAAGTCGGCATTCTCGAAAAGTTGGCGCAGCTGCAGGTCGAGCCCCAGCTCCTGGCGAATCCGCGACACCATCTGGGTGGCCAGCAACGAGTGCCCGCCCAGCTCGAAGAAGTTGTCGTTGAGCCCTACCCGCTCCAGCTTGAGCACGTCCTGCCAGATCAGCGCCAGGCGCTGCTCCAGCTCGCTTTGCGGCGCCACGTAGTGCTGCTGCGCCTGGCTCGCGTCCGGCTGCGGCAGCGCCTTGCGATCCAGCTTGCCGTTGGCGGTCAGCGGCCAGTGCTCCACGAACAGCAGGTGCGTCGGCACCATGTAGTCCGGCAGCTCGGCCTTCAACTCGGTTCTCAGGGCGTCGCGCAGTGCTGCGGCATCCTCCAGCGGACTCGCTGGCAGCACATAGCCCACCAGTTGCGTGCCGGTCGGCCCTTCATGGGCCAGCACCACGGCCTCGCGCACGGCATCCAGTGCAGCCAGGCGCGCCTCGATTTCGCCCAGCTCGATGCGGAAACCACGGATCTTCACCTGGTGGTCGATGCGCCCCACGTACTGGATGACGCCGTCGCTGCGGTACTGGGCCAGGTCGCCGGTGCGGTACAGGCGCGCACCGGGCTCGCCGAAGGGGTCGGGGATGAAACGCTGTGCGGTCAGGTCGCCACGGTTCAGGTAGCCCCGCGCCAGGCCGGCGCGACCTACATAGAGCTCACCGATGCAGCCACGGGGCACGGGATTGAGCTCGCCGTCGAGCAGGTACCAGGACAGGTCCGGGATCGGCTCGCCGATGGGGCTGCTGGCGTCATGTTCCAGGTCCGCCAGGGACAGCGGTCGGTAGGTGACGTGCACCGTGGTCTCGGTAATGCCGTACATGTTGATCAGTTGCGGCGCGGTATCGCCGAAGCGCTCGAACCAGGGGCGCAGGCTGTGCACGTCCAGGGCCTCGCCACCGAACACCACGTAGCGCAGCGCCAGCTCATCCTGGGCGGCGCAGGCGATCTGCATCAGCGGCTTGAAGGCCGACGGCGTCTGGTTGAGCACGGTGACGCTGGCATTCACCAGCAGCGCGTGGAAGTCCTGCGGCGAGCGACTCACGTCATGGGGCACGATCACCAGCTCGCCGCCGTAGAGCAGCGCGCCGAAGATTTCCCAGACCGAGAAATCGAAGGCATAGGAGTGGAACAGCGACCAGACGTCCCGGGGGCCGAAGTCGAACCAGCCTTCGGTGGCCTGGAACAGACGCATGAGGTTGCTGTGGGGCAGCAACGTGCCTTTCGGCTTGCCGGTGGAGCCGGAGGTGTAGATCACATAAGCCAGGTTGGCCGGCGACATCACCACAGGCGGCTCGTGCTCGGGATAACCCGCCGCGCCCTCCAGCATCAGCGCCTCTACCTTCGCCGGGATCGGCAGGCTCTGCAGCAAGGCCGGCTGGGTCAGCAGCAGGCGGATACCGCTGTCCTCGATCATGTAGGCCAGGCGGTCCTCGGGGTAGCTCGGGTCCAGCGGCACGTAGGCGCCACCGGCCTTGAGGATCGCCAACAGGCCCACCACCATCTCCAAGCTGCGCTCGACAGCGAGACCCACCCGCACATCCGGGCCCACACCACACTCGATCAGCTGGTGCGCCAGGCGGTTGGCCCAGGCATCGAGTTCGCCATAGCTCAGGGTCTGTGCGTCGAAGCGCAGGGCAATGGCCTCCGGGCGCAGGCGCGCCTGCTCGGCGATGCGCTGGTGGGCGCATTGGGTGACGTCGAAATCACGGGCCGCCGGGTTCCACTGCTGCAGGTTCGCCTGGCGCTCCTCGGCATTGAGCAGCGGCAGTTCGCCGACGCGGCACTGCGGGTCGGCAACGATGCCGCGCAGCAGGTTGAGCCAATGGTCGGCCAGGCGCGAGACGGTGCCCGCATCGAACAGGTCGGTGGCGTAGGTCAGCGAGGCGGTGAGTTCGCCGGCTGTTTCAAGGGTGTCCAGGGTCAGGTCGAACTGGGCGGTGTGGGAGTTCCAGTCCAGGCTCTCCACCCTCAGGCCCGGCAGTTGCAGGGCTTGGCCCGCCGCATCGGTCTGGTGGTTGAACATCACCTGGAACAGCGGGCCATGGCTGAGCTGACGCTCGGGAGCCAGGGCCTGCACCACCTGTTCGAACGGCAGGTCCTGATGCGCCTGCGCACCCAGGGCGGCCTGTTTGACCTGCGCCAGCAGATCGGTGAAAGGCATGTCGCCGCGGATATCCGCATCCAGCACCTGGGTGTTGACGAAGAAGCCGATCAGGCGTTCGGTCTCCACGCGGTTGCGGTTGGCGATCGGCACCCCGAAGCGGATGTTCGCCTGCCCGCTGTAGCGGTGCAGCAGGGCCTGGAACGATGCCAGCAGCACCATGAACAGGGTCAGCCCCTGGCGCTGGGCCAGTTCGCGCAACGCCGAGGCCAGCGCGGTTTCCAGCTGCAGGTCCAGGCGCGCACCGCGGTGGCTCTGGACCAGCGGTCGGGCACGGTCGGCGGGCAGCGACAGCACGCTGCCGGCATCGCCCAGCCGTTCGGTCCAGTAGGCCAACTGGCGTTGCTGCTCGCCGGCTTCCATCCACTTCCGCTGCCAGATCGCGTAGTCCGCATACTGGATCGGCAGCGGCGCCAGCACCGCTGCGCGACCGCTGGCATGGGCGAGATAGAGCTCGATCAGGTCTTCGACCATCACCTGCGAGGAGGCGCCGTCGGAAACGATGTGGTGCAGGGTGAGGACCAGCACATGGTCGTCCTGGGCCAGCCTCAGCAGCTTCAGCCGCACCAGCGGCCCCCGCTGCAGGTCGAACGGGCGGGCGACTTCGTCATCGACGAACGCCTTGATCGCCCCCTCGTCGACAGCGCCTTCGAGGGCCTGGACCTCGATCGCCAGGCGGCCGGCCTCGACCACCACCTGGCGCAGGCCCTGCCCGTCCTCGACGAACACCGTGCGCAGGACCTCGTGGCGTTCGAGCAGGCCGTCGACGCTGCGTTGCAGCGCCTCGATATCCAGGGCACCCCGCAGCCTCAGGGCGGTGGGCATGTTGTAGGCGGCGCTCTCGGGGTCCAGGCGCCAGAGGAACCATTGGCGCTCCTGGGCGTAGGACAGCTCCAGCGAGGGGAACTCGTGGCGCGTCACCGGTATCGGCAGCGCCGAGAAGCTCATGTTCTTGCTGCGCAGCTTGTCCAGGAAGGCCTGGCGCTGTGCCAGCGGCAGGCGGATGAAACGCTGGACCAGGGAGAGGTTGTCGAGCGGGGTCATGTCAGAGGGCCTCCAGGTCCGCGAGAAAGTCGTGCATCTCATTCAGGTCGTCGCTGGAGTGAGGCGTCAGGTGTTCCGCCAGCTGCTGCGCGTATTCGGACAGGGATGAGGTTCTGAAAAGCAGGTCGAGGGGCACGGCAGCCCCCTGCTCCATCTGTAGCCGTGCGGTCGCTTGGGTCGCCAACAGTGAATGCCCACCGAGTTCGAAGAAGTTGTCGTCGCGGCCGACGCGCTCCAGCTTGAGCACGTCCCGCCAGATGTCGGCCACGCGCCGCTCCAGCTCGCCCTCGGGCGCCACGTAGGCACGCAGCAGCTGGTTGCCGTCCGGCCTGGGCAGGCTCTTGCGGTCGAGCTTGCCGTTGGGCGTGAGGGGGAAGCGTTCGAGCACCAGCCAATGGGCGGGGATCATGTAGTCGGGCAGCGCCGACGCCAGGGCCGCCTTGAGCGGGCTGCGCAGCTCCGCCGCCTCCAGTGCCTCGTGGGGCACCAGGTAGGCCACCAGTTGGCTGCCCAGCGGGCCTTCCTGGGCGACGACCGCCGCCTCGCGGATCAGCGGATGGGCGAGCAGTTGCGCCTCGATCTCGCCCAGCTCGATGCGGAAGCCACGGATCTTCACCTGGTGGTCGACGCGGCCGAGGTACTCGATCACGCCGTCGGCCCGGTGCCTGGCCAGGTCCCCGGTGCGGTACAGGCGGGTGCCGTTGCCGAACGGGTCCGGCAGGAAGCGTTCGGCGGTCAGCGCCGGGCGGTCGTGGTAGCCACGGGCCAGGCCATCGCCACCGATGTACAGCTCGCCGATCACCCCCGCCGGATTCGGCGCGAAGTCACCGTCGAGAATGAACAGCGAAGTGTTGGCGATCGGCCGCCCCAGCCAGGGGTGCGGCTGCTCCGGGGTCAACCGGTGGGCCGCCGACCAGATGGTGGTCTCGGTGGGGCCATAGAGGTTCCACACGGCACCGCCCAGGGCCAGCATGCGCTGGGCCAGGTCATCGGCCAGGGCCTCGCCTCCGCAGAGGAAGGTGCGGCCGGCCAGGATCGCGGCGCGGGGGTGGTCCAGCAGCATGCGCCAGGTGGACGGCGTGGCCTGGATGACGCTGACCCGCTGCTGTTCGATGAGCTGCAGCAGGCGCTCCGGGTCATGGGCGCTGTGCCGGTCCGCCAGCACCACGCAGGCGCCCTGGAACAGCGGGCCATAGAGCTCCAGCCCGAAGATGTCGAAGGAGAAGGTGGTCAGCGACAACACCCGATCGGCCGCCTCGATGCCGGGTTCCCGCACCATGCTGGCGACGAAGTTGACCAGGGCCTGGTGACGCACCATCACGCCCTTGGGCTTGCCGGTGGAGCCGGAGGTGTAGATGGCGTAGCACAGGTGCTCGCCACCGACCGCGACCTGCGGGTCGACCGGGCTTTCCTCCAGGCTGGCCGCCGGCTCCACCAGCAGCGTGCGCACGCCAGCCGGCAGGGCGAACTGCCCGGCCAGGGCCGGCTGGGTCAGCAGCAGTTGCAGGCCGCTGTCCTCCACCATGTGCGCGAGGCGGTCCTGGGGATATTGCGGGTCGAGCGGCACGTAGGCGCCGCCGGCCTTGAGGATGGCCAGCAGGCCGATCACCATCTCGACGCCACGCTCCAGGGCGATGCCGACGAGCTGGTCCGGCACCACGCCGAGCCCGATGAGCCGGTGCGCGAGGTGGTTGGCCTGGCGGTTGAGCTGGCCGTAGCTCAGTGCCTGCCCATCGAAGCGCAGGGCGATGGCGTCAGGCGTGGCGCGGGCCCGGGCCTCGAACAGCTGGTGCATGCAGGGCGCCTGCGGGTAGTCGGCGCCGGTGGCGTTCCACGCGCTGACCACACGCTCGTGCTCGGCCGCATCCAGCAGTCTCAGCTCGCCCAGCGGCCGCTCGGCGGCGTCGGGCATCTGCTGCAGCAGGCGGCCCAGATGGCGCCCCAGTTGCTCGATGGCGTCATGGGCGAAGGCCTCGCGCTGGTAGCTGAACTGCACCGAAAGGCGCTCGCCGAGGCTGACCATCAGGGTCAGCGGGTAGTTGGTCTGCTCCTGGCTGTCCACGGCGCCGAAACGCACGCCATGGGCAGCGCTCTGCTCCAGGGCCTCGGCGATCGGGTAGTTCTCGAACACCAGGATGTTGTCGAACAGGGCTTCGCCGCCCTGCCCGGCCCAGCGCTGGATATCGAACAGCGGGGTGTGCTCGAACTCGCGCAGCGCCAGGTTCTGGGCCTGCAGCGCCTGCAGCCAGTCGACCAGCCGCTGTTCGCCGCGCGGGCTGGCGACCACCGGCAGGGTGTTGATGAACAGGCCGATCTGCTGCTCGCTGCCGGGCAGGTCCGCCGGGCGGCCGGCGACGGTGGCGCCGAAGACCACGCCCGCCTTGCCGGTATGGCGCTGCAGGAGCAGCAGCCAGGCGGCCTGTACCAGGGTGTTGACGGTGACCTTGGCGGCCCGCGCGAATGCGCCGAGCTGGCGGGTCTGCCCGGCATCCAGCTGGATGCCATGCAGGCCATGGGCGGCCGTCGCGTCGTGGGCATCCGGCCTCGGGAAGACCGATGCCAGGCGCACGGGCTCGTCCAGCACGCTCAGCTGGCGGCTCCAGAAGGCCTCTGCAGCGGCCGCGTCCTGGCGCTGCAGCCAGGCGATGTAGTCGCCGTAGCGGCCCGGGACCGAAGGCAGCGTGCCCTGGCCGTAGTGCTGCAGCACCTCGGCGAACAGCTGGGCGCTGCTCCAACCGTCCATGAGGATGTGATGGTTGGTGTAGATCAGGTGGTGGCGATCATCGTCGGTGCGCACCAGGATCAGGCGCATCAGCGGCGCCTGGTCCAACTCGAAACCACGGGCGCGCTCTTCCTCGGCCAGGGTATCGAGCGTCGCCTCCAGGCCGGCCTGGTCACGCCAGTCCAGCAGACTGAAGGGGATGTCGAGCTGGCGGTAGACCAGTTGCACCGGCTGTTCGAGGTCGCCCTGCCAGAAGAACCCGGTGCGCAGGATGTCGTGACGGTCCAGTACTGCCTGCCAGGCTGCGCGGAAGCGCGCGGGCTCCAGCCCCTCGATGTCGAGGCGGGTCTGGTTGACGTAGTTGCCGCGGGCCTGCTCGAACAGCGAGTGGAACAGCATGCCCTGCTGCATCGGTGACAGCGGGTAGAGGTCGTCGATGGCCGCAGCGGCCACCGGCAGCGCGTCGAGCTGGGCCTGCGTCAGGCGGGCCAGGGGGAAGTCGGACGGGGTCACGCCCTGGTTCGCGGCATCGCAGCAATGCTCGATCAACGCACGCAGCTCGTTCAGGTAGTCATCGGCCAGGCGCTCGATGGTGTCGGCCTCGAACAGCGCGCTGCTGAAGGTCCAGCTGAGGTCCAGTTCGCCGCCGAATACCTGGCTGTCCAGGGCCAGCTGGTTGCCCAGCGGCCCCTCCAGGTCGACCTCCTCGCCTCCCGACTCCGCGGTCGGGGCGAACAGGGCGGCATCGGCCTCATCGAAGCTGCCGTCGAACTGCCCCAGGTAGTTGAAGGTCAGGCGCGGTACGGGCAACTGGCCCAGCGCGGCGCGGGCCTGGGGTTCTCCCATATGGGCCAGCACGCCGAAGCCGATCCCCTTGTTGGGAATCGCCCGCAGCTGTTCCTTGATGCCCTTGAGCGAGGCTCCGAGGTCACCCTCGGCGCTCAGCCGGGCCGGGAACACGCTGGTGAACCAGCCTACGGTGCGGGTCAGGTCGATGGTATCGAACAGGTCTTCACGTCCGTGCCCTTCGAGCTGGACCAGCACCCCCGCCTCGCCCGTCCAGCGGGCGATGGTACGAGCCAGCGCCGTCAGCAGCAGGTCGTTGACCTGGGTGCGATAGGCCGCCGGGGCCTCCTGCAGCAGGCGGCGGGTCAGCCCGGCATCCAGACGGCGACGGACCGCTACGGCGCTGCGGTGGGTCAGGGAACCTTGCGGGTGGTCGCATGGCAGGGACACGGACGCGCCCTGCAGTTGCGCCTGCCAATAACCCAGCTCCGCCTGCATGGCGCTGCTCCGAGCGTGGGCTTGCAACTGCTCGGCCCAGTCCCTGGTGGAGCTGGTCTTGGCCGGCAGCGCGACCGCCTGGCCGCCTTCGATGCGGCGATAGGCGAGCTGCAGGTCTTCGAACAGGATGCGCCACGACACGCCGTCCACCACCAGATGATGGATGACCAGCAGCAGGCGCTGGCTGCCGTCATCGAGGGTGGCCAGGAGCGCACGCAGCAAGGGGCCCTGCTGCAGGTCCAGGCTGCGCTGCACGGCGTTGCCCAGCTCATGCAGCGCCTGGGCGTCGGCGACCCGGGCCTGTTGCAACAGCGCTTCGCCCTGGGCCTGCGGCTCCTGGTAGCGGGCCGTCCAGCCCGCCTCGGTTTCGCTGAAGGACAGGCGCAGCCCGTCATGGTGCTCCACCAGGCGTTGCAGGGCCTGTTCGAGCGCCTCCGGCTGCAGGGGGCGGGTCGGCTTGAGCATCACTGACTGGTTCCAGTGATGGCGCTGGGGGATGTCGTTGTCGAAGAACATCCGCTGCACCGGCAGCAGCGGCGACTCGCCGCGCACCGGCCCCTGGTCGATGACCAGGGTCGCTTCGCCCTGGCGCGCCACGCCGGCGAGCGCCTGGATGGTCGGGTGCTGGAACAGGTCTTTCGGGGTGAGGCGGATGCCCAGCTGGCGCGCGCGGCTGACCACCTGGATGGAGATGATCGAATCACCGCCGAGCTCGAAGAAGTTATCGTTCAGGCCGATCTTCTCCAGCTTGAGCACCTCCTCCCAGATCCGTGCCAACTGCCGTTGCAGTTCGCTCTGCGGGGCCACATAGGCCTGCTGCAGCTGGCTGAGGTCCGGGCGGGGCAGGTTCTTGCGGTCGAGCTTGCCGTTGGGCGTCAGCGGCAGGCGCTCCAGGCGCATCAGGTGGGACGGCACCATGTGCGCCGGCAGGCTGGCCTTGAGCTGCTCGCGCAGGCCCTCGACGAAACCGGCCGAGTCGTCGCTGGCGACGACATAGCCCACCAGGCGCTTGCCGCTGCCGGCCTCGCCTTCCTGGGCCACCACCACCGCCTCGCGCACGCCCTCCAGGGCCTGCAGGCTCGCCTCGATCTCGCCCAGCTCGATGCGGAAGCCGCGGATCTTCACTTGGTTGTCGATGCGTTCCAGGTAGTCGAAGGTGCCATCGGCACGCTGGCGCACCCGGTCGCCGGTGCGGTAGAGCAGGCCGCCCGCGCTGCCGAAGGGGTCGGCGACGAAGCGCTCGGCGGTCAGGCCCGGGCGGTTCAGGTAGCCGCGCGCGAGACCGCTGCCACCGAGGTAGAGCTCGCCGGTCATGCCCTGGGGCACGGGGTTGAGGTCGGCGTCCAGCACATAGGTGCTGCGATCGCCGATGCGGCTGCCGATGGGGGCATAGGCCGCGCCGCATGGCTGGTCCCGCCCGGCCTTCCAGATCAGCGGGGTGACCACGGTTTCGGTCGGGCCATAGCCGTTGATGATGAAGTCGGGGTCCAGCGCCCGCTTCACCCGCTCGAAGCTGGCAGTGGGCACCGCGTCGCCGCCGAAGCAGTAGATCCTTACCCGGGGCGGGTTGCCCTCGCGCTCGGCGTGCTCGGCCAGTTGCTGCAGGTACACGGGCGGGAACGCCGCCACGGTCACGCCTTCGGCCTGCATGGCACGGTAGGTCTGCTCCGGGGTCCAGAGGCTGTCATCGCGGATCAGCAGCGAGCCGCCGTGGGTCAGGCTGGTGAGCCAGCGCTCGTGCGCGCCATCGAAGGCGAAGGACATGAAGTGGAATTCGCAGTCGTCGGCGCGCATCTCGTAACGCTCGCCGATCGCCTGGCAGTGCATGCTCAACGGGCCATGGGCGACGCACACGCCCTTGGGCTGTCCGGTGGAACCGGAGGTGTAGATCACGTAGGCCAGGTGGTGCGGGTCGACCTGTACTTCCGGTGCCTGGCGCGGATGCTGCGAGAGGTCGAGGCGGTCGAGTTCCAGCACCTTGAGGTCGGCGTCGGCGGGCAGCGCGGGCAGCAGCTGCGAGTCGCTCAGCAGCAACGCGAGCCCGGAATCCTTCATCAGGTAGGCCAGCCGCTCGCGCGGGTAGCTGCTGTCCAGCGGCACGTAGGCGCCCCCGGCCTTGAGCACCGCCAGCAGGGCGACGATCAGGCCATCGCCACGGGGCAGCGCGACGCCGACCCGGACTTCCGGCCCGATGCCCTGGGCCACCAGCTCGTGGGCCAGCTGGTTGGCACGGCCCTCCACCTCGGCGTAGCTGAAGCGCTGCCCGGCGAAGATCACCGCGGTACGTTGCCCCTGCGTTGCGGCGAGTTCGGCGAAACGTCGGTGCACCGGCGTCTCGACCGCATAGGGCTGCGGCAGGTTCTGTTCCTGCAACCGCGCCCGTTCCTCAGGGGTGACCAGGGCGATTTCGCCCAGCCGGCGCTCGGCCGATACGCAGAATTCCTGCAGCAGGTGCAGCAGTTGCCCGGCAACGCGGGCGACGGCCGCCTCGGAGAAACGGGCGGGTGCATAGCTGCAATGCAGGGCCAGGGTTTCTCCCAGGGTCACGCCGACGCTCAGGGGGTAGTGGGTCTGGTCGAAGTTGCCGACTGCGCCGAAACGCACCCCGAGCGTCCCGCCCTGGCGGAGTGCTTCGGCGATCGGGTAGTTCTCGAAGACCAGGATGTTGTCGAACAGGGCCTCACCGCCCTGCCCGGCCCAGCGCTGGATGCTGGCCAGCGGCGTGTGCTCGAACTCCCGCAACGCGAGGTTCTTCTCCTGCACCGCTTGCAGCCAGTCGGCCACGCGCTGGTCCGGCCGGGAGCCGGCGACCACCGGCAGGGTGTTGATGAACAGGCCGACCTGCTGCTCGATGCCGGCCACCTCGGCCGGGCGCCCGGCCACGGTGGTACCGAAGGCCACCACCTCGGCACCGGTGTGGCGCTGCAGCAGCAACAGCCAGGCGGCCTGCACCAGGGTGTTGACCGTGACCTTCTGCTGGCGGGCGAACGCGTTCAGGCGCTGGGTGCGCTGCGGGTCCAGCGCGGCATCGAGCAGGCGGTGGCCGCCCGCCTCCAGCAGGTCCTGGGGCTGGACACTGGCCTGGGCGAGCAAGGTTGGCTCCTGCAGCTCGGCGACCTGCTGCTTCCAGAAGCCTTCGTCACCCACCGCATCCTGCTGTTGCAGCCAGCGGATGTAGTCACGGTAACGGCCGACGACGGGGGCAGGCGCCTCTCCGCTGTAGCGCTGCAGGACCTCACCGAGCAGCTGCGAGCTGCTCCAGCCATCCAGCAGGATGTGGTGGTTGGTGAACACCAGGTGGTGGCGCTCGTCGCTCGTGCGGATCAGCGCCAGGCGCAGCAGGCCCGGCTGCGACAGGTCGAAGCCACGTGCCCGGTCCTCTTCGAGGAAACGCGCCAGCGCCACATCGATATCGCGACGGCCACGCCAGTCCAGCTCCACGAAGGGCAGGCTAACCTGGCGGTGGAGCACCTGCAGCGGATGGGGCAGATCGCCCTGCCAGAGGAAGGCCGTGCGCAGGATGTCGTGGCTGTCCACTGCCGCCTGCCAGGCGTCGCGGAAGCGCTGCGGGTCCAGCCCGTCGACGTCCACGCTCAACTGGTTGATGTAGGTGCCATCCCCCTGCTCGTAGAGGCTGTGGAACAGTAGGCCCTGCTGCATGGGCGACAACGGGTAGAGGTCTTCCACCGCCTGGGCGGGCAGCCCGAGCGAGTCCAGCTGGGCCTGGTCCAGGCCGGCCAGGGGGACATCCGAGGGCGTGAGGCCCGCTGCGTCTGCCTGGCAGCAGTGCTCGACCAGGGCTTGCAGCTCCAGGCCGTAGCCGTCCGCCAACTGGCGGATGTCGGTTTCGTCGAACATGTCCTGGCTGAAGGTCCAGCGCAGTTCGAGCTCGCCGTCGTAGACCTGCCCTTCCACGCCCAGCCAGTTGTCCAGGGGCGCATCCGCGCTCTGTTCGGCCCCGGCACGCTCGCCGGCGGGCACCAGCAGCGCGCCCTCGCGGCTGTCGAAGCTGCCGTCGAACTGCCCCAGGTAGTTGAAGGTAATGCGCGGTTGCGGCAACCGCGCCAGCGCCTCGCGGTCCGCCGCCTGTCCGAGGTAACGCAGGATGCCGAAGCCGATGCCCTTGTTGGGGATGGCCCGCAGCTGCTCCTTGACCCGCTTGAGGGTATCCGCAAGGCCCGGAGCCGGGCTCAGGCGTACCGGGAACAGGCTGGTGAACCAGCCGACGCTGCGGCTGAGGTCGATGCCGTCGAACAGGTCTTCGCGGCCATGCCCTTCCAGCTGGATCAGGACATGCTCCTGCCCCGCCCATTGGCCCACGACCCTGGCCAGGGCGGTGAGCAGCAGGTCGTTGACCTGGGTGCGGTAGGCCGCGGGAGCCTGCTGCAGCAGCTGCCGGGTGCGCGCCCGGTCCAGCCGGCTGCGTACCACCCGCGCGTGGCGGCTTTGCAGGCCGCCTTCCGGGTTGCGGCACGGCAGTTCGGTGGTCGCACCCTCGAACTGGCCGATCCAGTACCCCAGCTCGCGCCTGGCCGTCTCGCTCTGGGCGTAACCCTGCAGCTGCTCGGCCCAGCTCTTGTAGGCGCTGGTCTTGGCCGGCAGGGACGGTCGCTCGCCCTGGGCACTTTGCTGGTAGGCCCGCTGCAGGTCCTCCAGCAGGATGCGCCAGGACACGCCGTCGACCACCAGGTGGTGCACGGCGAGCAGCAGGCGCTGGGTGCCGTCCCGCAGGGTGGCCAGCACCGCGCGGAGCAGCGGCCCGTCACGCAGGTCGAGGCTGCGCTGGGCATCGGTGCACAGCGCCTGCAGGTCGTCATCCGCCACGTCGTCACGCACCCAGAGCAGGGACGGCAGGCCGGCCGCGAGGCCGGCCAGTTCCGCCCGCCAGGCCTCGCCGCGCTGTTCGAAGCGCGTGCGCAGCGCATCGTGATGCACGACCACGGCGTGCAGCGCCTGCTCCAGCGCGGCGGCCTGCAGCGGCTCGAGCGGGCGCAACAGCAACGCCTGGTTCCAGTGGTGCCGATCGGGGATGGCCTCGTCGAAGAACCCGTGCTGGATCGGCAGCAAGGGCAGCTCACCGGTAACCGGCCCCTGGTCGATGCCCGGCCCGGCCTCGCCGAGGCGGGCCACGGCGGCCAGGGCCTGGACGGTCTGGTGCTGGAACAGATCGCGCGAGGTGAACGCAATACCGGCCTGGCGGGCCCGGTTGACCAGTTGGATGGAGACGATCGAGTCGCCGCCCAGCTCGAAGAAGTTGTCGGTCAGGCCGACCCGCTCCAGCTTGAGCACGTCTTGCCAGAGACCGGCGATGCGCTGCTCCAGCTCGCTGCGCGGTGCCACGTAGGCCTGTTGCAGCTGGCTCGCATCCGGCAGCGGCAGGGCCTTGCGGTCCAGCTTGCCGTTGGGGCTCAGGGGCAGCGCATCGAGGAACAGGATATGCGCCGGCACCATGTAGTCCGGCAGGCTGCCGCGCAGCTGCTCACGGATGCCCTCGCGCACGTCGTGCTGGGCATCGCCAGACGCTTGGGCCAGGGCCTTGTCCGCCGCCACGACATAGGCCACCAGTTGCAGCGCCGATTCGCCCTGCACGGCCTGCACCGTGGCATCGCCGACGGTGTCCAGCTCCAGCAGGCGCGCCTCGATCTCGCCCAGTTCGATGCGGAAACCACGGATCTTCACCTGATGGTCGACACGGCCGACGTATTCGATGACGCCGGCCTCGTTGAAGCGCGCCAGGTCACCGGTGCGGTAGAGGCGGCCACCGGTGGTGGAGAACGGGTCGGGGATGAAGCGCTCGGCGGTGAGGCCGGGGCGCTGGAAGTAACCCCGGGCGAGCAGCTCGCCCCCGATCATCAGTTCGCCCACCACACCCACGGGTACCGGCTGGCCATTGCCATCCAGCAGGTAGGTGCTGCGCCCGGGTAAGGCGCGACCGATCGGCAGGACCCGCGGCAGCGCCTGGCGGCCCTCGACAAAGTCGCTGCAGTCGAAGGTGGTGGCGGTGACGGTCGCCTCGGTCGGCCCGTAGGTGTTGAGCAGCCGTACCTGTTCGAGCCCGGCCTGGCGCCAGGCCTGCACCCCTTCCGGCGGCATGGCTTCGCCGCCGCTGTGCACCTGGCGCAGCACGCCGTAGTCGCGCGGCCCGGCCGCGGCGAACGCCTTGGCCATCATGTTCCAGTAGGCGGTGGTCAGGTCCATGACGGCGATGCGCTGTTCGAGGATCTGCCGGTACAGCGTTTCGCTGTCCCACACCTCGGTGCCACGCATGACCACCGAGGCACCATGGATCAGCGGCCCGTACAGCTGCTCGGCGAAAGCGTCGAAGTTGAAGGTGGCGAACTGCAGCACGCAATCGCCGCGCTCCAGGCGGTAGTAGTGCACCGCCGCATGGGCGTGCCCGGCCAGGGCGCCGTGGCTGATGGCCACGCCTTTGGGCCGGCCGGTGGAGCCCGAGGTGAACATCACGTAGGCGAGGTTGCCGAGGTGCGCACGCGGGCCGAGGTTATCGGACGAGGAATGCGCCCCATCTTCATCGCGGTCCAGGCACAGGGTCGGCAGCGTATCGGGGATCGGCAGGCGCTCGCGCAATGCGGTCTGGGTCAGCAGCAGCCGACAGCCGCTGTCCTCGATCATGGCGGCCAGGCGCTCGCGGGGGTATTGCGGGTCCAGCGGCACATAGCCGCCGCCGGCCTTGAGCACGGCAAGAATCGCGACCACCAGCTCCAGGCTGCGGTCCACTGCGACACCGACCAGCACCTCAGGCCCTACACCCCGCTCCACCAGCACATGGGCCAGGCGGTTGGCACGGCTGTTCAGCTGGCCGTAGGTCAGCCGCTGGCCCTCGCAGACCAGCGCCAGCGCGTCCGGATCACGGGCGGCCTGCACCTCGAACAGTTCATGAACGCATTGCGTGACGGGCTGGGCCTGTTCCTGGCGCCCCCAGCCCTCCACCAGTTGGCGGTACTCGGGCTCGGCCAGCAACGGCAGCTCGCCGACGTGCTGTTGCGGGTTCCGCACCATGCCGTGCAGCAGGTTGGCCCAATGCTGCGCAAGGCGCTCGATGGTGGACGCGTCGAACAGGTCGCTCGCGTAGGTGAAGGAGGCATGCAGGCGGCCCGCCTTCTCGAAGGTGTCCAGGCTCAGGTCGAACTGGGTGGTGCGGCTCTCCCAGTCGATCACGCCCAGTTCCAGTCCGCTCCCCACCTTGAGGGTGGTGACATCCGCCACCTCGGGCTGGTGGTTGTACATGACCTGGAACAGCGGGTTGTAGCTGAGGCTGCGCTCCAGCTTCAGCGCCTCCACCAGGCGCTCGAAAGGCAGGTCCTGGTGGGCCTGGGCGCCGAGGGCGGTCTCCTTGATGTCGCGCAGCAGGTCTCCCAGGGAGGTGCGCCCGTCCAGGCGGGTGCGCAGCACCTGGGTGTTCACGAAGAAGCCGATCAGCCCTTCAATCTCGCTGCGGTTGCGGTTGGCGATGGGCACGCCGATGCGCAGGTCGGTCTGCCCGGTATATCGGTGCAGGAGGACGTTGAAGCTGCCCAGCAGCAGCATGAACAGGGTTACCCCGTGCTGCCTGGCCAGCTCGCGCAGCTGCTCCGACAGCGCCGGCTCCAGGGCCAGTTCATGGCGCAGCCCCTGGTAGCTCGGCTGCGCCGGGCGTGGATGGTCGGTGGGCAGCTCCATCACCGGGTGCTCATCGCCCAGCTGCGCGAGCCAGTAGCCGAGCTGGCGCTCCTGCTCACCCGCCTCCAGCCATTGCCGTTGCCACAGTGCATAGTCGCGGTACTGCACCGGCAGCGGCGCCAGCTCGGGCTCCCGCCCCTGCTCGTGAGCGTCGTAGAGCCGGCAGAATTCCTCGATCAGCACGCCCATCGACCAGCCATCGGAGACGATGTGGTGCAGGGTCAGCAGCAGGACGTGCTCACGCTCCGCCAGCCGCAGAAGGCGCACCCGCAGCAGCGGCCCGTTGGCCAGATCGAAGGGTTGCAGGGATTGCTCCTGTGCCTGCCGGGCGACCGCCACCTCGCGCTCGGTGCTGGGCAGCGCACTGAGATCGTCACGCTCGATGACCAGCGGGGCGTCGAAGGCGACCAGGCGCAGGCTGTCATCCTCGGTTGGCCGGAAGACCGTGCGCAGCGTCTCGTGGCGCGCCACCAGGCTGGCGAAGGCGGCTTCCAGGGCGGCCTCGTCCAGCGGCCCGGTCAGGCGCACGGCCGCCGGCAGGTTGTAGGCGCCGCTTTGCGGGTCCAGGTGCCAGAGGAACCACATGCGCTGCTGGGCGTAGGACAGCTTGTCGCGCTCAACGGACTCCACCCCCGACGGAATCGGGAACACCGAGAAATCGATGCCTTCCTGGCGCAGGCTGGCGAGGAAAATCCTGCGTTTCTCCAAGGGCAGCTCGATAAAGCGGCGCGCGAGTTTCAGGGAGTCTTCTGCATTCATCGGTCTTCTTCCGTGCACGTGGGCAACGAGCGTTCAAGGCTCGGTCGTCCATGAAAAACGGACGGAAGATGTTGAAAATTAGCGATTCCCAGAGGCCTGCAGTGAATCCCGAACGCGGAACTCCTGACCGTCCATCAGTAGGCAGAGGTACTGCGTTGACACGCTCCTTCCGGATGCGCGAGCAGCTTGCTCAGATGGGCAACCATCTCGGACACCTGCATTTCGAAGTAGAGGTGTCCACCCTCGAATCGCCTGAGTGTCACGCCAACCGAAGTTTCATCGCCCCAGTCGCGCAGCTGGCGCCCAGTGACGCGGTCATCCACCCCACACAGGATATGAATGGGGCAGGCAAGAGGCGTGCGAGGGCGTTGTCGGTAGATCAGCGAGGAGCACCAGACAGGTCCGGGCAGGCCCAAGACGCTGCCATCGAATGCGAAGCAACCGGGCGCAGCCACACCAGACACCAACAGGCAACGGGGCAGCAGAGCCCTTCTGACCCTCAGTGCGTGCAGAAGCTCGAACGCCAGCAGCGCACAGACGCCATGCCCGAAAACCGCGTAGTCTCCAAAACGCACACATGACTCCAACCTCCGGGCGATTTGCTGCGCCAGGCTGGCCAGGTCACGCTGTCCAGAACCTTCGAAAAAATCACTCCGATGAACTTTGATCAGCTCCACCGTCACCCGAGCGGGAACACACTGCGCCCAGGCAACACAGGCGTCTGCGTCAACATCCTGCAACGAAAGACAGATCAGGCGTATTGGTGCACCTCGTTCACAGCACGCTCTGGACACCTTTTTCAGCGGCCGCCTGGCTGTGTAGGAAATGATGATTCTGCACGCCACTCTCCTGCGCTCAACGGGCGAGAGCCCAGCGATGGTAGAGCGTCGAACCGGCGAATCACCTGGCTCAGTCCTGCAACGCAGCGGCCAGGGCCCGGGCGAAGCGGCGGGCGACTTCGTCCACCTGGTCGGCGGTGATGATCAGCGGCGGCAGGAAGCGCACCACGCTGCCGTGGCGGCCACCCAGTTCAAGGATCAGCCCGCGCTTCAGGCACTGGGCCTGCAGGCGCGAGGCCAGGGCGCTGTAGGTGGGCGGGTGGCCGAGGGCGTCCGGCGTGCCGGAGGGGTCCACCAGTTCGACGCCGAGCATCAGCCCGCGCCCACGGATGTCGCCCAGCTGCGGGTAGTCGCGCTGCAGCTCGCGCAGGTGGCCGGCCAGGCGCTCGCCCATGGCGGCGGCGTGGGCGGGGATGTCGTGGTCCTTGAGGTAGCGCATCACCGCCGAGCCGGCGGCCATGGCCATCTGGTTGCCACGGAAGGTGCCAGCATGGGCGCCCGGGCCCCAGGCGTCGAGCCACTCGCGGTAGACCATCACCGCCAGCGGCAGGCTGCCGCCGATGGCCTTGGACAGCACCACCACGTCGGGCACGATGCCGGCGTGCTCGAAGGCGAACATCCTGCCGGTGCGGCCGAAGCCGCTCTGGATCTCGTCGACGATCAGCGCCACGCCGGCCTTCTCGGTGATGCGGCGCAGGCCGCGCAGCCACTCGATGTCCGCCGGCACCACGCCGCCCTCCCCCTGCACCGCTTCGACGATCACCGCCGCCGGCAGCAGCACGCCGGCCTCGGGGTCGCTGAGCAGGTTTTCCAGGTAATGCAGGTTGGCGCGCACGCCGGCCTCGCCACCCAGGCCGAAGGGGCAGCGGTAGTCATAGGGATAGGGGGCGAACTGCACGCCATTGCCGAGCACGGCGCCCAGGGCCTTCTTCGGCCCCAGGTTGCCCATCAGCCCCAGGGCGCCCTGGCTCATGCCGTGGTAGCCGCCCTGGAACGAGAGGATGGTGCTGCGCCCGGTGGCGGTGCGCACCAGCTTCAGCGCCGCCTCCACCGCGTCGGTGCCGGTGGGGCCGCAGAACTGGATCTTCGCCTCGCGGGCCAGGCCCTCGGGCAGCAGGCCGAAGAGGTCCTGGACGAACTGGTCCTTCACCGGGGTGGTGAGGTCGAGGGTGTGCAGCGGCAGCTCGTCGGCGAGCACCTGGCGGATGGCGTCGATCACCACCGGGTGGTTGTGCCCGAGGGCCAGGGTGCCGGCACCGGCGAGGCAGTCGATGAAGGTGCGGCCCTCGACGTCCTCGACATACAGGCCATGCGCGCGCTTGAGCGCCAGGGGGATGCGCCGGGGGTAGCTGCGGGCATTGGACTCCTGCCGGGCCTGGCGGGCCAGCAGCGGTGAGGTTTCGAACTGGTAGAGCGTCTCGTCTTCGGCAACGGCGTGCGGTTGGCTGGTGGTGAGGCTGGTGGCGACGTGCATCCTTCGACCCTCGATGAAAGTGGCATCTGGCTCCGGGCCGGTGCGTGTGGCGCATACCGGCCGTGTGCACAGAAGACGTTGCAGGGTGATGGGGATTTAGCGGCGGACGAACCGCTACACTGCGCGCCTCGAAACGAGGTGGGACGACACGATGCAAACCCTGGAGCAGGCACGCGCCAGCCTGGAAACGGTTCGCACACTGCTGGGGCGGAAGCTGGTCCGGGTCCGCAATGCCCGCTACCTGTTCAACGGTGCTCCCGAGCCGGAAGCCGTCGGCGAGGTGGAGTTCACCTGCGAAGGCGGCAAGGCAGTGACGCTGTCACTGGCCTCCGACGGCGAGAGTGTCATGGCGGCGAGCCGCGCACTCCAGGTGCTCGAGGGGTTCGACATCAGCGACGACGCCCGTTGCGACTGGAGGGCCGAGGACCTGCTCGCCACGCTGGACGCCAGGCATCTCATCGGCCGGCAGGTGATCGGAGTCGAGGGGTTGCACGTCGTTTACCAGCAGCATGAGGCGTGCCTGCTGGAGGGTTTCAGAATCACCCTGGAAGGCGGTGACTACCTGGTGTTCTTCAACTGCGGCGATGAGGAGGCGGTACGCCTGAACCAGCCGCCACCACCCTTGAGCGAAGCCAGCGAGCAATGGGTAACGGAGCTCTGATGCAATGAAGGTCTATCTGGACGACGAACGCGCGACGCCCGAGGGCTGGGTCCGGGCCTGGTGGCCGGATGAGGTGATCGCGCTGCTGGAGACCGGCCAGGTCAGCGAACTGAGCCTGGACCACGACCTGGGCGATGACCAGCGTGGCACCGGCTATGACGTGATCCTGTGGATCGAGGAAGCGGTGGTGCTGCGCGGGGGTTCGTGCCGCCGCACATCCATGTGCATTCGGCCAATTCCGCCGCCGTGGCGCGGATGCGCGCCGGGGTGCGGGCCATCGAGGCGCTGGCGGCGCGCAACGCTCAATCGGCGCGGTAGCGTCCTACCAGGCGCTGCAGGCCGCCGGCCATCTCGGCCAGGCGCTGGGTGATGCCGTTGGCGGTGTGGCTGCTCTCGGCGGTGTGCTGGGCGATGGTGACGATCTGGTGCACGTTGTGGTTGATCGACTCGCAGACCCGGGTCTGCTCGGCGGCGGCGTCGGCGATCTGGGCGTTCATGCCGTTGATGATGCCGGCGGCCTCGCTGATGGCCTCCAGGGCCTGCCCGACCTGGGCCACTTCGGCGACGCTGCGGGCACAGCCCTGGCGGATCTGCTCGATGACGGCGATGGCTTCGCGGGCGCCGCCCTGGAGGCGCTCGATCATCCCCTGGATTTCCGCCGTGCTGCTCTGGGTGCGGCCGGCCAGGGTGCGCACTTCGTCCGCCACCACGGCGAACCCCCGCCCCTGCTCGCCGGCGCGGGCCGCCTCGATGGCGGCGTTGAGCGCCAGCAGGTTGATCTGCTCGGCCACGCCACGGATCACGTCCAGTACCCCGCCGATGTTCTCGGACTCGCTGCCGAGCTGGCGGATGGTGGCGACGCCTTCCGCCACCTGGCCTTCCAGCCCGCGGATCTCCGCCGTGGCGCCGCCCACCAGGCTGCGTGCCTCGTCCACCCGGTGCTCGGCATCGCGGGCGGCCTCGGCGGCGCTGGAGGCACTGCCGGCGATCTGCTGGGCCGCGCCGGACATTTCCTCGGTGGCGGTGGCCAGCTGGTCGCTCTCGCGGTGCTGGGTGTCGATGCCCTGGCCGATGCCGGCCATGAAGGCTTCCAGCTCTTCGCTGGCGCGGCCCAGGGTGTCGGAGGACTCGCGGGTCTGCCGCACCAGGTGGCGCACCTGTTCGGCAAAGCGGTTGAAGGAGGTGGCCAGGGCGCCGAGTTCATGGCCGCTGGATTCGTCCAGCCGGCGGGTCAGGTCGCCCTCACCCCGGGCGATGTCCTCCATGGTGGAGACGGCCTGGCCCAGCGGTGCATGGATGCTGCGCACCAGCAGCATCACCAGCCCCACCACCAGCCCGAGCAGCAGCACCACGGAGAAGCCGCCGCGCATCAGGCTCTCGCGCAGGGCTCCGGCGAACTCCTCGTCGAGGGCGGCGACCAGGGCGTCGAGGTCGTCGATGTAGAAGCCGGTGCCCAGCACCCAGTCGGTGCCGGGCACGGGGACGACGTGGGCGAGCTTGGGGGATGGGGCGTCCTGGCCCGGCTTGGTCCAGCCGTATTCCAGGTAGTCGCCGCCGCGCTTGGCGGCCTCGATGTACTCCTGCACCAGGGCGCGTCCGTCCGGGGTGCTGGAACTCCAGTAGTCGTTGCCTTCCCGCGAGGGGTTGTCGCCACTGACCACCTGCACGCCGTGGGTGTCGTAGACGAAGAAGTAGCCGCTGTCGCCGTCGAAGCGCAGGGCGCGCAGCAGGTCCTTGGCCCGCTCCGGCTCGCCCCGCGCGAGGGCCGGCTCGACGGCGGACAGGGCCAGCTCCATGTAGTTGGCCAACTGGTCGCGGCGCGCATCCAGCAGCGACTGGCGCAGGGTGTCACGCCCCAGGTCGCGCAGGTCGCGGGCCTGGTCGAAGCCGGTCCAGGCGCCGGCCAGCGCGAGCAACAGCAATGGCAGCATGGCCAGCGCGAGGATCTTCTGCTTGATGGACAATCCCTTCATTTCCCACCCCTCCGGTCAGTGAACTGGCTCCGGGTTCTAGCACAGGGCCCAGCCCTGTTCAGGAGGCGACGCGAAGGGGCTGGAACCGAAGCGAGGGCAGCCGGCCGATGCCGGGCCGTCTGCGGCGCAGGCCCTGCCGAGCCTGTAGGAAAAGCGGCGCCAGGCGGGTCGAACGACCTGACGCAGCGGGGCGGCATTTCCCGCTGAAGGCTGGGTGGGCACACCGCCATCACGCGCTACGGGCCGTCAGCCTGGCGCGCCTGGAGGCGGCCTCAGAGCGCCGGCCAGGCCTGCAGCAATCCCGCCAGGTGCAGGCCACCCAGGGTCAGGCAGATGAGCGAACTCCACAGCCAGAACGCCGGGCTGCGGCCGAGCCCGACAGGTATCAGCGCCAGCCCGGCGACTCCGCGCAGCAGGTAGACGGCGGCGACCCCGCCCAGTGCTAGGCGGCTCAGGGGCAGCGGCCGGCCGAGCCCGGCACAGAACGCGTACAGCGCAAACAGGCCGAGCACCAGGGTGATGCCCAGGGTCACCCGCGTCGGGAACGGACTGCCGGCCTCGGCCAGGCGCGCCATGCGCTCACCGGCGCCGAAGAAGCGGTACCAGGGTGCGCCATAGCGGATGCAGCCGAGGTGCAGCAGCGCAGCGAGCGCACTCAGCGCGCCACCGGCCAGCAGGAAGGGGTTGGGGAACAGGTCGTCCATGGTCGGGTCCGTCCGTAGGTGGTGGGCAGGCTCAATCCAGCAGGGTGCGCAGCGTGCGTGCGGGGTTGGCGAGAAAGCCCCGGGTCACCCGCACGTGTTCGGTGTCGTCGTAGTCCACCCGCTCGAAGCCCTGGGGCCCGCACTGGTAGATCCAGGCGCCCGGGTAGGCCATGAGGATCGGCGAGTGGGTGGCGATGACGAACTGCGAGTCGTCCTTCACCAGATCGTGGATGCGCGCCAGCATCGCCAGCTGGCGCTGGGGCGAGAGCGCGGCCTCGGGTTCGTCCAGCAGGTAGACACCCTTGCCGCCGAAGCGATTCATCATCAGCGCGAAGAAGGATTCGCCGTGGGACTGCTCGTGCAGCGAGAGCCCGCCGTAGGAGTCGATCACCGGCGGCGCCGGGGCGGGTTCGGCGTCCATCCGCTCGATCTCGGTGGCGACGTTGAAGAAGCTCTCCGCCCGCAGGAAGAACCCATCGCGGGCGCGGCGCACGCCCTTGCCGACCCGCAGGGCCTGGTGCAGTTCGGAGTGGGAGGCCCAGGTGCCGAAGTTGAAGTTGCGGGTGCCGCCCTCGGGGTTGAAGCCCAGGGTCACGGCCAGCGCCTCCATGAGGGTGGACTTGCCCGAACCGTTCTCCCCCACCAGGAAGGTCACGGTGGGGCTGAACTCCAGGCGCCCCAGGTGCCTGACCGCCGGGAGCGAATAGGGGTAGTCGCTGCGGCCCTCGGCCTTGTCGGCCTTCAGGCGCATGTCGATCAGGTAGCGCGTGTCCATCGCGGGCCTCCGAAAACAGGCCGCCATCCTAGCCAGCGGCGACTCCTTCCACCAGCCGCCGAGCGGCACGAAACGCAGCCGAACCAAACGCCACTTGCGAGGATCAACCCTGCATCACCTGCAGGAGCCCGCCATGAGCGAAGACGGCAAGACACCGGGGCTGTCCCCCCGCGAACGCCAGGACGTGAACGAGAACCAGCCGCCCCGGGCGGCGGTGCTCCACGAGATCATCCGCACCCAGGGCGACCAGGAACTGGAGCGCAAGGCCGCCGCGCTGTGGTGGTCGGCCCTGGCAGCGGGCCTGACCATGGGCCTGTCGCTGATGGCGATGGGTTTGCTGCATGCGCGCCTGCCGGACAGCCCCTCCAGCCAGGTGATCGCCAGCCTGGGCTACTCGGCGGGCTTCCTGGCGGTGATCCTCGCGCGCCAGCAGCTGTTCACCGAGAACACCCTGACCGCCGTGCTGCCGGTGATGAGCCAACCGACCCTGCACAACCTCGGCCGCCTGCTGCGCCTGTGGAGCGTGGTGTTGGCGGGCAACCTGGCCGGCACCCTGCTGGTGGCTTGGGTGATGCTGCACCTGCCGATCTTCGACGGCGCCACGGACCGTGCCTTCCTCGACATCGGCCGCAAGGTGATGGAGAACGACAACGGCCAGATGTTCGCCAAGGGCATCGTCTCCGGCTGGATGATCGCCACCCTGGTGTGGATGATCCCCTCCCAGGAAAGCGCCAAGCCGCTGCTGATCATCCTCGTCACCTACCTGATGGCCCTGGGGGACTTCACCCACATCGTGGTCGGTTCGGCGGAGGTGTCCTACCTGGTGTTCGCCGGGCACCTCGATTGGGCGGCCTTCTGGCTCGACTTCGCCGGCCCCACTCTGGCGGGTAACATCGTCGGCGGCAGCCTGATCTTCGCCCTGATCAGCCACGCCCAGGTGCGCAGCGACACGCGCCGCCTGCACGATGCGCACACGGCCGAGGCGGAGGCGCCAAGGCAGCGCAAGCGGGACTGAGCGGGCCGCTACCCAACACAAATAAAAGCAATTATCATTTGCGACTTTCTGGTGGCCGGATGTCGCAGTGACCCCTTCCAACCTCGATGCCGTATTCCTCGCCCAGCGCATGCCGCTGTTGCGCACCCTGGCCCGCATGGTGAAGAGCCCCAGCGTGGCCGAGGACCTGGTGCAGGAAACCTACCTGCGGGTGGCGCGGACCCTCCACGAGCGGCCCATCGACCACCTGGAGCCGTTCCTCTTCCAGACCGGGCGCAACCTGGCCCTGGATCACCTGCGGCGCGTGCGCATGCAGTCACGGACGCTGCTGGAGGACGTGCCCGAGGCGGTGATCGAGGCCGTGGCGGCCCCCACCTCCTCCACCGAGGACAGCCTGCATGCCGAGCGCCTGCTGGAGCGCCTGGGCGACACCCTCGGCCAGTTGACGCCCCGCCAGCAGCGGATCTTCGTGCTCAGCCGCCTGCATGGCCTGAGCTACGGCGAGATCGCCGAGCAGCTCGGCGTCTCGCCCAGCACGGTGCAGAAGGAACTGAAACTGATCATGACCCTCTGCCTCACCCTGATGAGCCGGCTGGACCCGCCCGCATGACGGGGTTTCGCTCCTGCCCGGGTTCGACAAGAATAGGCGCCCCCCGCCCCGAGGACGCGCCCGTGCCCGACGATCACCGCCCTGCTTCCGATGCCCACCCACCGGTGGACCCGGCCTGCCTGGGCGAGGCGCTGGACTGGCTGATCCTGCTGGAGGAAGCCGACGACGCGTGCCGCCAGCGCTTCGAGTGCTGGCGTACGCAATCCCCCGAGCACGCCCGCGCCTTCGAGGCCGCGCGGCGGATGTGGAACGCCCCGCTGCTCGGTGAAGCCGCTGCCCGTCTGGAACCCACCCTCGCCCGTCCCCGCTCCGGCCGCCGGCTGCGTCCGCTGTGGGGTTTGGCAGCCGCGGTGCTGCTGGCGGTGGGCGTGGGTTTTCACAACGAGCTGGTCTTGCGCGTGCAGGCCGACCACCTGACCGCCACCGGCCAGCGCCAGACCGTGGAGCTGGCCGACGGCTCGCGGGTACTGCTCAACACCCGTACGGCCTTCGCCGCCGACATCGACCCGACCCAGCGCAGCGCACGCCTGCTGCAGGGCGAGGCCTATTTCAACGTGGCCCGGGACCCCAGCCGCCCGTTCGAGGTGGAAGCCGGCCCCGTGAGCCTGTCGGTACGCGACACCACGTTCGCCGTGCGCTACCTGGGGGACGAAGCCGAGGTCAGCGTGGAACGCGGCGAGCTGGACCTGCGCTCCCGCCGCAGCGATGCGCGCATGAGCCTCGCCGCTGGCGACAGCGTGCGCATCGGCCCAGATGGCTTCAGTGATCGGCGCCGCCTGACAGCCGAGGACCTGGCCTGGGTGCGTGGTCGCCTGGTGTTCCAGGACTGCCCGCTGCGTGAGGTGCTGGCGGAGCTGCGGCGCTACTACCCCGGCTGGATCATCAACACCGACGAGCGCCTGGGCGAACGCGCGGTGACCGGCAACTACCGCCTCGACGACCCCATCGCCGTGGTCCGCGCCCTGGCGGACATCACCGCCGCACGCCTGCACGAGTACCCCGCGCTGGTGGTCATCGACTGATCCCGGCGCCCTGCCGCCCTTCTCCACACCACATGACTGTCTCGGATGCGGGCCCCTGCGCGCTTGCTGGCGGCACGGGCCGGGTGTCTTGCGCGCGGATTCCCCGGGCTGAAGCCCGGGCTACGTTGGAGCCTGCGTGGGAAGTTTCATGTCCATTTGCCGTAGCGAGGCGAGGTCGATAGGGCTTCTGATTTCTCATCACGGCAAAGGTGATTCTTGCCAGGACGTAGGGGGAGGCCGCGCTTCATCGGTCCACCCTGCGGGGTCTCGGCGAACGCAATTGGTGGATGGAAAAAGCACCATCAACCCTACGCCCCGACCGGCGACACGCCAGTCTGGGGGCAGGGTCATCCGCGCAGAGCCAATGGCGCGCTGCCTTTTGTGTGAAGCCCGTAGGATGCGGTGAGCCCGGCGAACCGCATCGATGCCCCGTACGTGGCAGCCATGCAGGGAATGTCCCAACCCACCTGGCGGCACCCGGTGGGAGCGGATTGATCCGCGATGCGCCAGCGGCGCGGCTGCCGTTTCCGGGAAGTCGCTCAGGCCCGTTCCAGGCGCGGGACGGCTCTGCGGCAAAGCCGGCTGAAAGTTTTTTTACGCGATTGCGGCGGGACGTTCGTCTGGTCAGATGCCAATGCAACTGATTCGCATTAGATGCGCATCATCAGACGGACCGAAGAGAGCCGAACCCATGACCACGCGTTCCACCTCCCCCGCCCTGCGTCGCCTCGCCCACCCTGCCAGCCTCTCGCTGCTGGCCCTGTCCATCGCTCTGGGCAGCGCACCCGCCAGCGCCCAAGGCGCTGCGCCTCAGGCAACCGGCCAACTGGCCAGCCAGGGCGGCTACAGCTTTACCATCGCCCGCCAGCCCCTGGTGGATGCGCTCAATGCCTTCAGCGCCACCAGTGGCTGGCAGGTGGGGCTCTCGGCGGACCTGGCCAGCGGCCTCCAGTCCCCGGGCGTCAACGGCCGGCTGCCGGCCGAACAGGCCCTGAAGCGCCTGCTCAACGGCACCGGGCTGGACTACAAGCTGGTGGGCGAACGCAGCGTGGTGCTGCTCAAGACCGCGACCCCGGGCCTGGCCATGGAACTGCAACCCCTGGCCGTGACCGCCACCCGCCAGGAGCAGCGTGCCAGCGAGGTGCCCGCCAGCGTCAGCGTGGCCAGCCGCGAGCAGCTGGACCGCCGCAACGTCAACAGCATCAAGGACCTGGTGCGTGGCGAGCCCGGCGTCTCGGTAGGCGGCGCCGGCCAGCGTGCCGGCATCACCGGCTACAACATCCGTGGCATCGACGGTGACCGGGTGCTGACCCAGGTGGACGGTGTCGAGGTGCCCAACAGCTTCTTCTACGGCCCCTACGCACAGACCCACCGCAATTACGTGGACCCGGAGATCGTCAAGCGCGTGGAGATCCTCCGGGGCCCGGCCTCGGCCCTGTACGGCAGCAACGCCATCGGTGGTGCGGTGAGCTACTTCACCCTGGACGCCGACGACATCATCAAGCCCGGCCGCGACACCGGCGCCCGCCTGAAGACCGGCTACAGCTCCGCCGACGACAGCTGGCTCACCTCCGGCACCGTCGCCGGCCGTCACGAGCAGTTCGACGCCCTGCTGCATCTCTCCCAGCGCAACGGCCACGAGACCGAGTCCTACGGCGGCCATGGCGGCACCGGCCTGGGCCGCACCGAAGCCAACCCGGAAGACGTGCGCACCACCAACCTGCTGGCCAAGCTGGGCTGGAACTACAACGACACCGACCGCCTTCAGCTGACCTACGAGAAGTACAAGGACGACCGCGACACCAACCAGCTCAGCGCCGTGGGCGGGCCGTTCATCGGCAACAACGCCTTCAACTGGTACCGCTCCCGGACAGGCAACGACACCATCACCCGCGAGCGCTTCGGCCTGGAGCACACCCTGGCCCTGGACAGCCTGCTGGCGGACAACCTGAAGTGGAGCCTCAACTACCAACTGGCCAAGACCGACCAGAGCACTGAAGAGCATTACGTACCAACAGGCTTCAGTTCGCGTGACGTGATGCGCTACCGGGAGACCACCTACAAGGACCGCCTCTGGGTGCTCGATGCGCAGTTCGACAAGGCCTTCTCCCTGGGCGAGACCGAGCACCTGCTGACCTACGGTGCCAGCCTCAAGCGCGAGGAAGTCACCGGCCTGCGCAGCGGCACCGCCGTGTGCGCCGCCTCGGTGGGCACCTGCACCAACCGCGTTGGCCAGATAAGCGCCAGTGACGTACTGGCTGCGCAGAGCGACTTCCCGGACCCGACCATCCAGACCTACGGCCTGTTCCTGCAGGACCAGATCCGCTGGAACCAGTGGACCTTCCTGCCGGGCCTGCGCTACGACTACACCCGCCTGAAGCCCGAGCTGACCAACGAGTTCCTCGCCACCATCAGCAACGCCAGCGTCACCGCCTTCAGCGACAAGGCCCAGACCTGGGACCGCGTCTCGCCCAAGTTCGGCGTCACCTATGAGTTCGACGAGCACTACACCGCGTTCGGCCAGTACGCCGAGGGCTTCCGCACGCCGAGCGCCAAGGCGCTCTACGGCCGCTTCGAGAACATCGCCGGCGGCTACGTGGTCGAGCCCAACCCCAACCTGGAGCCGGAGAAGAGCCGCGGCGTGGAAGCGGGCCTGCGCGGCCAGTTCGATGCCGGCAGCTTCGACGTGGCGGCCTTCTACAACGAGTACCGCGACTTCATCGACGAGAACGCCAGCGTCGCCACCAGCGGTACCACCTTCAAGAGCGTGAACATCGCCCACGCCAGCATCCGTGGCATCGAGGCCAAGGGCCGGCTGAACCTGGACGCCTTCGGTGCCCCGACCGGCCTTTACAGCCAGGCCTCCATCGCCTACGCCCGGGGCCGCGACGACGACACCGGCGCGGCGCTGAACAGCGTCAACCCGCTGACCGGCGTGTTCGGCCTGGGCTACGAGCAGGACACCTACGGGACCCTGCTGAGCTGGACCCTGGTCAAGCGCAAGACCCGCATCGACCAGGGCGACTTCAACGCCCCGGATGGCCGCAGCAGCCAGTTCAAGACCCCGGGCTTCGGCGTGCTCGACCTGACCGGCTACTACAAGCTGACCGACGACCTGACGGTGAACGCGGGCCTCTACAACCTCACCGACAAGAAGTACTGGCTGTGGGATGACGTGCGGGGCTACGACGGTGTCGGCGAGGCCGGCGTGACCAGCCCGGCCAACCTCGATCGGCTGACCCAGCCGGGGCGTAATTTCGCGGTCAATCTGGTGTGGGATATCTGAGCAACCGCTCGACACGACAAAGGGGCCCAAGGGCCCCTTTTTTCAGCGCGGCATCCATGCTGCTCTTCCCCCTTTACTGCAACGCCAACTCCACCGCCTGTACCAGGTGGGCGTCGTTCCAGGGCTTGCTGATGAAGCGACAGACCGCGCTCTGGCTGATGGCCTGCATCAGCGTCTGGGCGTCGTTGTGGCCGGTGAGGAGAATGCGCCGGCACGCCGGGTAGAGCTGGCGCGCGCGGCTGAGCAGTTCCACCCCGGTGATGCCCGGCATGGCGTGGTCGGAGATGATCACCTGCACGGGCTGGCTGGCCAGCAGGGCGAAGGCTTCCTCGGCGTTGCCGGCGCACAGCACGTTCCAGCCACGACCCCGCAATACGCGGCGCAGGGCGCCGTGCACGGCCGGTTCGTCGTCCACCAGCAGCAGCGTGGGGGCGTCGGGGTGGTCGGCGCAGGCCGGTTGGGGGAACCAGCGCCGTGCCTGGCCGCGCCAGGGCACGACGGCGTCCAGGGGCATCGGCCGGGCGGCGAAGTAGCCCTGCCACTGGTTGCAGCGCAGGCTCTGCAGCAGGCGCATCTGGGTTTCCTGCTCCACACCTTCGCAGAGCACTTCCACGGACAGGTGCTGGAGCATGGCCATCATTGCGCGGAACAAGGCCAGGGCGTGGGCGTCCTCGCCGGTGCCACTGAGGAAGCACCGGTCCACCTTGACCCGGTCCACCGGCAGGGTCTGGAGGTAGCCGAGGTTGCAGAAGCCGGTGCCGAAGTCGTCCAGGGCCAGGCGTACGCCAAGGCGACGCAGGCCGGCCAGTTGCTCGCGCACCAGGGCTTCGTCGTCCAGCAGGCAGGACTCGGTGATCTCCAGCTCCAGCCGCGAGGCCTCCAGGCCGTGGCGCTGCAGGGTGCGCTGGACGAAACCCACCAGTTGACGGTCCCGCAGTTGGGAGGGCGACAGGTTCACCGCGAGGGTGGCGTGCTTCTCCGCCAGCAGCGCGCGGGCATCGGCGATGGCGCGGCCCAGCACCCATTGCCCGAGCCCCACCATCAGCCCCAGCCGCTCCGCCACCGGGATGAATTTGTCCGGCCCCAGCAGGCCGCGGGTGGGGTGCTGCCAGCGCACCAGGGCTTCGTAGCCGCATATTTCGCCGGTCTGGCAATGGATCTGTGGCTGGTAGTGCAGTACCAGCTGCTCTTCCCGCAGGGCGGCGCGCAGTTGGCCGCAGAGTTCGGCCTCGCGTCGGGCGGCCACCAGGCGGGCTTCGTCGAGGTAGCGGTAGCGCCCGCCGCCTTCGCGGCGCGCTTCGCGCTGGGCCAGCTCGGTGCGGCTGTAGAGGCTGGCGAAGGTGCGGTCGCGTACCCAGGCCACCGCCAGGCCGACGCTGGCACGCAGGTGGAACACCTGCCCGGCCAGTTCCAGCGGTGCTTCCACCAGGGCGCAGAGGGAGGCGCCGAGGCGGTCGGGGGTGTCGCGGCCATCCGGCACGCCCAGCAGGAAGCTGTCCGGGCCGTTGCGCCACAGCCATTCGCCGTCACGCAGGGCCTCTCGCAGGCGGTCCTCGAGGTGCAGCATCACCAGGTCGCCGGTTTCCAGGCCGTGGTGGGCGTTGAGGATGTGGAAGTCGTCGAGGTCGATCAATGCCAGCAAGGCACCCGGGGCGCAGGGTCCCTGGGCGGCAATCCTGTCCGCCAGGGAGGCGGAAGCAGGGGTTTGGATGTCCATCAGCGAGGCTCCGGTTCGCTCTCGTCCTCGAGCAGGATGGCGCCGTCCTCGCTCCGGGCGACGGCGAAGATCTCGGGGTGTTCCTGGCGCATCTTCCGCAGGTGCGCCTCGTGGGCGTCGATGGCGTGTTGCTGTTGCCTGACCCGTTCGAGCAGCGCCTTGCGCTCGACCTGGCTGTGCTGCAGTTCGAGGCAGGTGTGCAGGGTGCTGCGCAGCTCGTAGGCGTCCCAGGGCTTGGAGATGAAGCGGTAGACCTCGGCCCGGTTGATGGCGCGCACCAGCGTTTCGCGGTCGCTGTCGCCGCTGAGCAGCAGGCGCAGGGCGTCGGGCTGCAGCTGCTTGGCGAACTGGAGGAAGGCGATGCCGTCCAGCTCGGGCATGCGCAGGTCGGAGAGGATCAGCTCGTAGGTGTTCTGCGACAACGCCTCCAGGGCTACCTGGGGGTCGGTGAAGGCGTCGAGTTGCCAGCCCTCTCCGCGCAGTTCGCGGCAGATGGCATTGACCACGGCGGGCTCGTCATCCAGCAGCAGCAATCTGGACATGGCATCACTCCAGGTGAGCGCGGGGCTTGGCCGCTTCAGGCTCACGGACGAACAAGGTGTAGGAAGCCGATTCGATGCCTTCGAAGGCAATCAGCTTGCGGATCAGCAGGTCCGAGAGGACCTTGCCTTCGTTGAGCAGCAACATGCCGTTGTCGGCGTGGAGGTTGCGCGCCAGCACCATGCCGGGCTCCAGATGCCGGGTGTCCACCGCCCGCACGCCTGGGTCGCCGATGGTGACGTCGGGCATGACCGTGGAGCAGATGGTGACGAAGCGCTCCACCAGTTCCGGGTCGTAGAGCCGCTCGGCGTACTTGCGGATGAACAGCAGGGCTTCGTCGCGATTGAGGCGGCGCTCCAGCACCAGGCCGCATTGCAGTTCGACGAAGTCCACCGCCAGCTTGAGCATGCGCGAGCCCAGGGGGATGTCGTTGCCCCGCAGGTGGTCGGGGAAGCCGGAGCCGTCCCAGCGCTCCTGGTGGTGGCGGATCAGGCGGGCGGCGTCGTGCAGCGGCTCCAGGGCCATCAGCACCGATTCGCTCTGAGAGGGGTAGCGCCGGTAGAGGTCACGGTCCTTGCTGTGCATCAGGTCCGAGGGGCCGGTGATCAGCGCATCCGGCAGGCTCAGCTTGCCGATGTTGTAGAGGGCGGCGGCCATGCTCAGGTCGCGGGCCTGGTCCTCGGGCATGCCGAGGTCGGCGGCGAAGGCGCGGATCAGGGCGATGATCTGCTGGTTGGTCTGCTTCTCCCGGGGCAGGCGCTGGTTGACCAGCAGGGAGAACACTTCGGTGCTGAGCACGTAGCTGCGGCGCAGCTCCTCGTAGGCGAGGTCGAGCATGTCGGCCGTCTGCTGCAGCTCGGCGGTGCGTGCTTGGACGCGCTTCTCGAGGTTGTCGTTGAGGTTCTTGAGCTGCTGGTTCTGCTCCTGGGTCAGTCGCTGCAGGCGCTCGCGCTCGCGCTCGGCGAACTGGTAGGCCAGGGCCTGGCGGATGGTCAGCAGCAGTTCTTCATCGTTCCAGGGCTTGCTCAGGTAGCGGTAGATCTGCCCTTCGTTGATGGCGGTGATGATGGTGTTGATGTCGGCGTAGCCGGTGAGCAGCACGCTCATGCAGCCCGGGTCGCGCTTGTGGATCTCGGCCAGCAGCGTGGCGCCGTCCATGCCGGGCATGCGTGCGTCGGACACCACCAGGTCGATGGGCTGGGCCTCGAACAGTTGCAGTGCCTCGTCACCGCTGTGGGCCATGACCAGGTCGTAGGGCTGACCCCGGAGCAACCGTCGGAGGCTGTTGAGGATGTTCTCCTCGTCGTCGACGAGCATGACGCGCGGGCGCGGCAGGCTGTCTTGTACGTCAGTCATGGTGTGCTCCTCCACTGGTTTCTCCCTGGTGGATCGGCAGGCGGATACGGAAGGTCGAGCCCTGGCCCACCTCGCTGGTGACGGTGAGGCTGCCGCCGTGCTTCTCCACGATGCTGAACGATAGCGCGAGTCCCAGCCCGGTGCCCTTGCCGACGGGTTTGGTGGTGAAGAACGGGTCGAAGATCTGCATCAGCTGACTCTCGGGGATGCCGCAACCACTGTCGCTGACCTCGATCAGCACTTCGTCGCCGATGCGCTCGGTGTGGATGACGATGTGCCCGAAGCTCTCGATGGACTGGGCGGCGTTGACCAGCAGGTTCATCACCACCTGGTTGATCTGTGCGGGTATGCACTCCACCAACGGCAGGTCGCCGAAGTCGCACACCACCTCAGCCTTGTACTTCACCTCGTTGTTGACCACGTTGAGGGTGCTGCGGATGCCCTCGTGCAGGTCGGCGGGCACGAAGCGCTCGTCCCCGCTGTGGGAGAAGTCGCGCAGCGAGGAGATGATGCGTTTGACCCGCTCCACGCCATCGGCGGACTCGCTCAGCAGCCCGTTGATGTCGTCGCGGATGAAGTCGTAGTCGAACTGGCTCTTCAAGCGCTCCAGCTCCAGACCGCCCCACTCGCTCATCTGGTCCACCAGTTGCAGCAGCTGATGCACGTAACCCACCAGGGTCTTGAGGTTGCTGGCGACGAAGCCCACCGGGTTGTTGATCTCGTGGGCCACACCGGCGGCGAGCTGGCCGATGGCGGCCATCTTCTCCGACTGCAGCAGCTGGCGGTTGGCGGCCTGCAGCTTGATGCTCAGCTCGTGCAGTTCACCATGCTTGCTGCGCAGTGCGATCAGGGCATGCTGCAACGCCGGATTGGCCGCCGCGCGGCTGCTGTCGAAGATCGCCAGGCCGTAGAGCGCCTCGCCGGGGTCGGACTCGATGCGGTACAGCAGGGTGGCCTGGAGCATCGGCAGCGGTGTCGGCTCGTCATCGTCCGGCTGGGTGCTGAGCAGGATCAGGTAGGGCTGGTCGTGCCAGATGGTCTGCACCGGCTGCCCACCCTGCCGGATCTGGTCGAAAAGACCGTGCCAGCGCGGCGTGTCGACTTCAGGAAAGGCCTCCACCAGGTGCATGCCGACGATGCCGGAGAGGTCACGCGAGCAGCGCTGGTGGATGAAGGGGTTGCAGTAGAGGACCCGTTGCGACCCGTCCAGCAGCAGGAAGCCGGCGGGGATCTGCTCCACCGCTGCGACCATCTGTTGCTGGAGAACCGTCGAGCTCATGGGAGAGCACCTGTTCACATCGGGCCTAAGCTGAGTATAGGCACGCGGATTGTAGATGATGGCAATTTGACGTCAGTCTACTGTCACTTCGTCGGAAACCGTTTCACGCCGGGAGGTCCCATGCACGCGACGAATTCCCTAGCGCACTACCACCTGACGTTCGAGGACGGTGCTGAAGTGTCGCTGGAGGCGCCCTCCCCCCAGCCGGACCCCGCCCCGGAATGGGCGCGGCTGGAGCATTGCCAGTGCCGCAACTGCCCCCTGCGTGCCGAGGTCACCCCCTACTGCCCCTTCGCCCTGGCCCTGACGGGCCCCTTGCGTGTGCTGGAGGGAAGGCGCTCGTTCGACATGGTGAAAGTGAGCATAGACTGGCACGGCCGCCACCTGGAGCAGGTGACCTCACTGCAGCGGGTGCTCAGCTCGCTGATCGGCCTGATCGGTGCAACCTCGGGATGCCCGCGCACCCGGCTGCTGGCCCCGATGGCGCACTTCCACCAGCCCTTCAGCGGTGCTGGGGAGACCCTGTTCCGGGCCTTGGGCACCTATTTCATCGGGCAGTACCTGCGTCAGCGGCATGGATTGAGCGCGAACTACGACATCGACGGCCTGCTGGCGATGTACCGGGCCCTGCGCGAGGTGAACCTGGGATTGGCCGAGCGCCTGCGTTCCGCCAGTCGCGCGGAACAGAGCGTCAATGGCCTGGTCCTGCTGGATGTGCTGGCGGCCGAAACCCTGGAGAACCTGCAATCACCGGAGGAGATGCTGGGCGAGCTGTTCGCGCCCTACCTGGAGACCTGAGGCGAGGCCGGCAGCTCACCGGGCGGCTGGCGCACCGGTAGCACGACGCGGAAGCAGGCCCCGCCCTCGGCAGGCGACGTCACGCTGAGCGTGCCGTGGTGGCGCTCGATGATGTTGTAGGAAACCGACAACCCGAGCCCAGTGCCCTTCCCCACCGGCTTGGTGGTGAAGAAGGGTTCGAAGATGCGCCGCCGGAGGTCTTCCGGCACACCGGGTCCATCATCCTGGATGTCGATGAACACCGCGTCGCCCTGGGTGCCGGTGGTGAGGGTGATGGTGCCGTGATCGACGATGGCCTGGGCGGCATTGACGATCAGGTTGAGGAACACCTGATTGATCTGCGAGGCGATGCATTGCACCGGCGGCAGCTGGCCGTAGTGCTTGACCACCTTGGCCTTGAACTTGATCTCGTTCCAGATGACGTTCAGCGTGCTGTCCAGCCCATGGTGCAGGTCGGCCATCTGCCACTCGCCGTTGTCCACGTGGGAGAAATCCCGCAGGTCCTTGACGATGCGCTTGACCCGCTCCAGCCCATCGCAGGACTCGTTGAGCAGGATCGGCGTGTCCTCGCGCAGGAAGTCGTAGTCGGCGGCCTGCTTCAACGCCCGGCACTCGCTCACCAGGGCCGGATCGCCACAGGTCTCGATCTTCGCTTGCAAGCCGTCCACCAGCCCCATGAGCTGCTCCAGGTAACCGCGCAGGCTGTTGAGGTTGGAATAGACGAAGCCCACCGGGTTGTTGATCTCGTGGGCCACACCGGCGGCAAGCTGGCCGATGGCGGCCATCTTCTCCGATTGCAGCAGTTGCGCCTGGGCCTCTTCCAGGCGGCGGATCAACTGCGCCTGCTGCTCCTTCTCCACTTCCAGCAGGGCATTGAGGCGCTCCAGGTCCTGCTGGCGGGCGGCGGTGTCGGTGGCATCGGCAACGGTGATGCACACCGCCGCCGGTTCGCCCTGCTCGTTCTCCAAGGGGAAGAAGGTGCAGTTCTGGTACATGCTCGACAGCTGGCTGGTGATCGGCCGGGTGCCGCCGAAGGGGAACAGGTGCGGGCGCTGCTGCCAGGTGGTGAAGGCCAGGTTGCGCAGGGTCAGTACCCCGCGCACCTTCTGCCGCAACCAGCGCTCGGGCAGCTCGGGAAACAGCTCGAACAGCGAGCGTCCGACCGCATCCTCCGGCATGCGCCCACCGTGGATGACCATGAAGCGGTTCCAGAACAGCACGCGGCAATCCGCGTCCACCACCAGCACCCCCAGGTTGATGTTCTCCAGCACGGTTTCCAGCACCGAGGAGGACGGACCCGGGGAGCCTGGGGCGCTCATGTCACAGCTCACTCAGCAACCGGTCGATGACCGCCAGCACGCTGCCCACCGTCTCCTCGGCGATGCACAGCAGCAGGTCACAGCTGAATTCGCAGGCCTCGACCTCGAAGCGGATCTCCATGATCAGCGCCCGATGGTCCTGCAGGGACTTGGCGCCCAAGGCGTCCTGAAAGGACGCATGGCGAGAGAACACCGAGGGGGCGCCATAGCTCACCGGGATCTCGAACTGCTGCGCGAGGCTGTTGATGCAGGCGCCACTGAGGATGTTGGTGACATCCAGCATCAGCTCCTCGCGCTGCTGGGTGTCGTGCTCGTCATAGCCCATCAGGTCGGCGAGCTGGTCGGCACCGTGGCAGCCGAAGCAGACGAACGCCTCGCCGCGCATCTGCCCGAGAAAGGACTGGCGGGTGACGTCCACCACCTGGCAGCCGCCCAGCTCTTCCGGCACCTGGGCATCGCTGAGGCTGAAGGCGCTGTGGATGCGCGGCACCGAGAGCACCACAAAGGTGTCGGTCAAGCGTGCCAACTGGTCGGCGGCCTGTCCCATGGCCACGTTCATCAGCTCCTGCAGCGCGTCGCGCTGGTCCTCGGTGAGCATGTCCATTACACGACTCCGATTTCATGGAGAACAGCCTGCATCGCTTCGCTGGTGATCGGCTTCTTGATGAAGGCCGCCGCGCCGAGCTCCATCACCCGCTGCCGGGCCAGGGGCTGGATGTCGGCGCTGACCACGATGATGATGGCCTCCGCCTCGGACTTGCGCAGGTGCTCCAGGGTTTCGAAACCGTCCATCACCGGCATGGTCAGGTCGAGGAAGATGATCTCCGCCTGGCCGGCCTCGTAGGCGGCGAGCACTTCCTGGCCGTTGGCGGCCTGGCTCACCTCCTCCGTGAGCAGCTCGGGGAGGGCTTTGAGCACCAGCTTGCGGGAGAGGCTGGAATCATCGGCTATCAGGACTTTCATACACGTGCCTCCAGTGGAGAGAGGTCCCTGTGAGTGAGCGTAGTCCAGCGATGTCATTTTGATGGCGTCAATCGTCGGACGGTCAAACCCCTTGCTCGTGAATCCAAGTGTGGCCGGCTTCGACGAATGCGCCACCCCGAGGCGTCAGGCCATGGCCTGGGCCACCCGCAAGGTGTCGGTGAACTGCTCGAAGGCCGTGATGCGGCCGCCTTCGAGTTGCCAGTGGTGGGCCACACGCGCCGCCATGGCCTTGCCGGTGGTGCGGTGCACGCCCCGGTAGGTGCCGATGCCGACGATGCTGGCACCGCCATCCACCAGGGCATCCAGTTCGAAGCGGTAACCTTCCCAGTCCCGCGCCAGCACGCTGAACACCTGGGCCACCACCTCCTCTGGGCCGACCCAGGTGCCAGCACAGGGGAAGCCGTCCATCTCGGTCCAACGCACATTGGACGCGACCTCTGCCAGCATGCCGGCCAGGTCGCCGCGTGCCGAAGCCTCGTAGTGGTCGGCAATGATCTGCAGGTTGCTCTTCATCGTTCTCACCTCACACGCAACCGTCGAGCCCGCAGCTCGGGCCATCTACCGCCTCGGCGACCGAGGCAGCCCCCTGCGCCTGGAGACGCTGGGCCAGCCACGCACGCCACTGGGCCGGCTGGCCGAGGAAGGCCGAGGCATCCACCCGCTCGAAGCGGCCGTCCACTTCCAGCAGGAAGGACGGGAACCCGCTCAACCCATGGCGCGCCATCTGGCGACGGGTTTCGCTGATGTGCCCGGCCACGTCATGGGCCAGCGCCTGGTCGAGGGCGCTGCGGAACGCTTCCGGCTCCAGGCCGAGTTCAGCCGCCAGGGCCACCAGCACCGCCGCCTCGGCAATGCGTCGTCCCTCGCCGTAGTGGGCCACTTGCAGCCGCGCGAGCATGTCCAGGCCCTTGCCTGCCAGGGTGTCGGCCGCCAGCACGGCAGCGATGGCCGGCAGCGAGTCGAACACCGCCTCCGGGTCCCGCAGAAGCCCGTCCAGGTAGGCGTCGCCGAATACCTGGCCGGTCATCTGGGCGATGCGGCGGTCATGGGGCAGCACATGGCCCCGCCATTGCTCGCCGCCGTGCTGGCGGGCCGGGCCGGCGAGCATGCCGCCGCCGTGGGCGCGCACCGGCAGCACCGCGCGGGCAGCCGCCACCAGGGGCGCGGCGCCGTAGCACCAGCCGCAGAACGGGTCATGGAAGTAATGCAGGGTGGCAGTGGCCATGGGCACCTCCGAGATCGGGAAAGACGGCCTTCTGGCCGGGGTGCGCCACTGTATTGGCTCTGCTTCGGTAGATAAAACCCGAAAGGATCAAATGATTGTTGCAGCCACCGATCAGGTGCAGCCTCTGTTCCCGGTATCGGCGAGGCTGTCACAGCGCGTGCACCTGGCTGTCATGTGGCCGTCACAGGACTCGGGCAGATTCGCGTCTCACCATTACCGGGGAGGAACCGCAATGCCCAACACCAAGACCTTCATCCGCAGCTTCAGCCTGGCCCTGGTGGCCGCGGCGCTCGGCGCCTGCGCCACCCAGCCGGCCGCGCCGGCCAAGGTGGAGGCCCTGAACAACGAGGACTGGTACCAGATCCGTACCGAGAAGGAACTGTTCGTCTTCGACGACTACGCCACCTACCGCAACTACGTCGCCAACGGCGCCGCCCCCGTGCGCAAGGACACCGGCAAGCAGGACGGTTTCGGTCGCGAGATCATCCTGGTGCTCAAGGCCGAGGACCAGGGCAAGGAAGCCAAGACCAGCGCCCAGCGTTTCCTGGATGTCAGCCTGCCGCCGGCCCAGCCCTTCTACGGCGAGCTGCGCGACGAAGACGGCATCATCTACGTGTTCAGCCGCTACGGCGACATGATGGACATGTACAAGATCGGCGAGCCCACCTTCAGCTACGTCGACATCGGCGGCGGCCCCGATGGCCAGCGCGTGGTGTACGTGCTGATCAAGGAAGAGCCCAAGCCCGAGAAGCTGATCGCCCAGTTCCGCCGCAACTACGGCAAGTAAGCACCCGCCAGAGGTGTAACGGCAGCGCCCTGGCGCTGCCGTTTTCTTTTCCGGCCCTGGGGGGCCGCCATCACCCTTTCGCTTGTGCCTTCTCCCAGGCTGCCAGCTTGCCGGCGGCTTCCTCGATGCGAGCCCGCAGTGCCTCCAGCTCTGAATGGCGCTCGGCGATCACCCGCTTGACCGGGCAGTGACCGCTCAGGCCCCGCGCCAGCACCACGGAGCCCAGGGCGGCGCGCAACCAGCCTGCCGGCCCACCCCGGTGCACGCCGGAACCCAGCATGGCCACGCCGGTGCCGATGCAGAACATCCGCTCCCAGCCCTGCACGTTGCCGGCATCAGGGGTGGCGGTATCACGGGATTGCGGCTCGAAAGCGACCATGGTCGATCCTCCTGGCCCGGGCAAAGTCATGCCGGGCAGTTGTCCAGACAGGCAGCACCGGCGAATCCGGCGCCCTCCTTCTCAACGACCGCCCGAAGCCCGTTCCGGTTCAGGCAACGGGACGAAGCGCCTCAGCCGAGGCGCATGCCCTGGTCCAGGCTGCGGTCCACCAGCCAGCGGCCGTGGGCGATGGATGCGCGGCGGGCGCTGTCCTCCTCGGCCAGGAAGGCGGCATCGGCGGGGAGCGGAATGCGTCGGGTGCGGTGGCCGTCCGGCGCGGTGATGTGCACCCCGCCGGCCCAGGGGGTGGGAATGCCGGGGTGCTCGATCAGGTGGGCGGTGATCACATGGTCACGGTAGGTGCAGCGGTTGCTGGCGTTCATGGCGCGGCCTCCTCTGGAGCGGAAGGCCCGGTGGAGCCTTCCCGGTGGGTCCGGCGCCGGGTGGACGCCGGACCTTCACCTTAGGCCCGCCCGCGCGCTGAACGCGCGGCAACCGACGAAGCGCACAGGCAGGTCGTTTGGCAACGGCCGGCTAGCGCTTCGGGTCCTCCAGGCCGGCGGTATCGCCCTGCAGGCTCTTGGTGGCCACTTGCAGGAAGGCTTCCAGGCGCTCGCTCAGGGCCTTGACCGCTGCCGGGTCCTCGATGCGGCCGGTACTCTGGCCTTCGCTGTTGAGCTGATAGCGGAACAGCTGCGGCTCACCACCACGGGGCTGCATCAGCACGCGGTCGCCGCTGACGATGGCCACGGTCTGGTCGCTGCCGGAGGGCTTGATCACACCGAAGCCCTTGTCCTCCGGCGCCAGGCTGAGCAGGTCGCGGCCCCAGCACTGGTGGCGGGTCTCGCCCCCCAGCCGGCCCATGATGGTGGGCACGATGTCGATCTGGCTGCCCACCACGTCGGTGCGCGCGCCGAATTTCTCCTGGATGCCGGGGCCGATCAGCAGCAGCGGCACGTTGAAGCGGTACAGGTCGATATCGGTGAGCTGCTCGGGCGCGCCGAAACCATGGTCGCCCACCACCACGAACAGGGTGTCCTTGTAGTACGGCGACTGCTTGGCCTTCTCAAAGAACTGCCCCAGGGCCCAGTCGGAGTAACGCATGGCCGTCAGGTGCTCGTCATTGGAGCCGAAGCCGGTCACAGCCGGTACCGGCAGCGGGTTGGGCAGCGCATAGGGCGTGTGGTTGGAGAGGGTCTGCAGCAGCGCGTAGAAGGGCTTCTTGCCGTAGTTGTCACGCAGCTCCTGGGCGGCGCGGTCGAACATGTCCTGGTCGGAGGCGCCCCAGGTGGGGTCGAACACCACCGGGTTGACGAAGTCATTGCGCCCGATGAAGTTGCGCATGCCCTGGTTGCCGAAGAACCCCATCTGGTTGTCCCAGCCGAAATCACCGTTGTAGACGTAGAGGTCGTCGTACTGGCGGGCGCTCAGCAGCTGCGGCAGGCCGGTGAATTTGTGGGTCCCCTCCTGCTGCTCCATCAGGTATTCGTAGCCCGGCAGGTTGGGGAAGCAGGCCATGGTGGCGAACATGCCCTGGTGGGTGTGGGTGCCGTTGGAGAAGAAGCGGGTGAACAGCAGCCCTTCCTTGCTCAGGCGGTCGAAGTTCGGGGTGATGTCGCCCTTGCCGCCCAGCGCGCCGACATAGTGGCCGGCGAAGCTCTCCATCAGGATCACCACCACGTTGCGGATCGGCAGGGTGCGCTCGGCCTCGGGCGTCAGCACACGACGCACGGCAGCGGTGGCCGGGTCCACCAGGCGATCCTGCGGGGTCAGCAGCATCTCGCGCACCACCGAGAGCGCCTGCTCATCCGGCAGGGTGGCCTTCCAGACGTTCTCGTTGGTCACGGAGAAACGCGCCTGGGCGGCGTTGACCAGCATCAGCGTGCCGTTCAGGCCCAACTGGTTGGCGAAGGCCGAATCCGTGGTATTGGCATCCCCCCAGCGCAGCGGCGGGCCCTGGCGCAGGGTGCCACGGGCGGCGACCACGGCCAGCACCAGGCACAGGCCGAACACGCCGACACGTACGTACCAGGGCGCTACCCGGCTGCGCCCGCCCAGGCTGGGCGAGGCCTCAAGCGCGGCACCGGCGGGCCGGGTGGCGCGATCCAGGCGCTTGAACAGCCTGAACAGCAGCCAGGTCACCAAGGCCCACGCCAACAGATAACGCACCACCGGGAAGCCGTACCAGAGCATGCTCATCACGGTCTTCGGGTCCTGGCTCATGTACTGGAACACCAGGCTGTTCAGGCGCTGGTGGAACTCGCGGTAGAAGTCCAGTTCGAGGATGCCGAAGAACAGCGTCAGGCTGGCGAACACCGTCAGCCAGGCCAGGTGCAGCCGGCGCAGCGACATGGCCGTGACGAAGGGGATGGACAGCAGCAGCGGCGCCAGGGCGTAGATGGTCAGGCGCAGGTCGAAACGGAAGCCGTTGATGAAGGCCTCGACGAAGGTCGAGGCCGGGGTGCTGCCGATCAGTTCGCGGTTGTAGATCAGCAAGGCCCCGCGCAGCAGCGTGTAGAGAACCAGGAAGACCAGGCCGGAATAGACGGTGAAGGCCAGGTGACTGCGCAGCGTGGGGCGATACGGCCCGATCGGGCTACGGCTTGAACTCATGGGGGCGGTGTCCATCCATCGAGAGAATGCGAACGGGCCCGGCGGGTTGGGTGAAGGCGTCACGCGCAGTGGCTGGCAGGAACCCATGCGGCGCCGTCCTGGCGGTTGTAGCGGATGCTCCGAGCGGGTCCGGCACAGCGGCGGCGGGTGCGGCGCCTTCAGGCAGCCTGCAGTGCGGGCACTGGGGAGCGGCGATGATAGTGCCTACCCGGTGGGGGCTGGGAAGGCCCTGAAGCAACTTTTTTCACATCAGGCTTCCGGCAGGGCAACTCCGCCTTCCGCCAGCGTCCGCCGCATACCGGGCAACAAGGTCGACAGGGCATCCCAGGGACGCTCCAGCTGTTCGGCCAAACCCACGTGGCTTGCGGCCTCGCAGCGATCCGGCAGGCCACACCCCGCATAGAAGGCATTGACCACTGCCACCATCGCTTCACGCTCGTCCTCCACCAGCATCGCCCCATGCACCAGCACCACGTGGCGCCCGTCCTGGCTGCGGCGGCGCCAGCGCTGGGCCGTGCCCACCAGCTTGCGCGGGCCCAGCCGCACGTTGTAGCGCCCGTCGCAGAAGGCCCCGGGCACCTCGCCGATGCCCGGCTCCAGCCCCTGCCCCGCCAGCCAGTCACACAAGGGGCGGCACAGGCGCAGGTAGGCGGTCTCGATCCGGGTCAGCTCGCTCTCCCCGGTCGGCACCGCATAGGCCAGGGCGATGTTCAGCACGCCAGGTGACTGCGGCACCGGCTCGCCGCCGGTATCCCGCAGCGAGACCGGCCAGTCCAGCGCCTCGCAGCGCGCCCGCGCCACTTCGAAGCCCGGCAGACGACTCATGCGCGCGGGCATCACCAGGGCACGGTCCAACGGCCGCCAGAGCAGTACGCCCGCGTCCCGTTCCCCTCGGTGCACCTGCTCCAGCAGCGCACGCTCCGCTGCCAACCCCGCCTCCACGTCAAGCCGCCGCATCACGCCCATCCTCTACCTGGTTCGCATCGCATGCTACGCCGCCACGGCTCGCCTTGCCGGGCATTTGAATTCAAAAAAATTGCACTCAAGCTGCAATAACATTCATTGGCAGCGATGGATCACGCCCCCGTAGGATGCGCCCCGTTCGCCTCGTCGCGCTCCGGCGAGGCCACCGATCCCGCGCACGCAGTGGGACTTCCCTGGGGGCCGCTCCGGCCCCCTTTTTTACGAGACTCGTCATGCCCCCGGAAAGTCGCTGGCGCCGCTGGTCCAGGCGCCTCGCCCCCGTCCCCCGTACCGCACCACCCACCGAATGGCTGCGCGCCTCCCTTGGCGCCTGCGTCGGCCTCGCCCTGTGCTGCCTGGTCACCAGCCACCTGTTCAGCCTCGACGTCACCCTGCGCCTGGCCGCGCCCCTGGGCGCCAGCTCGCTGCTGCTGTTCGCCGTCTCCAGCAGCCCCCTGGCCCAGCCCTGGTCGGTGCTGCTCGGCAACCTGGTGGCGGCCCTGGTGGGCACCGCTTGCGGCCTGTGGATCGACCACACGGTGCTGGCCGCCACCCTGAGCATGGCCTTCACCGTCCTGGCCATGTACAGCCTGCGCTGCCTGCACCCGCCGGGCACCGCCCTGGCGGTGGCCGTGGCCCTGGGCGGCCCGGCATTCGAAGCCCTGGGCTTCGGCGTGGCCTGGCCGGTGCTGATGGGCTCGGCGGTGCTGATCATCAGCGCCCTGGCCTACAACCGCCTGACCCGCGGCGCCCTGGTCAACGCCCCGGCGCAACCGCGCAACGACAGCCACCTCACGGACGACCCGCTGCCCAGCGAGCGGGCCGGCTTCGCCGAAGCCGACCTCGACCAGGCCCTGGCGGACTTCGGCGAGTTCGTCGACATCACCCGCGACGACCTCGAACGCCTGCTGCGCCAGACCGAACGGGTCGCCCTGCGGCGCGGCATGGGCCGGGTCACGGCCGAACACATCATGTCCCGCGACCTGCGCACCCTGTCCCCCGACGCGAGCCTCGCCGACGCCTGGAAGCTGTTCCGCCAGCACCGCATCAAGCTGCTGCCGGTGCTGGACGCCGACGGCGCCCTGGTGGGCGTGGTCACCCCCACCGACCTGTTGCACCACGGCCATCGCGACCCGTCCGTCTCGCTGCTCGCCCGCCTGCGCCCGCAGCAGGTACGCGTGCGCCAGCTGATGACACGGGAGGTGCGCAGCGTACGCCCCGACACCGACATCGGCGCCCTGGTCTCCCTGCTTTCCGACCAGGGCCTGCACGGCCTGCCCGTGCAGGACGAACAAGGCCGTCTGGTGGGCCTGGTGACCCAGAGCGACCTCATCGGCGGGCTCTACCGGCACTGGTTGAAGGATGCGGCCCCGGCGCCGCTGACACACGGGGTATCACGCAAGTCCGCCTGACCACGGCACCCGGGTGGCTCGATGCGGTCCAAGCGGCGATGAACAGGCCGCTTCGCTGTCGTACTATGCCCAACCGCTTTCCCAAAACCGTGGTACCGATGCCTGCCGATGCTCCCCTGACCGCCCTGCCCACCGTCCTGGCCGGCCCCCTGCTGCGCCGCGCCGAACCCCGGCGCCTGGTGTTCTGGCTGGTGGCCACGCGCCCGTTACAACCCGTCCTGCTGCTGGAGGTCGACGGCCAGGCCCAGCGCCACGGCCTGGACGCCCGGCAATGCCGCATCCTTGCGGTGGGCCGGCACGCGCATGTGCACCTGATCGACCTGCAACTGGAGGCGTCCCTGCCCCAGGACACGCCCATCGCCTACGACCTGCTGATCGACGGCCAGGGCATTGCCGAGTGGGCGCCGCACTTGCTCTACGGCGAGGCCACCCGGCCCGACTTCGTGCTGCGCTCGCGCATCGACCACCTGCTCCACGGCTCCTGCCGCAAGCCTCATCACCCTGCCCCCGACGGGCTGCTCTGCGCTGACCGCCTGCTGGCCGAAAGGCCCCTGCCGGAACAACGCCCGGCGCTGCTCATGCTCAGCGGGGACCAGATCTACGCCGACGACGTGGCCGGGCCTATGCTGTTCGCCATCCACTCGCTCATCGAGCGCCTGGGCCTTTACGGGGAGTACCTGGAGGGCGCCGTGGTGAGCGACAGCGAAGCGCTCTACCAGCACCCCGCCAGCTACTACCGGCGCGCCGACCTGCTGCCGGCCCTGGAGAGCAACGAAACCCTGCGCGAGCGCTTCTTCGGCGGCGCGCGCAAGCCAATCTTCACCAGCAGCAACGCCGAGAACCACCTCGTCACCCTCGCCGAAGTGCTGGCCATGTACCTGCTGGTCTGGTCGCCGGTGCCCTGGACGCTGGTGGCACCGCAGATGTCCGCACTGGAGGGCGCCTCTAAAAACGTAAGCGAGGCAGACAGCGCAAGGCAAAAACAGGCGAAAAAGCGCAGTTTACGCGGGGTAAATGAGCATTTTGAGCCTGTTTTTAACGCCGCGATGGCAACGCAGGTAGTTTTTAGAGGTGCACTGGACGCGCCCGAGGCGGAACGCTACCACCTCGAAGCCACGCGCCTCGAAGGCTTCGTCGCCGGCCTGCCGGGCGTGGCGCGGGTGCTGGCGCACCTGCCGACGCTGATGATCTTCGACGACCATGACATCACCGATGACTGGAACCTCTCCGCCCAGTGGGAGCAGACGGCCTACGGCCACCCCTTCTCCCGCCGCATCATCGGCAATGCCCTGCTCGCCTACCTGCTCTGCCAGGGCTGGGGCAACGATCCAGACGCCTTCGATGACCTGCAGGATGAACTCGCCGCGCTGTGCGCCAGCCCTGATCCCCATGGCCGGCTGGACAGCACGCAGCTCGACGGCCTGATCGGCCGCCTGCTGGCCTTCAACGGCTGGCAGTACGAGCTGGACACCCAGCCACCGCTACGGGTGCTGGACACCCGCACCCGCCGCTGGCGCAGCGAAGTCGACCTCAAGCGGCCGTCCGGCCTGCTGGACTGGGAGGCCCTGTGCGAGCTGCAACAGGCGCTGCTGGGGCATCCCTCGGCCATCGTCGTATCCCCGGCCCCGGTGTTCGGCGTGAAGCTGATCGAGGCCGTGCAGCGGGTCTTCACCTGGCTCGGTCACCCGCTGCTGGTGGACGCGGAAAACTGGATGGCCCATCGCGGTGCCGCCCAGGTGATCCTCAACATCTTCCGTCACTCACGCACGCCGGGCAGCTACACCATCCTTTCCGGCGACGTGCACTACTCCTTCGTCTACCGCGTGCTCATCCGCCATCGCCAGCAGGGCCCGCAGATCTGGCAGATCACCAGCAGCGGCGTGAAGAACGAATTCCCCCACCGCCTGCTGGACCTGTTCGACCGCCTCAACCGCTGGCTCTACGCGCCCCGCTCGCCGCTCAACTGGTTCACCCAGCGTCGCCGCATGAAGGTGGTGCCCCACACACCGGCCCACAGCCGCGCGGGGGAACGCCTGTGGAACGGCGCCGGGTTGGGCCAGGTGTTCTTCGATAGCGATGGGCGGCCGACGCGGGTGTTCCAGCTCAATGCCAATGGCACCGCACCCACCGAGTTCCTAGAAGACCGCGACGACGTCAGCGACGCCCATCCCCTCGCGCGGCGGGCCTGAACCCGCCGCTCAGAGCACCGCATCCCAGCGCTGGGACCAGTCGATGTCGTCGGCCACCACCTCGCGCAGCACGCCGATGGCCTGCTGCAACAGCGCCGAATCACGGTCACGGGAATAAACGAGGTAGGTCGGGTAGGTGAACTCCGGCGCCCGCTCTACCCGCTCCAGCACGCCACTGTCCAGGTAGCTCTGCACCACCCGCGTGCGGAAATAGCCGGAGCCGCCGTTCTGCAGGATGAACTGCAGGGCCAGCGGCCCGAGGTTCACCGAAACCGCCGCCCGCGCCAGGTCAGGGAGCGCCGCATCGTGCTGCTGGCGGAAGCGCGGGCCCCAGTCCACCTGCACGTAGGGTTCGGGCGCACGGCTGGAGCGGATCTGCACCAGCTTCTCCTCCAGCAGCAACTCCACCTGCATGCCCGGCCAGTACTCGGGCTGGTAGACCAGCGCCGCATCCAGCAGCCCCAGTTCGATCTGCTGCTGCAGGTGCTGGCCGGCGGCCACCTCCACCCGTACCGCGTGGGACGGAATCCGTTCACGCAGGCGGGTCATCCAGCCCAGCAACAGCGGGTTGCTCAGGCTCACCTCACCGCCGATGGCCAGCAGGTCGCGGTAGCCCTTGGGCAGCGGCAGGTCACGCCGGGCGGCCTCCCAGGTCTTCACCAGTTGCGTGGCGTGCCCGACGAACACCTCCCCCTCCGGCGTCAACCGCGCCCCGGCCCGGTTGCGCACGAACAGCCGGCAGCCAAGCTGCCCCTCCAGGTTCTGCACCCGCGCGGTGATGGCGGTCTGGGTCACATGCAAACGCTCCGCCGCCGAGACGAAGCTGCCGCTGCGGGCGATTTCGAGAAAGGTACGTGCCAGGTCGATATCCATGGCAATCCCCGGGCTTTTGAAGGGTGGCTATCTTGAATGGCCCTAGACAGACCAAGGTTTGAGAACAAACGGACTGAGCCGGCAAACAGCAACCCCCTTACCAGCTAGCCGGTAAGGGAGCCTTCATCAGCAGACCAAACTACTTAACGTCTACAAGACGACGATCATCGTAGTAGAAGACGTTCTTATCGGTCTTCATTGAGAGGAAGTAGCCATAGTCGACCAGATAGACATGGTGAAATACCCGCTCGTACTTGTCGCCACCTATACGGCAACTCAACTCCTTGGCCTGGCCACTCAAACCAATATGCAACTCGCTGGCCGACAAGCTCCGCTCCACCGTGCAACGGGTCACCTCGCGCTCGCCACCGTATTCGCCAACAACACTGTTCAGCTTCAGCTCAACTGTGCTGTAGCTCAGCTGAGCCCCCACCGGCATAGCCTGCCAATCTCCGGAAAAATCCAACTCCTTGAGCCAGCTGGTATCAGTCATCCGCGTGAACTTGGAACTGCTCGCCAACTCGATCAGGCCTCGCCAGGTAACTTCGCTGGCTTCGTAGCTTTTCCCGCGAAGGACCTCCTTTATCTGACCACTTTGCGCATCATCAGACAGGAACTTCTCTTCCAATAAGGAAGATGTCTTGCCCTGATAGGTGGAGGTACCTCCGATCTTCAGGTAGCTCAATTTCTTAATGGGCGCGGGCATCTTCAGTGCGTCAATCGCGCCCAGCACTTCTGGGCGTACAGACGGCATATCGAGGGATACGGGGGCTTTGGTCCGTGGCTCGAACGAGGCCAGTTGTCCAAGCCGCTCAGGCGCTGCGCAGACCTGCGCAAAAAGCAACGCATAGTCCGCGGTGCTTGAAGCAATGGGCTGAGCAATAGGGTTGTCGAACACTTTACCGTCGGTCACCAGATTGCCCACATCGAGATCGTAGCCGGCTAGCAGTTTGTAGGTCTGCCCGGCGCAATCGAGAGCAAAGTGCTCACGTTTTTGCCCATAGGGGGCGTTGTAGGGCAAGTCCAGACGGATACTCGGATAGTCGAAACCACCCCAGAATCGGATGATTCCGGACTGGCTACTGAGACTATTGGCGTCCACTAAAATCCAGGTCTTCGACTCACCGCCGCGCACCACTCGCCAGTCTGGCTGCTGTGTATCGGCGCATGCCTGCCGGAAGCTCACATTCTCGCGCAGCGCCTGGCTGAGTTTACCGGTGACCGGCTGTGGGCGCTGGTACTCGACACCTCCTACATAGCGGCGACCCTGAGGGCCATCCAGATAGATCAAGCGAGCTTCATCGCTTGAGCAGGAGGCCTCGATCTGTGCCGCTTGCGGCATATCGCCCTCGGCGCTGCGACTCTCACTGATCTCGAAGTTAAGCTTGTCGCCTTCGCGAAATATGCTGCCGTCATGCAAAGGCCCACTGACTATCCGGTCGAGCCTGGTACTAGACTGCTGCGCAAGACCGGCGCAGCCCATCATCGCAAGCGATGCTGCAATAGGCAGAAAAAAAGCTAATTTCTTCATTGTGTCCCTTGTATTTCCATTCATATAAATGCTCCCTTCAGAAGGGCCTGAAGTAGCCCGTACTTACGGTCGGCCTTCACCGGCTTTGAAGTGAACACGCTGTCCAGAAGCGATCAGATCACCCGCTTGTTTTTCATTGTCTGACCTCTGCAAGCAGCTCACAGAAGCCGCTTCGCATATTACAGGCTCGACAGGCTGAACAGCGCCACGAGTTGCGCTGTGTTTTTGAACAGGCGTAGAGATACTTCAAATTTTCTGAAGCTTTAAAGGAGCGCCACGTTCAAAGGCCCCATTCACCCTGGCAACAGCTCCACTTCGAAATTGCCCTCAGGATCAGAGATACCAATACCGAATGCCTTTGTGCCATCGGGGGAGAAGACCACTACCCTGTCCGGGTAGCCCTCAACTTCATCACGGTAATCCCCCACCGCAACGTCTGCCCCCAACTTCTTCGATAGGCAATCAGCCAGCGCCCACAGCTTCTCATCACGAACATCCAGAACGCTCAAACCGGTTATCAAAACCCCATAACCAACATCACTGAAATAGACGCGCAGAGATACCGAAGACTCCCGCCCCGAATCAGGCAATCCCCAGTACTCGGACTCATCAACCAAATTTTCTACAGGCACACCCAGACACTCTGCCAGCGCTGAACGGACAACATTCAAATCCAGCTTTTGCTTGATGGAAACTTCAAAACAATCAAGCACCTTTCATCCTCCATTAAGAACTCAAGTCACATAACCTGACTCGCATTTTGGTGACCCGCAAAATCCTTCACCATTACGCTCGAAAATTCACTCGCCGAGTAGCCCGGACGTATTAATCAGGCGCCTACCCCCAACAAAGTCCCGCCCAATGCGTACCCACAAAAAACTCAGCCAGCGCATAGCGCTGGCTGAGTCGAGGTTTTACCAGAACGTGCCGCCAAGCATCACTCGCGCTGCAGCACTTTGCGCTCCAGTGCCGGGTCAGCATCGATTTCGCTGTCGCTGAAGGGCAGCGGCTGCCAGGGGTTATCGGCGAACAGGGCGGTCTGGTCGGCGTAGTGGGGCGAGCCGGGGTCGCTGGACTGGGAGAAGGCCAGCAGGCCTCGGGCGCGGGGGCCGTTGGCGTCGAAGGTGACCAGTTGCAGGTAGCTGGTGCCGCTGACCACTTCCAGGCGGTCGCCCTGGTGTTCGCTCTGCATGGCGTTATAGACGCCCAGGTGGCCGTCTGCACCGGGCATGGGGAAGGTTCGGGCGCCGCGGGTGACCTGGTGCAGGTCGCCCCAGCGGGCATCGGCGGGGGCGCCCGAGGCGGCCAGGGCCTCGTTGGCGGCCACCAGGGCCTGGCGCAGCGGTTCGCGGGCGGCCTGTGCGATGCCGCTGGGGGTGTCCAGCGGGCGCGCGGGGTCGAAGGGGTGCTGCCAGCCGTCGTCCAGTTCGAGGAAGGCCTGGGCCGCCTGCTGGAACACCAGCATGCCGAGGCCGCTGTCCACCCGCGCCTTGCCATCCCAGTCGACCAGGGCAGCGCAGGCGCGGCTCAGGTCCGCTTCGCCGGCGTGGGCCTTGCACAGCGCCAGCAGTTCCGGCAGCAGTTCGCCGGCCAGGCCCACCTGGTTGTCGGTGACCATTGCCGCCAGGTCGTCCGCCCGCAGCGGCTGCTGGCCTTGCAAGCGCCCCAGGGCGAAGCGGGCACGGTGAGAGATCGGCGTTTCCCGGCTCACCAGGGGCGAGTAGCCCACCAGGGGGCTCGCCGGGTTGGTCAGCCAGGCGCTGTCGTTGGAGTTCTGCACGAAGTCCTCGCGCAGCAGCACGGGCAACTGCGCGGCCGGGGTGATGCCGGCCTGGGCGGCCCCGGCTTCCCGTTGCCATTCGCAGGCGCTGCGATTGCCTTGCAGGGCGGGCAGGCCCTGCTCCGCCAGTTGCGGGATGACGCACTCGGCGAGCTGCCGGGGCTGCAGGTGCGGCACCACGGATTGGTTCATGTACAGCGCGCGGCCCCGGTCATCCACCGCCAGGGTGTTGACCCAGGGAATGCCCTGCAGGCGCTCGACACTGGCGCGCAGGGCGTTCACGTCGCGGGCCTGGTTCATCGCGTACCACTGCTGCAGCACGCGGGTGTTGCCGAGGTTGGCGTCACGCAGGGCCCAGGCTTCACTGGCCGACCAGTCCAGCTTGCCGGGCCAGTTCAGCAGCGGGCCGAAACGGGATTCGTAGAGGTCGTGGGACTGGGTGACCAGCTCACCGGACGGCTGCCGCACCCGGATCTGCAGGCGCGTGCGGGTCATGGGCTCGTAGCGGCCGTCGACGCGGTAACGGGCCGGGTTCTTCGGGTCCAGCTCCAAGCGGTACAGCGTGAAGTGCGCGGAGGTGTCCACGGTGTGGGTCCAGGCCAGGTGCTGGCCGAAGCCGATGTTGACCACCGGCAGGCCGGGCAGCGCGGCGCCCATCACGTCGAGCTTGCCGGGGATGGTCAGGTGCAGCTGCCAGAAACGCAGCGCCCCGCTCCAGGGGAAGTGCGGGTTGGCCAGCAGCATGGCCGGGCCGTCGGCACTGCGCTGGCGGCCCACGGCCACGGCGTTGCTGCCCCGGTCCAGGCGGAAGCCTTCGACCCGCGCGAGGGTGTGGCCGCTGTCCCGAGCAGCCTGTTGCCGCCCGGGCGGTGCGGCGCCCACCACGGCTTCGGCGAACTGGCCGACACCGCCCTCCACCAGCAGGCGCCGGGTCAGGCGGACCAGGTCATCCGTTTCGATGGGGCGCAGCCAGGCCTGGCCGAGGCAGTGGGTGCGGCCGGCATCGGCTTCGCCCAGGTAGCGGTTGAAGCCCTCGGCATAACCGGCCAGCAGCTCGGTCACCTCGTCGGTCTGGGCACGGCGGAAACCGGCGACCCGCTCAGGGGCGTTCAGCCAGGTGAAGAAGAGGTCGGACGGGACGTTGGCCAGGCCGGCGGAGGACTGCCCGTCCGCGCCGAACCAGCGGGCCCGCTCGCCTCGCGCGGTGATGATCTCTTCGGCCAGCAGGCAGGCGTTGTCGCGGGCGTAGGCATAGCCGATGCCACGCCCGAGGCCACGTTCGTCAGCCGCGCGGATATGCGGCACGCCGTAGGCGGTCCAGCGGATCAGGGTGTCGCCACCGGCATCGGCGGCATGGGACAGGCACGGCGCCAGCAGCAAGGCTGCGGCCCCGGCGACAAGGGTGCGCATGAGCATCGGGGGTTCTCGCGGAGAAAGGGAACGCGCCGGACGAAGCCGGCGCGGGGTGGTCAGCCGGCGATGGCGTAGCTCGGCGCGGTACGCCCGGCAGCACCGGCGGGCTCCAGGTGCTGGTGCAGGGAGGCGGCGATCTCGTCGGCACGGATCGGCAGCACCGACAGCAGGGTATCGCTGAGGCCGTGGCTGGCCTGGCAGAAGCCCTGCATGTACAGCGCGGGGCGGAAGGTGTCGTCGGTGCGCAGGCGGTAGTCGCGGGCCACCTCGAAATCACCCAGCCAGGGCGCCAGGGGTTCCAGCAGCTCGCGGTGGGCCTGGCGCTCGTACCCGGTGGCCAGCACCACCGCGTCGTAGCGGTGGCTGCTCTGCTCGCCAGTGGCAATGTGGCGCAGCACCAGTTCGATGCCATCGGTGGTGGCGGTGGCCCGCTCCACGGCGCTGAGGTTGCGGAAGGCATGGCGGCGCGAGCCGGAGACCTTCTGCCGATAGAAGATGCCGTAGATGCGCTCGATCAGGTCCAGGTCCACCACCGAGTAGTTGGTGTTGTGGTACTCGCGGATCAGCCGCTCACGCTCGGCGGTGGGCTGGCTGAAGATCAGGTCGGTGAACTCGGGGGAGAACACCTCGTTGACGAAGGGGCTGTCATCCGCCGGCTTGAGGGCGGAGCCCCGCAGGATCACGTCCACCTGCACGTTCGGGTAGCTGTCGTTGAGGTCGATGAAGGCCTCCGCAGCGCTCTGCCCGCCGCCGACGATGGCGATGCGCATCGGCTGGCCGCTGGCGCACGGCTGCTGCTGGATGCGCTCCAGGTACTGGGCGTGATGGAACACCCGCGCATCGCCCTTGAGGTGGCGGAAGGCCTGGGGCACGCGCGGGGTGCCGCCGGCGCTGAGCACCACCGCGCGGGTGGTGCGTACCTGGGACTGGCCGTTGGCATCGCGGGAGACCACCCGCAGCGCCTGCACCTGGTTGCCCTCCAGCAGCGGCTCCACCGCCTGGACTTCTTCGCCATAGCGGCACTGGTCGGCGAACTGGCCGGCGACCCAGCGCAGGTAGTCGTTGTACTCCATGCGGCAGGGGTAGAAGGTGCCGAGGTTGATGAAGTCCACCAGGCGGTCGTGCTGGCGCAGGTAGTTGACGAAGGAGTACGGGCTGGTGGGGTTGCGCAGGGTCACCAGGTCCTTGAGGAAGGAAATCTGCAGCTCGCTCTGGTTCACCAGGGTGTTGCCGTGCCAGCGGTAGTCGGCCTGCTTGTCGAGGTACAGCGCGTCCAGAGCGCCCTGCCCGCTGGCGGCACGCTCCTGCAGGGCGATGGCCAGGGCTAGGTTGGAAGGGCCGAAGCCGATACCGATCAGGTCGTGGATGGCGGTGTTGAGGGGCTGGGTCATGTCCTGTGTCCTCTGCTGGCGGGCCGTCGCGGACCGCGGCTGTCATGGGGGACGGCCCGGTGGCCGCCTGCTGACAAGGAACGAGGACTGGGCGGGGAAATTTACCGGCGGCTCAACCGGCCTCCCACTCGCGCATGCGCAGCCGGCAGTGCTTCATCGCATTGACGATGTGCTTCTCCACCAGGCTGCGGGAAATCGCCAGGCGCTCGGCGATCTCCCCGTGGGACAGGCCTTCCAGCTTGCGCAGCAGGAAGGCATCGCGACAGGCCTGGGGCAATTCGTCCAGGGCCCGCCCGAGCATCGACAGGCGCTGATCGCGGGCCAGCAGGCGCTGCGGCGATGGCGCGTGGAAGCGCTCCTCCTCGTCCAGCACCTCCAGCGGCTCGTTGCGGCGGATGACGCTGCGCCGGTGTTCGTCCACCACCAGGTTGAGTGCCGTGCGGTAGAGAAAGGCCCGTGGCGACTCGATGCGCTCTTGACTCGCACGCTCCATCACCCGCAAATACGCGTCATGGGCGACATCCGCTGCTGCCTGGCGGTCTCCGAGCCTGGACTGGAGGAAACGCAGCAGCTCCCGATAGTAGTTTTCCAAGGCGTCCCCCGGCCGCGTTCCACGCGGCCACACCAGTTGAGCGAGATCAACGCCCATCGTCCTACGATGCTGGCAGTCTGAAATGAACTAAATTTATAATAATTCTCATCAAGATTTAAGCCTCAACGACGGATCGCCTTCAGATCACCATGGAACCCAGGTCAAACCGGTAAGCCCGATGAACAAAGCCACCTCCCCCGCCCCCAGCGATCCCCTGGTCGAAGTCGCCGCCCACTGGTGCATGCGACTGCACGCCGAGGATTGCACCGCCGAGGAGCGCGCCGAGTTCCAGGCCTGGATCGACAGCGACCCGGCCAACGCCCTGGAATACGCGGAAATGCTGGAGATCTGGGAGCTCAGCGCCCACCTGCCGCCCAGCACCGCACCTCTCGGCAAGGCTGCACGCCCGACGCCACCCCGGCCCGCCCCGGCCCCGCAGCAGCGCCCGGCCACACCCGTGCGGCGGCGCAGCTTCCTCGCCCGCCACGCCCGCGCACTGGCCTTGGCGGTGGTCGGCCTGCCCCTGGCGGCCTACAGCGGCTGGCTGGCCGGCTGGGTGCCGGACAGCTACCACCGCTACAGCGCCGACGCGAGCATCCAGCGCTTCACCCTGGACGACGGCAGCGAAGTGGAGCTGAACCTCGGCAGCCGCCTGAGCTATGCCAGCTTCATCGACCAACGCCGGGTGGACCTGTCCCGTGGCGAAGCCTACTTCCACGTCAGCCGCGACCCGCAGCACCCCTTCGTGGTGAATGCCGGGGCCGGCTCGATCACCGTCACCGGCACCCGCTTCAACGTCTGGACCTACCAGGACAACGTCGTGGTCACCGTCACCGAAGGCTCGGTCAAGGTGCGCAGTGCCCGCCACGGCAACGACAGCAACCTCTCCCCCGGCATGCAGGCCGCCTTCCGCCCCGGCGACCTGCAGCCCCGCGTCGGCGCGGCAGACCCCGGCAAGGCCCTGGCCTGGCGCGACGGCAAACTGGTGCTGGACGACCTGCCCCTGGCCGACGCCCTGCCGCTGATCAACCGCTACCTCGACCACCCCCTGGTGCTCGGCGATGCCGGCGTCGGCGAGCAGCGCATCGGCGGCATCTACAGCACCCAGGACATCGGCAGCCTGGTCAAGGCCCTGCCCAAGGTGCTGCCGATCCGCCTGGCTACCCAGGACGACGGCCGCGTGGTGATCCACGCCCGCTGAGCCGGCACCCCTGGCTATCCCTCCGGACTAAATCCCCCGGGCCTCCATCCGTTTCCCAGGCAGCCCTCCGTGGTCGTCGCACCGGCGGTCGCGGGTCGTCAGCCAGCCCGGAAGCCCCGCATGCCCACACCTCGACAGCTGCTCGCCGCGCCCCTGCTCGCCCTCCCCCTGCTGGCCCTGGTGGCCTGGACCCAAGCCCCACGGTCGGCCCACCCGGACAGCGTCGCCGTCACCCTGGCGGACCTGGAGAGCAGCGTCAGCGCCCTCGGCACCCTGCAGCCCCGGCACTACGTCGATGTCGGCGCCCAGGCCTCCGGGCAGATCCTCAAGCTCCACGTGGAGCCCGGCGACAGCGTGCGCCAGGGCGACCTGCTGGTGGAGATCGACCCGTCCACCCAGCAGGCCAAGGTGGATGCCGGGCGCTACTCCATCCAGACCCTCGAAGCCCAGCTCGCCGAGCAGCGCGCCCAGCACGACCTGGCCAACCAGCAGCACGCCCGCCAGCGCACCCTGCTCGCCGGCGGCGCCGGCCGTGAAGAAGACCTGCAGGTGGCCCAGGCCCAGGTCCGCGCCACCCGCGCCCGCATCGACATGATCCGCGCCCAGATCGACCAGGCCCGCGCCACCCTGCGCAGCGACGAAGCCGAACTGGGCTACACGCGCATCTATGCGCCCCTCTCCGGCACCGTGGTGGCCCTGGACGCGCGGGTCGGCCAGACCCTCAACGCCCAGCAGCAGACCCCGCTCATCCTGCGCATCGCCCAGCTTTCGCCCATGACCCTCTGGGCCCAGGTGTCCGAAGCCGACATCGGCCGCATCCAGGCCGGCATGCCCGCCTGGTTCAGCACCCTGGGCGGCGGCGGACGGCGCTGGGACGCGAAGGTGCGGCAGATCCTGCCGCTGCCGCCACGGCCCCTGGAGCAGCTCAGCCAGGGCGGCGGCAGCCCCACCGCCGGTGGCGGCCGCGTGGTGCTCTACACCGTGCTGCTGGACGTGGACAACCCCGACGGCGCCCTGATGACCGACATGACCGCCCAGGTGCAGTTCGTCGAAGGCCACGCCCGCAACGCCCTGACCATCCCCCTGGCGGCCCTGCGCGACGGCGACCGCGTGCGGGTGGTGAACGAGCGCGGCGCCGTCGAGGAACGCCAGCTGCGCATCGGCCTGCGGGACCGCATGCGCGTCCAGGTGCTCACCGGCCTGGCCGAAGGCGAACGGCTGCTGGTAGGCGACGAGGCCCACGAAGGATGAACGGCGAACCGCCCCTGCTGGAGCTGCAGGACGTCCGCAAGCGCTACGGCGGCAACGGCGCCCCCGAGGTGGAGGTGCTGCGCGGCGTCTCCCTGTGCATCCAGGCCGGCGAATACGTCGCCATCGTCGGCGCCTCCGGCTCCGGCAAATCCACCCTGATGAACATCCTCGGCTGCCTGGACCGCCCCAGTGACGGGCACTACCGCTTCGCCGGGCGCGACGTGGCGCAGCTCGACGCCGACGCCCTGGCCTGGCTGCGCCGCGAAGCCTTCGGCTTCGTCTTCCAGGGCTACCACCTGATCCCCGCCGCCTCCGCCCGCGAGAACGTCGAAGTGCCCGCCCTCTACGCCGGCACCCCCGCCCCGCAACGCGCCGCCCGCGCCCGCGACCTGCTGCAGCGCCTGGGCCTGGGCAGCCGCAGCGACAACCGCCCGCACCAGCTCTCCGGGGGCCAGCAGCAGCGGGTCTCGATCGCCCGTGCGCTGATGAACGGCGGCCACGTGATCCTCGCCGACGAACCCACCGGCGCACTGGACAGCCAGAGCGGCGAAGACGTCATGCACCTGCTCGACGCCCTGTCCGCCGAAGGCCACACCCTGCTGCTGATCACCCACGACCGCCAGGTGGCGGCACGGGCCCGACGGGTGATCGAAGTGCGCGACGGGCAGATCCTCAGCGACAGCGGCACCGACCCCGCCATCAGCCCCCGGGCACGGCCCGCCAGCCAGCTGCGCGAACGCCTGGAGCAGCCCAGCCTCGTCCCCGCCGGCGTCTGGGCCGGCGAGCTGCTCGATGCCCTGCGCGCCGCCTGGCGGATGATGGGCGTCAACCGCTTCCGCACCGCACTGACCCTGCTCGGCATCGTCATCGGCGTCGCCTCGGTGGTGGTCATGCTGGCCATCGGTGAGGGCAGCAAGCGCCAGGTCATGGCGCAGATGGGCGCCTTCGGCTCCAACATCATCTACCTCTCCGGCTACCCCCCAGCGCCTCGGCTGCCGGAAGGGGTTATCACCCTCGACGACATCGCCGCGCTGTCCACCCTGCCCCAGGTGCGGCGGATCATGCCGGTGATCGGTGGCGAACTGCTGGTGCGCTACGGCAACCGCGACATCACCCCCTACGTGCGCGGCAACGGCGTGGACTTCCCCGAGATCCTCAACTGGCCGGTGGCCAGCGGGCGCTACTTCGACGCCCGGGAAGAAGCCGAAGCGGCGCCGGTGGCGGTGATCGGGCAGAAGGTGCGCGACACCCTGTTCCCCGGCCTCGACCCGGTGGGCCGTGACCTGCTCATCGGCCAGGTGCCATTCCGCGTCATCGGCACCCTGGTGGCCAAGGGCGCCAGCTCCGGCGACGAAGATGCCGACAACCAGGTGGTGGTGCCCTACTCCGCCGCCAGCATCCGCCTGTTCGGCAAGCCCGACCCGGCGTTCGTCGTGGTCGCCGCTGCCGATGCCAGCCGGGTGCAGGCCACCGAAGCGGCGCTGGACCGCTTGCTGCTGCGCCTGCACCGGGGCGTACGGGACTTCGAGCTGACCAACAACGCCGCCCTGATCCAGGCCGAGGCCAGCACCCGCAACAGCCTCTCGCTGATGCTCGCCGCCATCGCCGCCATCTCCCTGCTGGTGGGTGGCATCGGCGTGATGAACGTGATGCTCATGACCGTGCGCGAACGCACCCGCGAGATCGGCATCCGCATCGCCACCGGCGCCCGCCAGCGCGACATCCTCCGCCAGTTCCTCACCGAGGCCTCGCTGCTCTCCATCACCGGCGGCGGGCTCGGCCTGCTGCTGGCCGGCCTGGTGGGCGGCCTGCTGCTGCTCACCGACGTGGCCCTGGGCTTCTCCCTGCTCGCCGCCCTCGGCGCCTTCGGCTGCGCCCTGGCCACCGGCGTCCTGTTCGGCTACATGCCGGCCCGCAAGGCCGCGCGCCTCGACCCGGTAACCGCACTCACCCAACCATGACCGACGCCAAGCCCCTCCTCGCCCTGCTGTGCCTGACCCTGGCCGCCTGCACCCGCCAGGCGCCGGTCGAACCCGCCGCCCTCACCCCGCCACCCCGGTGGCAGGCAGCCGTCCCGGATGCGGCCGTCAGCGTCCGCGACTGGTGGCGTCACTTCAACGACCCGGCCCTGGAGCGCCTGGTCCAGACGGCACGCGCCGGCAGCCACGACCTGGCCGCCGGCCGCGCCCGCCTGCGCCAGGCCCGGGCCGCCGTCACCCAGGCCCGCGCACCGCTGTTGCCCGAACTCAAGGCCGACCTCAGCGCCAACCAGCAACGCCTGCTCCGCGGCCCGGGTTACAGCCAGTTGGATGCCAGCCGCGAGCAGCCGCGCTACCACAGCTTTGGCGGCCTGCTGAACGCCAGCTACGAACTCGACCTGTGGGGTGGCAAGGCCGCCGCCCTGGCCAGTGCCGAACAGGGCTACGCCGCCAGCCGCTTCGACCAGGCCGCCCTGGAGCTGACCCTGGAAAGCGCCGTGGCCAGCGCCTACCTCACGCTCCAGGCCCTCACGGAGCAGCAGCGGATCGCCCGGCAGAACCGCGACAACGCCCGCCAGGTCCTGGAACTGGTGCAGACCCGGCATGCCGCCGGTGCCGCCGGCACCGTGGAGCTGGCCCAGCAGCAGGGCCTGCTGGCCGCCCGCGAACGCGAGCACGCACGCCTCCGGCAACAGCAGCAGGAGGCCCGGGTCGCCCTCGCCGCCTTGCTCGGCCAGCCCGTGCAGCAGCTGCAGGTCAGCGACCAGGGCTTCGAACGCCTCGCCAATCCAACCCTCGACCCCGGCCTGCCCAGCGCGCTGCTGGCCCGGCGCCCGGACATCGCCGCCGCCGAAGCCCGCCTGGCCGCCGCCGAGGCCGATATCGCCGTGGCCCGCGCCGCCCTGCTGCCGAGCCTCAGCCTCACCGCCGCCCTGGGCAGCGGTGCCGACCAGTTCCCCGACCTGCTGCGCAACCCCTACACCAACCTGGGCGTGGCCCTCAGCGCACCGATCTTCAACGCCGGCCGCCTGGACGCCGTGCACCAGCAACGCCAGGCGCGCCAGGCGGAGCTGCTGGCCACCTACCAGGGCGCCATCGTCAACGCCTTCGCCGACGTCGAACGCGCCCTGCTGGCCCTGGAGGGCAGCGCCCACCAGCAACGCTGGCAAGCCGAAGAGCGCGACCGCGCCCGGCAGGCGTTCGAACTGGCCGAACGCCGCTACCGGGCAGGAGCGGAGACCTGGCTGACGGTGCTGGAGACCCAGCGCAGCCTGTTCCAGGCCGAAGACGCCGCCGTGCAGGTGCGCCTCGCGCAACTGCAGGCCAGCGTCAGCCTCTACAAGGCCCTCGGCGGCGGCTGGCAGCCGCCCGAGGGCTGAGGCGGGATCAGGTGGCGTCGGCGTGGCTGACCAGGCCCTTCACCAGCACGGCGGCGGTGGCCAGGGCGGCCGGCAGTACCAGGGCGGTGAGCACCTGCTCGAAGTTCCAGCCCAGGCCCAGCAGGGTGGCGCCGATCCAGGCACCGAGGATGGCGCCGAAGCGGCCGATGCCGAGCATCCAGGACACACCGGTGGCGCGGCCCTGGGTCGGGTAGAAGCGTGCCGCGAGGGACGGCATGGCCGACTGCGCGCCGTTGATGCACATGCCCGCCACCAGCACCAGGGTGGCCAGCAGGGTCATCTGGCCCAGGCTCTGGCCGACGAGCCAGGCAAAGACCCCGGCCAGCAGGTAGAACACGCCGATCACCCGGTGCGGGTCGAAACGGTCCATCGCCCAGCCCACGCCCACCGCACTGAGCACCCCGCCCAGCTGGAACAGTGCACCGATGGAGGCGGCCTGCTCCAGGCTCGCGCCGCTGTCGCGCAGCAGGGTCGGCAGCCAGCTGGTGAGCAGGTAGACGATCACCAGCCCCATGAAGTAGGTCAGCCACAGCAGCAGGGTGCCGGCGCTGTAGGTGCCGGAGAAGATCACCCGGAACACGTTGCGGCTCTGCACCGTCTGCTGCTCCGGCACGCTGAAGCCGCTGGCCACGGCCACTTCACTCGGGGCGATGGGCGCCAGCACGCGGCGAACGCGTTCATCGCCCTTGTTGCGCACCACCAGGTAGCGTGCCGACTCGGGCAGCCACAACAGCAGCACCAGGGTCAGCAGCAGCGGCAGCAGGCCGCCGATCAGCAGCAGGCTGTGCCAGCCGAACGCCGGGATCAGCTTGGCGGAGACGAAGCCACCCCCGGCCATGCCCAGGTTGAAGCCGCAGAACATGCTGGTCACCAGCAGCGACTTGAGGCGCTCGGGGGTGTACTCGGAGAGCAGCGTGGTGGCGTTGGGCATCGCCGCCCCCAGCCCCAGGCCGGTGAGGAAGCGCAGCACCAGCAGCTGGTCGACGTTGGCGCTGAAGGCCGAGAACAGGCTGAACAGCCCGAACAGGAACACCGCCCCCACCAGCACCAGCTTGCGCCCGAAGCGGTCGGCCAGCGGGCCGGAACCGAGGGCACCGAAGACCATGCCGATCAGCGCGGCGCTCATCACCGGGCCGAGGCTGGCACGGTCGATGCCCCACTCCTGGGTCAGGGCCGGGGCGATGAAGCCCATGGCAGCGGTGTCGAGGCCGTCGAGGAAGACGATGAGGAAGCACAGCAGGACGACGCGCCACTGGTAGGCGGACAACGGCTGGGCATTGATGAAGCGCTGGACATCGAGGGTGCCCGCAACGGGCACGTGGGCTTGGCTGGTCATGCAAGGATTCCTGCTGGGGCCTGGCACCCGCGACCTCTTGCAAGGTGACGACCGGGACCGGCTCGGACTGGACAGGAATGAGGGCGTGCACGGCCGCTCGGTGGCGGCAGGAACGGTCTCTCATTGTTCTTATGGGCCCGACCGCCAGGCGGCGGGCTGTGCAGACGTTACGGAGAGCGCCCCGGGGGTTCAATTCGATAATCGGCAAAGCGTTCGATAGTCGAACAGGTTCAGCCGGGTGGGCGCGGCCTTCCCGGCCGCGCAGCGTCACCTCAGTGGAACAGGCGGGTACTGAGTTCCTTGCTGGCTTCCAGCAGCACCGGCAAGAAGCGGTTCTCCAGCTCCTGACGGGACACCCGGCCGGCGTGGGTGCCCACGTTCAGCGCGGCCAGCACCTGGCCGGCGGAGTCCTTCAGCGGCACCGCGACGGAGCGCAGGCCCATTTCCAGCTCCTGGTCGATGATCACCCAGCCCTGGCGGCGGATCTCCTCGACGCTGGCGCGCAGGCCGTCGGGGGTGCAGACGGTGCGGCTGGTCTTCACCTGCAGGTCGGCGTGCTCCAGGTAGTCATCCAGGGCCGCGTCGTCCAGGGCGGCCAGCAGGATGCGGCCCATGGAGGTGCAGTAGGCCGGCAGGCGGCTGCCGACGCTGAGGTCCACCGAGATGAGCCGCTGGGGCGTGGCCGAACGGGCGATGTAGAGAATCTCGTCGCCTTCCAGGGTGGCCATGGAGCAGGCCTCGTGCAGTTGCTCGCTGAGGCGGTCGAGGATCGGCTGGGCCGTCACCGCCAAGGGCGTCGAGGACAGGTAGGCGTGGCCCAGGGTCAGCACCTTGGGCAGCAGCGAATAGGTGCGCCCGTCGGTGGTGACGTAGCCCAGCTTCATCAGCGTGTGCAGGCACCGGCGCACGGCGGCGCGGGGAATCTCGGTGCGGTGGCTGATCTGGGCGATGGTCAGGTGGCGCTTGCGCTCCTGGAAGGCGTGGATCACCGCCAGGCCACGTGCCAGGGAGGTCATGAAGTTGGGGTCCCCGGTGAAGGCCTCGATGCGCTTGGCCGGCGAGGCGACGATGGGCGGCGCCAGGGGGGTCAGGGGAGCACGCGTTTCTTCGGTCATTGTTGTTGTCCTGTGTGGAGTCGCGGTCGCAGCAGGCGGTCGATTATCGAACCGAAGTTCGATAATCGCAATTGACCCCCGGCGCGGCCGTCCGTACGTTCTGCGCCGCCGGGGAGCGCGCGGTTCGATCAGGTGCCGCGCCCTTCCGGGCAGGGCCCTGCCCACAAGGCAGTGCCCACCTCCCCCCGCAGACGCCACCACCCCGGCGCGCCATCCGCGCGCCCGGGGCTGGCACTGCGCAGCGCTCAGTGCATCAGGCCGATGAACAGGCTGATGCTGCCGAAGGCCAGCACGGTGCAGGCCACCAGCGCCGCCGCGCAGCGCCCTTCCTGGCCGAAGCGCTGGCCGAGGATGGGGTAGATGCTCATCATCGGCGCGCTGGCGAAGAGCACCCCGGCCACCTTCAGCATCGGGTCCGTCGGCGGCAGCAGCTGGAAGCACAGCAGCACCACCAGCGGGTGCAGCACCAGCTTGCCGAGGCTCAGTTGCGCCACGTCCGCCAGCAGGCCGCCGGCACGCAGGCCGAGCAGACTGGCGCCGATGACGAACAGCGCCACCGGGGCGGAAGCCGAGGCCAGCATGTCCACCACCCGCGCCGGCACCGCGGGCAGCCGCACCTCCAGCAGCGCCAGCAGCAGGCCGACGCTGATGCCGATGATCACCGGGTTGCGCAGCAGCCGCAGGAAGGTGTCGCGCAGCGCATCGCGCAGGCGGCTGCCGCCCTGCTGGCCCATCTCGGCCAGGCCCAGGGCCAGGGGGATCATCAGCAGGTTCTCCACCAGCATGTTCAGCGCCAGGGCCACCCCCGCCGTAGGGCCGACCACCAGGGCGACAATGGGGTAGCCGATGAAACCGCTGTTGGACACCGACATCCCCAGCGCCGTGATGGCCGATGCGCTCAACGGCTCGCCCCGCACCAGCCGGGTGAACAGCAGGCCGCCCCAGAACACCAGTTGCGAGCCCAGCCCGTAAGCCAGCAGGTAGCCCAGGTCGAGGACCTCGCCCAGGGGCCGCTGCAGCAGCGCGTGGACCACCAGCGCCGGCAGCGCGAAGGTGATGACGAAGCGGCCCATGCCCTGGGCCTGGACCTGGGTCACCAGGCCGAAGCGTGCGGAGAGAAAGCCCAGGCCGATAAGGATGAAGATCGGCGCGGTGATGGCGAGTATCTGCAGCATGTTCAATCCGGAAAGTCGGGGTGCAGCGGGCGCAGTTGCCCGAGCCGGCTGCGGGTTCGTGAGAAGTCCATGTGCGGCTTGCCCCGGCACAGGGCGTCGAGGTCCGCCTCGCTGGTCAGCAGCAGGCGCGTGCCGGCGTCGTAGGCGATGTCCACCAGGTTGACGAAGCGCTGCTGGACGTCGATGGCCTCCTCGCCCAGGCACGGCACCTCGCTGATGGCGAGGTGGCGGAACTGCCGGCACAGCCAGAGGAAGTCGGCACTGGAGCGCGGGTCCCGGCAGAGCCTGTCGAAGGCGATCCAGGCCCGGTCAGCGCTTGCAGCCCGGACCGGCAGCGGGCGGTGGTTGACCGTCAGCACCTGGCCATCCGCCGCCTCGAGCCCCAGGCGGGCGGCGATCCATCCCTCGCCAAAGGCCGACTGCGGCCAGGCGTACTCGCCCCAGGCCTCCCGCTCGCCGCCACGCTGGCGGTAGTCCTCGCCGCCGTCCAGGTGGATCACCTCGAAGCGTTTCTCGATCAGGGCGATGGCGGGTTTGAAGCGCTCCCGGTACAGCGGGTTCGGGCACAGGCCGTCCGGGTGGTAGTTGGAGGTGCACACCAGGCCGACGCCCTCCTCCACCAGCACCTTGAGCAGGCGCCCGAGCAGCACCGCATCGCCGATGTCATGGACGTGGAACTCGTCGAAGCACAGCAGCGGCGCCTCCCCGGCCAGCGCACGGGCCGCCAGGGCCAGCGGGTCCGGCTGGCCGGCGAAGGCGGCGATGCGCCCCTGCAGTTCCTGCAGGAAGGCGTGGAAATGCACCCGCCGCTTGCCCGGCACCGGGGCCGCGTCGAAGAAGGCGTCCATCACGAAGCTCTTGCCGCGCCCCACGCCGCCCCACAGGTAGAGACCGGCCGGCAGCCTCCGCAGCCAGCCGCTGCGCCCCGCCACAAACGCCTCCAGCCATTGGCCGAGACGGGCAATGGCGGTGCGTTGTGCGGGGTCGGCCCGGTAGCCCCGGGCCTCCAGCGCCGACTCGAAGTGCCGCTGGATGCGCTGGCCGATGGGTTCGGTCAGCGCATCGGGCACGGGTGCCGGTTCCCTAGAAGTCAAAGAACACCGTTTCCCCTTCACCCTGGATGCGGATGTCGAAGCGGTAGGCCAGGCGCCCCTCCACTTCGCAGCGACGCGCTACCAGCGTTTCGCGGCGTTGCGGCTGCTCGATCAGGTTGAGCACCGGGTCCGCCGCGTTGGCCTGGGCCTCGTCCTCGAAGTACAGGCGGGTCTGCAGGTGGATGTTGATGCCCCGGGCGAACAGCGACACGTTGATGTGCGGCGCCATGGGCACCCCGGCGGCGTTCTTCACCACGCCGGGCTTGATGGTGTGCAGGGTCCACTCACCGGCGTCGAAGGTGGTGGCGGTACGGCCGAAGCTGTTGAACGGCTTCTCCAGGTCGAAGGCGGTGTCGTACACGCCCTCGTGGTTGGCCTGCCAGAACTCCAGGAAGGAGTCGCGCACCAGGTGGCCGTTACCGTCGTGGACGTGGCCGATCAGCACGATGTGTTCACCCGGCGCGCCGGGCTTGGCCATGCGGTTCCAGATCTCCTGGTCGCGGGTCGGGTTGCCGGCGGCTTCGAGGGCCAGGCCGATGTGCACGTAGGGGCCGGCGGTCTGGGAAGGGGTTTCCGGCAGCAGTTCGATGGGCATGCGGGTGTCTCCTCAGCGGTTCTCGAAGTGGGTCTTGCGCTGGCCGCGCAGCACGATGTCGAAGCGGTAGGCCAGGCAGTCCATGGGGTTGGCGTTGCCCATGTCCAGCTTGGCGATCAGCGTCTGCACGGCATCAGGGTTGGCGATGCTCTTGACGATGGGGCACAGCGGGATGAGCGGGTCGCCTTCGAAATACAGCTGGGTGATCAGCCGGGTGGAGATGGACGGGCCGCTGATGGAGAAATGGATGTGCGCGGGGCGCCAGTCGTTCGGGCCGTTGCGCCAGGGGTACGGGCCCGGCTTGACGGTGCGGAAGATGTAGCGGCCCTCGCTGTCGGTCAGGGCACGGCCGACACCGCCGAAGTTGGGGTCCAGGGGCGCCAGGTAGCGGTCGTTCTTGTGGCGGTAGCGGCCGCCGGCGTTGGCCTGCCACATCTCCACCAGGGTGTGGGGGATCGGCTTGCCGTACTGGTCCATGACCCGGCCGGAGACGACGATGCGCTCACCGATGGGCAGGCCGCCGTGGTTGAAGTTCAGCAGCAGGTCGTTGTCGTGCTCGCCCATCTTCAGGTGGGAGAAGTCCGGGCCGGTGGTTTCCGACAGCGATTGCGGGATGCTCACCAGCGCCTGGCGCGGGGAGCGCGGCACGGAGGTCTTGTAGTCGGGGGTCAGGGCCTTGGGGTGCCAATTACGGTCGCGGATGACAAAGCGGCTTTCCGAGGGAAGATCGGCCATGTCGGTCTCCTGTTGTTCGAGTTGTGGAGGCTGCCAGGCAGCGGGCGGTTGGCAGTCTCGCCGCTGGGACACGGCCCGTGAACTGAAAAGAACACCGCCAGGCATAACCGCTGGGTTATGGGCGAATCAGGCACCGCCCGACTCCGGGTAGTGGCCGTCCCGGTAGTCCTGCCCCAGTTCCCGCAGCACCTCCACGCACCAGTGGGCGGCCAGGGGCAGCGGCAGCGCGGCGTTGCTGCAGATGCCCACCGAGCCGCCGGGCTCGCGGATGCCCAGGTCCAGCTCCACCAGCTCGCCGCGCCGCAGGTCCAGCTGCACCGCGTCGTAGGGGGCGATCCAGATCGCCTCGCCGGTCTGCACGTAGCGACGGCTCAGGGCCACCGACAGGGTCTCCAGGCGCTGGCGCGGCTGCTCCACGCCGCACTGCACGAAGAAGGCATCGGCGTACTTGCGGATGGTGGTCCCGGCCAGCGGCAGCACCAGCGGGAAGCCCTGCAGGGCCTCGCGCACCACGGGCGCCGCCAGCAGCGGGTGGCCGGGGCGCACCACCAGGGTCATCGACTCGCTGTACAGGTGCTCGAACACCAGCCCCTGGATCTGCGGGCTGTCGGTCATGCGCCCCACCACCAGGTCCAGCTCGCCCAGGTGCAGCTGCGACAGCAGCCAGGCGCTGGGGCCGGTGATCACGCTGGCCACCAGCGACGGGTGGCGCGCATGCAGGCGGCGCACCGCTTCGGGCACCAGCAGACTCTCCACGGTGGACAGCACCCCCAGGCGCAGCGTGGCCGACTCGTGCTCGCCGCTGCGCAGGCTGTTCACCCCGTCCCGCAGGGCCTGCACGCAGGGCCCGGCATAACGCATGAAGGCCACCCCCGCCTCGCTCAGGGTGACCCCGCCATGGCCACGCACGAACAGGCTGGCGCCCAGCAGGTCCTCCAGCTCGCGCAGGGTCTTGGAGATGGCCGGCTGGCTGACCGCCAGCTTGTCCGCCGCGCGCGCCAAAGTGCCCTGGCGCGCCACTTCGAGGAAGCACACCAGGTGACGGAACTTGATGCGGGTGTCGATGTTCACGGGCAGGTCCAGGCAGGGCAATGCGCGCAAGCCTAGCGTCAGATGGGGCTCAGGCCAACCAATTGGTTATGGCCAAGCGTTCAGCCTCCCAGCGCCAGGCAGGCCGACAGGAACAGCAGCACCGCCATGGCCCGGTTGAACCGCCGCTGCGCCCGGTGCCCCGGCAACAGCCGTGCGCTGCCCGCTCCCAGCAGCGCCCAGGCCCCCATGCAGGGCAGCGACACCAGCAGGAACACCAGCGCCAGCTGCAGCACCCGGATGGCCAGGTCCCCGGCGCCGGGCAGGTAAACGCCCATCACCACCAGCGCAGTCATCCACACCTTGGGGTTCACCAGTTGCAGCCCCATCGCGCCGGCCACGCCCAGGGGCCGGCCGGCGTCCGGGCCGAGGTCGCTGCCGGCGCTGCGGTACAGGCCCCAGGCGAGCCAGCAGAGCCAGGCGAAGCCGGCGACCTTCATCGCCAGCTGCAGGGCCGGCAGCCGCAGCAGCACCTCCCCCAGGCCGAGGCCGACCAGGGCCAGGACAGCGGTGGCCGCCGAGCAGGCACCGAGCACGATGGGCCACACCCGGCGCAGTCCGAAACGCGCGGCGTTGCCCAGCACCAGCAGGTTGGTGGGGCCGGGGGTGATGGAGGCGACGAAGGCGAAGAGTGCGAAGGGTGACAGCGTGTCCATGGTGGGCTCCGGAGTGGGGAGCCCCCATCTTCCGGCCCGCCGGCCGCTCAGTCTGGAAGGCGTGTGCAGCGCCGACGGTAGTCCGCCGGGGTCAGCCGGTAGGCACGGCGGAACCAGCGCCCCAGGTGGCTCTGGTCGGCAAAGCCGAGCGCGCTGGCCACCTCGGCGGGCGTCTGCCCCCGGGCCAGCAGTTGCCGCGCCCGGCTCAGGCGCAGCTGGATCAGGTAGGCGTGGGGTGCCAGGCCGAAGGCGGCCTTGAAGGCGCGGCTGAGGCGGAAGCGGTCCACCCCCACGGCCAGCGCCAGGTCGTCCAGGCCGATGTCCTCACCCAGGTGGGCCTGCAGGTAGTCCCGCGCCCGCAGCGCCACCAGCGGCAGGCGCGGGTCCTGGCGCTGCCGGCTGCGCCAGTGCAGGTGGTCGGTCATGCGCACCAGCAACTGGTCCACCGCGGCCTGGCGCAGCATGCGCAGCTCCTGCTGGTGCAGGGCGCGAAAGGCGGTCAGCGTCGCCAGCGCCAGCTGCGGGTCGCTGGCGAGGGTGCCCGCGAAGCTGGGCTGGCAATGGGCCGGGGCGTCCTCGAACAGGCTGCGCAGCTCGCGCTCCAGCCAGTCCGGCTCCAGGTAGAGCATGGAATAGGTGAAGCCATCCTCGGTGGGCGCATGCCCGTCATGGACCTCCCCCGGCTCCAGCAGGAACACCTGGCCCGGGGTGCTGGTGTGCCGGGCACGCCGGCAATGGAACTGCTGCACGCCCTGCTCGGTGACACCCACCAGGTAGCTGTCGTGCCAGTGCGGGTCGTAGGCGTGCCCGCGAAAGTGCGCGCGCAGCGTCTCGATGCCGGTGCCGGCATCCTGCTTGAGGTCGATCCAGTTGCCATCCGTCATGGGCGCGCTCCGCTCAGCCAGGGGGCCATCCTGCACCGCAGGGGGTGCGGCCCGCCATTATCGGCCGCCCAGCGGCGCTGTCTGGAAGATTCGTGCAGCTCAATCGGCGGCCTGGGCGTACCAGGCGCGGATCTGTTCGAGGCTGGCGGTCACCCCGCCGCAGACCACCACCAGCACGTCGTCGACATCTTCCAGCGCCGGGCATTCCCCGTAGAGCGCGGCCAGCGCTGCGCCGCAGGCCGGCTCCACCAGCAGGCGGTGATCGTCGAGGAAGCGCTCGCAGGCCTGCAGTGCCTCGCGGTCGCTGACCCGATGGCTGCGCACCGGGTGCAGCCGGGCCAGTTCGACGGCACGGTCGCACACGCGGCGCGCCGCCAAGGAGCCGGCGCAGGTGGCCAGGGTGTCCAGGGTCACCGCCGTGCCGGCCTCCCGTGCGGCGGCGAAGGACGCGGCGCCCCGGGTTTCCACCGTCACCACCGGCACATCGTCCCAGCCGTTGCGGCGCAGGCCCTCCACCACGCCGCTGAACAGGCCGCCACCGCCCACCGAGAGCACCACGGCGCCGGGCCGGGGGCCCTGGCGCACGGCCTCGTCCACCAGGCTGGCGTGGCCGCTCCAGAGCAGCGGGTCATCGAAGGGGTGGATGAAGGCGTCCTCCGGGCCCACCAGGGACAGCGCCAGTTCGTTGGCCTCGTGCCAGGCGGCGCCGTGCACCCGCAGGTCCGCGCCTTCGCGGCGCAGGGCTTCGCGGGCGCGCTCCGGCGTGTTCTCCGGCACCACCACCGTCACCGGGACGCCCAGCTGGCGCCCGGCAAACGCCATCGCCAGCCCGGCATTGCCCCCGGAGGAGCAGATGAAACGCCGCTTGCCCGCCCGCGCGTGCACCTCGCAGGCGGCACCGACGCCACGGATCTTGAACGAACCGGGCGGCTGCAGCGCCTCCAGCTTGAGCCGGACGCGCCGCCCGGCGGCTGCGGAGAGCGGGTGGGAGTGGATCAACGGGGTTTCGATGTGCAAGGCCATGGCAACGCTCGGGCAGGAAGGACTCGCCGAAGGTGCCGCCCGCCAGCGGGGCGGTCTTGTACGTTATTGCGCTCAGGCCCGGCGACGCAGGGTGCCGAAGCACAGGCGCGCGCCCACGGCGCCTTCGAACTCCTCCGCCAGGGCCCGGCTGAGGGCCCGCACCGCCGGGGCGCCATCCAGCTCGCGGGCCGGTACGCAGAGGGTGAACACGTCGCCCAGGGCGCGGTGGGTGAATTGCAGGGCCAGCTCCGCCACGCCGTGGCGGGAGACCTCGCAGCGGTAGTCCGGCAAATGGAGGGTGAACAAGCGGGCTATGTCGTCCTTGGCCAGTTTCATCGGTTCGCTCCCTGCGATCGTTTCAAGAGCCGACCCGGCGGGTCGGGATACAGGAGCCTAGGCCAGCCGGCAGCGGAATGTTGTCGGCTGGTTCAAGGAAATCCGCTGGCACTGGTCCGCCAGTCAGACGGGAGTCACCCGGGGCCGGCCCACCAGGACGAAGGCCAGCAGCGCCAGCGCCGGCAGCCCCGCGCCAAGCCCGGCGACCAGCAACCAGCCGCCCTGTTCGTAGGCCAGGCTGGCCACCGCCGAGCCCAGGGCGCCGCCGATGAAGATGCTGGTCATGTACAGCGCGTTGAGGCGTCCGCGGCTGCTGGCGTCCAGGGCGTAGACCTCGCGCTGGCCGAGCACCATGTTCATCTGCACGGCGAAGTCCAGCAGCACCCCGGTCAGCGCCAGCCCCACCACGCCCAGGGGCAGGCCCGGCAAGCCGGGGATGAAGCTCAGCACCGCCAGCCCCATCGCCAGGAACGACAGGCGCTGAGTGTGCCCGGCGTCCGCCAGGCGCCCGGCGATGGGGGCCGCGATGGCGCCGATGGCCCCCACCAGGGCGAACAGGGCGATCTGCGACTGCGACAGGCCGTGAACCCGCGCCAGTTCCACGGGCGCCGTGGTCCAGAACAGGCTGAACGCGGCGAACAGCAACGCCTGGTACAACGCCCGGCGGCGCAGCACCGGCTCGCGCTGGAGCAGGTGCCAGAGGGAGGCCAGCAACTGGCCGTAGCTGGCCTTGTGGGCCGGGCGATGGTCGGGCAGCGCCACGCGCACCACCCCGGCGATCAGCAGCATCAGGCCCGCCGCCGCGAAAAACACCGTGCGCCAGCCGAAGTGGTCCGCCACCAGGCTGGACAGCGGCCGCGCCAGCAGGATGCCCAGCAGCAGGCCGCCCATGATGCCGCCCACCACCCGGCCACGACTGGCCTCGGGTGCCAGGTGCGCCGCCAGGGGGATCAGCATCTGCACCGACACCGAGCTGAAGCCGATCAGCGCCGAGGCCAGCAGCAGCCCGCCCGGCCGCTCGGTGAAGCCCACCGCCAGCAGGCTGAAGAAAGTCACCGCCAGGGTCGCCAGCACCAGCCGGCGGTTCTCCAGCAGGTCCGCCAGGGGCACCAGGAAGAACAGCCCCAGGGCATAGCCGACCTGGGTCAGGGAGACGATCAGGCTGGCGCCGTGGCTGGACAGCCCCACATCCGGGGCGATCAGTTCGATGATCGGCTGGGCGTAGTAGATGTTCGCCACGATGGCGCCGCAGCACAGCGCGAAGAGCATCACCAACCCGCGCCCCAGGGCATGGGCAACGGGTGGGTGGGCAAGGGTCTGGGTGTTCATCGCAATCCTCGGGTTGGCAGGGAACCTGGCGCCAAGGTTATGCGCCCCGCCCCAGCGACTGAATCCGCCCCTGCCGCAACGTGGCGTTGCGTGCGGCGCAACGGAGCTTCACACCTGCTCCGCCACGAACGCCATGAACGCGGCGATACGCCGCGAACCCCGGTGATTGGGCAGGTACAGGGCGGTCACCTGGGGCTGCGAGTCGTCCGGGTTGACCGACCAGCCGGGCAGCAGTTCGCACAGGCGCCCGTCCGCCAGCTCCACCTCGGCGAGCCAGTCGGGCAGCAGCGCCAGGCCGGCGCCGGCCAGGGCCGCGTCACGCAGGACGTCGATGTTGTTACTGCGCAGACGGCCGTGCACCGGCACCTGCAGGCGCGTCCCGGCGGCGTCGTGGAAGGTCCAGCACTGCCGGGCGCGGCCGAAGTCGAAGCGCAGGCAGTCATGCCCGGCCAGCTCCCGGGGGTGCTCCGGCGTGCCGCGCTGGGCCAGGTAGCCGGGGCTGGCCACCACGCGGCGACGGAACTGCCCGAGGGGCCGCGCCACCACGCCGTCCATGGGCGCCGGCACGCCGAGGCGGATGGACACGTCGACACGCTCCCCCAGCAGGTCGACGATCTCGTCGGTCAGGGCCAGGTCCAGCTCCAGGCGCGGGTACTGCTGCAGCCAGGCGCCCAGGCGCGGCGACAGCCGGTGGCGGCCGAAGGATACCGGCGCGGAGACCCGCAGCGGCCCGCTGGGCTCGTCCCCGCCATCGCTCACGGCGGCGTCGGCCTCGGCCAGCTGTTCGAGGATCTGCCGCGCGCTGAGGTAATAGCTGGTGCCCGCCTCGGTCACCGTGACCTGGCGCGGCGAACGGTTCAGCAGCACCGCGCCCAGCTCGCGCTCCAGCCCGTCCACCGCGCGGGTCACCGAGGAGGTGGCCAGCCCCAACTGGCGGGCGGCAGCGGAAAAGCCCCGGCAATCGACGGTGGCGACGAACAGCTTGAGGGCCAGCAACTTGTCCATCTCAGGCTCCTTGGGACGGGGTCAGGGGGAAGCAGGCCTCGATGGCCTCGCGAACCAGCGCCACGGCGCGGTCCTCCAGGGCGCGAGGTCGCCAGCCCAGCTCGATGGGGTAGCGCCGCAGCGCAAGCGGGCAGGCCAGCACCCGCAACCCGCTGACGCGGGCCACCGCTTCGGCGGCATGGGCCGGCACCGTGGCCAGGGCCGGCGTGCCCTTGAGCAGGTAGGGCAAGGCGGCGAAGTGGGTGGTGGAGGCCAGCACCCGGCGGCTGCGCCCGAGGGCGGCCAGGGCCTCGTCGACGATGCCGATGAAGCCGCCGGAGGAAATCAGCAGGTGCGGGCTGGCGACGAAGCGTTCCAGGTCCAGCGCCCCGGCATCGCCGAACCCCTCGGGGTCGACCACGCAGGCGTAGCCGCCCTCCCCCAGCAAGGCGCGGCTCAGGCCCTGGCTGGTGATGCCGCCGGAGGTGATCGCCAGGTCCACCTGGCGCTCCATCAGCGCGGCGTTGACGATCTGGCTGTGGGTCTGGCGGAAGATCAGCCGCAGCTGCGGCGCCCGCCGTGCCACCTGGGCCAGCAGCCGGGGCGCGAGGGCGATCTCGAAGTCGTCGGAGAGCCCCACCGTCACCGAGCGTCCGCTGAAGTCGCCGCCCTCCGGGGCCACCAGGTCCAGGCTCTGGCGCACCCGGTCCAGGGCCTCGCTGATCACCGGCTTGAGCTGGTCCGCCAGCAGGGTCGGCGCCAGGCCGCGCCCGGTGCGCTGGAACAGCGCATCGCCGTAGAGCAGGCGCAGGCGCCCGAGGGCCGCGCTGACCGCCGACTGGGTCAGCCCCAGGCGCACCGAGGCGCGGCTGGCGCTGCCTTCTTCGTGGAGGGCCTCGAAGACCTTGAGCAGGTTCAGGTCGGCCTGTTCGATATTCATGCGCTTCATATCGATTAGCAGCGAATCGCCATTCATTGCGGGAAGCGGGGCTTATAGCATCCCCGTCATCCCTCACCAAGCAAGGACCCACGCCATGCCCCGCCGCACCGTCGCCGCCCTGCAGATCGGCTCCCTGCCGGAAGGCAAGCAGGCCACCCTGGACCTCATCCTCTCCTACGAACAGGCCATCCGCGACGCCGGGGCCGCCCTGGTGGTGATGCCCGAGGCGCTGCTGGGCGGCTACCCCAAGGGCGAGATCTTCGGCACCCGCCTGGGCTATCGCCTGCCGGAGGGGCGCGAGGCCTTCGCCCGCTACCACGCCAACGCCATCGACGTGCCGGGCGCCGAGACCGAGGCCCTGGCAGGCCTCTCCGCCCGCACCGGCGCCAGCCTGGTGCTGGGGGTGATCGAGCGCGCGGGCAGCTCGCTGTACTGCACGGCGCTGTTCTTCGAGCCCGGCGAAGGCCTGGTGGCACGGCACCGCAAGCTGATGCCCACGGGCACCGAGCGGCTGATCTGGGCCAAGGGCGACGGCTCCACCCTGCCGGTGGTGGACAGCGCAGCCGGCCGCCTGGGCGCCGCCATCTGCTGGGAGAACCACATGCCGCTGCTGCGCACCGCCATGTACGCCAAGGGCGTGGAACTGTGGTGCGCACCGACGGTGGACGAGCGCGAGGTGTGGCAATGCTCCATGCGCCACATCGCCCATGAGGGCCGCTGCTTCGTGATCAGCGCCTGCCAGGTGCAGCCCTCGCCCCGCGAGCTGGGCATCGAGGTGCCGGGCTGGGATGACGACCGCCCGCTGATCCAGGGCGGCAGCGTGATCGTCGACCCGCTGGGCGAGGTGCTCGCCGGCCCGCTGCGCAACGCCACCGGCCTGCTCTGCGCCGAGGTGGACACCGACCAGCTGACCCGCGCCCGCTACGACTTCGACGTGGTCGGCCACTACGCCCGCCCCGACGTCTTCGAACTGCGGGTGGACGAACGCGCCAAGCCCGGCGTGCGCTTCGAACGGGACCAGTGAGGCGCAGGAGGCGTGCTTGACTCTGTAGCCACTCCAGGCTTGATGATGCCGCCTCCCCCACCTCGCAAGGACAGCCCCATGACCCAGACACCCACCGCTCCCCCCCGTGCCCGCTGGCTGGAGCGACGCATCCCGCCGCCGCTGGTGGGGCTGGCCTGCGCCGCGCTGATGGACGGCCTGGCCCGGGTCACGCCGGGCCTGCCCTTCGCCCTGCCCCCGGCGCTGCGGCTGCTGCTCGCGCTGCTGGTGCTGGCCGCCGGCGTAGCGGTCTGCCTGGCCGGTGCCCTGGCCTTCCGCCAGGCCCGCACCACGGTCAACCCGATCCACCCCGAGCGCACCTCGGCCCTGGTCATCCGCGGCATCTACCACCGCACCCGCAACCCCATGTACCTGGGCTTCGCCCTGATGCTGCTGGGCTGGGGCCTGTGGCTCGCCGCGCCCTTCGCCCTGGCGGGCGTGGTGCTGTTCATGCTGTACATCGAGCGCTACCAGATCCCGCCGGAGGAACGCATGCTCGAACAGCTCTTCGGCGCCGACTACCTGGCCTACCGCGAGCAGGTCCGGCGCTGGCTGTAGCCCCGTGAAAAGGCGCTCGCGAGGCGATGGACGGCATCGCGGGCGCCCCCTAAACTGGCCGCTCGCCATCACTCCCCGCGCGGCCCATGACCCGACTCGAACCCTTCGAATCCCCTGCCCGGCCGCGTACGCGCCACATCCCGCCCGGCCAGATGCCGGCCTTCCGCCGCTACGTGCTCGAACGCCACGGGCGCTTCCTGCTGGCGATCAACTTCATCGCGATGATCGCCTACGACTCCTACGTCCTGGCCGACGCGCTGCTGATCCCGGACATGGCCTGGAACTCGCTGCTGCTGCGCGGCGGCCTGAGCCTGATCGGGCTGCTCAACATCTTCCTGGTGTTCCGCTACTGCCGGAGCGTGCTGGTGCGGGACATGCTGATGCCGTTCCACGACATCGTCTCCACCGTCGCCTGGTTCGAGCTGCTCAAGGCCAGCAGTTCGCCGGACGTGCCCACCTTCCTCTACGCCTCGGTGGTGTTCATCGTCCTCGGCAACCTGGGGGTGCGCTACTCGTTCCGGGGCATCCTCGCCTGCTCGATGATCATCACCGGGGTGATCTTCTGGAACGTGTGGCTGCTCCACCCGGGGAACCCCAAGGCGGTGATGATCTTCGCCCTGGTGTTCGTGCCGGTGCTGATCTTCAGCCTGGCCATCAGCTGGACGAACATCGCCGGGGTGCGCCAGGCCTTCCTGTCCGAGCAGGAGGAGCGCCGCCAGCGCGAGGAACTGGCGCTGCTCAACCAGCGCCTGCAGGAGATGGCCAGCACCGACGCCCTCACCCGGGTCGGCAACCGCCGCGCCTTCGACCAGCACCTGGACGAGCACTGGCAGCAGATGGGCCGCAACGGCCGCCCCTTCGCCCTGCTGATGGCCGACATCGACTACTTCAAGCCCTACAACGACCACTACGGCCACCCGGCCGGGGACCAGTGCCTGCGCCAGGTGGCGGAGGCCATGGGCAGTGCGCTGCGCAGTGGGCAGGCGGAGATCTTCCGCTACGGCGGCGAGGAGTTCGTGGTGCTGCTGCAGGTCAGCGACGCGCAGGAGCTGCTGGCCATCGCCGAGCGCCTGCGCCGCGAGGTGGCGGACCTGGGGATCGACCATGGCCACCGCCCGGACGGCCTGGACCACCTCACCATCAGCCTCGGCGGCGGCCTCTCCAGCGCGCCAGGGCTGGCCCATCCCCAGGACCTGCTGGCGCGCTGCGACCAGCTGCTCTACCAGGCCAAGCAGGCCGGTCGCAACCAGGCCCGCCTCGCCTCCCACGCCTGAAGCGCCCGGCGCCTCAGGTGTGCGACCAGCGCTGGTAGAGCCCCCGCGCGGCGGCATCCAGGGCAAAGCCCAGCACGCCGATCAGCAGCACCATGGCCATCAGCTCCGAATAGGCCAGGCGGTCGCGGGTATCGAGGATGTAGTAGCCGAGCCCGGCACTGACCCCGAGCATTTCGCAGGGCACCAGCACGATCCAGAGGATGCCGATGGCCAGGCGCACGCCGGTCAGCACGTGGCCGAGCACGCCGGGCACGATCACCTTCAGCAGCATTTCCCGGCGGGTGGCGCTCAGGCTGCGGGCCAGCTGCAGCCAGCGCGGGTCCAGCTGGCGCACCCCGGCCGCGGTGTTGAGCAGGATCGGCCAGACGGCGGCGAAGGCCAGCAGGAAGTAGATGGGCTGGTCGCCCACCCCCATCAGCATCACCGCGATGGGCATCCAGGACAGCGGCGAGATCATCCGCAGGAACTGGAAGGCCGGCGTGGTGGCCGCCTCCAGGTTGCGCGAGCTGCCCACCAGCAGCCCCAGGGGCACGCCCACCAGCAGCGCCAGGGACAGCCCGACGAGGATGCGCTTGAGGCTCACCCACACGTGCTCGTACAGCTCGCCACGGTGCAGCAGCTCCTGCAGGCTGGCCAGGGTCTGCTGGGGCGAGAAGCGCGCGGCCAGGCCGTCGTCCCCGCCCCCGGCCGCCACGCCGAGCCACCACAGCAGGCCCAGGGCGGCCAGGCCGCCGAGGCCGAGGAACAGGCGGTTCAGGTTCAAACGGCGATCTCCTCGGTGCGCTCGAAGCCGCCGCCCAGGCCGAACGCCTCCAGCCCGCCGACGCCGGCCAGGGCCGCCCGCACGAAGCGGTCGTCCACCAGGTCGGCGGCGGTGGCCTTGGGGTCGAGCCCGGCGAGGAAGGACTTGTCGCCCTGGATCAGGGTGTCCTTCAGGCGGCTGACCAGCTCCTCGGTGTAGCTGGGGAAGGGATAGGGCTGGAAGTCGATGCGCTGCTCGTCCCACGCGGCATGGCGGATGGCACCGCTCTTCACGTAGCCGTCGCGCTCGCCGGCCGCCGGGGCCAGCACCTTGCCCAGCACCTCGGAGGCGTGGGGGGTGTAGCGGTTGGCGCCGTCCTTGGACAGCAGCTTCGCCGCCTCGGCACGGTTCTCGCGGGTCCAGAGCTGCGCCTTGACGATGGCGTTGACCACCTTCTGCGACCACTCGGGGCGGTTGTTCAGGTCGTGTTCGTGCATGAACACCACGCAGCAGGCGTGGTTGCGCCAGACGTCCCCGGTGAAGCGCTGCACCCGGCCGACCTTGAGGTTCTCCGCCAGGGCGTTGAACGGCTCGGCGACGATGTAGCCGTCGATGCGCTTGCTGGCCAGGGCCGGCGGCATGTCCGAGGGCGGCAGCACCACCAGGTTGACCTCGTTGGCGGCCAGGGCCGCGCCCACCGGCTTGCTCACCGGCACCAGGCCGCTGTCGCGCAACAGCTGCTGCACCACCACGTTGTGGATGGAGTACCAGAAGGGAATCGCCACGGTGCGCCCACCCAGCTGGGCCACCTGCTCGATGCCCGGCGCCACGGTGAGGCCGGAGCCGCCGACGTGGTTCCAGGCCACCACCTTGGCCGGCACCTTGCTGCCGTAGCGGGCCCAGACGGTCATCGGCGACAGCAGGTGGATGACGTTCACCTGGCCGGAGATGAAGGCCTCGATCACCTGCGCCCAGCTGCGCAGCAGCACCGGGCGCTCGGCCTTGATGCCCTCGGCCTCGAACAGGCCGTTGGCGTGGGCCACCAGCAGCGGCGTGGCGTCGGTGATCGGCAGGTAGCCGATGCGCACCGGCGCGTCGGGCTCGGCGGCCGCGCGGGCCTGCAGGCTGGTGAGCAGCGGCAGCGCGCCGGCGGCGGTCAGCAGCGCGCCGAGCTTGAGGATGTCACGTCGGGAATGAGAGGGATCGTCCAGGCACATCGTGGGCCTCCGTATCAGGGGTTGGGGTTCCGTTTCCGCGGCTGGCCCGCCGTAGGGTCTTGAGGATGTCGACGCGCAAGGCCCCCAATTCCTCCACCCGCTCCGCCCGTGGCTGGGGCAGGTCCGGGGTCCACTCGCCGAGGATCCGCGCCGGGGTGTCGCCCAGTAGCAGGATGCGGTCGGAGAGCAGCAGGGCCTCGTCGATGTCATGGGTGATCAGCACGGCGGCGGTGCGCTGCTCGTGGATCAGTCGCAGCAGCAGTTGCTGCATGTCGGCGCGGGTCACCTCGTCCAGCGCGCCGAAGGGTTCGTCCAGCAGCAGCACCTCGGGGCGCCGTGCCAGGCAGCGGGCCAGCGCGGTGCGCTGGGCCATGCCGCCGGAGAGCTGCGCGGGGAAATGGCCACGGGCGTGGGCCAGGCCCACGGCGGCGATGGCCTGCTCCACCCGCGCCTTGCGTTCGGCGGCAGCCAGCTTGGGCTGGCGGGCGAAATCCAGGCCGAAGGCCACGTTCTTCTCCAGGTTCAGCCAGGGCAGCAGGCTCGGGTCCTGGAAGGCCACCGCCACGCGCGGGTGGGGGCCGTCCAGCGGCTCGCCATGGAGCCGCACCTGCCCACCGCAGGGCTGCTGCAGGCCCGCCAGCACCCGCAGCAGGCTGGATTTGCCGACGCCGCTGGGGCCGAGGATGGACACCACCTCCCCCGGCGCCAGCTGCAGGTCGAAGCGCGCCAGCACCTCCTGGCGCTGGTTGCCGCGCAGGTAGCCGAGGCGGATGCCCTCGGCCGTCAGCAACCCGTCGCTCACGCCACCACCTCGCGGGCCTGGCGGTTCAGTTCGGTACGCAGCTGCACCAGGCTGGGGGTGACGATGGGCACGAAGGCCGACTCCCGCCAGCGCCGCGCGAAGCCCGCACCGTGCTCGCTCAGGTAGGCCTTGCCACCGCTGGCCTGCAGCTCCAGCTGGATGGCGTCGGCGACGCTCTCCGCCAGGCCGATGCGCAGGCGGAACTGCGCAGCCGGCTGGGCGAGGAAGCGGCCTTCGTCCAGCCCCTGGTGCAGTTCGCGGGCCAGGGCCTCCAGGCGGGTGCGCTGCGCGCCCAGCTCGGCCTCCAGCAGGGCCCGGCCACCGCCGTCGCCGAGGTGCGCCTGCACCTCGTCCAGGCAGCGCCGCGCCAGGCCGAGGGCCATGCCGCATTGCAGGCCGAGGAAGGCCGGGCGTACCCCCGGGAGGAAACGCCGGGCGTCTTCGTGCAGCAGCCAGGCGCGATCGAGTTCCACCCCGGCCAGGTCGAGGGCAGCGGTGTTGCTGCCCTCCAGGCCGAGCAGGTCGAGGTCGGCGGAGCGCGCCAGGCCCGCCAGACCGTCGGGGATCGCCAGCACCAGCGGCGGCTGGCCCTCCCCGGCCTCCACGGCGGCGGCCACCAGGAAGCCCTGGCGGCGCAGGTTGGTCACCCAGGGCAGGCGCCCGTCCAGGCGCCAGCCGCTCTCGGTGGCCTGGCTGCGCACCTGCAGCGCCTCGACGCCGCTGAGGAACTTCATGGCGTTGGACAGGCCGGTGGCACCGGCCACGCGGCCGGCCAGCAGGTCGCCCAGCAGGCGCTCGCGCAGGGCCTCGTTGGGGGTGTGCAGCACGTATTCGATGAAGGCGCGCTGCCCCCACAGCACGAAGGCGGCGGTGAGCGAGTGGCCAGCCACGGCGGCGACCGTCTCGATGGCGTCGTGCAGGGTGCCGCCATCGCCGCCCAGGGCGCGGTCCACGCCGACCTTGGGCAGGCCGGCCTGGCTGAGCGCGTGCAGCAGGGTGTCGGGGTCGCAGGCGCCGGTGTCGAGCGCCTCGGCCTGGCTGTCGAGCCAGTGGCTCAGGTTGGGGTCCAGCATGTCGATCTCCTGATCATCGGCGTCCGGGGCTCAGGCCCCCGGACGTTGCCAGCGGTACCTGGCCAGCTCGTCATTGAGCGGCGTACGGGCGAAGACGTTGGCGAAGTTGCAAAGCGTAGCCAGGCTCACGCCGAGGATCACCTCCAGGGCGTTGCCGTCGGTGAAGCCGGCTGCGCGGAAGGCGGCGAAGTCAGCGTCGCTGACATCGCCCCGGGTGGCGATCACGGCCTGGGTGAAGGCCGCCAGGGCCTCCAGGCGCGCCTCGGGCAGGGGCGCCATTTCCCGCAGGGCACTGACCACCTCGGCCGGCAGTTTGGCCTTGTTGGTGGCGACGGCAGTGTGCCCGGCTACGCAGAAATCGCAGCCGTGGCGAGTTGCCGCAACCAGTTGCACCACTTCCCTTTCGGCCAGGTTCAGCTCAGCCTTGCCGTTCAGCGCCGAGACGGTGACGTAGGTTTCCAGGGCCGCCGGCGCATTGGCCAGCACCCCCAGCAGGTTGGGGATGAAGCCGGAGTTCTTCAGGGCGTTTTCGAGGAACGGGCGCGCCGCTTCGGGGGCGCTGTCGAGGGTCTGTACGGGCACACGGGACATGGAGTCTTCTCCTGGGTCGGTTCGGGTGCCGAAAAGTCTGTTGGTAATAAGAAACCCGTTCAATATTCTAAAGTCGCTATCACTTGCTCCTGAGTCTTTCCCTTAGATGAATTCATCCAGCCCCCTGGTCGATTGGTTATTAGAGAACCTCGAACTCGACACCAGCCTCTTCCACGTCGGCCGTTACTGCGGCGGCTGGCACGCCAGCACCCAGGGCCTGGCACGCGCCAGCTTCCACCTGGTGGTGCAGGGGCATTGCTGGCTGCACCTGGACGACGGCAACGAGGCGCTGCGCCTGGAGAGCGGCGACGCGGTGTTCCTGCTGCGCGACCTGGCCTACCGGCTTTCCGGCGAGGCGACGGCGGAGGCCGCCCGCGCCCAGCCGAAGGGCACCATGCAGGCCCTGGAGCCGGCCGCCGGGGACGGCGTGGGGCTGGTGTGCGGGTTCTTCCACTTCCGCCAGGGCCTGTCGGCGCTGATCGTCGAGTCGCTGCCGCCGTGGATCGTGCTGCGCAGGGGCGACCCCTCCCTGGCCGCTGCGCGCAGCCTGTTCGAGCTGATCCTGCAGGAGTGCGCGCGCCTTCCGGCGCCCTCGCCGGCCCTGCTGGAGCGCCTCAGCCACCTGCTGTTCCTCTACGTGCTGCGCCAGCAGGTGATGGACAACACCCGCCTCGGCGGACTCGCCGCGCTGGCGCGCCAGCCGGCCTTCGCCGGGCTGCTGGAACAGCTGATCGCCCAGCCCGGCCGGGCCTGGAGCCTGGAGGAGATGGCGGCCTGCACCGGGCTGTCGCGCTCGGCGTTCTTCAAGCGCTTCCAGGAGCTGGCGGGGGAATCACCGGGGCACGTGCTGCTGGCATTGCGCATGCGCCAGGCGTGCCGCCTGCTGGACAGCGGGCGGATGGTGGCCGAGGTGGCGGATGCCGTCGGCTACCAGTCGGTGGCGGCCTTCACCCGCGCCTTTCACAAGGTCACCGGGGTGCAGCCGGGGGCGTACCGCAAGTCGTCGGGGCAGCGCGGCTAGGCGACCACCCGGCGGCCGGCTGAAACCCCGCGCCGGCCAGGCAGCTCTACCGTTCGGACCCGCCACGCCGAGAGGAGCCGCCCCATGGATCAGCCCCCGCACGACCTGCATGCCCTCCTGCAACAGATCGCCCGCCCGCTGTTCGAAGACGCCGCACGCCACGCCCGCCAGGCAGGGCTGGAAGCGGTGGTGCGCGACGAAGCCAACAGCGTGGGGCCCGCCCTGTGCCTGGAGGTGGCACGCCCCGGCGAGCGGCCCAGCCGCTACCTCCTGCTGGGCGACACGGCGGCCGCACGGGTGCGCCATGAATGCTTCTTTGCCGACACGGGGGAGACCCGGCGCCTGGAAGCGGCGCCGGCCTCGGTCAACGAGACGGTGCTGGATACCCGCCTGGCGGCCTTCTTCCGCGAGGCCTTCGGGCTGTCCCTGGACTACACGGCCGAGCGGCGCCAGGCAGGCTTCTGGTAACACCCGCAGGAATCAATCCCGCCGGGTCGGCACCTGCCAGATGTCCGCTGCGTACTCACCGATGGTGCGGTCGGAGGAGAACCACCCGGCCCGCGCGGTGTTCAGCACCGCCGAGCGCCACCAGCGGTCCGGGTCCTGCCAGGCGGCGTCGACCCGGCGCTGGGCGTGCCAGTAGGCGCTGAAGTCCGCGCAGAGCATGAAGCGGTCGTGGTGCACCAGGCCGTCCACCAGGCCCTGGTAGCGGCTCGGGTCGTCCGGTGAGAAGACCCCGCTGCGGATCGCCTCCAGGGCGGCGGCGAGGCGGTCGTCGGCGGCGACCACGGCCTGCATGTTCAGGTCGCCCGCGCGCACCCGCTGCTCCACCTGGCTGGCGGTGAGGCCGAAGATGAACATGTGCTCGGCACCGATCAGTTGGCTCATTTCGACGTTGGCGCCGTCCAGGGTGCCTATGGTGAGTGCGCCGTTGAGGGCGAACTTCATGTTGCTGGTGCCGGAGGCTTCCAGCCCGGCGGTGGAGATCTGCTCCGACAGGTCGGCGGCGGGGATGATGGTCTCCGCCAGGCTGACGTTGTAGTTGGGCAGGAACACCACCTTCAGCAGGCCACGCACCGTGGGGTCGGCGTTGACCGTGCGGGCGATGTCGTTGGCCAGCTTGATGATCAGCTTGGCCTGCTGGTAGCTGGCGGCGGCCTTGCCGGCGAACACCTTGACCCGGGGCACCCAGTCGGTGGCCGGCTCGTTGCGGATGGCCTGGTACAGGGCCACGGTGTGCAGCAGGTTGAGCAGCTGGCGCTTGTACTCGTGGATGCGCTTGACCTGCACGTCGAACAGCGCGGTGGTGTCCAGGGTGATGCCCAGGCGCTCCTGCACCAGGGCCGCCAGCGCGGCCTTGTTCTGCTGCCGCTGGGCGGCGAAGCGCTTGCGCAGGCCCGGCTTGGCGGCCCAGGGCTCGAGGTTGCGCAGCTGGTGCTCGGGCTGGTCCAGCAGGGATTCGCCGAGGGCTTCCACCAGCAGCGCGGTGAGCCCGGGGTTCACCTGGTAGAGCCAGCGGCGGAAGGTGATGCCGTTGGTCTTGTTGCTGATGCGCTCGGGGTAGAGCCGGTGCAGGTCGCGGAACACCGTCTCGCGCATGAGGTCGGTGTGCAGCGCCGAAACGCCGTTGACGCTGTGGGAGCCGAGGAACGCCAGGTTGCCCATGCGCACCCGCCGGCCGTGCTCCTCGTCGATCAGCGACACTGCGCGCAGCAGCGCGAAGTCATGCTCGCCGGCGGCGCGCAGGGCGTCGATGTGGAAGGCGTTGACCAGGTAGATGATCTGCATGTGGCGCGGCAGCAGCCGCTCCATCAGCGACACGGGCCAGGTCTCCAGCGCTTCAGGCAACAGGGTGTGGTTGGTGTAGGACAGCGTTGCCACCGTCATGCCCCAGGCCTCGTTCCAGGGCAGGCGGTGCTCGTCCACCAGTTGGCGCATCAGCTCGGCCACGGCGATGGCCGGGTGGGTGTCGTTGAGCTGGATCGCCGCCTTCTGCGGCAGGCTGCGGATCTCGCCGTGGGCCTGCATGTGGCGGTGCAGCAGGTCCTGCAGGGAGGCGGAGACGAAGAAGAACTCCTGGCGCAGGCGCAGCTCCTGGCCGGCCTCGGTGCTGTCGGCCGGGTACAGCACCCGCGAGATGCTCTCGGCGCGCACCACGTCGGCCACGGCACCGAAGTGGTCGCCGGCATTGAAGCGCTCCAGCTGCAGGTCCTCCATGGCCCGGGCCCGCCACAGGCGCAGGGTGTTGACGCTAGCGCCGCGCCAGCCCACCACGGGGGTGTCGTAGGCGATGGCACGCAGGGTCTCGGCGGGCTGCCAGACCTGGCGGGTGGCGCCGCCCTCCTCTTCGAGGGTCGTCACGCTGCCGCCGAAGCCGATGCCGTAGCTCACCTCGGGCCGTTCGAACTCCCAGGGGTTGCCGAAGTCCAGCCAGGTCTCGGTCTGCTCCTGCTGCCAGCCGTCGGTGATGACCTGGCGGAACAGCCCGTGCTCGTAGCGGATGCCGTAGCCGTGGGCGGCCAGGCCGAGGGTGGCCATGCTCTCCATGAAGCACGCGGCCAGCCGGCCGAGGCCGCCGTTGCCCAGCGCGGCGTCGGGCTCCACCTGGCGCACTTCGTCGAAGGACACGCCGAGCCCGTCGAGGGCTTCGCGGGCGGTCTCCAGCAGGCCGAGGTTGCTCAGGCAGTCCACCAGCAAGCGGCCGATGAGGAACTCCAGGGAGAGGTAGTAGACGCGCTTGTGGTCCCGGCGCGCCTGCCCGGTGCCGGCTTCCTCCCAGTTGTCCACCAGATGGTCGCGGGCGGCCAGGGCCAGGGCCTCGAACCAGTCGTGGCGGTAGGCGCTGCCAGGGTCCTTGCCCACGGCGTAGCGCAGCTTGTCGAGGATGCGCTGGCGAAAGGCGTCCACCTCCGGGCGGGTGGCCGGGGCGTCCTGTTCTGCACTCATGGGGGCTCTCCCGGGTCAGTCGATGCGGGCGTCGGCGTGGGCCACGCGCAGGCGGCGGGCCTCGGGGATACGGGGCGGCAAGCCCTGGGCCAGCAGGCCGTCGAGGGTGATGGCGCCTTCGCGGGCCAACAGGTCGGCCTTGCGCGCCGCCCAGGTGGCGTCGTCACCCAGGCGGTCGAGCAGGTCGTGCCCGGCCAGGGTCAGGCCGGTGGCGATCATCACCGGCTCGCCATTCCAGGGGTGGTGCGTGGCACATTCCACCAGCCCGCCCTGGGCCAGCAGGTGCAGGTGATGGCCCACCTGCGCGGCCGAGTGCCCGTCCCAGGCGCGCGGCGCGAAGTGCCGCCCGCCCTCCAGCGCCTCGACGGCCATCAGCAGGCTGCGGATGAGGTCCCAGTCTCGTTTCATGGTGAAGTTCCTTCTGCCGAATCACGGGGTTTCGCGGCTCCCTTGGGTGAGTCCCCCCGCAGCGCCGGAAGGTTCAACCTGCTTTCAGGGCGGCGGGACCATCGGTCGAGCGGCGCCGCAGATCACCGGAACTCGCCCGCAGCGCCACCGCTCCCACCCTGTAGCGGGCCTCGCCCCGGAGGCCCGGAAACAGGAGGAGACCGCCATGCCACGCGGCAGCAAAGACGCCTACACCGACAAGCAGAAGCGCAAAGCCGAGCACATCGAGCAGAGCTACGAGGACAAGGGCGTGGCACCCAAGGAAGCTGAGGCCCGCGCCTGGGCCACGGTGAACAAGCAGTCCGGCGGCGGCGAGAAGTCCGGCTCCGGCACCCGCAAACCGGCCACGACCAAGCGCGCTGCGCGGCAATCCTCGGCCCGCCAGGCGGCCGCCACCCGCCAGGGCGCGCCGCGTCCGGGCCAGTCCCTGGAAGACAGCACCCGCGCGGACCTGATGATGCGCGCCCGGGACCTGGGCATCGCCGGGCGCTCGCGCATGCGCAAGGCCGAGCTGATCCAGGCGATCCGCCATGCGGCCTGAGCCGCGCCGTCCATCACCGGCTGGCCGCCTGGCGCTGTGCGGCGCCGGTGGCTGGCTGCTGGTGCGCGGCGCCCTGGGTGGCGGCCCGCTGGGGCTGCTGCAGGCCGTGCTGGGCGCCGCCGCGCTCTATCGGGCGTCCACCCCGCCAACCCGGCTGGCCCGGCCAGCGGGTGACCACCCCGTGCTGGACCCGCGCCAGGGCATCCGTACCCCGTTCCAGAGCCGCCCACAGCCGGTGCGGCTCCAAGGCCTGCTGAAGGAGGCTCCCATGAGCATCAGTTACGACGTCGACGCCGGTACCTGTTCCATCGAACTCAACGGCAACCATTGCGAACTGCCGATCCGCGACGTGGTGGTCACCACCGACGAGGGGCTGCGCGCCTCGGTGATCCACTGCACGGCGGGCACCGCCCTGCTCACCGAAGACCAGGCCCAGGCGCTGATCGGCGCCGGAGCCCGGGACGAGCGCTTCAACCTGCTGGCGGACTGACCCGCCCTGCCCCCGCCGGCACGCCGCCCAGGCGACGATGCCGGCAGGCTCAGGCCGGCTTGAGCACCAGGCTGCCCAGGGGCGGCAGGTCCAGCACCAGCGCATGGGCCTGGCCGTGGCTGCCGCCCTCCACGGTGGCGGCTTCGGCCAGGGTGCCGGCATGGGAGCCGGCGAAGGCATCCGCATCGCTGTTGAGCAGCACCCGCCAGCGCCCGCCCACGGGCACGCCGACCCGGTAGCCCGGGCGCGGTACCGGGGTGAAGTTGTGCACCACCAGCAGCGGGCCACCCTCGCGGTCGCGGCGCAGCCAGGCGTACACGCTGTTGACCGAGTCGTCGCCGATCAGCCACTGGAAGCCTTCGGCCTGGCCGTCCAGCTGGTGCAGGGCCGGTTCCTCGCAGTGCAGGCGGTTGAGGGCGGCCACCAGGTCGCGCACGCCCTGGTGCTCGGCATAGCGCAGCAGGTACCAGTCCAGCTCGCCGTCGTGGCTCCATTCCCGCCACTGGCCGAACTCGCAGCCCATGAACAGCAGCTTCTTGCCCGGGTGGGTCCACATGAAGCTGAGGTACAGCCGCAGGTTGGCGAACTTCTGCCAGCGGTCGCCGGGCATCTTGTCCAGCAGCGAGCGTTTGCCGTGGACCACCTCGTCGTGGGAGATGGGCAGGATGAACTGCTCGGAGAAGGCGTAGAGCAGGCCGAAGGTGAGCTGGTGGTGATGGTGGCTGCGGTGCAGCGGGTCTTCGGCGATGTAGCGCAGGCTGTCGTGCATCCAGCCCATGTTCCATTTGTAGGCGAACCCCAGGCCGCCTTCGCGCACCGGGCGGCTCACGCCCGGCCAGGCGGTGGACTCCTCGGCAATGACCAGCGCACCGGGCGCCTCGGTGGCGACCACGTCATTGAGGTGGCGGAGGAAGTCGATGGCCTCCAGGTTCTCCCGCCCGCCGTGGCGGTTGGGGATCCATTCGCCCTGCTTGCGCGAGTAGTCGCGGTAGAGCATGGAGGCCACCGCATCCACCCGCAGGCCGTCGATGTGGTAGACGCGCAGCCAGTGCAGCGCGGAGGCGATCATGAAGCCGTGCACCTCGTGGCGACCGAGGTTGTAGATGTAGGTGTCCCAGTCCTGGTGGAAGCCCTCGAAGGGGTGCGCGTACTCGTAGAGCGCGGTGCCGTCGAAGCGCGCCAGGCCGTGCTCGTCGGTGGGGAAATGCGCCGGCACCCAGTCGAGGATCACCCCCAGGCCGGCCTGGTGGCAGGCGTCGACGAAGGCGGCGAAATCCGCCGGGCTGCCGTGGCGGGCGGTGGGCGCGAACAGCGACAGCGGCTGGTAGCCCCAGGAGCCGCCGAAGGGGTGCTCCATGATCGGCAGCAGTTCGAGGTGGGTGAAGCCCATCTCCAGGGCATAGGGGATCAGCTGCTCGGCCAGGGCCTGCCAGTGCAGCACCGGCCCTTCCGGCCCGCCCTCGCGGCGCCAGGAGCCGACGTGGATCTCGTAGATCGACAGCGGCCGGTCATGGGCCTGGGCGCGGCTGCGCTCGGCCATCCAGGCTTCGTCGTGCCAGTGGAAGGCCAGGGGCTCGGTCACCACCGAGCCGGTGGCGGGCGGGTGCTCGGTGGCCAGGGCCAGCGGGTCGGCCTTCAGCGGCAGCACGCCATGGCTGCCGAGGATCTCGTACTTGTAGACCTCCCCCGGTTGCAGGCGCGGCACGAACAGCTCCCACACGCCCGTGGGGTGACGCAGGCGCATGGGGTGGCGACGGCCATCCCAGCCGTTGAACCCGCCCACCACCGAGACGCGCCGGGCATTGGGCGCCCACACGGCGAAACGCACGCCCTCGACGCCTTCGTGCTCCACCCGCTGGGCGCCGAAGACCTGGCCGAGTTCACGGTGGTTGCCTTCGGCGAACAGGTAGAGGTCCATCTCGCCCAGGCAGGGGCCGAAGCTGTAGGGGTCCTCGGTCTCCTGCACGCCGCCGGCCCAGTGGATGCGCAGGCGGTAGCGGCCCTGGCCGCTCCAGGGGGCGCTGAACAGGCCGGGGGTGGCGGCCGGCTGCATGGGCACGGCGCCCTGCTCGTCCAGCAGCTCCACCTGGAGGGCGCCGGGCAGGTAGGCACGCACCCGCAAACCATCGGCCACGGGGTGCGGGCCGAGCCAGGCGAAGGGGTCGCCCTGCTCGGCCCTCACCAGGGCCTGGATGGCGTTGCGTTCGGCATCCGCGCCGACAAGGGTCTCACTCATGGGTCACTCCGGGGTCTTGGGTCAGCGCCACCAGGCCGCGCAGTGGCACGGCGAGCCAGTGCGGGCGGTAATGGGCTTCGTAGAGGATTTCGTAGGCGGCCTTCTCGATGCCGAACAGCGCGAGGGCGGCCTGCTCGCCGTCCCGCTCGAACCAGGCGTGGGGCAGCCCGGCGGCGGCGATGCGGTAGGCCTCCAGGCAGGCGCGACCGGCTTGCTGCCGGTAGCGCTCGGCCAGTTGCCGACGCAGGGCTGCGGCCTGGGGCGCGTGGTCCGCCACCCCGTCACCCCGCACCAGCATGGCGGCGGCGTAGTCGAACGAGCGCAGCAGGCCGGCAACGTCCTTGAAGGGGCTGTGGCGGGCCCGGCGTTCGGCCAGGCTGCGGGTGGGTTCGCCTTCGAAGTCGATGAAACAGGCGTCGCCGTCCTCCACCAGCACCTGGCCCAGGTGCAGGTCGCCATGGACGCGGATCAGCAGCCCGCCGGCGCTGCGCCGGGCGAGGCTCTCCACCTGCTGGCGCAGGGCATCGCGACGCTGCAACAGCCCTGCGGCCAGGGCCGCCGTCTCGGGATCGAGGGCGGCGCGGTGGTCCTCCAGCGCCGCCAGTGCCGCGTCCAGCTGGGCCACCACGCTGCGGGCCCAGGCCTCGGTGGTGGCGGCATCGCTTTCCAGCGGGCCGAAGTCGGCCTCGTCGGCGGGGCGTGCCAGCACACTGTGAAGCTCGCCCAGGCGCCGGCCGAGCACCCCGGCGAAGGCCTGCAGGGTGCGCAGTTCGGTTTCGGCGGCCTGCTCACCCCCGGCATCCGCCGTCAGGGCGTTGCGCAGGGCGCGGTCGAGATGCTCCAGGGTCCATTGCCAGGCGTCGCCCTGGTTCGGCCGGAAGGCCTGCAGCACGGCCAGGGTCCGGGCAGCGCCGTCGGCGTCCACCCGGCGCACCTGGCCCAGCAGCGCCGGGACGTGGGCGAAGCCTTGGGCGGTGAGGTAGGCGCCCATCTCCGCCTCCGGGTGCAGGCCGGGCAGCACCCGGCGCAGCAGCTTGAACATGTAGCGCCCGTCGATCACCGCCGAGCTGTTGGACTGTTCCGCCGAGAGCACCTTGACCGGCGCCCCCTGCCAGCCGGGCAAGGCGCCGGCAGCGGCCACCGGCAGCCAGTGCAGCTCGCCGCCGGCCACGGCGCGCACGGGCTCGCGGGCCAGGTCATCGAGCCAGCGGGTGATGAACGCCGGCACGCCGAAGCCCTCCATCAGCACCCCGTCGCGCCCGTCCAGGCGCAGGCGGGCCACGGCGCCGCGCAGGGCATCGGAGGCGCCGGCGGCCTGTTCCAACGGCACGAAGACCAGGGGCACGGGGTAGCTGGCAGGGTCGCCGGGCACCTCCACTTCCGCCAGCACGGCCGGCAGCTCTGCGTCGCCACAGGGCAACAGGTACAGCAGCCGGGCGGCATCGGCACGGGTACCGGGGTACCAGCGGCGGCTCGGCAGCCAGCCTTGCAGGGCCGCCTCCAGGGCAGCCGGTGGGAGGTCGGCCAGGCTGCCGTCCAGAGTCAGGGTGGGCAGGTCGGGCGGGGTCGCGGGAGCCGGTTCGGGCCTGGGCATGGCGATGTCCTCAGTCCTGGGGGCGGATGCGCCAGATGCCGAATGGCAGGCGCCAGGGTTCGATGCGCATCCACTGGACCTTGCCGTGCCAGGTCCAGGTGTGGCCGTTCATCAGGTCCTCGCCCTGGGTCATGGCGTCGTCGGGCAGGCCCATCTCCCACAGCGGCAGCTCGAAGTGCGCCTCCTGGGCCTGGTGCGGGTCGAGGCTGATGGCCACCAGGACGAAGTTGTCGCCGTCGGCGCTGCGCTTGCCGAAGTAGAGGATCTGGTCGTTCCAGGCGTTGTAGACCTGCAGGCCGAGGTGGCTCTGCAGGGCAGGGTTCTCCCGGCGGATGCGGTTGAGCTGGGCGATCTCGGCGACGACGTTGCCGGGCGCCTGGTAGTCCCGGGCGCGCAGCTGGTACTTCTCCGAGTCGAGGTACTCCTCCTTGCCGGGCACGGGGGCGGACTCGCAGACCTCGAAGCCGGAATACAGCCCCCACAACCCCGAGCCCATGGCCGCCACCGCGGCACGGATGAGGAACGCCGCGCGCCCCTGGCCCTGCAGGTGGAAGGGGTTGATGTCCGGGGTGTTGACGAAGAAGTTGGGCCGGTAGCAGTCCCGCAGCGGCGGCTGGTTGAGTTCGAGCAGGTACTCGGCCAGCTCGGCCTTGGTGGTGCGCCAGGTGAAGTAGGTGTAGCTCTGGGAGAAGCCCAGCTTGCCCAGGCGCGCCATCATCGCCGGGCGGGTGAAGGCCTCGGCGAGGAAGATCACCTCCGGGTGGCGACCGCGCACTTCGGCGATCAGCCATTCCCAGAACGGCAGCGGCTTGGTGTGGGGGTTGTCGACGCGGAACAGTGTGACGCCCGCCGCCACCCAGCCCAGCACCACGTCACGCAGGGCCAGCCAGAGGTCGGGCTGGGCCTCGCGGACATAGAAGTCGACGTTGACGATGTCCTCGTACTTCTTCGGCGGGTTCTCGGCGTGGCGGATGGTGCCGTCGGGGCGCCAGCTGAACCAGCCGGGGTGCTGCGCCAGCCAGGGATGGTCGGGGGAGCACTGGATGGCTAAGTCGAGGGCGATCTCCAGGCCGTGCTCACGGGCCGCCTGCACCAGCGCGAGGAAGTCGTCGCGGCTGCCGAGCTGGGGGTGGATGGCCTCGTGCCCACCCTCGGCGCTGCCGATGGCGTAGGGGCTGCCGGGGTCGTCCGGGCCGGCCTCCAGGGCGTTGTTCGGCCCTTTGCGGTGGGTGCGCCCGATGGGGTGGATGGGCGGGAAGTAGAGCACGTCGAAGCCCATGGCCTGGATCGCCGGCAGCCGCTCGATGACGTCGAGGAAGGTGCCGTGGCGCTGGCCATCGTTGGCGGCGGAGCGCGGGAACAGCTCGTACCAGCTGGCGAACTCCGCCCGCTTGCGCTCCACCTCCAGGGGGAACAACGGGCTGCACACCCGGTGCGGGTGGGCCTGGACCCGGTCCACGGCCGCGCGGGTTTCCGGTGCCAGCAGCAGCGCCACGCGCTCCTCCACCGATTGGGTGGCCTCCACCGCCTCGATCAGCGTGCGCAGCGCTTCCACCTGCTCCGGCGGAGCCTGGGCGGCGACCCGCTCCAGGTGGGCCACTCCTTCGCGCAGCTCCAGCGCGATGGAGACGCCGGCGGCGTGCTTCTTCGCCAGTTCGTCGCAATAGCTGGCGTACAGGTCCCACCAGGCCTCCACGGCGAACACCACGCGGCCGACACCGGGCGGCACGAAGCGGGCCTGCCAGTGGTCGTTGCCCAGCGGCTGCATGGGCTCCCGCTGCCATTGGGCCTCGCGGGACTCGCGCCACAGCAGGTGGGCCGCCAGCTTGTCGTGGCCATCGGCGAAGATCACCGCGCTCACCGTGCGCGGCTCGCCGGCGATGGCCTTGGCGGCGAAACGGCCGCCATCCACCACTGGCTCCACCGCCTCGATGGCGATGCGCGGGCAGGCCAGGGCTTCTTCCAGGGACAGCGCGCCGGTCAGGCGCGCCACGGATTCGGCAGGGTGCATGGGAAACATGGACGGGCTCCTTGTGGCCGGCGCGTAGCGGGCCGACCCACGGCCGCGCCGGTTGGCGGGAATCTGCTAGTTCCGAGCCCGGGCCGTCGGTAAAGTTCGAACTGATTGCGCCACCCCGGCACCACCCGGGCATGGCTCCGGCCCGGCGGGAGCGGCATAATCCCCGCTCCTTCGTACGGCCCGGTTTCCATGCGCATTCACGTCACCTTCATCGATCGCGTCGGCATCACCCAGGAAGTGCTCGCCCTGCTCGGCGGACGCAACCTCAACCTGGATGCGGTGGAGATGGTGCCGCCGAACGTCTACATCGACGCGCCGACCCTGAGCCCCGAGGTGCTGGACGAGCTGCGCGAGGCCCTGCACAAGGTGCACGGCGTACAGGACGTGACGGTGGTGGACATCCTCCCCGGCCAGCGCCACCGCCTGCAGCTGGATGCGCTGCTGGCGGCGATGACCGACCCGGTGCTGGCGGTGGACGGCAATGGCCGCGTGCTGCTGGCCAACCCGGCGCTGGTGGCGCTGTACGGCGAGGAGCCGGCCGGCATCACCCTGGCCCAGCTGTTCGGCGACGAGAGCCTGCACGAGGTGCTGCGCGAGCAGGGCTTCCGCCTGCCGCTGCGGGAAATCCAGCTCAAGGGCCAGGCGCTGCTGCTGGACGCGGTGCCGATCAACGAGGGCGAGCGCCTCACCGGGGCACTGCTGACCCTCTACCTGCCCAACCGCATCGGCGAGCGGCTCTCGGCCCTGCACCACGACCACGCCGAGGGCTTCGACTCGCTGCTGGGCGACTCCCAGCCCATCCGCACCCTCAAGGCCCGTGCCCTGCGGGTGGCGGCCCTGGATGCGCCCCTGCTGATCACCGGCGAGACCGGTACCGGCAAGGAGCTGGTGGCCCGGGCCTGCCACGCCGTCAGCGCCCGGCGCAACCAGCCGTTCCTGGCGCTGAACTGCGCGGCCCTGCCGGAGAACCTCGCCGAGAGCGAGCTGTTCGGCTATGCCCCGGGCGCCTTCACCGGTGCCCAGCGCGGCGGCAAGCCGGGCCTGCTGGAGCTGGCCAACCAGGGCACGGTGTTCCTCGACGAGATCGGCGAGATGTCGCCCTACCTGCAGGCCAAGCTGCTGCGCTTCCTCAGCGATGGCTGCTTCCGCCGGGTGGGCGGCGACCGCGAGGTGAAGGTGGACGTGCGCATCCTCAGTGCCACCCACCGCAACCTGGAGAAGATGGTGGCCGAGGGCAGCTTCCGCGAGGACCTGTTCTACCGCCTCAACGTGCTCAGCCTGGACGTGCCGCCGCTACGGGAGCGGGAGCAGGACATCCTCCTGCTGGCGCGCTTCTTCATGCAGCAGGCCTGCACCCAGATCCAGCGGCCGCCGTGCCGGCTGGCGCCCGGCACCTACCCGGCGCTGCTGGGCAACCGCTGGCCGGGCAACGTGCGCCAGCTGCAGAACGTGATCTTCCGTGCGGCCGCCATCTGCGAGAGCAACATCGTGGAGATCGGCGACCTGGACATCGCCGGCACCGCCGTGGCCCGGCAGAGCGACGGCGAAGTGAACAGCCTGGAAGAGGCCGTGGAGAACTTCGAGCGCGGCCTGCTGGAGAAGCTCTTTGCCAGCTACCCCTCCACCCGCCAGTTGGCCGCCCGGCTCAAGACCTCCCACACCGCCATTGCCCACCGTCTGCGCAAGTACGGCATCCCGGGCAAGAACGCGTGAACGACCTTGCGAATCAATCGTAAGCGATTGATTTTCAAGTAATAAAACCACCATTCAAGAGCGACCTTCGCCTCCGCTGGCGGCCGCCTGCCTGGGGCTGCGAGCGCGCGCCTGGCAGCCTCGGGGGCTCGCAGCGCTCCAATCCAATAATCCACATTAGATAATCATCCTATCTAATTGTTTTTATTGTATTTTATTTAAATTACTATGAGAACGTATCGATTTCGCTACAGCGTAGCGAATTCGCAACAAATCCTTTGGAAGCCCCATCACGCCTGGATTGCGCGCACATGGCCGGTCGGTCACCGCGAGAGCCGTAGCGATTTCGCTACACGCACGAAAAGATTTCACATCAATAAAACATCCTATCTATTTGTTTTTATTGAATTTTTATTCGATGGCATCCGCCTTGCTATGAGGCGCCCAGACAGCACGGGGCGACGCTCCGTGCCGGGGGTCCCTATCAGCGCCCGGCAAAGAACCGGGCCACCGCATCGAGGAGTTACCAATGAGCCAATTGCGCTTTACCGCTGATCACGAATGGCTGCGCCTGGACGCAGACGGCCTGGTCACCGTCGGCATCACCGACTTCGCCCAGGACGCCCTCGGCGACGTGGTCTTCGTTCAACTCCCCGAACTGCAACGCTACGCCAAGGGCGAGGAAGTCGCCGTGCTGGAGTCGGTCAAGGCCGCCAGCAACATCGTCATGCCGCTGGACGGCGAGGTGGTGGAAGTCAACGGCGAGCTGCCCGACACCCCCGAGCAGGTCAACGAGGACCCGCAAGGCAAGGCCTGGTTCTTCCGCATGCGCCTGGACGATGCCGGTGCACTGGATGGCCTGCTCGACCAGGCCGGCTACGATGCTTTGGTGAAGAACGCCTGAGGAACACCCGCCATGCCCATCCAGACCCGTTCCCTCGACACCGCCAACGAGTTCATCGCCCGCCACATCGGCCCGCGTGAGGCCGACATCCAAGCCATGCTGGACCTGCTCGGCCACAGCGACCTGGAGGCCCTGACCGCCAGCGTCATCCCAGAGTCCATCAAGGACAGCAGCGTGCTCGACCTGGCCCTGCCCGGCCAGGGCGAAGCCGAAGCCCTCGCGGCCATCAAGGCCATTGCCGCCAGGAACCAGCTGCTGCGCAACCACATCGGCCAGGGCTACTACCCCTGCCACACGCCGAGCCCGATCCTGCGCAACCTGCTGGAAAACCCGGCCTGGTACACCGCCTACACCCCCTACCAGCCGGAGATCTCCCAGGGCCGCCTGGAATCCCTGCTGAACTTCCAGACGCTGATCAGCGACCTCACCGGCCTGCCGATCGCCAACGCCTCCCTGCTGGACGAAGGCACCGCCGCCGCCGAGGCCATGACCTTCTGCAAGCGCCTGTCGAAGAACAAGGCCAGCAACGCCTTCTTCGCCTCCCGTCATTGCCACCCGCAGACCCTGGACGTGCTGCGCACCCGCGCCGAGCCCCTGGGCATCGAGGTGGTGGTGGGCGATGAGCGCGAGATCAGCGACGTTTCCGCCTACTTCGGCGCGCTGCTGCAGTACCCCGCCACCGACGGCGACATCCATGACCACTGCGACCTGGTGGAGCGCCTGCACGGCGCCAACGCCCTGGTGGCGGTCGCGGCCGACCTGCTGGCCCTGACCCTGCTGACCCCGCCCGGTGAGTTCGGCGCCGACGTGGCCCTGGGCAGCGCCCAGCGCTTCGGCGTGCCGCTGGGCTTCGGCGGCCCGCACGCGGCCTACTTCGCCACCCGCGATGCATTCAAGCGCGACATGCCGGGCCGCCTGGTGGGCGTGTCCATCGACCGCCACGGCAAGCCGGCCCTGCGCCTGGCCATGCAGACCCGCGAGCAGCACATCCGCCGCGAGAAGGCCACCAGCAACATCTGCACCGCCCAGGTGCTGCTGGCCAACATCGCCAGCATGTACGCCGTCTACCACGGGCCCCAGGGCCTGACCCGCATCGCCAAGCGCGTGCACCAGCTCACCGCCATCCTCGCCGAGGGCCTGGCACAGCTGGGCCACAGCGTCGAGCAGCAGCACTTCTTCGACACCCTGACCCTGGCCACCGGCGCCCGTACCGCCGAGCTGCACGCCAAGGCCCGCGCCCGGGGCATCAACCTGCGCGAGATCGATGACCAGCGCCTGGGCCTGTCCCTGGACGAGACCACCACCCAGGCCCATGTGGAAGAGCTCTGGGCGCTGTTCAGCGACAGCCAGGCCATGCCGGCGTTCGACGCCCTGGCCGGCACCGCCGCCAGCCGCCTGCCTGCCGCCCTGCTGCGCCAGTCGCCGATCCTCAGCCACCCGGTGTTCAACCGCTACCACTCGGAAACCGAGCTGATGCGCTACATGCGCAAGCTGGCCGACAAGGACCTGGCCCTGGACCGCAGCATGATCCCGCTGGGCTCGTGCACCATGAAGCTGAACGCCGCCAGCGAGATGATCCCGATCACCTGGGCCGAGTTCGGCAACCTGCACCCCTTCGCCCCGCCCGAGCAGTCCCAGGGCTACCAGCAGCTGACCCAGGAGCTGGAAGCCATGCTCTGCGCCGCCACCGGCTATGACGCCGTGTCGCTGCAGCCCAACGCCGGCTCCCAGGGCGAGTACGCCGGCCTGCTGGCCATCCGCGCCTACCACCTGAGCCGTGGCGACGACCAGCGCGACATCTGCCTGATCCCGCAATCGGCCCACGGCACCAACCCGGCCACCGCCAACATGGCCGGCATGCGCGTGGTGGTCACCGCCTGCGACGCCCGTGGCAACGTCGACATCGCCGACCTCAAGGCCAAGGCCGAAGAGCACCGCGAGCGCCTCGCCGCGATCATGATCACCTACCCCTCCACCCACGGCGTGTTCGAGGAAGGCATCCGCGAGATCTGCGAGATCATCCACGCCAACGGCGGCCAGGTGTACATCGACGGTGCCAACATGAACGCCATGGTCGGCCTCTGCGCCCCGGGCCAGTTCGGCGGCGACGTGTCCCACCTGAACCTGCACAAGACCTTCTGCATCCCCCACGGCGGTGGCGGCCCGGGCGTCGGCCCGATCGGCGTCAAGGCCCACCTGGCTCCCTTCCTGCCCGGCCACGGCCATCTGGTGCGCAAGGAAGGCGCGGTCAGCGCCGCGCCCTTCGGCAGCGCCAGCATCCTGCCCATCACCTGGATGTACATCCGCATGATGGGCGGCGCCGGCCTGCGTCGCGCCTCGCAGCTGGCGATCCTCAACGCCAACTACATCGCCCGTCGCCTGGAAGAGCACTACCCGGTGCTCTACACCGGCACCAACGGCCTGGTGGCCCACGAGTGCATTCTCGACCTGCGCCCGCTCAAGGACAGCAGCGGCATCAGCGTCGATGACGTGGCCAAGCGCCTGATCGACTTCGGCTTCCACGCCCCCACCATGTCCTTCCCGGTGGCCGGCACGCTGATGATCGAGCCCACCGAGAGTGAGTCCAAGGAAGAGCTGGACCGCTTCTGCGACGCCATGATCCGCATCCGCAACGAGATCCGCGCCGTGGAGACCGGCGCGCTCGACGCCGAGGACAATCCGCTGAAGAACGCTCCGCACACCGCGGCGGAGCTGGTCGGCGAGTGGGCCCACCCCTACAGCCGCGAACAGGCCGTGTACCCGACCGCCACCCTGGTGGAAGGCAAGTACTGGCCGCCGGTGGGCCGGGTCGACAACGTCTATGGCGACCGCAACCTGGTCTGTGCCTGCCCGTCCATCGAGGCCTACCAGGACGCCTGACCGGCCCGTGAAGGTGGGAGCGAGTTCATTCGCGAATGAATTCGCTCCCACGCACACCTTTGCGCTTCAACGGTCGGGCCGCACGGCCCGGCCACCCCGAGTGTCTACGCTGACCCAATAACAACGAGCACGAACCAGGCTCAGGAGCGACACCATGTCCCTCAGCGTCTTCGACCTGTTCAAGATCGGCATAGGCCCTTCCAGCTCCCACACCGTCGGCCCGATGCGGGCGGCTGCCCGCTTCGTCGAGGGTCTGCGGCGGGAGCACCTGCTGGCCAGCACCACCAGCCTCAAGGTGGAGCTGTACGGCTCCCTGGGTGCCACCGGCAAGGGCCACGGCAGCGACAAGGCCGTGCTGCTCGGCCTGGAGGGCGAGCAACCGGACACCGTCGACACCGAAGCCGTGGAGGCCCGCCTGAAGGCCATCCGCGACAGCGGCGAGCTGCGCCTGGGTGGCGAGAAGGCCATCCGCTTCGTGGAGAAGGAGCACCTGGCGCTGATCCGCAAACCCCTCGACTTCCACCCCAACGGCATGATCTTCCGCGCCTTCGACGCGGCCGGCCTGCAGTTGCGCGCCCGCGAGTACTACTCGGTGGGCGGCGGTTTCGTGGTGGACGACGAGGCCGCCGGGCGCGACCGCATCGTCGAGGACCAGACGCCCCTCGCCTACCCCTTCAAGACCGGCAAGGAACTGCTCGCCCACTGCGCCGCCAGCGGCCTCTCCATCAGCGCGCTGATGCGCGAGAACGAGAAGGCCTGGCGCAGCCCCGAGGAGACCAGCGCCGGGCTGCAGCGCATCTGGCAGGTGATGCAGGACTGCGTGAAGGCCGGCTGCCGCAAGGAGGGCATCATGCCCGGCGGGCTCAAGGTCAAGCGCCGCGCCGCCGCGCTGTTCCGCCAGCTCAGCGAGCGCCCGGAAGCCGCCCTGCGCGACAGCCTGACGGTGCTGGACTGGGTCAACCTCTACGCCCTGGCGGTGAACGAGGAGAACGCCACCGGCGGGCGCGTGGTCACCGCGCCCACCAATGGCGCGGCCGGCATCGTCCCGGCGGTGCTGCACTACTACGCACGCTTCGTCCCCGGCGCCAATGACGAGGGCGTGGAGCGCTTCCTGCTCACCGCCGCCGCCATCGGCATCCTCTACAAGGAGAACGCCTCCATCTCCGGCGCCGAAGTCGGCTGCCAGGGCGAGGTGGGCGTGGCCTGCTCCATGGCCGCCGGCGCGCTCTGCGAAGTCATGGGCGGCAGCGTGCAACAGGTGGAGAACGCCGCCGAGATCGGCATGGAACACAACCTGGGGCTGACCTGCGACCCAGTCGGCGGCCTGGTCCAGGTGCCCTGCATCGAACGCAACGCCATGGGCTCGGTGAAGGCCATCAACGCCGCACGCATGGCCCTGCGCGGCGACGGCCAGCACTTCATCTCCCTCGACAAGGTGATCCGCACCATGCGCCAGACCGGGGCCGACATGAAGAGCAAGTACAAGGAAACCGCTCGCGGCGGCCTCGCCGTGAACATCATCGAATGCTGAGTGCCGGTCCGTCGGGCGCCCAGCGCCCACGGGCCCTCAATCGGTGCGCGCGGCGCACCTACAGGAAGACGGAATGACCACTGAAACCCTCGCCAAGACCCCGCTGCACGCACTGCACCTCGAACTCGGCGCGAAGATGGTGCCCTTCGCCGGCTACGACATGCCGGTGCAGTACCCCCTGGGCGTGCTCAAGGAACACCTGCACACCCGCGACCAGGCCGGGCTGTTCGACGTCTCCCACATGGGCCAGATCCGCCTGCGCGGCAGCGACGCCGGCCAGGCCCTGGAAACCCTGGTGCCGGTGGACATCATCGACCTGCCGGTGGGCCTGCAGCGCTACGCGGTGTTCACCGATGCCAACGGCGGCATCCTCGACGACCTGATGGTGGCGCGCCTGGCCCCGGACGAGCTGATGCTGGTGGTCAACGCCGCCTGCAAGGACCAGGACCTGGCCCACCTGCGCCAGCACATCGGTGACCAGTGCGAGATCGAACCGCTGTTCGAGGCCCGCGCCCTGCTGGCCCTCCAGGGCCCGGCTGCCGCCGAGGTGCTGGGCCGCCTGGCCCCGGAAGTGAAGAAGATGACCTTCATGCAGTTCGGCAGCGTGCGCCTGGAAGGCGTGGAGTGCTACGTCAGCCGCTCCGGCTACACCGGCGAGGATGGCTACGAGATCTCCGTGCCCGCCGACAAGGCCGAGGCCCTCGCCCGTACCCTGCTGGCCCAGCCCGAAGTCCAGCCCATCGGACTCGGCGCCCGCGATTCGCTGCGCCTGGAAGCCGGCCTGTGCCTGTACGGCCACGACATGAGCAGCGCCACCACCCCCATCGAAGCCAGCCTCGGCTGGGCCCTCTCCAAGGTGCGCCGTGCCGATGGCGCCCGCGCCGGCGGCTTCCCGGGTGCCGAGCGCATCTACGCCCAGCAGTGCGATGGCGTGGCGCAGAAGCGCGTCGGGCTGCTGCCCCAGGAACGCGTACCGGTGCGTGAAGGCGCGGAAATCGTCGATGCCGACGGCGCGGTGATCGGCCGCGTCACCAGCGGCGGCTTCGGCCCCAGCCTGGGCGGCCCCGTGGCCATGGGCTACCTGCCCGCCGACAAGGCCACGCTGGACACCGACGTCTGGGCCATGGTGCGCGGCAAGCGCGTGCCCATGAAGGTCGCCCGCACCCCCTTCGTGCCGCAGCGCTACTACCGCGGCTGACGCTTTACCCTCGATGCCCCACCGGCGGCCCCTCGCCGGCCCGGGGCCTTCAGGCGGCGGGTCTACCGCCGCCTTTTCTTATCCTCGCCTCAGCGCGTCAGCGGCAACGCCAGCCCCGCCATCCCGAACAGCCCGCCGCACACCTGGTTGAAGCGCCGGCCGCTGCGCGCCAGCCAGGGGCGGACGCGGTGGGCCAGGCGGGCGAGCAGGTACTCCACCACGCATTCGATGATCACGAAGGTCAGGGTCATGACCACGCACTGCAGCCACAGGGGCCGTGCGGGGTCGAGGAACTGGGAGACGAAGGCGCCGAAGAACAGGATCACCTTGGGGTTGGACAGAGCCGAGAACATGCCCTGGCGGAACAGGCTGAGGTTGCTGCGCCGGCCGACCTCGGTGCCGGCGTCCAGCTGGATGCCGGGCGAGCGCCAGAGCTGGATGCCGAGCCAGATCAGGTACAGGCCGCCGGCCACCTTGAGCAGGGTCAGTGCCTGGGTGGAGGCTTTGAGCAGCGCGCCGATGCCGAACATGGACAGCGCCATCAGCAGGGCGAAGCCGAGCGCGCCTCCGCTGATGGTGAACAGCGCCCGACGGTGCCCATGGAGGGCGCCATGGGACAGTGCCAGCAAGGCGTTGGGGCCGGGTGTGAGGGACAGGCCGAGGACGGCCAGCAGGTAGATCAACCAGGTATGCAAGGCCATCGGGTGGGGCTCCAGGGCAGGCGCGAGGCGCCAGTCTAGCGAGCCGCCCTGGGCTGCGCGAGGCCGGCGTTCACTCCCGGTAGCGCTGCTGGAAGTCGGCGAGCATCTTCTGGTAGCGCCCCGTGCTGCGCAGCGCCTGCAGGCCCTTCTCGAACACAGCCGCGAGCCGCGCCCCATCCGGGTTGACCTTGGAGAAGGCCAGCCAGAAGCCATCCTCCTGCATCAACCCCACCTGTTTCACCCTGCCCCGAAACTCACCGCTCTGCTGGATGCGCATCAAGCCGGGCATGGTGTTCATCAGGATGTAGTCGACACGCCCCGCCGCCAGCATCTGCAGCAGCTGCGCATCGGAGTTGGCGGTGAAGCGCTCGATGGCCGGGTTCTCCATGAAGGCCGTCGGGTAGGTGTAGCCGTTGGTGATGCCGACGCTGTGGCCGTCGAGGTCGGCGGTCTTCAGGTCCTGCCGGGGTTCGTCGGCGCGACCGAAGATGGCCAGGCCTTCCTTGAACAGCGGGGTCGGGTGCCAGACGTATTGGTCGCGGTTGGCGTCGGTGATGGTGACGTCGAAGCAGGCCACGGCCTGCTTGCCCTCCTCTGCCAGCAGCAGGCAGCGGGAAAACGGCACGGTGAGGAACTGCACCGCCACGCCCTGGGTGGCGAACGCCTCGCGCACCAGCTCCGGTGCAAAGCCTTCAGGTTCTTTGCTGTCGAAACGCTTGGAAGAATAAGGTGCCCAGTCGTCCTCGGCGGCGATCACCACCGTTTCGGCCGCCACCGGCCCAACACAGGCAGCCAGCACGACTGCCAGGAGCCATGCTTTCATCACGCCCCTCCTCTATTGGCGCGGGCCGGCGGGCCCGCCATTGGCCTCCACCAGTTGGCTCGGCAGCTCGCGGGGCATCCAGATCTGGAAGTGCACCCCGGCACCGGGAGCGGACTCGAACTTCAACCGGCCATTGAGCTTGCGGGTGATCAGGTTGAAGACGATGTTCAGGCCCAGGCCGGTCCCACCCTCGCCGCGCTTGGTGGTGAAGAAAGGTTCGAAGATGCGCTCGTGCAGCTCCGCCGGTACGCCGCTGCCATTGTCACGGTAGTCCAGCAGCACCTCGTCGCCCTCAGCCTTCAGGGACAGGACGATTCGCGCGGCCTGGGTCTCGGAGAAGGCGTGGCGCACGCTGTTCATGATGAGGTTGGCCACCACCTGGGTGAGCACGCCGGGCAGGCTCTGCATGGTCAGCTCGGCGTCGCAGTCCAGCACCGGTTCCACCGGCACCTTGCGGGTCTCGGGGTGCAGGCTGGTTATCAGGGCCTCCAGCACCTGGCGCACCTGGAACTGGCAGCGGGCCTCGGACACCTGGTCCACGGCAGTCTGCTTGAAGTTGGCGATCAGCCGCGCGGCGCGGCCGATGTTGTGGTCGAGCATGGTGCTGCTGTCCTGGGCGCGCTGCAGCAGGCTGCGGAAGGCGTCGCTGGTCAGGGTCTGGGCCTGGAACTGGCTCTGCAACTCGCCCAGCACCTCTCCCAGCACCGAGGAGGCGGTGACGGCGATGCCCAGCGGGGTGTTCACCTCATGGGCCACCCCTGCCACCAGGCCGCCCAGTGCCGCCAGCTTCTCGGACTGGATCAGCTGCCCCTGGGCTTCGCGCAGCTGGCACACACTTTCAGTCAGCTCGCGGGTCCGCTCGGCGACGGTGGACTCCAGCTGGTCGGAGTAGGCCTTGAGCTTCTCCTCCCCTTCGCGCACCTGCCGCAGGTTGTCACCCAGGGCCTGCAGGTGCTGGTTGGTGGCGCGCACCAGCACGCCGATCTCGTTCTCGGCGTGTCCGGCGGGCTCGCTGAGGCGGGCGTTCTCCGGGGCGGCGATGTCCACCTGGGCAATGGAGAAGATCAGCTGGCGCAACGGACGGGTGACCCAGATATAGAAGATCAGCAGCAGGATCAGCGAGATGGCCAGAGCGTAGACCAGGCCGCTGACCAGGGTCACCACGGCGCGGTGGAGGAACTCGCCGCCGTAGGGGAAGGTGTCCACTTCCACCAGCAGGTCACCCAGCCAACCGGCAGCGCCGATGCCGAGCTTCTCGGTGGACAGGCGCAGTTGGTAGTGGCGCGTCATGCCGAACAGCATGTCGTTGAGGGCGCGGCCTTCGGTCTGCGTCAGGCTGCGGGAACGGTCGGCGAACAGCTTGCCTTCCGGCAGCATGATCCGTGCGCCGACCACGCCGCGCTGCTCGAGCATGCCCTTGAGCAGGTCGTCGGCGGTGCTCTGGTCGAGGCTGAACACCACGGTGGTGGCCGGGTCGCGCACCAGGCCGAACAGGGCCTGCACGTCCGCGTCCGGCAGGTCACGGCTGCGCTCATAGTCCAGCGCGATCTGCACCAGGCTGACCACCAGGCCCAGCGCCACCGCACAGACCAGGGTCAGGCGCAGCAGGCTGGCGGAAAGGCTGCGCCCGACCACGACCTGGCCTTGCTCGGGGCCGACAGGTGGCGCGGCGGTCATGGATGGTGCTCGTCCGGGTCGTCAGGGTACTGGTCACGGATGGCGAAGAAGGCGTCCTGGTGCTCCAGCAGCAGATCCACCAGTTGCGGCTCGAAATGCCGGCCACGCTCGGAGCGGATCAGGTCCAGCACCTGCTCACGGGGCCAGGGCTCCTTGTAGGCGCGCCGCGAACAGAGGGCGTCGAAGACATCCGCCAGGGCGATGATCCGCCCCGACAGGGGAATGGCGTCCCCGGCCAGGCCCTGGGGGTAGCCGTTGCCGTCCCAGCGCTCGTGGTGGTTGCCGGCGATCTGCGCGCCCACCTGCATCAGCAACCGGCGGGAGCGCTGTAGGATGGCCACGCCATAGTCGACGTGCTTCTTCATCACCACCCACTCGTCGGGGTCGAGCTTGCCGGGCTTGTGCAGGATGGCGTCGGGAATCGCCACCTTGCCGATGTCATGCAGCGGCGAGGCATGCTGGATCAGGTACACCTCGCGCTCCGGCAGGCCGTAGAGCCGCGCCAGCATTTCGCTGAACAGCGAAACGCGCTGCACGTGGGCGCCGGTCTCCTTGCTGCGCACCTCCACGGCGTTGGCCAGGGTGTAGACCAGCTCCTTGGAGGTTTCCTGCAGGTCTTCCAGCAGGTTGATGTTCTCGAAGGTGATGGCCACGTTGCGCATGTAGATTTCCAGCAACTGCCGGTCCAGCTCGCTCAGCGGCTCCAGGTGGGTGACGTAGAGCAGGCTGGCGCCGCCGCGCTCGTTGCTGTGGTAGAGCACGTAGGCGTCGTCGTAGTGGCACGAGGCCTTGGCCTCCAGCACCTGGCGGAAGCGCTCGGCGACATCACCAGGCAGGGTTTGCAGCGAGTCGTCGGCCTGGTAGCTGTGGAACTCGCCGGTGGCGGCCAGGGTGCGGGTCTGTTCGTGCCCTTCCCCGGGGCAGACCATGCAGTACAGCGCCGACTGTCCCAGATGCAGCAGGGTGGTCAGTTGCTCCAGCACCGTGGAGGAGAACACCTTGAGGGTCGCGGCGTTCTGCACCTTGGCACAGGCCTCCAGCACATGGCTCAGGCCCCGGCGCTGGGCCTCGATCACCCCCAGGTCGCGGTACGAGCGCAGCATTGAATACAGCAGCGTGCGCAGCTTCTGGGTGGTGAGCTCGGTCTTTTCCTTGTAGTCATCCACCTCGTATTCGCGGATGACCCGGTCCTCCGGCGCCTGGCCGGCCTGCCCGGTGCGCAGCACCAGGCGCGTCATGCGGTTGTTGCAGGTTTCCCGCAGGTAGCGCACCAGGTCCAGCCCGGCGTGCTCGGTTTCCATCACCACGTCGATCAGCGCCAGGGCGATGTCGTCCCGTGACTTGAAAATGTCACGGGCCTGGGCGGCGGAATAGGCGGGAACCAGCTCCAGGGGTCGCCCCTGGAACTCGAAGCCGCTCAAGGCGAGCCGGGTGACGGCGTGTACCTCGGCATCATCGTCCACCACCAGCACGCACCACGGCGGGATCGGCCGGGGAGCAGGCGGCGGTGAATGGGTTGAGGAGGGAGAATCGGCGAAGAAGTCCATAGCACTCATCCTGGACAAGGCCCAATGCCAGCAGCATAGACGGCCCGGATGGAGTGACTGGATTTTTTGCGTGTAAGCCGCTGCGCGGCGGCCTTAGGACGCCCCGGAAGCCGTCTGACTCCCGGGGCGCGAGGGGTCAGGCGAGGTCGCCGGCCTGCTCGCGCAGGGCCCAACCGCCCTGCCCGTCCACGTCCAGGCGGTGGGTATGGAACTGCGCCAGGGTGGCGCGGTGGCCGACGCTGACCAGCAGCGTCTCGTCCAGGTGCTCGCGCAGCAACGAGTAGAGGGCGTGCTCCAGGCCTTCGTCCATGGCCGAGGTGGACTCGTCGAGGAACACCACACGGGGCCGGTTGAACAGCACCCGGGCGAAGGCCAGGCGCTGCTGCTCGCCGATGGAGAGGATGCGCGTCCAGTCCTGGCTCAGTTCCAGGCGCTCGGCCAGGTGCGCGAGGTTGACCTGGCGCAGCGCCTGCTTCAGGCGTTCGTCATCCTCGGCCACGGCGGTATTGGGGTAGGCGATGGCGGTGCGCAGGTCGCCCAGGGGCAGGTAAGGGCGCTGGGAGAGGAACAGCGCCTGGTGCCCGCCGGGGCGGTACACGGTGCCTTCGGCATAGGGCCAGAGCCCCGCCAGCGCCCGCAGCAGGGTGGTCTTGCCGCTGCCCGAGGGCCCCTTGATCAGCAGCGCCTGGCCCGGCACCAGCTCCAGCGCCAGGTCGGCCAGCAGGCGGTGCCCGTCGGGGCGCAGCACGTCGAGACTTTCGATGCGCAGGCCATCGGCGGCCTCATGGGTGTCCACCTTGGGCAGCTCGCGGGCCTGCTGGTTGGCATCGAGGAAGCCGGTGAGACGGTCCAGGGTCGCGCGGTACTGGGCGAAGGTGTCGTAGGAGGTACGGAAGAACGACAGCGAATCCTGCACCTGGCCGAAGGCCTGGGAGGTCTGCATCACGTCACCCAGCTTGATCGCCCCGCTGAAGAAGCGCGGCGCCTGGAGAATGAACGGGAAGACCACCGCCACCTGGCTGACCACCAGGTTGAAGCCGTCGAACTTCAGGCTCCGGTAGACCATGGCCCAGACGTTGCCGATCAGCGCGCTGAAGCGACCCAGCAGCGTGCCGCGCTCGATGGCGGTGCCCTGGTAGAAGGCCACGTTCTCGGCGTACTCGCGCAGGCGCATCAGCGCATAACGGAAGTTCGCCGTGAGCTTTTCGTTGAGGAAGTTCAGCCGGATCAGCGGCCGGCCGAGGCGGAAGGCGATCCAGGTCGCGATGATCACGTAGATGTACACCGCGAAGACCATCGCCCGGGGGATCTCCACCCCGCCCACCGTCAGCGGTGCCGACAGGCCCCAGAGGATGCCGGTGAAGGCCACCAGCGACACCAGGGCACTCACCGCCCCCAGGGCCAGGGATACCGAGCCGGTGACGAAGGCGTTGACGTCCAGCTCGATGCGCTGATCGGGGTTGTCCACCGGCTCGTCGAGGAACTGCCCGCGGTAGTAGGCATCACCGTTCATCCAGTCGCCGGTCAGGCGCTCGGTGAGCCAGACCCGCCAGCGGATGTTGAAGGCCTGGGTGAGGTAGTAATTGAACAGCGCCCGCAGCACGTGGATGGCCGCCAGCACCGCGAAAATGCCGAGGAAGTACCAGAACGCCGTCTGGTCCAGGCCCTGCAACGCGCTGTAGAAGCCGTTGTACCAGAACGAGAACAGCACGTTCATGCGCACCGAGAACAGCGCCATCACCAGCAGCAGGGTGAAGACCAGCAGCGGCTTCCAGCTGCGCTTGGGGCTGAGATAGGGGCCGGCGACCTGCCAGAACTGACTGCCCCAACGGGTGAATCGAACCGCCAGCGCAGCGGCGGCGGAGAACGCAACGATGGTGACCAGGGACGCGACAGCGAGCCAGCTCAGGCTCTCCTGCAGGGCCTTGCTCCAATCCATTTCCATGCTGGGTATCCGTGCTTCGGGGGAAGGGAACGACGCGGTCGGGCCGGAGCCCGCCCCAGGCCACCGAAGCGAGGCGGTGGCGCTGTGTCGGCGCGCAGTATAAACAGCACCGGCCGCGTCGGAACATCCATCAGGGGCGGTGTCAGCCGGCGTTCAGCTGACCACCGCCCTGCCCGCCTCAGCCCTGGGCGGGCTGGCCGATGCAGGTGTAGCCGAAGGGGTTGTGGCGGATATCGCCCAGTTCGTAGCCGAAGTCCGGCCGCGCCAGGTACGGGCTCGACGGCTCGGCGGCGGGCTCGACCCCGAACGCGGCCAGGAAGGCCTGCTCGAAGCGCGCCACCGCCGCCTCCTGGGCCTCCAGGTCGACCTCTTCGTCCTCGGCGAAGCGGATCACGAAGTCCGGCAGGCCCAGGTGCTGCATGCCGCAGGTGTAGAGCAGGTTCTCGTGGCCGATGGGCTTGCGCACGAACAGGCGGTACAGCGTCAGCAGCATGCGCCGTTGGTCACGGGCCTCCACCGACGCCTCCAGCGCATCGATCAGCTCCTTCCAGCGCGCCAGGCCATGGGCCAGGCCCGCCGTCTCGACCTTGGCGGCCGTGACCAGCCCCTGCTCGATCAGGCGCCCCAGGGCCCGCGCCGCCGCCATCGCCGCAACGATGCGGGTGCGCTCGTGGTGAATGCGCGGCATCACGAAATAGGCGGTGGCGGTATGCGCCTCGATGGCTGCCTCGTCCTCCTCGGTCATGGACGGCTCCGTGCGGTCGGCACAGATGCGGTAGGAGCGCGGCATGCGGTCGTCGTGCTCCAGCTCGCTGAAAGCCTCGTCCAGGCGGAAGGTCTCCAACCCCATGGAGGCCGTCATCGACTCGAAGGTCTCGCGCAGCGCGTCGAAGCGTTCGAAGGTGCCCAGCACATTGAGGATGATGTCCGGCGGCAGGTCGGCCTTCAGCTCGGCCAGGCGCTGGTCCGCCGCACGGATGTAGGCCTCCAGCATCCCCAGGTAACGCACCGCGCTGGCCTGGACGGCCGGCGCCTGTTCCGCGAGCGGGAAGGTATCCAGGCAGTCCGCCCCCTCGCCGTCCACCTCCATGGGCTGGAAGAGCAGCTCGTGGCGCTGCGCCTCGGCATCCACCAGTTTGAAGATGAAATGCCGGTGGTCATCGAAGCCATTGTCCGGACCGGGGCCCGACTCGTTGGCCACCGCGATGCGGAATCGGTCCGGGAGGAACTCGACGTACAGCTCGACGCTGTCGCCCTCCCCGTCCTCCAGCTCCAGCCAGTCATAGCTGTCGCCACCGGCCTCGTAGCGCAGGTAGTGCTCCTGCACGTAGTCGGTCTCCAGCAGCGCCTGGATACGGGCGTAATCGATTGCACTCAAGGGGTTCATGGCGGCCTCTGGCGGTCCTGGGATGGGGGCCGGGATCGACACGGCCCAAAGCCCGGCATCCTAAGGCAAAGCCGCCGCCGCGCCTGAGAAGCAGATCGCGGCGGTTGAATGCGGTGGGAGGTCAGTGCTGGGGAGGCAGGATGGCGGGTCGGAATACGGACGCCGGATAGAGCAGCGCAGCCAAGAACCACCCAAGAGCAGCGCAGGATGCGTCAAATCCCCTGTCAGTTGAATGCTGCAACGGGCAGGGATCACCCATGGCGCTCAATTCCGCCAGCAGCCGGCGTAGCGTTCGCATACGCCAAAGCGGCGATCCAGTTCAGCCATTCGGCTCAAATGCGCGGCCAGCCCTTCCTTGCGAGCGACCGTGCGCCAGTCGTAGTAGCGCTTGAGCATCAAGGCGTTCAAAGCAGCCGCCTTGGAACGGTCCAGCTCCGGGCTGTCCGGGACATAGGTGCGCAACTCGTCGGTTTCCAACGGACTCAGGCGGGCACTGTAGTCGTCCTTGTATTTCTTCAATACGGTTTCACCCATCGCCAAGGTGTCCTGCAGGAAGCTCATCAAGGCGGCCTGGTATTGCACCCAATACTCGTCAGGTAATGTCAGCCCCATCGACGTCTTGCGCTCCGCCACCATTCCCTCGGTCACTTTGAGCTGATCGGCCTTTGATAGGGGCTGAACGCTTCGCTTCATTTCAGGCGTGAGGCTGTCGGCGATGATCTGATCGATCATCGCCGTTCGTTCAGGAGTGGCCGGTAGGGCGGCCGGCGCCTCGGGGAAAATCGCGTTGCTTCCAGCGCAACCGGGCAGCCCCTTTTCAAGCAACACCAACGGATGACGCATGACTCGCCCACCGTCCTGACTGAGGCGTGCCATCGACGAGATGCACTGCCGCCCGTTGGAAGAAAAGGTCAGTTCGTATTCGGCACCCGCCTCAGGCGTGAAGTTGAAGCCGGTGGAGCACACGTGGGAGCTGCCGCTGGAGTTGTTCCGCAGGAAAACTTCCTTGCCGGGTTTCAAGCGTATCTCCAGGTATGCATCCGACTCCTTCGCGGGAGCGATGGTCATGCCTGCCCGGCGACGGGTGTTGCCCGTGAGCATGTTGTTGAGGATTCCTGTTGTCGCCCCGTCGCAATGCGCTTCGTCGAAGACGTCGAGGGTCGCGTTCTCCATGTCGCTGACGAAGCGCAACTTGGCCGCGTCGGGCTGCGTGGCGTCAGAGTAAGAGCCGTTGATGCTGCAGCCCGTGAGCAGAAGCGCGAACGAAGTCAGCGCCATCAATGAGCGAAATGGGGGAAAATCTGGCGAAATCACGGTTCATCCTTGAGGCAAGCGCAAAGGCGGCGATCCTAATGAAGCCCCCTCCCAGCGTCCAGCCACGCAACTGCCAATCACTTCACCTATTCATCACCTGAGGCTCTCAATGTTCGTTTTCCGCCCGCTCACCATTGGAGGGTTTCTCGCCCTGCTGGTCGGTTGCGCCCCCATGCCAGCAGAGATGTCCCTGGACAGCAGCCCTCGCTCCGCCCGGGACGCAGGCCTGATCGTCGGTTCCCTGGTCGACGGCGGCCCCTACGGCACCTGGATCGGCTTCCGTCACCTGCAGACAGGCCAGGTCATGGGGTGGGGAGCCAAGGACCTCTATTCAGCCTGGCTGCCGGCTGGTGACTACGAAGTGCAGGAAATGGGCTCTCGCCGAGGCACGATGGGCCCGTTTGGCGCGCCCCTGCGTTTCACCGTGAAGCAGGGTGAAATCAACTACCTGGGAGAGCTGCTCTACAACTGCCCGGAACCCATCGAGTCGGCAGCACGCTATGGCGTCAAGCACTGCGGCCTCTTTGCCTTGGGCACTTGCGAGGTTACTTACGCCTCAGCGCGCATCTGCATCGTGAACCGTCAGGAATCGGCTCTACGCAGCTTCCTCAAAGAGCATCCTGAACACTCGACCCTACCGGTACGCTCGGCGCTCATGTCCGGAAGCAATCGCTGACGCCGGGGCCAGGAAAAGCACCTTGACCTTCCAGTTCCTCCTGCTTCTGGCAGCCGGCCCTGAGTGGCCGGTCATGAAACATCGCCTCCGTGGTTTCGCCAAGCTCAAGGGCCCGCCAGAATGCACGCCTGATACACCCCACCCCACGCAAGGAATGCCCATGGAGTTCTTCAAGAAGCTGCTCGGCTCATCACAAGCAGGTACCCCCGATACACCCTCTGATTCAGACCAGGAAGGCATGACACCGGCCGAGCAGGCCCGGCAAGTCGCACTGGAGGCCAGTGGCGAGCGCCTGGACCGGCACTGGCAAGGCATCGGTGCCGTCGAGCGCGATGTGCTGACCTTCCTCATCAGCCCCAGCTTCACCGGCGGGCCTTACTGGCCTTCCACCCGCCAGTCCTACCGGGTCGTCCGCCGTGACGGCAGCATCATCCTGGCCACCGACGGCCTCTGCTACCCGTTCGACGACGGCGACGAGCCGGTCAACGGCTTCGAACTGGAACTGTTCATCGACACCCCGGATATTCCCGAGCACGCACAAGGTGCCCCTGGCGACGTGGACCCGCTGCGCAACAGCTGGGCCTATGAGGTGCTCAAGAGCGTGGCCGATACCGTTGCGGACGCAGGTGGCATCACGACCCAGCTGGAGCGCTACGGCGCCCTCTCCCTGGAGCTGCCCGGCGTGAGCCAGTCCAACTGCGTGGGCAGCCAGGTGCCCCCGGCCTTCATCACCGAAGACGACTGCGTCGGCATCCTGCTGGGCGGCCCCGCGCCAGACTTCGCCACCCGCCTGGAGGACATGCCGTTGTCGCCGGTCACCCTGGTGCCGGTGGTGCTCATCACTGCCGCCGAGCTGGACTACATCCGCTCCGGCGGCCAGGCCGCGCGCCAGGACCTGCTGCAGCGCCTGCAGTCCGCCGGCATCGGGCACCGCAGCCTGCTCACCCGTCCCAGCGTCGTGTAGACACACGGGCAAGACACGCCAAGCTCAGCCGAAGAACAACCCATGCACTACTGGAACCAGGACAACTTCCAGAGCCTCACGGCCATCGCCGAAGCCTACGCCGACACGCCCGGCTACGAAGGCTTCGCCGCGTACTGCCAGCTGCGCGAGCGCGGGTTGAAGAAGCCGGCCCTGCAGGCCCTGGCCGGCTTCATCGCCGCCTGCCGCCACGCGCCCCTGGACGTGCAGCGCGAGCGCGCCTGCGAGCTGGCGGCGCTGCACTACCACACGCCTGCCGCCCACCAGCTCCTGGCGCAGCCGCTGCGGGTGTACCTCGGTCAGATACTGGAAGCCTGGTGCCAGGAGGCACCGCCCTCACCCGTGCCCTACCGCTGGGCCGCGGTGATCAAGGAAGACACCGCCTACTTCCACCAGGCGCTGGAACAGGACCCCAACGACGCCATAGCCCTCTACCGGCTGGCGGTCGCCTACCTGGGCCAGGTGGACTACCAGACCCACCACCTCGGCGAGTCGTTCTTCATCGGTGACGAAGCCCATGCCGAAACCGCCCTCGCCCGGGCCGGCGAGCTAATCGCCCGGCTCGCCCCCGAGCAGACGCCGAAGTGGCTGGAAGAGGAGCAACGCCACTGCCGCGCCCTGCTGGACGCCTGGGCCCGCTATCGCTCAGCCGACACGTCCGCCTCCTTCCCGGAGTGGTGCGAGGCGCAAGGGCTGGTGTTCGGTTTCAGCCAGGCGTTCTATTACGCGCGCTGAAGGCGAGCGGCGCCAGCCGCGCAAGAACGATCAAATCGCCTCGACGCCCTCTTGCTAAGGTCGGTGCCGTCTTCAAGGAGTGCCCTATGCCGAGCATCGAACAGGTCCTGTGGTTCATCGAGTCCGAACAGGATGCCAGCCTGGACCTCGGGGCCGTCGCGGCCCACGCCAGGCTGTCGCCATTCGCCCTGTCGCGTCTGTTTTCCCTCGCCACCGGCTGGTCGGTGATGCGCTACATCCGCGCCCGCCGCCTGACCCGGGCGGCCCATGCCCTGGGCGACGGCACGCGGGACATCCTGCAGGTGGCGCTGGATGCGGGCTATGGCTCCCATGAAGCCTTCACCCGTGCCTTCAGCGACCTGTTCGGGGTCACGCCCCGGCAGGTTCGCGAACAGGGGCACGGCAACCTGCACCTGGTGGAGCCCTTGCGCATGAAAGCCATGAATTTCGTGGAGCTGTCCGAACCCCGCTTTGAAACCCGCCCCGACTTCCTCATCGCCGGCCTGGGCGAACGCTTCACCTTCGACCGCAACGAAGGCATCGTCGGCCTGTGGCAGGCCTTCGCCCCCTATATGGGGCGGATTCCCGGCCAGTCCACCGACGTCACCTATGGCCTGTGCTGCAACCCGGGCGAGGACGGCAGCTTCGAATACATCGCCGGCGTCGAAGTGTCCCGTATCGACGGGCTACCGCCCACCTTCCGCCACTTCAAGGTGCGCCAGCAGGACTACGCCGTGTTCCGCCACCTCGGCCACATCTCCACCATCCACCAGACCTTCCTCACCATCTTCAACAAATGGCTGCCGGCGTCCGGGTACGCCTTCGCCAACGCCCCGGAATTCGAGCAATACAGTGCCGATTTCGAGCCGATGCAGGGGACGGGGTTCGTGGAAGTGTGGGTGCCGGTGGTGCGACGCGCGCTTGGGTGAGTCGGCTGTCGCTCCTCCGGCTAGCCACCCACCCGCAACCAGATCACCGAGGCATCGTCGCTGGCCTTGAAGCGCGGGTAGCGCAGGCAAGCCGCGTCCTCGCGCTCGATGCGGCGCAGTTCCTCGGCCAGCGGCAGCAGGCCGCTTTCCAGTACCCGGGCCATCAGGGTCGGAGCGTCGTAGTGGTGGTAGGTGTCGATCAATGCGGCGAAGCCGTCGCTCATCAGCAACAGGTCGTCGCCGGCGGCCAGGGGCGCCTGGGCGTATTGCAGGGCGGCCCTCGCCTGCTCGGCGTCGACGCTCAGCACCGCCTTGGGCCGCTCGCGGGCGGCGCGGCGGTCGGCCACGACATGAGCACTGCGGACGTTGTCGGCGCCAATGCCGGGGCCCAGGGCCTGGGCTTCGGCCTGCTCCTGCCGGCGATCCGGCTGCGGCGTGAGGAAGGCCACACCCTGGGCGCTGCGGTGGATCACGGTGCAGTCGCCGAGAAAGCCGCAGGCCAGCCGGTCGCCTTCCAGGGCGATGGCGGCAAGGGAGGCACGGGGCAGTTCCCAGGCAGCGACGGGCTCGCGCTGGCGATCACGCCGGTAGTCGGCAGCGACGGCCTGGAAAACCTGCTCGCACAGCGAGGCCAGGGGGCCCGAAGCGGCCATGAAGCCGCGATGGGCCGCGTCGGCCAGCCAGGCCGCACCACCCCGCTGCCCCATCAGGCCCGGCTCGCCCAGGTCGGTGGCACCGTCGATGACCCAGGCATGCCGCCCGGCACAGCCGACGCGGTCGTCGTTGGGAACGGCGGCCTTGCCGGCAAGGCTGAGGGTCTGGATCAGGTCGAGGTGCATGGCGGTTCCTTCATGTGCGTAGTGCGGGCGGCGCCCATTCTAGGGGCAGTGAATCCTGAATAAGAAATGCTTATCCCTGCGTCCGAACCTACGCAGCACCTGCCTGCTGTCAGTGTCCCTGGCCGATCGAACGAACAGGAGCCACCGTTCGCAGGATGAACAACGGAAAAGGCCTTCAACAAACTCCTCCCTGCTTCCCTGGCACTTTTACCCCGGCAAATGGTTGCATCAAACAACCATATTGCTAGGGAGTACAAACATGGAGCACCAGTCCGCGTTGATAGAAAGGGTTCGCCACGCCTCGCGGGCGATTGTCCGTGAGCTTGGCTTCATGGACTCGACGCTGGCTCAAACGCGCTACCCGGCTTCGTCCGTGCACGCCCTGCTGGAAGTCGGAGTGCAAGGCCAAAGCACAGCTGCACAGATCGCCCAAAGATTGAACCTGGACAAATCCAGCGTCAGCCGGCTGCTGAAGAAGCTGATAGCAGCAGGAGAGCTGCAAGAAGCAGATTGCCAGCGGGATGCCCGAATCAAATTACTGTCATTGACAGCCAAGGGACGCCACACCCTTGAGGCCATCAACCGCCATGCAGAAGCGCAGGTCGAGTCAGCATTGGGGCGCCTTCCCAGCCATGACCGAGGCACCGTGGCCGCAGGGCTCGCCCTGTATGCACAGGCCCTCGGTTCAATGCGGGGTGAGCACGCAGGTGCAACCCTTCCCTCGCCGCAGCTCTACCCAGGCTACAGACCAGGGCTGATCGGCCGAATCACCCAGATGCATGCAGACTTCTATGCCCGTAACTCAGGCTTCGGGCAGTTCTTCGAAAGCCAGGTCGCCAGCGGCCTCGCCGACTTCTGCGAACGACTGGTACACCCCTGCAATCAGCTGTGGACCGCCGTCGCCGGGGAGCACATCGTGGGCTCGATCGCCATCGACGGCCAGTCCATGGGCCATAACGAAGCCCATCTGCGCTGGTTCATGCTTGAAGAGGCGTATCACGGACACGGCCTGGGACGATGCTAATTGGAGACCGCACTTGGCTTCTGCGACACGAATGGCTTTGACGCGGTCCATCTATGGACGTTCAGCGGACTGGACGCCGCCCGCCACCTCTACGAAAAGCAGGGGTTTGTGCTGAGACAAGCGCAGGAGGGGAATCAATGGGGCGCCCCCGTCATTGAGCAACACTTCATTCGCACCCGCAGGTGAAGACGCGCTCAGTCGGCGGTCAGAAAACTCAGGTCCGGTAGCCCTGCGCCAGCAGCCAACCCTGCACCTTGCGCCGTGGCTCGGGCGCCAGCGCGGCCAGGGCCGCGTCCAGCCGACCGGCCTGCAGGGCGCGAACGATGGGCGCCAGCTCGGTGCCGTCCAGGTGCCAGACACCCAGGGGCTGGTCGGCGGTGATGACCACCTCCCGGGCCTCGATCAGCTCGCCCTGGATCACCGGTGCCGACTCCACCCGCACCTGGTGGATGTCCGCCTCGGCATGCAGCGGCGCGGCATCGGGCCAGGTGCGGCGATCACGCCAGAACGGCTGCTCCGGCCAGCGCTGCTCCAGGGCATAGAAGTCACGGCCGGTACGGGCGAAACGCTGGAACAGGTGCTCGACCCGGCGCTGGTGGAAGGTTCGGGCCAGGGCGGCGCGCTCCGGGTGACGCAACAGGGTGTTGATCACCGCCGGGGCCTGCAGCGCGGAGGACAGGGACTGGAAGATGCCGTTGCCGGACAGCGGGTCCACCGCCATCGCCGCATCCCCGACCCGCAGCCAGTCGGGGCCGCTGGCCTCGTGGAAGAGGATCGCGGTGCTGCTGCGGGCATGCAGGCTGGCGGGTTGCAGTGCAGCCTCGCCAAACAGCTCGCGCACCCGAGCGGACTGCCGACGACGTTCGGCGCACCAGGTCGGCAGCCGGTCCCGGGGCGGCAGGTCGCTGGCGGTGGCGTCGAGGGTGATCTGCCAATAGCAGCGGCCGTCGGCCAGCCGCGCCATCCAGGCCCAGCCGTCGGCCAGGCTTTCAACCGCCGAGCCGGCCAGACCGGGGGCGTCGTGCCACTGGTTGAGCAGGCTGAGGGTCTCCGGCCCGCGCAGCCGTCCGCCGGCCAGGGGCGCGGAGCGTCCGCGCGCTTCCACCAGGAAGCCGGCCCGCAGAACCTCGCCGCCTTCCAGGTGCACGGCGTGGCCGTCGGGGCCGTGCGCCACCTTGAGTACCCGCGCTTCCAGCACCTCGATACCGGCAGCCTGCAGGTCGTCGCGCAGGGCGGCGTCGAAGACCGGGCGATCCAGCAGGCATTCCTGGTTGATGGATTGTCCCTCGCCGTTCCACTGCACCCGACGCGGCGAGGGTGCCGCTGCAGTAGCCAGCGCCCGGTGCAACCCGGCCTGGCGCAGCCCCTCCAGCACCCGCTGGGAGACGCCTTCAACCGCCGCGAAACGACGCCACTCGCTGACCACCCGCACCGGGTAACCCAGGCGCGTGAGGCCCAGGGCGACGGCGGCACCGGCCGGGCCGGCGCCGAGGATGAGGATTTCAGTCATGGCCGCGCCGCTCCGGCCCGTGGTAGGCGGCGCCCTGGCGCAGCGCCTGCAGCAGGGCGTCCCGGCTGATGCCCGGCTGGCGCGCCAGGTACGCAGCCAGGGTGCCGGCCAGGGCCGCGCAGGCGACGCTGGCACCGGCGACGCCGTTGTGGGCTGCCACATGGGCACCGAAGTCGGCCTGGCGGGTGCCGAGCCAGGACCACTGCCCCGGCGTGCAACGGGCATCGCCGGTGATGCGGATGACGCCCGGGTAGCTGGCCGGGTACACCGGCTCGCCCTGGGCCGGGCTGGAGGCACAGAGCAGCACGCCGGCGGCCTGGAGCCGGGCGCAGGCGTCACGCAATACCGGCCGGTCCGTGCGCAGGCCCAGGCTCATGCTCACCAGGCTCACCTCCTGCTCCAGCAGCCAGCAGAGGGCGGCGGCGATCTGCAGCGGGCTGGTCTGTCCCCGCTCGCCGAATACCTGGGCCATGCAGACACCCACCGGGCCGGCCTGGCGGCGGAAGGTATCGAGCACCACCTGGCCGTGGCCGAGGCTGTCGGGCTGGACGTCGCCTTCACGCAGTTCGCCGTCCTCCAGCCAGAAGCGCCGGGACGCTTTGACGCCATCGGCCTGCGCCGGAGCGAAGCCGCTGTCGATCAGGCCGATGCGCACGTCAGCGGCCATCGACAGCGACCTCGGCTGCCAGCGGACGCAGGCGCCCCTGCTCCAGGCGCAGGTGCAGGTCCGCCTCGGCGAGGGTGGATGGCCGGTGGCTGATGAGGATGCGCGTGCGCCCGGCGAACAACTGGTCGATGGCGGCGATCACCTCGCGCTCGGTGGCTTCGTCCACTGCCGAGGTGGCTTCGTCCAGCACCAGGATCAGCGGGGCCTGCAGCAACGCGCGGGCGATGGCGATGCGCTGTTTCTGCCCGCCGGAAAGCTGCTGGCCACGCTCGCCCAGGGGGTTGTCCAGCCCCAGCGGCAGGGCGGCCACCAGGCCGTCCAGCCGGGCCAGGCGCACCACCCGTTCCAGGGCCTCGCGGCTGGCGTCGGGGGCGCTGTAGGCGAGGTTCTCCGCCAGGGTGCCGCGGAACAGGACGATGTCCTGGCTGACCACGGCAATGCGCCGGCGCAGGGCCAGCAGGTCCAGCTCACGCAGGTCGACCCCATCCAGCAGGATGCGCCCCTGGTCGGGGTCGTAGAAGCGCTGCAGCAGGTCGATCAGGGTGGACTTGCCGACGCCCGAGGCGCCGCTGATGGCCACCTTGAGCCCGGCGGGAATCTCCGCGTCCACACCTTCCAGCACGGCGCCGGCACGCTGCTCGTGAGCGAAGTGCACGCCCTCCAGGCGCAGGGTGCCGGGGCCGTCCGGCAGGGGCACGGGCGTGACGGGCGGGCGCACTGGCACCGGCTCCTGCTGCAGCTCCATGACCCGCCCGAGACTGACCGTCATGCGCTGCAGCGCGACGTAGAGGCCAAGCAGGCTCTGCACCGGCCCCACGGCCATGCCGAGGTAGGTGGAGAAGGCGATCAGCGCGCCCAGTTGCCAGGTGCCCTGGATGACCCAGTAGCCGCCGATGAGGAAGGCGCAGGCGCGGGACAACGAGGTGAGCGTGCCCGGCACCGCGTGGGTGAAGAACTCGGTGACCTGCACCCGCAGCAGCTGGCGCATGTAGCCCTGCCCCAGGCCCTCCAGACGGTGGGCTTCGCGGGCCTGCTGGCCAGCGGCCTGGATGAACTTCATCGCCGGCAGGGTTTCCACCAGGAAGGACGACACATCCGCCGAACGTTCCCGCAGGCTGCGCACCTCGCGCTCGACCTTGCGGCGCATCCAGCGCAGCCAGAGCACTTCCACGGGGATCAGCAGCGCCAGCAGCAGGGACAGCTGCCAGGACAGCAGCAGCATCAGGCTCACCGCGCCGATCAGCCCGATGAGACTGGAGACGGCAGAGAACAGCGAATCCACGGCGAAACGCTGGATTTCCGCCACGTCGCCATCCAGGCGCGACAGGATGTCGCCGATGCGCTTGCGCCCGTAGAAGGCCGGCGAGAGCTGCTGCAGGTGGCGGTAGAGGTCGTCGCGCAGGGCGAAGAGGATGCGCCCGGAAAGCCGGGTGTGCAGGTAGCGGTTGATGCCCGAGAGCGCGGTGCCGATCAGGCCGACGACGATCATCGCCACCGCCACCTGCACCAGCAGGCCGAAGTCCTTGGCCAGCAGGCCCTCGTCGATCAGCGTCTTGGTCAGCCAGGGCTGGGCCAGCACCAGCAGCGATGCCCCGAGGGACAACCCCAGCAACACGGCGATGGCGCGCAGCTGCGGGCGCACGAAGCCGTAGAGCCAGGCCAGGGCGCGGCGCAGCAGCTCGGGGTCGTGGGCGTCGACGAGCTTGAGCAGGAGGCGGGTCATACCGTCACCCGGGCATACCGGAACGTTGTAGGTGCAGCCGTAGCCCGGGCTTCAGCCCGGGTCTGCCCAGGCACACGGCATCGCGAATGAATTCGCTCCCACAGCGCCTTCAAGGGCGTCATCCCCTGAGCTGCTTGAGCTTGCGGTACAGGGTGGCGCGGCTGATGCCCAGGGCATCGGCGGCGGCGGAGACATTGCCCTGGTGCCGCTCCAGGGCGGCGCGGATCAGCTCCAGTTCGTTCTCGCGGATGCTGCCGGGCTGGCGGGTGGTGGCGGTGAGGTCGTCCAGCAGGCTGTCGGTGAGGTGGTCCAGCCCCAGCACGGTCTCCCCCGGTTCGCGCATGGCCAGGGCCGCGCGCAGGACCATTTCCAGCTGGCGGATGTTGCCCGGCCAGTCGTAGCCGCTGAACAGCTCGGCGAGGTCCTTGTCCAGGCTGACGTCGCTGGCACCGAAGCGGGCCAGCACGCTGGCGATCATCCCGGCCAGGTCGTCCCGCTCGCGCAGGGCCGGCAGGCGCAGGCTGACGCCGTTGATGCGGTAGTAGAGGTCTTCGCGGAAGTGCTGGTCCTGCACCAGGCGGCGCAGGTCGCGGTGGGTGGCACAGATCACCGCCACGTCGATGGCCTGCTCCTCGGCGGCGCCGAGGGGGGCCACCCGGCGCTCCTGCAGCACCCGCAGCAGGCGGGCCTGGAGCGCGAGGGGCATGTCGCCGATCTCGTCGAGGAACAGCGTGCCGCCGTGGGCCTGCATCAAGCGGCCGACCATGCCGCCACGGCGGGAGCCGGTGAAGGCGCCTTCGCGATAACCGAACAGCTCGGACTCGATCAGGCCCTCGGGAATGGCCGCGCAGTTCACCGCCACGAAGGGTTTCTCGGCACGCGGGCTGGCCTGGTGCAAGGCGCGGGCCACCACCTCCTTGCCGGTGCCGGTTTCCCCCAGCAGCAGCACGGGCAGGTCGCTGGCCAGGGCCTGGCGGGCCATGCGCAAGGCGCGGGCGAAGCGGCCGTCGTGGCCGGCCAGGGCCTCCAGGGCCTGGGATGTCGTATGGCTGGGCGCCTTGGCCGCCGCCGGGGCCGTGTGGCCGAGGGGGCTGTGGCGGGGCACCTGGAGCGCGCGGAAGAAGAACTCGCCCTGGGCGGTCTGCACGCTGCTGACGCCGCCCTTGAGCAGGCGGGCAATGAACGGAGCGGCGCGCTCGCCGATGAGGTCGCTGCCACGGCGGCCCACCAGGGCATCCCGGCCGACCCGCAGCAGTTCGCAGGCCCGCTCGTTGGCGGCGACCACCTCGCCCTCCAGGCTCAGGGCCAGCAGCCCGTGCCAGGCGCTGCCCAGGTACTGCGGACGGTTGTGGAAGGCCACTACCAGGTGATCGCCGTAGGTCAGGGCGAACAGGCGGCTCTCGATGTTGCCGGCGGCCAGCATCAGGGTGGCGAGGTTGTCCTCGGGCTGGGCCATGACGCCTTGCCGGGTCAGGTCCAGCACGCCCACCACCTGCCCCTGGGGATCGCGCAGCGGCACCGAGGTGCAGGAGAACGGGCTGAGTCGGTCGAGATAATGCTCGCCGCAGTTGATCAGGGTCGGTCGGCCTTCCACCACCGCCGTGCCGATGGCGTTGGTGCCCCGGCTCGATTCGCTCCAGCAGCTGCCGGGGCGCAGGTCACGCAGGCCGGAGCCCTTGAGGAATTCGGTCTGGCCTTCGATGGCCAGCAGGTTGGCCTGGGCGTCGCCGAGGATGATCAACCCGCCCTTGCCCTGCTGGCTGACCAGGTACTCCAGCTCGGGGGTGGCGGCATCGATCAGCAGGCGGTTGCCTTCCAGCAACAGGCCGAGGTCGTGATGACGGAGTTCGGGCTGCTCGCCTTCGAGGCAGTTGAGCCCGTGGCCGAGGCTGCGCCGCCATGAGGCATCGATCTCCTCGCGGAGCACACCGCGGGGCAGTTCGCCTTCGTTGAGCAGCTTCAGCCGTGCCTGGTACGACTGGTGAAGTGGATCGGTCGCCATTTTTATTCGAATGTCCTGCGCCATCTCTCGCTCCAGCAACCGCCCGGCCTGGCCGTGGCGGACTGCACGCCCTGACTGTCTACACCCCCCGGCCGGTGCCGTAAAGAGCGCCGGTTCCGCAGGCTGGAAGCCAGCAAGTATCGGGCCACAGGGGCTATTTGCCGCTGCCTGGCGCCGAGTTGACAGCGAGTTTACCCAGGTTTACGTTAACGTAAAGGTAAACAAGCCGAGCCCCCTCCCCCATGTCCAAGACCTACAGCATTTCCGACCTGGCCCGCGAACTGGATGTGACCACCCGCGCCATCCGCTTCTATGAGGAGCAAGAGATGCTCTTCCCCGAGCGCCGGGGCCAGGAACGCATCTACAGCCCCAAGGACCTGGTGGCCCTGAAGCTCATCCTGCGTGGCAAGCGCATCGGCTTTTCCCTGGCCGAGTGCAAGGAGCTGATCGACCTCTACGACCCCAGCAGCGGCAACCGCAAGCAGCTGGAAACCTTCATGGAGAAGATCGCCGCCCGCCGCGCACAACTCGAACAGCAGTTGCTGGACATCCAGCAGATGCAGCTGGAACTGGACACGGCCGAGGAACGCTGCCTGGCGGCCCTGGCCGAGACCGAACGCAAGCAGGCCGCCAAGGCCTGATCCCCTACCCGACTCACCGACAATCACAAGCACAGGTGGAACCATGACCTACTCGAGCCTGAACTTCGCCCTCGGCGACACCCTCGACATGCTGCGCGAACAGGTGCAAGCCTTTGTCGCCGCCGAACTGGCGCCCCGCGCCGCCGAGATCGACCGCGACAACGCCTTCCCCATGGACCTGTGGAAGAAGTTCGGCGACATGGGTCTGCTGGGCGTGACCGTCGGCGAGGAATACGGCGGTGCCGGCCTGGGCTACATGGCCCACGTCATCGCCATGGAGGAGATCAGCCGCGGCTCGGCCTCGGTGGCCCTCTCCTACGGCGCCCACTCCAACCTGTGCGTCAACCAGATCAAGCGCAACGGCACCCACGAACAGAAGCAGAAGTACCTGCCCAGGCTGATCAGCGGCGAGCACGTCGGCGCCCTGGCCATGAGCGAGCCCAACGCCGGCTCCGACGTGGTTTCCATGAAGCTGCGCGCCGACCGCAAGGGCGACCGCTTCGTCCTCAATGGCAGCAAGACCTGGATCACCAACGGCCCCGACGCCAACACCTACGTGATCTACGCCAAGACCGACCTGGACAAGGGCCCCCACGGCATCACCGCCTTCATCGTCGAGCGCGACTGGAAGGGTTTCTCCCGTGGCAGCAAGTTCGACAAGCTCGGCATGCGCGGCTCCAACACCTGCGAGCTGTTCTTCGATGACGTGGAAGTGCCGGAGGAGAACGTCCTCGGCGCGGTCAACGGCGGCGTCAAGGTGCTGATGAGCGGCCTGGACTACGAGCGCGTGGTGCTGGCCGGCGGCCCGGTGGGCATCATGCAGGCCTGCCTGGACGTGGTGGTGCCCTACATCCACGACCGCAAGCAGTTCGGCCAGAGCATCGGCGAGTTCCAGTTCATCCAGGGCAAGGTGGCCGACATGTACACCCAGCTGGCCGCCAGCCGCGCCTACCTGTATGCCGTGGCCCAGGCCTGCGACCGTGGCGAGACCACCCGCAAGGACGCCGCCGGGGTGATCCTCTACACCGCCGAACGCGCCACCCAGATGGCCCTGGAGGCGATCCAGATCCTCGGCGGCAACGGCTACATCAACGAGTTCCCCACCGGGCGCCTGCTGCGCGACGCCAAGCTCTACGAGATCGGCGCCGGCACCAGCGAGATCCGCCGCATGCTGATCGGCCGCGAGCTGTTCAACGAAACCCGCTGATCCTCGACCGACGCCCCTCCCCCTCCGGGAGGGGCGCGAAACGCACGACTCGGAGCGCCCCAGATGGCCATCCTGCATACCCAGATCAACACCCGCACCCCGGAATTCGCCCGCAACCGCGAGGCCATGCAGGCCCAGGTGGACGACCTGCACCGCCTGCTCGGCCGCATCCACGAAGGCGGCGGCGCCAAGGCCCAGGAACGCCACACCTCGCGGGGCAAGCTGCTGCCGCGTGAACGCATCAACCGCCTGCTGGACCCGGGCTCGCCCTTCCTCGAGATCGGCCAGCTGGCAGCCCATGAGGTCTACGGCGAAGAGGTCCCCGCCGCCGGCGTGGTGGCCGGCATCGGCCGCGTCGAAGGCGTGGAATGCATGATCGTGGCCAACGACGCCACGGTGAAGGGCGGCTCCTACTACCCGCTGACGGTGAAGAAGCACCTGCGGGCCCAGGCCATCGCCCAGGAGAACCGCCTGCCCTGCATCTACCTGGTGGACTCCGGCGGCGCCAACCTGCCGCGCCAGGAAGAGGTCTTCCCGGACCGCGAGCACTTCGGCCGCATCTTCTTCAACCAGGCCAACATGAGCGCCCAGGGCATCCCGCAGATCGCCGTGGTGATGGGCTCCTGCACCGCCGGCGGCGCCTACGTGCCGGCCATGAGCGACGAGACCATCATGGTGCGCAACCAGGCCACCATCTTCCTCGCCGGCCCGCCGCTGGTGAAGGCCGCCACCGGCGAGGTGGTGACCGCCGAGGAGCTGGGCGGCGCCGACGTGCACTGCAAGACCTCCGGTGTGGCCGACCACTACGCCGAGAACGACGAGCACGCCCTGGCCCTGGCCCGCCGCAGTGTCGCCAACCTCAACTGGCGCAAGGCCGGCGAGCTGAACCTGCGCACGCCCATCGCCCCGCGCTACGCCAGCGAGGAGCTGTACGGGGTGATTCCGGCGGACGCCAAGCAACCCTTCGACGTGCGCGAAGTGATCGCCCGCCTGGTAGACGACTCCGCCTTCGACGAGTTCAAGGCCCTGTTCGGGACCACCCTGGTGTGCGGCTTCGCCTTTCTTCACGGCTACCCCATCGCCATCCTCGCCAACAACGGCATCCTCTTCGCCGAGGCTGCGCAGAAAGGCGCGCACTTCATCGAGCTGGCCTGCCAGCGCGGCATCCCGCTGCTGTTCCTGCAGAACATCACCGGCTTCATGGTGGGCAAGAAGTACGAGGAAGGCGGCATCGCCAAGCACGGCGCCAAGCTGGTCACCGCCGTGGCCTGCGCACGGGTGCCGAAGTTCACTGTGATCATCGGCGGCAGCTTCGGCGCCGGTAACTACGGCATGTGCGGCCGGGCCTACGACCCGCGCTTCCTGTGGATGTGGCCCAACGCGCGGATCGGCGTGATGGGCGCCGAGCAGGCCGCCGGCGTGCTCACCCAGGTCAAGCGCGAGCAGAGCGAACGCGCCGGCCACAGCCTGAGCGCCGAGGAAGAGGCGCGCATCAAGCAGCCCATCCTCGAACAGTACGAACGTCAGGCCCACGCCTATTACTCCAGCGCGCGGCTCTGGGACGACGGCGTCATCGACCCGGCGCAGACCCGCGAGGTGCTTGGCCTGGCGCTCTCGGCCAGCCTCAACGCGCCGATCGAAGCGACCCGCTTCGGCGTGTTCCGCATGTAGCCCTCTCCCGGAGCCCATATGACCGACTTCAACACCCTGCAACTGGACATCGCCGCCAACGGCGTCGCCACCCTCTGGCTGAACCGTCCGGACAAGAACAACGCCTTCAACGCCGGGATGATCCGCGAGCTGATCCTCGCCCTGGATGCCGTCAAGGAACACGGCCAGGTGCGCTTCCTCATCCTCCGCGGCCGCGGTCGGCACTTCTCCGCCGGGGCGGACCTGGCCTGGATGCAGGAGTCCGCCCGCCTGGACTACAACGCCAACCTGGACGACGCCCGCGAGCTGGCCGAGCTGATGTACGCCCTCTACCAGCTCAAGGTGCCGACCCTGGCGGTGATCCAGGGCGCGGCCTTCGGCGGCGCCCTGGGCCTGATCAGCTGCTGCGACATGGCCATCGGCACCATCGACGCGCAGTTCTCCCTCTCGGAAGTGCGCATCGGCCTGGCGCCGGCGGTGATCAGCCCCTTCGTGGTCCAGGCCATCGGCGAGCGTGCCGCGCGCCGCTACGCCCTCACCGCCGAGCGTTTCAACGGCGAGCGGGCCCGTGAGCTGGGCCTGCTGGCCGAGTGCTACCCGGCCGAGGACCTGGACCAGGCGGTGGAGAGCTGGACCGCCAACCTGCTGCTCAACAGCCCCCAGGCCATGCGCGCCAGCAAGGACCTGCTGCGGGAAGTGGGCAGCGGGGTGCTCAGCCCCAACCTGCGCCGCTACACCGAGAACGCCATCGCCCGCATCCGCGTGAGCGCCGAAGGCCAGGAAGGGCTCAATGCCTTCCTGGAAAAACGCAAACCCTCCTGGCAGGAGCAATGACCATGATCACCACCTTGCTGATCGCCAACCGTGGCGAGATCGCCTGCCGGGTGATGCGCACCGCCAAGGCGCTGGGCATTCGCACCGTGGCCGTCCACAGCGAGATCGACCGCAATGCCCGCCACGTGCGCGAGGCGGACATGGCCATCAACCTCGGCGGCGCCAAGCCGGCGGAGAGCTACCTGCGGGTGGACGCGCTGATCGCCGCCGCCCAGGCCAGCGGCGCCCAGGCCATCCACCCCGGCTACGGCTTCCTCTCGGAGAACGCCGGCTTCGCCCGTGCCATCGAGGCCGCCGGGCTGGTGTTCCTCGGCCCGCCGGCCAGCGCCATCGACGCCATGGGCAGCAAGTCCGCTGCCAAGGCGCTGATGGAGGAAGCCGGCGTGCCACTGGTGCCCGGCTACCACGGCGAGGACCAGGCCCTGGAGACCTTCCGCGCCGCCGCCGAGCGCATCGGCTACCCGGTGCTGCTGAAGGCCGCCGCCGGCGGTGGCGGCAAGGGCATGAAGGTGGTGGAGCGCGAGGCCGACCTGGCCGAGGCGCTCTCCTCCGCCCAGCGCGAGGCCCAGGCCGCCTTCGGCGACGCCCGCATGCTGGTGGAGAAGTACGTGCTCAAGCCGCGCCATGTGGAGATCCAGGTCTTCGCCGACCGCCACGGCAACTGCCTGTACCTCAACGAACGCGACTGCTCCATCCAGCGCCGCCACCAGAAGGTGGTGGAGGAAGCGCCCGCCCCCGGCCTCTCGGCCGAGCAGCGTCGCGCCATGGGCGAGGCCGCCGTGCGCGCGGCCCAGGCCATCGGCTACGTCGGTGCCGGCACCGTGGAGTTCCTGCTGGATGCGCGGGGTGACTTCTTCTTCATGGAGATGAACACCCGCCTGCAGGTGGAGCACCCGGTCACCGAGGCCATCACCGGCCTCGACCTGGTGGCCTGGCAGATCCGCGTCGCCCGGGGCGAAGCCCTGCCCATCACCCAGGCGCAGGTGCCGCTGATGGGCCATGCCATCGAAGTGCGCCTGTACGCCGAAGACCCGGAAGGCGGCTTCCTGCCTGCCAGCGGCCACCTGGACCTGTACCGCGAGCCCGCGCCCGGCGAGGGCCGTCGGGTGGACAGCGGCGTGGCCGAGGGTGACGACGTATCGCCCTTCTACGACCCCATGCTGGCCAAGCTGATCGCCTGGGGCGAGAACCGCGAGGAAGCGCGCCAGCGCCTGCTGGCCATGCTGGAGGACACCGCGGTGGGCGGTTTCCGCACCAACCTGGCCTTCCTCCGCCGCGTGCTCGGCCACCCCGCCTTCGCCGCGGCCGAACTGGACACCGGCTTCATCGAGCGCCACCAGGCACAGCTGCTTCCCGCCCCTGCCGCCCTGCCCGAGCAGGTCTGGCAGCTGGCTGCCGAAGCCTTCCGCCAGGGTGATGCCGCGCGGATACGCCAGGACGACCCGCATTCGCCCTGGAGCGGCAACAGCGGCTGGCGTGCCGGCCTGCCCAGCGAAACCGACCTGCACCTGGCCTGTGGCGAGGAACGCCAGGTGGTGCGCCTGCGCGGCCGGGTCGACAGCCCGATCCGCCTGGAAGGCGAGCGGCTGACCCTGGAGCTGGACGGCGTGCGCCGCACGCTGCTGGCCATCCGCCGGGGCGAAACCCTCTACCTGGAGTGGGACGGCACGCTGCACACCGTCACCCGCGTCGACCCCATCGCCGAGGCCGAGGCCAGCCACACCCACCAGGGCGGGCTGACGGCGCCGATGAACGGCAGTATCGTGCGCGTGCTGGTGGAAGCCGGCCAGGCCGTGGAAGCCGGCACCGCCCTGGTGGTGCTGGAGGCGATGAAGATGGAGCACAGCATCCGCGCGCCCCACGCCGGCACCGTCAAGGCGCTGTACTGCAGCGAAGGCGAACTGGTCGCCGAAGGCACCGCGCTGGTGGAGCTGGAAGAGGCCTGAGAGAGCGCTGCCCCGTAGGGTGGATGTCGCTCTTTACATCCACCAACCTGGCCCGGCCCAGCACCGCCGGTGGACATGAAAAGCGATGTCCACCCTGCGCAGAAACAACCCGTAGGATGGGTCGGACGGCGTTCCGCGAGCGAAGCGAAACCCATCGGGCACCGAACGCCGATGAATGAGAGAGATGACGCAATGACGATCCCCAAGAAGGTCCGCCTGGTCGAAGTCGGCCCCCGTGACGGCCTGCAGAACGAGAAGCAGCCCATCAGCGTCGCCGACAAGGTGCGCCTGGTGGATGACCTCACCGCCGCCGGCCTCGGCTATGTGGAGGTGGGCAGCTTCGTATCACCCAAGTGGGTGCCGCAGATGGCCGGTTCCGCCGAGGTGTTCGCGCAGATCCAGCGCAAGCCGGGCGTCACCTACGCCGCCCTGGCACCGAACATGAAGGGCTTCGAAGCCGCCCTGGAGGCCGGGGTGAAGGAGGTGGCGGTGTTCGCTGCCGCGTCCGAGGCCTTCTCGCAGAAGAACATCAACTGCTCCATCGCCGAGAGCCTGGCGCGCTTCGTGCCGGTGGTGGAAGCCGCCCGCGCCCAGGGCGTCAGCGTGCGTGGCTATGTGTCCTGTGTGCTGGGCTGCCCCTACGAGGGCGAAGTGGCCGCCGAGCAGGTGGCAGCGGTGGCCGCCGAGCTGCATGCCATGGGCTGCTACGAGGTCTCCCTGGGCGACACCATCGGCACCGGCAACGCCGGCAGCACCCGCCGGATGTTCGAGGTGGTCGGGGCGCGCATCCCCCGGGAGCAACTGGCCGGCCACTTCCACGACACCTACGGCCAGGCCGTGGCGAACATCTACGCCAGCCTGCTGGAAGGCATCAGCGTGTTCGACAGCTCGGTCGCCGGGCTCGGCGGTTGCCCCTACGCCAAGGGCGCCACCGGCAACGTCGCCACCGAGGATGTGCTCTACCTGATGAACGGCCTGGGCATCGAGACCGGCATCGACCTCGACCGGCTCGCCGCTGCCGGGCAACGCATCTGCGCCGTGCTGGGCAAGGAAAACGGCTCGCGGGTGGCCCGCGCCCTCCTCGCCCGCAACGCCTGATCCCCGGCAAGCGCCGGGCATGAAAAAGCCCGCGCATCCTCACGGATGCGCGGGCTTCTTCATTTCACCCGGCGCGTCAGGCTTCTTCGAGGTGCGGGGTGACGCCCACGCGCATGATGGCCTCGATGGCTTCTTCGCGGGTCGGCTCGGAGTCGTACAGGTGGCTCTCGAGGATCACCTCGCCGGCGGCCTTGAGGCGGAAGTAGTTCTTGCCGCCCGAGGACATGCGACGCTCGAAGCGATCACTGTTGACGCAATGGGTGCGGAACAGCGCGATGGCTTTCTCGGCGCTGTCCCGGCAGGGGTAGCGCCCGCTCTCCACCATCACCTGGGCCTCCCGTGTCTTCAGGCGAAAACGGTATTCGCCACTGCCGTATTTCTTCAGCTCGAAAAAGCCTGGCATGTCTCTCACTCCTTGCAGCTTCATTGCCCCCGCGGGGCGACCTTGCTCGCCCCGGCGGGGCCTGGGCGAACGAAACGCGCACCATACCGGCGCCCCCGGGGCCCGTATGCCGGGGGAACCTGCACCCGGGGTAGGCGCCGGACGGGTGGGTCGGGCGAAACGTCCTAGGCCTTCGAAGAGGCCCACGCCAGAGCCGCTCTGTCACATCACCGTCACCTCGCTGACTTAATCTCGCGACTCCTCCCGCCCAATAGAAGGCACCGCTGCATGACGCGCGACGTCACCGAACGAGAAATCTGGAGCCGTACCCTCAGCCTGTTGCTGCTCGGCTTCGTCTGCTACGCCCTGCCCTGGTCGGTGTTCGCCGCCCTGCCCATTCCGGCCGACCGCTCCCCGGCGCTGCGCATCCAGGGCTCCAACACCATTGGCGCCAAGCTGGGGCCGGCCCTGGTGCGCGGCCTGATGGAGGAAGAAGGCCTGGGCAACATCCGCCAGGAAGCCGGCAGCCAGGAGAACGAAGTGCAACTGATCGGCCGCGCCCCGAGCGGACGCGAGGTGCGGATCAACGTGGCCGCCCACGGTTCGGGCACCGGCTTCGTCGCCCTCAAGGATGGCAGCGCCGACCTGGCCGCCTCCTCCCGCCCGATCAAGGACGCCGAAGCGGCAGACCTGAAGACCTTCGGCGACCTGCGCAGCCAGTACAGCGAGAACGTCATCGCCATCGACGGCCTGGCGATCATCCTGCACCCGTCCAACCCGCTGGCGAAGCTGGACACCACCCAGCTGGCCCGCGTCTTCGCCGGCGAGGTGAAGACCTGGGAAGAGCTCGGCGGCAAGGGCGGCGCGATCCACCTCTACGCCCGCGACGACAAGTCCGGCACCTTCGACACCTTCAAGGAACTGGTGCTGGCCAGCCACGGCAAGGCCCTGGCCGCCGGCGCCAACCGCTTCGAATCCAACGACCGCCTGGCCGAGGCGGTGGCCGCCGACCCGCAGGGCATCGGCTTCGTCGGGCTGGCGTCGGTGGGCAAGGCGCACACCCTGGCGATTGCCGATGGCGACTCCCAGGCCATGGCACCGTCCACCACGCTGATCGCCACCGAGGACTACCCCCTCTCCCGCCGGCTGTTCTTCTATGTGAAGCCCGGCGAGAAGAACGCCTGGGCACAGGCGCTGGTGCGCTTCGCCCAGGGCCCGCGCGGCCAGGCCCTCGTCGCCCAGACCGGGTTCGTCGCGCAGACCGTGCAGGCGGTGAAGGTGACGCCCCAGGCCGGCATGCCCGAGGCCTATCGCCAACTGACCGGCGAGGCGCAGCGCCTGTCGGTGAACTTCCGCTTCCAGGAGGGCAGCGCCAACCTCGACAACAAGGCACTGCGTGACGTGGAACGGGTGCTGGCCTACCTGAAGGACAGCGGCAAGCTGGCCAACCAGGTGGTGCTGGTCGGCTTCGGCGACGCCAAGCCGGACCCGAGCCGCGCAGCCCTGCTCTCCAAGCTGCGCGCCATGGCGGTACGCCGCGAGCTGGCCAAGGGCGGCGTGAGCTTCCGCGACATCGTCGGCCTTGGTGACGAACTGCCAGTGGCGGCAGACAGCGACGAAGGCCGCATCCGCAACCGCCGCGTCGAAGTCTGGGTCTACTGACGCGCTGTTTTACCGCACCTCCGCCCCTTGCCCGGGTCCATAGTTATCCGTGCACAGTGCACCACGCGCTGTGCGTCGATTGCCCGGGACAAGGAGTACCGATGGAGGCCCTGCACGCATTCCTGTTCGCCGATTTCCTCGGCACCGCCACCTGGCTGTGGCTGAGCTTTCTGCTGGTCGTGGTGGCGCTGCTGGCGTTCGACCTGGGTGTGCTGCATCGCCACGAGCGTGAGATCGGCGTGCGCGAGAGCCTGCTGCTCTATAGCGGCTACTTCACCGCCGGGGTGGCCTTCGGCGGCTGGGTCTGGTGGGAGCTGGGGGCGCAGCCGGCGCTGGAGTTCTACACCGGCTTTCTGGTGGAGCAGTCGCTGTCGATGGACAACGTGTTCGTCATGGCGATGATCTTCGGCTTCTTCGCCGTACCCCGGCTCTATCAGCACCGCGTGCTGTTCTGGGGGATTCTCGGGGTGATCGTGCTGCGGGCGCTGATGATCGGCGTCGGCGCGGCGCTGGTGCAGCGCTTCGACTGGATGCTCTACCTGTTCGGCGGCTTCCTGCTGTTCACCGGCGTGAAGATGCTGCTCAGCCGCGACCAGGGCGAGCGCGACCTGTCGCGCAACCCGGTGCTGCGTTTCCTGCGGGGGCACCTGCGCCTGACCGAGGGCCTGCACGGCAAGCGCTTCTTCGTCCGACTGCCCACCGCCAGTGGCGGCACCCTGCTGCATGCCACGCCGCTGTTCCTGACCCTGGTGCTGATCGAGCTGGCCGACCTGGTGTTCGCGGTGGACAGCGTCCCGGCGATCTTCGCCATCACCCAGGACCCGTTCATCGTCTACACCTCCAACATCTTCGCCATCCTCGGCCTGCGCTCGCTGTACTTCGCCCTGGCAGCGCTCATCCACCGCTTCGTCTACCTCAAGTACGCCCTGGCCCTGGTGCTGATCTTCATCGGCGGCAAGATTTTCCTGCAGAGCTTCATCGGCAAGATTCCCGCCCTGGTTTCCCTTGGCGTAACCTGTGGCCTGCTGGCCGGTGGCGTGCTGATCTCGCTGATCCACACGCGCAAGCCGCAGCCGGTCCATCAGGAGGAGCGCGGGCAGCGATGAAGGACGTGCGGATCGATGTACTCGAACAACGGGGTCGGGTGATCTGGCAGGTGCGCATGGGCGCGCGGGCGGTGAGCTTCCATGAAGAACTGGCCGCCCGCACCTTCGCCGCCCAGCTGCACCAGCGCCTGGAGTGGCTGCGCGCACAGCGCGAGGCCGCCAGCAACCCCTCGGAACCCTCCCAGCCCCACCAGGATTGACCCACCCCGTTGACCCTCACGCCACGTCAGGCCCGAAGATGCCAGCCGGCACGCGAGGAGACCCAGGACATGCCCTTGAAAGTCGGTGAACTGGCCAGGCGCTGCGGCCTGACCGTGCGCACCCTGCACCACTACGACCAGATCGGCCTGCTGCGGCCTTCCGCGCGCTCGGACTCCGGTTACCGCCTCTACGACCGTACCGACATCGCCCGCCTCCACCGGATCCAGGTCCTGCGCAAGCTGGGCCTGTCCCTGGCGGCCATCGGCGACTGGCTGGACGGCCCGCCCGTGGCGCTGCCTCCGCTGATCGAGCAGCAGATCCACCAGCTCGACCGGGAGATCGCTCACCGGCAGCGACTGCGCGAACGCCTGGCCAGCCTCGGCCAGCAACTGCGCAGCGGCGAGGAACCGGAGCTCGCCGAATGGCTGACGACCCTGGAGCTGATGAACATGTACGACACCTATTTCACCCCCGAGGAACTGCAGGGGCTGCGCCTGCACGCCGACGAACAGCGCCAGCGCGAATGGGCCGACCTGGTCGGCCAGGTGAAGGCGCTGATGGCGGCCGGCGTGCCGCCCCAGGCCGAGGCGGCGCAGGCCCTGTCACGAACCTGGATGCGCATGCTGGAGGACGACACCGGCGGCAACCCGGTTCTATTCGCCAAGCTCAACGGCATGCACGAGGCGGAGCCGGCGCTGCGTGCGCAGACCGGGATCACGCCGGAGACCATGGCCTACGTGGTCCAGGCCTTCAGCGAGACCAAGCTGACCATCTACCAGCGCTACCTGACGCCCGAGGAATTCACCTTCCTCAAGGCCCACTACGGCACGCGCATGCACGAATGGCCGCCGCTGATCGCCGAGGTGCACCAGCAGATGGAATCCGGCGCCCCGGCGTCCGACCCGGCCACCCTGGCCCTCGCCCGCCGCTGGCTGGAGCTGTTCCGCTCCTATGCCGGTGACGATCCGGTGACCCAGCAGAAGATCCGCGAGGCGCTGGTGCGCGAGCCGGAACTGCGCCAGGGCTCCTGGGCCAGCGATGCGCTGCTGGACTACCTGCGCCAGGCCATGGGCCACCTGATGGCCGCGCGCCGCTGAGGCCCGCTGCCCCCTGAAACGCACGAGGCCCGCACGGTTTCCCGTGCGGGCCTCGCTGTTGCTGCGCGGCGATCAGTGGCCGCTGCGCATCATCTCGCGCGGTACGTACTTGCCGATCTCGTACTTGCCGATGGCGGCACGGTGCACTTCGTCCGGGCCGTCGGCCAGGCGCAGGGTGCGCTGCATGGCGTACATGTAGGCCAGCGGGAAGTCGTTGGAGACGCCGGCGCCGCCGTGGATCTGGATGGCGCGGTCGATCACCCGCAGGGCGACGTTGGGCGCCACGACCTTGATCTGGGCGATCTCGCTCTTGGCCACCTTGTTGCCGGCGGTGTCCATCATGTAGGCCGCCTTCAGGGTCAGCAGCCGGGCCATGTCGATCTCCATCCGCGAGTCGGCGATCTTGTCGATGTTGCCGCCCAGGCGGGCCAGGGGCTTGCCGAAGGCAGTGCGGCTGACGGCGCGCTTGCACATCAGCTCCAGGGCGCGTTCGGCCATGCCGATGGAGCGCATGCAGTGGTGGATGCGGCCTGGGCCGAGGCGACCCTGGGCGATCTCGAAGCCACGGCCCTCACCCAGCAGCACGTTCTCGTAGGGCACGCGGACGTTCTCGAACAGCACCTCGGCGTGGCCGTGGGGGGCGTCGTCATAGCCGAACACCGGCAGCGGGCGGAGGATCTTCACGCCGGGGGCATCGGTGGGCACGAGGATCATGGAGTGCTGCTGGTGGCGCGGCGCATCCGGGTTGCTCAGGCCCATGAAGATCATCACCTTGCAGCGCGGGTCGCAGGCGCCGGAGGTCCACCACTTGCGGCCGTTGATGACCCACTCGTCACCCTGGCGCTCGGCGCGGGCTTCCATGTTGGTGGCATCGGACGAGGCCACGCCCGGCTCGGTCATGGCGAAGGCGGAACGGATCTCGCCACGCAGCAGCGGCTCCAGCCACTGCTTCTTCTGCGCTTCGTTGCCGTAGCGCACCAGCACTTCCATGTTGCCGGTGTCCGGCGCGGAGCAGTTGAACGGCTCCGGGCCCAGCAGCGAGCGGCCCATGATCTCGGCCAGGGGCGCGTATTCCATGTTGGTCAGGCCGGCACCGTATTCGGACTCGGGCAGGAACAGGTTCCACAGGCCTTCGGCCTTCGCCTTGGCCTTGAGCTCTTCCATGATCGCGGTGGGCTGCCAGCGGTCCCCTTCGGCGACCTGCTTCTCGAACACCGGCTCGGCGGGATAGACGTAGGTGTCCATGAACGCGGTGACGCGCTCACGCAGTTCCTGGACCTTGGGCGAATAGGCGAAATCCATGCGGCGTACCTTCTGAGGAGGGTGAGGAATGACCGGAAGGGTCTGGCAAGAATGCTAGAACAGGGATTAAGATTTACCCAGCCTATTATCGATATGCATGAACATTCATAAGCGATATGGTGCATCCCTCGACAAGAACAATCCAAGGAGCACGTGCGGCATGAACCTCAACAAGGTGGACCTGAATCTGTTCATCGTCTTCGACGCCATCTACACCGAGGCCAACCTGACCCGTGCCGGGCAGATCGTCGGCATCACCCAGCCTGCCGTGTCCAACGCCCTCGCCCGCCTGCGCGAGACCTTCAACGATCCGCTGTTCGTCCGCACCGCCCAGGGCATGGTGCCCACGCCGATGGCGCAGAACATCATCGGCCCGGTGCGCAACGCCCTGCAGCTGCTGCGGGTCTCGGTGCAGGAGAGCCGCACCTTCAACCCGCTGCAGGCCAACAAGACCTACCGCATCAGCATGACCGACCTCAGCGAGGCGGTGATCCTGCCGCTGCTGTTCCAGCGCCTGCGTCGCCTGGCGCCCCAAGTGCAGGTGGAAAGCTTCCTCGCCAAGCGCCGCGAGACCACCAAGGAGCTGGCCGCCGGGCGCCTGGACTTCGCCGTCGACGCGCCGCTGAACACCGACCCGCAGGTGCGCCACGTGAAGCTGATGGACGACCGCTACGTGTGCGCCATGCGCCGTGGCCACCCGCTGGCCAAGGAGCGCATCAGCCTGGACGAGTACCTCTCGCTGTCGCACATCCACATCTCCAGCCGCCGCAACGGCCTGGGCTACGTGGACCTGGCCCTGGGCAAGATGGGCATCCAGCGCAAGGTCGCGCTGCGCTCGCAGCACTACATGATGGCTTCCACCGTGCTGCAGAGCACCGACATGGCGATGACCGTGCCGGAGCGCTTCGCCCGCCGCCACGACCTGCACTTCGTCGACCTGCCGGTGAACGACGTGCCCGCCCTGGAGACCCACCTCTACTGGCACGAAAGCACCGACCAGGACCCCGCCAACCGCTGGATGCGCGAGCAGATCATCGAGATCTGCCAGCAGGTCACCCAGCAGGAGCGCGTGCGGGCCTGATCAGGCCCCCAGCGCCTCCCCCGCCTCCCGCTCCGCCAGCGGCCGGATAGGCCGCCACTGGCGCAACTTGCGGTACAGCGTGGGCACCACGAACAGCGTGAAGAACGTGCCCACCAGCAGCCCCCCGACAATGACCATGCCGATCTGCCGGCGGCTCTCCGCCCCGGCGCCGGTGGCGATGGCCAGCGGCAGGGAGCCCAGCACCATGGCGCCGGTGGTCATCAGGATCGGCCGCAGCCGCTGCACGGCCGCCTCCATGACCGACTCATCCAGGCCACGCCCCTCGCGCAGCTGCTGGTTGGCGAACTCGACGATGAGGATGCCGTGCTTGGTGATCAACCCGATGAGGGTGACCATCCCCACCTGGGAATAGATGTTCAGGGTGCCGCCGAACAGCTCCAGCGCCAGCAGCGCGCCGGCCATGGAGAGCGGCACGCTGAAGAGGATCACCAGCGGATCGACGAAGCTCTCGAACTGCGCCGCCAGCACCAGGTAGATGAACACCAGCGCCAGCGCGAAGGTCAGCGCCACGCCCGCGCCGGAGGCCTTGAAGTCACGGGAGATGCCGGTGTAGTCGAACTGGGTCTCGGCGGGCATCACCTCGCGGGCCACCGTCTCCAGGTGGTCCAGCGCCTCACCCAGGGTGTAGCCGGAGCCGACGTTGGCGCTGAGGGTCACCGCACGCAGCTGGTTGAAGTGGTTCAGCTCCCGGGGGGCGACGGTTTCCTCCACCTCGATCAGGTTGGAGAGCTGCACCATGCTGCCGTCGCGCCCGCGCACGTAGACCCGGTTGAGGTCGTCCGGGTTGCTGCGGTCGACGTCCGCCAGTTGCACCAGCACGTCGTACTGCTCGCCGTTCTGCTTGAAGCGGGTCACCTGACGGCTGCCGAACAGGCTTTCCAGGCTGCGGCCGATGGTGGCGACGTCGGTGCCCACGGCGGTGGCCTGCTCGCGGTTCACCGTGACCTTGAGTTGCGGGGTGTTGAGCTTGAGGTCGGTGTCGATGCTCTCCAGCCCCGGGTAGTCGCGCACCCGCTGCAGCAACTGGTCCACGTACTGCTGCAGCTCGGCGTACTCCAGGGACGAGCGGATGACGAAGTTCACCGGCTGGTTGCGCGCGCTCTGCCCCAGCGGCGGGCGGTTCACCGGGAAGGCCCGCACACCGGGGATGTCCTGCAGCTTGGGCAGCAAGGCATCGCGAATCTCGAACTGGCTGCGGCTGCGCGCGCTCCAGTCCTCCAGCTTGAGGAAGGAAAGCCCCTGGGCCACGGTGGGGAAGCCCACCACCACCATGTAGCGGTTGGCCTCGGGGACGCTGCGGTAGGCCTCCTCCAGTTGCCGGGCATAGCGCGCGGTGTACTGCAGGGTGGCGCCATCCGGGCCATTGAGGGTGCTGACGATGGTGCCGGTGTCTTCGGTGGGCGCCAGTTCGCTGCGCAGACCGCTGAACATCCACAGGCACAGCAGCAGCACGCCGACGAGGAACAGCGCGATCAGCATCCAGGCGCGCAGCACCCGTTCCAGCAGGTGCCGGTAGCTGTAGGTCAGCCCGTTGAGGAAGCCTTCGATCAGGTTGTACAGGCGGCCATGACGCGGCTCCGCCCGGTGCGGCCTGAGCAGCTGGGCACACATCATCGGTGACAGCGTGAGGGCCACGAAGCCGGAGACCAGCACCGCACCGGCCAGGGTCCAGGAGAACTCGGTGAAGAGCTTGCCCGAGGTGCCCTGCATGAAGCCGATGGGTGCGTAGACCGCCGCCAGGGTGAGAGTCATGGCGATCACCGCGAAGGCGATCTCGCGGCTGCCCTTGAACGCCGCCTGCACCGGTGACAGGCCCGCCTCGATGTGGCGGTGGATGTTCTCCAGCACCACGATGGCGTCGTCCACCACCAGGCCGATGGCCAGCACCATGGCCAGCAGGGTCAGGGTGTTGATGGAGAAGCCCATCAGCGCCATCAGGGCGAAGGCGCCGATCAGCGACACCGGGATGGTCACCAGCGGGATCAGCGTCGCCCGCAGGGAGCGCAGGAACAGGAAGATGATCAGCACCACCAGCACCACCGCCTCCCAGATGGTGGTGTAGACGTTGGCGATGGATTCGCGGATGAACAGCGAGTTGTCGTTGGCGATGGCCATCTCCATGCCGTCCGGCAGCAGGCTGCGCACGTCGGGCAAGGCGGCGTTGAGGCCGTCGGAGATGTCCAGCGGATTGGCGGTGGCCTGCTTGACCAGCCCCAGGGAAACCGCCTGACGCCCGTTGAAGCGCACCAGGGAGCGCTCGTCGGCGGCGCCGATCTCGGCATGGCCGACGTCGGACAGGCGCAACAGGTAGCCACGGCGGTCGTCGATGATCAGGTCGTTGAACTGCTGGGGGGTCTTCAGGTCGGTTTCCGCCAGCACGCTGAACTCGCGCTGCACCGACTCGATGCGGCCGGCGGGGATCTCCACGTTCTGCCGGCGCAGGGCGGCCTCCACGTCCTGCACGGTAAGGTCGTGGGCGGCGAGCTTCTCCGGGTCGAGCCAGATGCGCATGGCGTAGGTGCGCGCGCCGCGGATCTGTACCTCGGAGACGCCGGGGATGGTCTGCAGGCGGTCCTGCACCACCCGCTCCAGCACGTCGGTGATCGCCATGGCGCTGTGCTGGTCGCTGTAGAAGGCCAGCCAGACCACGGGCTGGGCATCGGCCTCGACCTTCTGCACCACCGGCTCGTCGATCTCGTCCGGCAACAGGCCGCGCACCCGCCCGAGGCGGTCGCGCACGTCGTTGGCCGCCTCGTTGGCGTTGCTGCCGAGGCGGAACTGCGCGGTGATCTGGGTGTTTTCCGAGCGGCTGATGGAGGACACGAAGTCCAGCCCCTGGATGCCCGACAGCACGTCCTCGATGGGCTGCGCCACCTGGGACTCCATGATTTCCGGGCTGGCGCCGGGGTAGATGACGTTGACCGTGACCACCGGCACGTCGATGTTCGGGTACTCACGCACGGTCAGCCGCTGGTAGGCCATCAGCCCCAGCAGGACCACCACCAGGGACAGCACGGTGGCGAACACCGGCCGGCGGATGCACAGGTCGGAGAGGGTCATGACTCGCCCCGCGCGACGGTGCGGACCTCCTGCCCCGGGGCGGCCTTCTGCCAACCGGCGGTGATCACCTGCTCGTCACCGGCGAGGCCTTCCACCACCTCGGCCCGCCCGCGTTGACGCTGGCCGATGCGCACCGGCAGGCGCGCCACCTTGCCGTCCACCACCACGGCGACATACAGCTGGCGCCCCACCGGGATCACCGCTTCCTCGGGAATCAGCAGCGCATCCGGACGCTCGGCGAGGATCACCGAGACCTTCACGAACTGGCCCGGCTTGAGGCGCCGGTCGGCATTGGCGATCTCGGCCCGGATCGCCTGGCTGCGCCCCACCTCGTCCAGGCGCGGGTTGAGGGCGGCGATGCGCCCCTGGAAGCGCTCCCCCGGGTAGGCGTCCACGCTGATCTCCACGGTCTGCCCCAGTTGTACCTGGGCCACCGCCTTCTGCGGGATGCGGAAATCCACCTTGAGCGGGTCGAGCACTTCGAGGTTGACGATGTCCTGGCCGGCGCTGAGGTAGTCGCCGGGGCTGACCTGGCGCAGGCCGAGCACACCGTCGTAAGGCGCGCGGAGCTGGGTCTTGTCGAGACGGGCCTGGGCCAGCGCCAGGCTGGCGCGGGCGGCCTGCTGTTGCGACAGCGCCTCGTCCTGGGCCTGGGCGTTGCTGGCGCCGCGCTTGTAGAGCATCTGGGCGCGCTGGTAGCTCTTCTCCGCCAGGTCGAGGTTGGCCCGGGCCTGGTCCAGCTCGGCACGGGCGATGGCATCGTCCAGGCTGACCAGCAGGTCGCCGGCCTTGACCGCCTCCCCCTCGCGGAAATACAGGCGGGCCAGGCGCCCGTCCACTTCGGGGCGCAGGGTCACCGACTCGTCGGAGCGCAGGGACCCGAAGGTCACCAGCTCATCCCGGACCAGGGCACGCTGGGGCTCGGCCACCTCGACCAGCGGCGGGTTGGCAGCGAACGCTGGACAGGTGAGCAACCCCAACAGCAGCAGGGGCCAGACGCGGCGGCGAACAATCATCTACAGCCTCTTTTCGAGTCGTTTTTGTCGAAAATGAAAAAGTCTACCGGGAGTATCGGCGGAGTTTTGTCAGAGGCACGTAAAGATGCAGGCAGTCTGTGACGGTTTGTATCGGGAGGGATGCATTTCGGAGGCGGGCCAGGCGGCGTGGGAGCGGTTTCAACCGCGATGCCCCGCAAGGGGCCTTTTTCGCGAATGAATTCGCTCCCACGAAGATGCCGCCCGGTACTGCGTTTTGCCCAGCTCCGCCCGCGTGCCGGTGATCAGCCTTCGCGCGCAGAGCCGCTCCTGCGAGGTGCGCCGTGCTTACTGGCGCATGCCGCGTCCGCTCACCAGCAGGCGCACGCAGACGATGTAGAGCACCAGGGTGGTCAGCAGCATCAGCGCGATGGCCACGCCGATGTTGATGTCGGACACGCCGAGGATGCCGTAGCGGAAGGCGTTGACCATGTGCAGGATCGGGTTGATCAGCGAGACCTTCTGCCAGAACGCCGGCAGCAGGCTGATGGAGTAGAACACCCCGCCCAGGTAGGTCAGCGGCGTCAGCACGAAGGTCGGGACGATGGAGATGTCGTCGAAGTTGCGCGCATACACCGCGTTGATGAAGCCGCCCAGGGAGAAGATGGTCGCCGTCAGCAGCACCACGATGACGGTGACGCCCAGGTGATGCACCTGCAGGTGGGTGAAGAACAGCGACAGCAGGGTGACGATCACCCCCACCGCCAGCCCGCGCAGCACGCCGCCGATGGTGTAGCCGAGGAGGATGGTGTGGGGCGACACCGGCGAGACCAGCAACTCCTCGATGGAGCGCTGGAACTTGCTGCCGAAGAAGCTGGACACCACGTTGCTGTAGGAGTTGGTGATCACCGACATCATGATCAGCCCCGGCACGATGTACTCCATGTAGGTGAAGCCGCCCATGTCGCCGATCTGCCGGCCGATCAGGTTGCCGAAGATGATGAAGTACAGCGCCATGGTGATGCCCGGGGGCAGCAGGGTCTGCGGCCAGATGCGGGTGAAGCGGCGGACTTCGCGGTAGACGATGGTGTTGAGGGCGACCAGGTTGGCGCGCAGTTCCGAACTCATATGGCCACCTTCGACAGGTTCTTCTCGACCAGGGACACGAACAGCTCCTCCAGGCGGTTGGTCTTGTTGCGCAGGCTCAGCACCTCGATGCCGACGGCGGAGAGCTGGCGGAACAGCTCGGTGATGCCCTGGCTCTTCTCCACCTGCACTTCCAGGGTGTGGTCATCCACCAGGCGCACCGGGTAGCCGACCAGGGCCGGCGCCGTGGCGAGGGTGTCCTTGAGGTCGAGCAGGAAGGTCTCGACGTGCAGCGTCTTCAGCAGCGCCTTCATGCTGGTGTTCTCGACGATGGTGCCGTGGTCGATGATGCCGATGTGGCGGCAGAGCTGCTCCGCCTCCTCCAGGTAGTGGGTGGTGAGGATGATGGTGATGCCCTGGGCGTTGAGGTCGGTGAGGAAGCTCCACATGGACCGGCGCAGCTCGATGTCGACGCCGGCGGTGGGCTCGTCGAGGATCAGCAGGCGCGGCTGGTGCACCAGGGCGCGGGCGATCATCAGGCGGCGCTTCATGCCGCCGGACAGTTCGCGCGAGGCGGCGTTGCGCTTCTCCCACAGGCCCAGCTGGGTCAGGTACTGCTCGGCGCGCTCCTTGGCGATCTTCGCCGGGATGCCGTAGTAGCCGGCCTGGGTCACGACGATGTCGAAGACCTTCTCGAACTGGTTGAAGTTGAACTCCTGAGGCACCACGCCCAGGCAGCGTTTGAGGGCGTAGGGGTTCTTGTCCAGGTCGTTGCCGAACACGCTCACCGTGCCGCTGGTCTTGTTAACCAGGGTGGAGAGGATGCCGATGGTGGTGGATTTGCCGGCCCCGTTGGGGCCCAGCAGGGCGAAGAAATCGCCTTCGGCCACTTCCAGGTCGATGCCCTTGAGGGCCTGGAAGCCGTTGCCATAGGTCTTGGTCAGCTGCCGGATGGACAGTGCGGAAGTCATGGAGGGAACGTGCCTTCAGTCAGGAATGTGCAAAGACGCTGCGCCAGGCGGCAAGGCCCGGCGCAGCGCTCGGTGGGGTGAGCCTAGCATCAGGTCAGTGCGGTCATCACCGCACGGCGGTAGGCCGGACGCGCCTTGAGCCGCTCGTACCAGGCCGCCAGCGCGGGCTGCGGCGGCCGCTCGATGGGCATCTCGAACCAGGCGTAGATGAAGCAGCCCAGGGGGATGTCGCCCATCGCCAGGGTTTCGCCGGAGAGGTAGGGCTGTTTCGCCAGGGCCTGCTCGGGCAGGGCCAGCAGTTCGCTGCAACGCGCCAGGGCGGCTGCGATGCGCGCGGGGTCGCGCTCGGCCGGCGGGGTACGCAGCGTGCCCCAGAACAGGTCGCGGAATACCGGCGCCAGGGTGGTGCTGGTCCAGTCCATCCACTTGTCCCCTACGGCGCGGACGGCCGGGTCTTCGGGGTAGAGGGTGCCGGCTGCGTAGCGCGCGGCCAGGTAGCGGACGACGGCGTTGGACTCCCAGAGCACCAGGTCGCCGTCTTCGATCACCGGGACCAGGCCGTTCGGGTTCATCGCCCGGTAGGCCGGCTCGTTGACCAGGCCGAACGCGCCCCCGGCGTCGATGGACTCGTAGGCCACACCAACCTCTTCGGCGGCCCAGAGGGCTTTTCTCACGTTGGAGGAGTTCTTCCGGCCCCAGATCTTCAACATGTCGCGGCTCCAGCTGTTTGGCAGGCCGACATTCTAGAGGCATTGCCCGGGCAGGTGACCAGGCATTTGCATTGATAACGTTTATCGACCTGAGCGAGGTGGCGCGGCCTTCAGGGCTCGGCATCCAACACGCCGGGTGTCGCGGCCTCGGCCTGGAGATCGCCGCTCATGAAGGCGGCGCCCGGCTCGAACAGGTGCGGATAGACCTGCTGCAGATGGCCGAAGAACAGGGCCTCCGGCAGGTCGTCGAACTGGCCGTGGTCGGCGAGGTACTCCATGTAGCGCTCGCCCTGGCGGTTGAACGGGTGGAAGACGCTGTCGTGCACCCCATCAAACGCCAGCGGCTCCACGCCGAAGACCCGGCACAGCGCCAGGTTGAACGCCGGCGTCGCCTTCACCCAGCGGCCGTCCAGGTGCAGCTCGGTGTAGCCGTGCATGGCGAACACTTCGCTCCGGAGCAGTTGCAGTAGGCGCGGCGTGGCCAGGTGGTTGCGCACGTCCGCCAGGCCGATGCGGGCCGGGATGCCGCAGACCCGCGCGCAAGCCGCCAGGAGGATGGCCTTGGGCACGCAGTAGGATGCCCCCGCCATCAAGGCATGGCTGGCCTTGAGCGTCTCCGGGTCACGACTGAAGGTGTAGGGGTTGTAGCGGATGCCGTCGCGCACGGCGTGGTACAGGCTGACCGCCTGGTCACGCGGGTGCGGGCTTTCGCCGCGATTGCGCAAGGCGAACTCAACCACCAGGGGGTGGTCACTATCAACGAAGCGACCGGATCGTAGGCTGGACTGCATGGCGTTGCTCCCGTGGGGACAGGCCCCAGTCTAGAAGCAGGCGCCACCCTGCCGGCACGACGATCCGGCCAAGCTGAACGCCCCTGTCGCCGTCCTGGCGACACCCTGACCCGTGACGGCGGCCGCGTCGTCCTCAAGGAGGATCAAGCATGGTGTTTCTCTGGTTGCTCGTTCTGGTACTGGGGGTCGCCTGGCTGGCGCACCGCCGCATCGCTCCCCTGCCCGCCCTCGGAGCGGTCGCCCTGTACCTGCTGGCCATGGGGGTGTTCAGCAACTCGCCCGGCTGGCTGCTGGCGATCCTCTGGATTCTCTGGCTCGCGGTGGCCCTGCCCCTGGCCCTGCCGGACATGCGCCGCAAGCTGATCACCGCCCCGCTGTTCGCGTGGTTCCAGCGCGTGCTGCCGCCCATGTCGGAGACCGAGCGCGACGCCATCGAGGCCGGCACCGTCTGGTGGGATGGCGAGCTGTTCAGCGGTCGCCCGAACTGGAACACGCTGCTCGACTACCCGCGCCCGGCGCTCACCGCCGAGGAGCAGGCCTTCATCGACGGCCCCACTGAAGAGCTGTGCGCCATGGTCAGCGACTGGGACATCGGCCAGCGCATGGACCTGCCCCCGGAAGCCTGGGCGCACATCAAGGCCCACGGCTTCTTCGGCCTGATCATTCCCAAGGAATACGGCGGCAAGGGCTTCTCCGCCTATGCCCACTCCCAGGTCGCCATGAAGCTGGCCACCCGCAGCGGCGACCTCGCCTCCACGGTGATGGTGCCCAACTCCCTCGGCCCCGCCGAACTGCTGCTGCACTACGGCACCGACGAGCAGCGCCAGCACTACCTGCCGCGCCTGGCCACCGGCGAGGAAATCCCCTGCTTCGCCCTCACCGGCCCGCTGGCCGGCTCCGATGCCGGGGCAATGCCCGACACCGGCATCATCTGCAAGGGCCAGTGGAACGGCGAGGAAGTGATCGGCCTGCGCCTGACCTGGGAGAAGCGCTACATCACCCTCGGCCCGGTAGCCACCCTGCTCGGCCTGGCCTTCAAGGCCTACGACCCGGACCACCTGCTGGGCGACGAGGAAGACCTGGGCATCAGCCTGGCACTGATCCCCACCGACACCCCCGGGGTGAACATCGGCCGCCGGCACCTGCCCCTGGGCGCTGCCTTCATGAACGGCCCCAACTCCGGCAAGGACGTGTTCGTCCCGCTGGACTACCTGATCGGCGGCCAGGCCATGCTCGGCAAGGGCTGGATGATGCTGATGAACTGCCTCTCCGTCGGCCGCTCCATCTCGCTGCCGGCGGTGGGCACCGGCGCCGCCAAGTACACCAGCCTGGTGACCGGTCAGTACACCCGTGTGCGCGAGCAGTTCAACGTGCCGCTGTCGGCCTTCGAAGGCATCCAGGAAGCCATGGCGCGCATCGGCGGCAACGCCTGGCTGATGGACGCCGCGCGCATGCTCACCGCCAACGCGGTGGACCTGGGCGAGAAGCCCTCGGTGCTCTCGGCCATCCTCAAGTACCACCTGACCGAACGTGGCCGCGAGTGCATCGGCCACGCCATGGACGTGCACGGCGGCAAGGGCATCATCATGGGCCCGAACAACTACCTAGGCCGTTCCTGGCAGGGCGCGCCGATCTTCATCACCGTGGAAGGCGCCAACATCCTCTCGCGCAACCTGATGATCTTTGGCCAGGGCGCCATCCGCTGCCATCCGTTCGTGCTCAAGGAGATGGCCCTGGCCGCCCGCGAGGACCGCGAGCGTGCGCTGGAGGAGTTCGACGATCTGCTGCTGCGCCATGTCGGCTTCGCCGTGAGCAACGCCGCCAGCACCCTGCTGCTGGGCCTGGGCGCAGGGCGTCTCAGCCCCGCACCGGGGGATGCCCTGGCCCAGGGCTATTTCCGCAGCCTCGACCGGCTCGCCGCTGCCTTCGCCGTGCTGGCGGACCTGAGCATGATGCTGCTGGGGGGCGAGCTGAAGCGCCGCGAGCGCCTGTCCGCCCGCCTGGGTGATGTGCTCAGCCACCTCTACCTGGCCTCTGCCGCGCTCAAGCGCTACCACGACCTGGACCACCCGGAGCACCTGCGACCGCTGGTGCGCTGGTCCCTGGAGGAATCCCTGGGCAAGGCCGAGGATGCCCTGGCGGGCCTGCTCGCCAACTTCCCCAGCCGCATCCTCGGCTGCCTGTTGCAGGTGCTGGTGTTCCCGCTTGGCCGTCGCCACAAGGGTCCGTCGGATGCGCTGGATGCCGAAGTGGCCGAAATCCTCGGTCGCGACCGGGGCGACCCGGCGCTGGAAAGCGTGCTGGTCGGCTGCTTCCGGCCTTCCGCCGAGGGCGATCCAGTAGCGGCCCTGCAGCGCGCCGTGGACGCGCTCGCCGACGTCCAGCCGCTGCAGCGGGAGCTGCACAAGGCGCTGAAGGATGGACGCGTCAAGCCGACGGCCGGCGAACACCCGGTGGACGCTGCCCTGGCTGCCGGCGTGCTGGACGCCGAGGCGGCCCAGCGCCTGCGCGCCGCCGAGGCCGCGCGGCGGGTGGTGATCGACGTGGATGACTTCGACAAGGAGGAGCTGCTGCCAACGGCAGGCAAGGTGCGCTGAGCCCCGGCGGGACAGCGGGCGCGGAGGGCCTTATACTCCGCGCCCGTTCATTGATTCGTTCCAGGATGTACCGCCATGTCCAACCCCTACCTCGACCATCACCTCGCCCTGCTCCACCACCTGCGCGGCATCCTGGTCGCCCTGGGCGAGGCCGAGCAGGTTCCCGAAGAGAACCATGCCCTGTTCGTCGAGCGCTTCGACGAGCTGATCACCGAACTGCCCCGCGACCCGGAAGGCAGCCAGTACCTGGGCCAGGACCTGATCAGCCAGGTCTTCCACCGCTACCCGCAGATCGCCCACCTGGTGCCACGCGACCTGCTGTGGTTCTTCGGCGGCGACTGCCTGCATTTCATGCCGGATGAGGAGATCGCCCTGTTCCAGCGCCTTGATGAGCGCCGCTTCGAGGCGGAAGAGAACGACGAACCGTTCGACTGGAACCAGGAAAAACAGCTGCTCGCCCTGGGCGACGACGCCAGCAAGCACTGAGCGATGACCACTGGCCGCTCTTCGGGGCGGTCGGTGGAATCAGCAAGGCAGGCGAAGAGGCAGGCACTTTTCACGGCACGAACAAAAACGCCGCTCGATGAGCGGCGTTCTTGTCTATCTGGAGCGGGAAACGAGACTCGAACTCGCGACCCCGACCTTGGCAAGGTCGTGCTCTACCAACTGAGCTATTCCCGCATGCAACTGTAAAACTGGCGTCCCCTAGGGGACTCGAACCCCTGTTACCGCCGTGAAAGGGCGGTGTCCTAGGCCACTAGACGAAGGGGACAAACAACGCTTTATCAAGCACTGCCTGAACAAACTGGAGCGGGAAACGAGACTCGAACTCGCGACCCCGACCTTGGCAAGGTCGTGCTCTACCAACTGAGCTATTCCCGCAATACAACCGAAAATTGGCGTCCCCTAGGGGACTCGAACCCCTGTTACCGCCGTGAAAGGGCGGTGTCCTAGGCCACTAGACGAAGGGGACGCGGCCCGGAACTTACAACAGCTTTGACGCTTTCTTCCGGCTTCTTTCGCTTTGCCTTTCGGGCATCGCGTCGAAGTGGCGCGCATTCTAGGGAGCCATTCGACAGCCGTCAACCCTCTATCAAAAACTTTTCAAAATCAAAGACTTCAGGCCAAAACATGACGCAGAGCTATGAGGGGACAAGCCAAGCCACTACACTCCGGCGAAACGCTCAATCCACGGGAGCTGTAAGAAGATGTCCCCACTCCTGATCACCCTGGTGGTAATAGCCGGCATCGTTCTGCTGCTGGTTATCGGCTATGCCAACCATGTGGTGGAAAACAGCAAGCTGGAGAAGGCCCGCCAGCGCGCCGACCTCCAGGACCGCTTGCGCCGCTGCGCCGACCTGTCCGAATCCCTGCCCGGCCAGTTCATGACGCCCGAGCTGAAGCTCACCCTCACCCGCCTGCAATTGCTGTTCTGCGAACGCCTCCTGCCCCTGGATAAAGGCAATGCACAACTGAAGGTGCAGATAGAAGAGCTGCGCGGCCTGGTGAACCTGGGCGAAGGCATGCCGATCCGCAATGCGCCGATCAAGGTGCTCAACGAAGCCCAGGCCAAGGAAGTGCGCTTCCAGCTGGAGTCCCTGCACGGCCAGCTCACCCGCTCGGCGAAGGACGGCTACCTGCCGGTGGCCGATGCCAAGCGCTGGGTCAACGACATCCGCGGCATGCTGGTTCAGCTGCACATCGAGTTCTTCACCAATATCGGCGCCCAGGCCCTGCATGACGGCCAGCCGCGCCAGGCCCGCCTGGCCTTCGAGCGCGGCGTGCAGTACCTGCAGAAGCAGCCCGATCCGGCCCGCTACAAGACCCAGCTGCAGGCCCTGCAAGCGCAGCTGGCCCGTGCCGATGCCCTCTCCCTCGACAAGAAGCCTGCCCCCGAAGAGCCGAGCGAACTCACCGCCGGCCTCGACCAGCTGGACGACGAGGACATGTGGAAGAAGAAGAACATCTACGACTGATCCGCACCCCGCCCTGCTCAGACGAGGACAACAACGATGAGCATCACCCTGTACGGCGCGCCCCTGTCCCCTTTCGTGCGCAAGGTTCGCCTGTGCCTGCTGGAGAAGGCGCTGGACTACCAGCTGGAGATCATAACCCCGTTCGGCCAACCGGCCTGGTACCGGGAACTGAACCCGCTGGGCCGCATTCCCGCGCTGCGTGATGGCGACTTCACCCTCGCCGACTCCAGCGTGATCGGCCAGTACCTGGAAGAGAAACATCCGGAGCTTATGCCGCTGTATGGCACCGATGCGCAGCAGCGCGCGCGCATCCGCTGGCTGGAGAAGTACGCCGACTACGAGCTCGCCCCGCTCACCACCTTCACGGTGTTCCGCAACCGGGTACTCAAGCCCACCATGGGCAAACCGTCGGACGAGGAAGCGATAAAGGCAGCGCTTCTGGACAAGCTGCCGCCGCACTTCGACTACCTGGAAAAAACCCTGGGCAACGCGGATTACTTCGTTGGCGAAGGCCCAACCATGGCGGACCTGGCCCTGTGCTGCCAGTTGATCAACATGGAACACGGCGGCGAAACCATCGACGCCAGCCGCTGGCCGGCGCTGGCCGCCCACTACCAGCGCATCCGCGCCCGGGAGTCGGTCCAGGCCGTGCTGCCGGGTGAGCAACGCATGATCGACAAGCTCTCCGGCAAGGCCTGATCCCTGCCCTGCCTATCCCGGCACCGCCATGGTGCCGGGATTTTCCCTCAGCAGTCGGTCAACCGCAGGAAGATCGACGCCAGGTTCTCGATGCCCGCCTGGTCCGCCTCGCTGAAACGCCCGACGCTCGGGCTGTCCAGATCCAGCACCCCGATCAGCACGCCGTTCTTCACCAGCGGAACCACCAGCTCGCTGTTGGAGGCACTGTCGCAAGCGATATGGCCGGGGAAGGCATGCACATCCTCCACACGCTGGGTCGCGCGGGTGCGGGCAGCCGCACCACAGACACCCTTGTCGAAGGGAATCCGTACGCAGGCGACCTTGCCCTGGAACGGCCCGAGCACCAGTTGCTCGTTCTTGTTGAGGTAGAAGCCGGCCCAGTTCAGGTCGGGCAGCTCATTGAACAGGAACGCCGCGAACTGCGAGGCGTTGGCGATGAAATCACGCTCGTCGGCCAGCAGGGATTCCAGTTGCGCCGCCAGTAGCGCGTAGCCGTCGAGGCCGGCACCGGCGGTTTTCAGATCGATCATCAAGCAGTCTCCAGCAGCGCCCGGCCAACCCATTGGCGGGCGAATTGATAGGCACAACGGCCGTTACGGTTGCCGCGCCCGAGGGCCCAGCGGATGGCTTCCTTCTCCAAGATTTCATCCCAGGCCCACTCCAGCCCGGCGGTAGCGGCCAGGGAGCTGATCCAGTGGCGCACCACCGCCAGGAAGTGTTCCTGGGTAAAGGGATAGAAGGAGAGCCAGAGGCCGAAGCGGTCGGACAGCGCGATCTTGTCCTCCACCGCTTCGTTGGGGTGGAGTTCGCCGTCCACCATCTTCCAGTTCTCGTTGTCGCTCTGCTTCTCCGGCACCAGGTGGCGGCGGTTGGACGTGGCATAGAGCAGCACATTGTCCGGCGCCCGCTCCAGGGAGCCATCGAGCACGCTCTTGAGCACCCGATAGTCGCCCTCGCCCGCCTCGAACGAGAGGTCGTCGCAGAACAGCACGAAGCGTTGCGGCAGCCCGGCAAGCAGCTCCACCACGCGGGGCAGGTCGGCCAGGTGGTCACGCTCGATCTCCACCAGGCGCAGCCCTTCTCCGGCATGAGCGGCGAGCAGCGCCCGGACAAGGGAAGACTTGCCCGTGCCCCGCGCCCCCCACAACAGGGCATGGTTGGCCGGCAGGCCGTCGACGAACTGGCGGGTGTTGCGCGCCAGGGTGTCCCGCTGCGGGTCCACGCCGATCAGGTCGTCGAGATCCAGGTCCAGGCTCACCTCCAGCGGCTGCAGGAAGCCGCTGCGCCCGTCGCGGTGCCAGCGCGCCGCCAGGCAACGTTCCCAGTCGATGACCGGGCGCTCCGCCGGCAGCAGCGGCTCGAGGCGGGCCAGCACCGCGTCGGCGCGTTCGAGGAAGTCGAGCAATCGGGAATCCACGTTCCAACTCCTTGTAATAAGGCACAGCCGGATGGCCGAAAGGTGGGATAGGCTATGCTTGGCAAGCCCACGGAACAAGGCCGAATCACCCCCAATGGATATCCCGCTGACCCAACGCCTGTCGTTCAAGCAGGCCAGCCTCACCGTGCTGGTGGCCTTCATCCTCGGAACACTGCTCAGCATCATCCAGGTCGGCATCGACTACGCCAGCGAGAACGCCTCGCTGGACAGGGAAATCCGCGCCCTGCTGGAAATCAGCCACAACCCTGCTGCCCGCATCGCCTACAACATCGACGCCGAACTGGCCCAGGAGCTGGTGGCCGGGCTGCTGCGCTCGCCAGCGGTGATCCGCGCCGAGATCATCGACAACAGCGGCACCGTGCTGGCCAGCGTCGCTCGCCCCGCTGCGCGCAGCGACTACCGGGTGTTCAGCGACTTCCTCTTTGGCGCCCGCCGCGAATTCCAGGACCCGCTGTTCATCACCCACGCCCCCGAGGAAGCCCTGGGCCTGCTGCGCCTGGAGGTGGACACCTTCGCCTTCGGCAACCATTTCCTGCGCCGCTCCATGCTGACCCTGGTGTCCGGCTTCGTGCGCAGCCTGTTGCTGTCGCTGATCTTGCTGGTGCTGCTCTACAGCATGCTGACCAAGCCCCTGGTGGGGCTGATCCGTGGGCTCAGCGAGCGGGATACCCGCTCCCCCGGCGAGAACCGCCTGCCCTACCCGCCCGGCCACGAGCATGACGAGATCGGTGTGCTGGTGGACGTGATCAACCGCCAGTTGGCCAGCCTCATGGCCGAGATGGGCCAGCGCCGGGACGCGGAGGACCGCCTCACGCAGTACCTGGCCGAACTGGAGAACATCGTCTCGGCCCGCACTGCCGAGCTGAAGGCCACCAACCGCCGCCTCAGCCAGTCCAACGCCGAGCTGGAAATGGCCCGCGCCAGCGCCCTGGAGACCGCCCAGGCCCGTGCCGCCTTCCTGGCCAACATGAGCCACGAGATCCGCACCCCGCTCAACGGCCTGCTGGGCATGCTCTCGCTCACCCTCGACGGCCCCCTGAGCCCCGAGCAGCGCCAGCAGCTGACCATCGCCCACGACTCCGGCAGCGTGCTGGTGGAGCTGCTCAACGACATCCTCGACCTGTCCAAGTTCGAGGCCGGCCAGCTGGAGCTGGAGGCCATCCCCTTCGACCTCGGCGTGCTGGTGGAGGACACCGCCAGCCTGCTCTCGCAGAACGCCGCGCCCGGCGTGGAACTGAGCTGCCTGGTGGACCCGCGCTTGCCCTCCCTGGTGATGGGCGACCCGACGCGGGTGCGGCAGATCGTCAGCAACCTGCTCTCCAACGCCCTCAAGTTCACCCGTGTCGGCCGGGTGGACCTGCGGGTCACGCCGGCTGGCGACCAGGGTGTGGTGATCAGCGTGCGGGACACCGGCATCGGCATCTCCGCCGAAGCCCTGCCGAAGCTGTTCCAACCCTTCGCCCAGGGCGGCGCGGGGATCGCCCGGCAATTCGGTGGCACCGGCCTCGGGCTGGCGCTCACCCGCCGCCTCTGCGAAGCCATGGAGGGCCGCCTCCAGGTGCATTCCGAAGAAGGCCTCGGCAGCCAGTTCAGCGCAGAACTGCCCCTGTTCACGGACACCCCCGCCATGCTGCCGCCTCCCCTCAAGGGACGCGTCCTGGCCCTGTGCTCTGCCGGCAGCGGCCTGTCGGACCTGCTCAAGGTCTGGCTGCCGATCTGGGGCATCCACTATGAGCGACGCAACACCGACGCTTCCCTGGACGACGGCCCGTGGGACCAGGTGATCACCGACGCCCCCGAGCAGTTGCCCCGCCTGCGCGAGGCCGGTCCGACACCGATCCTGCTGGTCACCGGCTACGGCAGCTTCCTGCCCGCCGAGCGCGCCGCGCCGCTGGCCCCGTTGCAGCAGCTGGCCCGTCCGATCTCGCGCTCCACCCTCTACCAGGCCCTGCATCGCAGCCTGCACCCCCATGAGCACACCGCCCAGCCCAGCAGCGAGCAACGGCCGCGCCCGCACCACTCCGCGCGCGTGCTGCTGGTGGAAGACAACGCGGTGAACCAGCTGGTAGCCAAGGGCATGCTCAGCAAGCTCGGCTGCGAGGTGCTGGTGGCCAGCCACGGCGGCGAAGCGCTGGAAGTGCTGGCGAGGGAGCCGGTGGAGTTGGTGCTGATGGACTGCAACATGCCGATCATGGACGGCTACGAAGCCACCCGGCGCATTCGCCAGAGCGGCCAGTGGCCCGGCCTGCCCATCGTCGCGCTGACGGCCAACGCCCTGCCGGACGAGCGCGAACGCTGCCGCGCCGCCGGCATGGACGACTACCTGGCCAAGCCGTTCCGCCGGGAAGACCTGGTGACCCTGCTGGACAACTGGCTGCCGGCTACCCAGCCAACCCGCTGAAGCGCTCCAGCAGCTCGGAGAGCCAAGCGCGCAGCTCGACCATCTCGTCCAGGTCCAGCCCGCTGTCGCAGATCAGTTGCGCGCGCAGCGCCGCCGTCTCGTCACGCAGGACCAGCCCCGAGGGGGTGAGCGCCAGGTGCACCTCGCGCTCGTCCTGGGCCGCCCGGCGCCGCTGCACATGACCCAGCTGCTCCATGCGCTTGAGCAACGGCGTCAGGGTGCCGGAATCCAGCATCAGCCGCTCTCCCAGGGCCTTCACCGTGGGCTGCTCGGGCGGCCGTGCCTGCCACTCCCAGAGCACCAGCATCGCCAGGTACTGCGGGTAGGTCAGCCCCAGGCGCTCCAGCAACGGCCGGTAGCCCCGGATCACCAGGCGGGAGGCGGCATAGAGCTTGAAGCAGAGCTGGTTCTCCAGCAGCAGGTCCGCCTCGGGCGGTGACGGCAACGGCTTCATTTCAGCAGCGCTTCGATCTCGGCGGTGAGTTCCTCGGGCTTGGTGGTGGGCGCGAAGCGCTTGACCTCACGACCCTCGCCGTCGATCAGGAACTTGGTGAAGTTCCACTTGATGCCCTGGCTGCCCAGCAGGCCCGGCGCCCGCTTCTTCAGCGCGACGTAGAGCGGGTGGGCCCCCGCGCCGTTCACCTCGATCTTGCGGAACAGCGGGAAGGTCACGCCGAAGTTCAGCTCGCAGAACTCCGAGATCGCCCCTTCGTCACCCGGCTCCTGCTTGCCGAACTGGTTGCAGGGGAAGCCCAGTACCACCAGGCCCTTGTCGCGGTATTGCTGCCAGATCGCTTCCAGCCCCTTGTACTGGGGGGTGAAGCCGCACTTGCTGGCGGTGTTGACCACCAGCAGCGCCTTGCCGCCGAAGTCCGCCAGGGTCTTCTGTTCGCCCTTGATGGTGGTGACGGGAATGTCGAGAAGCCGATCGCTCATGGTGCGTGCCTCAGTTAATGAAGGTCGGGAAGGGAAAGTCGCGACAAAAATAGCGCCCAACTAAATTGCACGCAATTCAATTGAGAAAAAATAAAGCCCGCCGGCGGCGGGCTTTGGCATTCAGTCCCGAGGTACGAGCTTCAGCGCCACGGAATTGATGCAGTAGCGCAGGCCGGTCGGTCTGGGTCCATCAGGGAAGACATGCCCCAGGTGGGCCTCGCAACGGGCACAGCGCACCTCGACGCGGTGCATGCCGTGACTGAAGTCCTCCAGCTCGGCGACGGCCTGGTCGTCCACCGGCTGGAAGTAGCTGGGCCAGCCGCTGCCGGAGTCGTACTTGGCATCGGAATCGAACAGCGCCGCACCGCAGCAGGCGCAGTGGTAGATGCCGGGCGTCTTGGTGCCGTTGTATTCGCCGGTGAAGGGCCGTTCGGTGCCCCCCAGGCGGCAGACGTGGAACTGCGCGTCGGTCAGCTCTTCGCGCCAGGCTTCAAGGGGTTTGTCCAGCTTTTCCATAGGGTCACCTCGTTGCGGAAAAAAGCCCGACCCGTACCTTTTCCGGCCATCGGGCCGCACGTATCATGCGTGCCTTCGGGCGCCAGTCTGGCAGCGGCGCTGCCGGCTGCCAAGGTATCCGCCCCTTCCACTGCCCCAGCGGCCGCCCCCGGCGCATCAACACATTCGGGACCCTCAGAACCATGCAGTTCAGCAAATCCAACAAGCTCGCCAACGTCTGCTACGACATTCGCGGGCCGGTGCTCAAGCACGCCAAGCGTCTGGAAGAGGAAGGCCACCGCATCCTCAAGCTGAACATCGGCAACCCGGCCCCCTTCGGCTTCGAAGCGCCGGAGGAAATCCTCCAGGACGTCATCCGCAACCTCCCCACCGCCCAGGGCTACAGCGACTCCAAGGGCCTGTTCAGTGCCCGCAAGGCCGTCATGCAGTACTACCAGCAGAAGCAGGTGGAAGGCGTCGGCATCGAGGACATCTACCTGGGCAACGGCGTCTCCGAGCTGATCGTGATGGCCCTGCAGGCCCTGCTGAACAATGGCGACGAGGTGCTGATCCCGGCCCCCGACTACCCGCTCTGGACCGCCTCCGTGGCCCTGGGTGGCGGCAAGCCGGTGCACTACCTGTGCGACGAGCAGGCCGGCTGGTTCCCGGACATCGCCGACATGAAGGCGAAGATCACCTCCAACACCAAGGCCATGGTGCTGATCAACCCCAACAACCCCACCGGCGCCGTGTACTCCCGCGAGCTGCTGCTGGAGATCGTCGAGCTGGCCCGCCAACACAACCTAGTGATCTTCTCCGACGAGATCTACGACAAGATCCTCTACGACGAAGCCCAGCACATCTCCACCGCCTCCCTGGCGCCGGACGTGCTCTGCCTGACCTTCAACGGGCTGTCCAAGTCCTACCGCGTGGCCGGCTTCCGCTCCGGCTGGATCGCCATCTCCGGGCCCAAGCACCGCGCCCAGAGCTACATCGAAGGCCTCGACATCCTGGCCAACATGCGCCTGTGCGCCAACGTGCCGAGCCAGCACGCCATCCAGACCGCACTCGGCGGCTACCAGAGCATCAACGACCTGGTCCTGCCCGGCGGCCGCCTGCTGGAGCAGCGCAACCGCGCCTGGGAACTGCTCAACGACATCCCCGGCGTCAGCTGCGTCAAACCCATGGGCGCGCTCTATGCCTTCCCGCGCATCGATCCGAAGGTCTGCCCGATCCACAACGACGAGAAATTCGTACTCGACCTGCTGCTCTCCGAGAAGCTGCTGATCGTCCAGGGCACTGCCTTCAACTGGCCGTGGCCGGACCACTTCCGCGTGGTCACCCTGCCCCGCGTCGACGACCTGGAGCAGGCCATCGGCCGCATCGGCAACTTCCTCAAGACCTACCGCCAGTAAAAGGAGCACCGCCATGGGCCAGCCCCGCCGCTACCTGCTCACCGGCGCCAGTTCCGGCATCGGCATGGCCCTGGCCCGCGAGCTGGCTGCACGGGGACATGACCTGGCCCTGGCGGCACGCCGGGAGGAAGCCCTCCAGCAACTCGCCGAAGAGCTGCGCGCGCACCACGGTCGGAACATCGCCGTGCTGCCCCTCGACGTCACCGATTACGCCGCCTGCCAGGACGCCGTGGGCCTGGCGAAGAACGCCCTGGGCGGGCTCGACGGGCTCATCGCCAACGCCGGCATCGGCCTGGCGGGCAAGGTCGGCACAGGCCGTTTCGAGCGCTTCCAGCAGACCCTGGAGACCAACCTGATCGGCACCATCGCCTGCCTCGACGCCGCCGCCCAGCTGTTCCGCGAGCAGGGCTATGGCCACCTGGTGGCCGTGGCCTCGGTTGCCGGCAAGCGCGGCCTGCCGGCCACCGCCGGCTATTCGGCGAGCAAGGCCGGGCTGATCAGCTACATGGAAGCCCTCGAACTGGAGCTGTACCGCAGCCCCCTGCGCACCACCCTGCTGCTGCCCGGCTACATCGACACCCCCATCAACCAGGGAGCAGGGCCGCGTCCCTTCCTCATCGACGTGGAGCGCGGCGCCCGGCTGATCGCCCAGCACATCGAGCGCCAGACCCGCCGCGCCTACGTACCCGGCTGGCCCTGGGCGCTGATCGGCCGCCTGCTGCCGCTGCTCCCCAACGCGCTGCTGGCGCGAGCACTCTGACCATGGACCTGCAGATCGACGACTTCTACAAGGATTGCGCAGCCGGCATGCTGACGCTCTACCTCGCCTTCCCCCGCAAATCCGCGCTGTACGTGGAGGACCTGATCGGCCACGAGGAGCCGGACGAGTTCGGCCTGCCCAGTAAACGCCACCAGGGCTGCCTGGGCGCCCTGATCTGGCTGGCCGAGGAAGGCTACATCCGCTACGAGAGCACCATCCGCTACGAAGCGCTGGACCAGGCCGTGCTCACGGAGAAGGGCTTCCTGCGCCTGTCACGCAGCATTCCCCATGCGGTCGGCGACGAAGGCGCCCTGCCGCCGAGCGTGCGCCGGGTGCACGGCACCCTCGCCCACCAGCTGCGCGAAGCACTGGCCAGCCGCAACAGCGAACGCATCGCGCGGCTGTCACGCCTGCTGTTCAGCGGCCCCGACGGCGCGGCAGGCGACACAGTTTGAAATAAGGGTTCGGTTGAATCGCCCTCGCCCGAACCTTATATACCCCCGCATATCAAACCGCTTTCCGCCGTGAGGAGACCGCCCCAATCATGATGCGAATTCTGTTGTTCCTGGCCACCAACCTTGCAGTCCTGGTGATTGCCAGCATCACGCTGAAACTGCTGGGGGTAGATCGCTTCACCGGCCAGAACTACGGCAGCCTGCTGGTGTTCTGTGCCGTGTTCGGCTTCGCCGGCTCCCTGGTCTCGCTGTTCATCTCCAAGTGGATGGCGAAGATGAGCACCGGTACCGAGATCATCACCCAGCCCCGTACCCGTCACGAGCAGTGGCTGCTGCAGACCGTCGAGGAGCTGTCCCGCCAGGCCGGCATCAAGATGCCCGAGGTGGGTATCTTCCCTGCCTACGAGGCCAACGCCTTCGCCACCGGCTGGAACCGCAACGACGCCCTCGTCGCCGTCAGCCAGGGCCTGCTGGAACGCTTCTCGCCCGATGAGGTGAAGGCGGTGCTGGCCCACGAGATCGGTCACGTGGCCAACGGCGACATGGTGACCCTGGCGCTGGTCCAGGGCGTGGTGAACACCTTCGTGATGTTCTTCGCGCGTATCTTCGGCAACTTCGTCGACAAGGTGATCCTGAAGAACGAAGAGGGCCATGGCATCGGCTACTTCATCGCCACCATCTTCGCCGAGCTGGTCCTGGGCATCCTCGCCAGCATCATCGTCATGTGGTTCTCGCGCAAACGTGAGTACCGCGCCGACGAAGCCGGCGCACAGCTGGCCGGCACCAACGCCATGATCGGCGCCCTGCAGCGCCTGCGCGCCGAGCAAGGCGTACCGGTGCAGATGCCCGACAGCCTGACCGCCTTCGGCATCAACGGTGGCCTGAAGAACGGCTTGGCCGGCCTGCTGATGAGCCACCCGCCCCTGGAAGACCGCATCGAGGCCCTGCGCCGCCGCGGTTGATCCAACCGAAGCCAACGAAAAGGGCAGCCACTGGCTGCCCTTTTTCATTCGCCATCGCCGAGCCTCAGCCCTTGCGCTGCAAGCGGAACACCGGCTCGTGCAAGGCGTCCAGGCCGCGCGAGGCGAACTTCCAGTTCTTCTCCAGCACGTCTTCCCGCTCCAGCAGCTCCACGCACCAATCCGACTCCAGGCGCGCGCGCACCTCCTCCTCCGGCACCGAGAACGGCGGGCCATCGAGCCGCGACTGCTCGTACTCCAGGGTCACCATCAACCCCCGGCAACCCGGCGCCAGCAGGCGAGCGAGGTGCGCGACATAGGCGTCGCGCATGGCCGGCGGCAAGGCGATGATCGCTGCCCGGTCATACAGCGCCACGCAATCCCGGGTGTCCTCGGGCGTCAGGGCGAAGAAGTCCCCCTGGAGGATCTCTACCCGCCCCGAACTGAAACGGCGCAACGCGCCGACCTCGCTCACCTCCGGCTCCACGCCCCATTCGGCGAAGAAATCCAGCACCGCCTTCTCTGCCAGCTCCACGCCCAGCACCCGATGGCCCTGGTCAGCGAGCCACAGCAGGTCCAGGCTCTTGCCGCAGAGCGGCACCAGCACCTGCGCATCGGCAGGGAGCGCCAGGGCGTGCCAATGCCGCAGCAGCCAGGGGTTGACCTCATCGAGATGGAACCCGATCTGATTGCTGTGCCAACGTGCCTGCCAGAATGACTCTTCCACCTGATCCTCCTGATGATTCGATAGATACGCGCAGAATTTTATGCTGGAAGTCGATACGTCCAGCGCAGAACATGGCGCCCATCCTAACGGAGGACGCCCCGGATGCTACCTACCCTGTTCATCTCCCACGGTTCCCCCATGCTCGCGCTGGAACCCGGCGCCAGCGGCCCCGCCCTCGCCCGCCTGGCGGCCGAGCTGCCGCGCCCGCGCGCCATCCTGGTGGTGTCCGCGCACTGGGAGAGCCAGGGCCTGAGCCTGACTGGCGCCGCCCACCCCGAGACCTGGCACGACTTCTACGGCTTCCCGCCGACGCTCTACGCCGTCCAGTACCCCACCCCCGGCGCACCCGAGCTGGCGCGCGAAGTCCAGGGGCTGCTGAAGACCGCCGGCCTGGACGCCGCCATCGATGACCAGCGCCCCCTCGACCATGGCGCCTGGGTGCCGCTGTCGCTGATGTACCCGGAAGCGGACATCCCGGTGCTGCAACTGTCCCTGCCCAGCCGCCTCGGCCCGACCTTCCAGACCCGGGTCGGCCGTGCCCTGGCCGCCCTGCGCGACCACGGCGTGCTGCTGATCGGCTCCGGCAGCATCACCCACAACCTGCGGGAGCTGGACTGGCACGCGCAGGACGACCACGGCTCCGACTGGGCCCAGGCCTTCCGCGACTGGATGGTCGAGCGCCTGGCACGCGATGACGAAGACGCCCTGCACCACTACCGCACCCAGGCGCCCAATGCAGTCCGCAGCCACCCCAGCGACGAGCACCTGCTGCCGCTGTACTTCGCACGCGGAGCCGGCGGCGCATTCAGCCTGGCCCACAGCGGCTTCACCCTCGGTGCACTGGGCATGGACATCTACCGCTTCGGCTGAAGCACACCGCCATGAAAAAACCGCTGCCGGATCGCTCCGGCAGCGGTTTTTTCATTCAGCCAGCCCCCGGAAAGGAGGCCGGGCACCTCAGTCGTTGCTGGGCTTGCCCACGGCCTGCAGCACGTACTGCGGCAGCGCGAAGGCGCCCAGGTGAACCTCGGGGTTGTAGTAGCGGGTCACGATGCCGCTGCCGGCGAAGCGCTGGCGCAGCACCTCCAGGGAGACCTTGCGGGCATCGCCCTGGGTCGCGCCCCAGGCGAAGGTCATGGCCCCGCCAATGTAGGTGGGCACCGCCGCCTGGTAGAAGTGCCAGTCGGCAAACAGGCCGTTCATGCGCGACGCAGTGGTCTGCACTTCGGCCAGTTGCATGAAGGGCGTGCCGTTCTGGGTCACCAGGATGCCGCCATCGTTCAGGCAGCGGCGGCAGGCCTGGTAGAAGTTCTCGGAGAACAGCACCTCGCCCGGCCCGATGGGATCGGTGGAGTCGGAGATGATCACGTCGAACTTCTCCTCCGTGGTCGCCACGAAGCGCATGCCGTCGTCGATCACCAGGTTCAGGCGCGGATCGTCATAGGCGCCCTTGGAGTGGTTCGGCAGGAACTCCTTGCACATGTCCACCACGGTGCCGTCGATCTCCACCATGGTGATGCTCTCGACCGCCTTGTGCTTGCGCACCTCGCGCAGCATGCCGCCGTCGCCACCGCCGATGATCAGCACGCGGCGAGCAGCGCCATGGGCCAGGATCGGCACGTGGGTGAGCATCTCGTGGTAGATGAACTCGTCTGCCTCGGTGGTCTGGATCACACCGTCCAGCGCCATCACGCGGCCCATGCGCGCGTTCTCGAAGATCACCAGGTGCTGGTGCTCGGTGCGGACCTCGTGAAGCAGCTTGTCCATGCGAAAACGCTGGCCGTAGCCGTCATAGAGAGTTTCCTGGTAATCGCTCATGAGCGGTCTCCCGTAGTGGCTGCAGAAGGACGGAACAGCGGCCCGCCCGGAGAAAGGCGCGCATTCTACGACGCTCACCGTGTCAGGTCGAACCGTGGCGACGGCCGATTTTCCCGCGACAGGCCACGCCCTCAGCGGGTATCGTCGCGCCATGCAGACACCCGCCCCTCTCCTGCGCCAGGCGCTGCCGTTCCAGCCGCCCTGGCACTGGCACCAGTTCCACGCCCACTTCAGCCTGCGTCGCCTGCCCGGCGTCGAACGGGTGGATGAACACGGCTACACCCGCAGCATCCGCCTGGGTGAGCTGCACAGCTGGTTCCGCGTCACGCCCACGCCCGATGCCCTGTTGCTGGAACTGCCGCACGAGGCCGCAGCGGCCCAGGCGGACATCGCCCTGCGGGTGCGGCGCATGTTCGACCTGGACTGCGACCCGCTCGCCGTTGCCGCCACCCTGGCGCAGGACGAGGTGCTGAAGCCGCTTCTGGAGCGACACACCGGGCTGCGCCTGCCGGTCGCCTTCGACCCGTTCGAACAGGCGGTGCGCACCATCATCGGCCAGCAAGTGACGGTGAAGGCCGCGGTGACCATCGCCGGCCGCCTGGTGGAGCGGCTGGGCACGCCCCTGCCCGAAAGCCCCGACGGCCTGCGCCTGTTCCCCACCCCGGCGGCCATCGCCGAAGACGCCCTCCCCGGCATCGGCATGCCCGGCAAGCGGGTCGAGACCCTGCGCCGACTGGCCGCCGCCGTGGCATCGGGCGAGCTGGAACTGAGCCTGGCGGACGGCGTCGAAGCCTTCCAGGCGCGGCTCTGCGCCCTGCCCGGCATCGGCCCCTGGACGGCCCAGTACATTGCCCTGCGGGCCTTCGGCGACGCGGATGCCTTCCCCACGGCCGACCTGGGCCTGCTCAAATCCCCCCTCTGGGGTGCCGGCGGCATCAGCCCACGCCAGCTCGCCGAACGCGCCGAGCGCTGGCGACCGTGGCGCGCCTACGCTGCCGTGTACCTCTGGCACAGCTATGCAACGGAGACCTGACGTGTACTTCCGCCACCACCCCAGCCCCATCGGAACCCTGCTGCTAGCCGGCGACGAGGAAGGGCTGCGCATGCTGCACATGGACAGCGCCACGCCCTGGACACTGGACCCGACCTGGCAGCCCGCCACGCGCGAGCTGGACGACGCCTGCCGGCAGCTGGACGCCTACTTCGCCGGCAAGCGCACACGCTTCGAACTGAAGCTGGCGCCACGCGGCACACCCTTCCAGCAGGACGTGTGGCGGGCCCTGCAGGCGATCCCCCACGGCCAGACCACCCACTACGCCGCCCTCGCCCAGGAGATCGGCCGCCCCCGGGCCGTGCGCGCCGTGGGCGCCGCCAATGGCGCCAACCCCATCGCCATCATCATTCCGTGCCATCGGGTGATCGGCCGCGACGGCAGCCTCACCGGCTTTGCCGGCGGACTGGAGCGCAAGGCCATCCTGCTGCGTCTCGAAGGCGCCCAGCTGCAGCCGGCCCAGGACCAGCTGCAACTCATCTGACTCAGTGCGGCGCGGGCACCCGCGCCAGCACCCGAGGCGGCTCGCCGATCGGCATCGCCACGATCACCGCCTCGCCCGGAACCGGCGTGATGCCGGCCAGCGCGCCGATGTTCACCCCGTGGGTCACCAGCACCAGCGGCAGGCCCCGTGGCAGTTGGCTGACACGCTGGCGCAAGCGCTTCGCAGCGGCCAGGTCACCGTCGAAGTAGTCCAGCGCGTCCAGGGTCTCCACCGCGCCAAGCCCCAGCTCCAGGGCCGTCTCCTGGGTGCGGCACCAGCGCCCGGCATAGATGCGCGGCCCCTCGATCCAGTGGCGGCGCAGCAGCTGGCCCCATTGCTGGGCCTCGCGCCGGCCCTGGGCATCGAGGTTGCGCTGGGTCCGGCAGTCCTGCAGCTGGAAGCCCGCCGGATCGCCCGCGCCCGGCGCATTGGCATTGCGCAGCAACAGGGCGGCCTGGCCGCTGCGCAGCGCTGCCCAGGCGTCATCCTGGGGTTCCGCCAGGGCCGCCAGGCAGCCCAGGGCCAGCAGGGCGCCCACCCAGGCGCGTAGCCCGCGGCTCACAAGCGCACATCGCCACGGGGGCCGGCGATGGCCCAGATGATCAGGCCGAGCACCGGCAGCAGCACGATCAGCAGGATCCACAGCACCTTCATGCCGATCTCGGCATTGCTCTTGATGACATTGAGGATGGCCCAGATATCCAGGGCCAGGATGACCAGACCGGCCAGACTGTTGAGCAGCGAACCCATGACAACGCTCCTGTTGGGGGAAAGACGGATCAGGCGGCGCCCGGGCGCCGCCTGCGCGGGCCCATCCAGGCCCAGTTGAACAGCCCGAGCACGGGGAACAGCACCAGCAGCGCCACCCACAGCCAGCGCAGCTGGCGCGGTACGTTGCTGGTCACCACGTTGTACAGCGCCCAGGCCGTCAGCAGCAGGTAAAGTGCGCCCAGCCCGCCGTAGAAAGCAATTGCCGCTCCGCTCATGGCGCCCTCCCATGCACAGGATTGTGACGGGGGCATCGCGCCCCTGCCGCCTCAGGTGAACAGCTGGTTGGGCAGATGGCGGCGGGCAAGGTTCCGTCCATCGGTGGATGCCCTACAATCTCCCACCCGCCGCCATCAGGATGTTTCCGTGCTCAAGGCCCTGCGCTTCCACCTCAACCAGCTTGCCTGGCTTGGCCTGGTCACCCTCGTGCTCGGCCAGTTCGGTCGCTTCCACTGGGTGCTGGAGCTGTTCAGCCATTTCGCCCCGCTGCAGGCCGGCCTGATGCTGGTAGGGGCCTTTGCCAACCCGCGCAATGCCTCGTCGCTGCTGTTCGTTCTCGCGGGTGCCGGGGTGATCGGCTGGGGCCTCACCCCCTGGCCGCACGACGCGCCGGGCAGCACCGGCCAGGAGCGCCGGGTGATGGCCTACAACCTGCGCCTGGACAACCCCCGCGCCGACGCCGAGGCCGCCTGGCTCAACGCGCTGCCGGCCGATGCCCTGTTCCTCACCGAAGCCACCCCTGCCTGGGGCGAACGCCTGACCCTGCTGAAGGCCCGGGAAGCCTGCGCCCGCTACCAGGACGGCCCGTTCGGCCTGGCGCTGTTCACCCGCCAACCGGTGCGCCGCTGCCAGGTGCTGGAGCCACGCGGCCTGGCTGCCTACCCCTATATCCGCGCCGAACTGGATGACGGCACCGTGCTCTACGGCATCCACCCGCCGCCGCCCCTGGGGCCGGAACTGGCGGCAGCCCGGGACGAAAGCCTGCGCCAGCTGGCCGAGCAGATCGCCCTGGAAGGTCGTGAAGTAGTGGTGATGGGTGACTTCAACAGCACGGCGTTCTCACCGCGCCTGCAGGACTTCCTGGCCGATGCCGGTCTGCGCCTCACCGCCCAGCGCGTGCGCCCCACCTGGTGGCCGGGGCTGCTGGGCGTGGACCTGATTCTGCTGCGCAGCGACCGCACGGTGAAGGCGGTGGGCGCCCTGCCCTGGCAAGGCTCCGACCACCGCGCGGTGTGGCTGGACTACTGACGAGAGGGTCGACTCAGGTGTGTGCCGGGTCGATCACCGCAAAGCTGGCCACGGTCGGATGCCCGGCCAGCTCGCCGCCCTCGCGGGCCAGGCCGATGGTGGGCAGGCCGGCTTCGCGCGCCGCGTCCAGTTCCTGCACCACGTCGGAGAGGAACAGCACCTCCTCCGCCGGCAGCCCGATGGCCTCGACGATACGGCGGTAGGACCCGGCCTCCCGCTTGGGGCCACTGGTGGTGTCGAAGTAGCCGGAGAACAGCGGGCTCAGGTCACCCGCTTCGGAACAGCCGAAGATCAGCTTCTGCGCCTGGATCGAGCCCGAGGAGTAGACGTACAGCCGATAGCCCTCGGCGTGCCAGCGGCGCAGCGCCTCGACCGCATCCGGGTAGACATGGCCCTTGAGCTGCCCGGTCCGGTAGCCCTGCTCCCAGACCATGCCTTGCAGCGCCTTGAGCGGGGTGGCCTTGCGGTCCTCGGCAATCCAATCCAGCAGGATCGCCACCACACGCTCGACGCTGGCCTCGGGCTCGCCGCTCTCGCGACGCACCGCTTCCACCTGCTCCGCCACGGCCGGCTCGGCGGCGTGCTCGCTGACGAAGCCCGGCAGGTGGCGGGCGGCATAGGGGAACAGCACGTCGAAGACGAAGCTCACGGCACTGGTGGTGCCTTCGATGTCGGTGAGGATGGCCTTGATGGGCATGCGGACTCCGGTATTTCGATATTCACAGGACCCGGCGCAATCGCAGGGCTGGATGGGCGCAGACAGACGTATCAGGCGGGTGTACCAGGTGGGCATAGGGTGGGCTTCAGCCCACCACGCTCCCTGCCCCGCCTACGGCCTCAATCCTCCAACTGCGGAAAGCGCCTGGCGATGTCGTCCCCGGTGAACTGGGCCACCCAGCCCTCGGGGTTGTTGAACAGGCGGATGGCGACGAAGTGCGGCTCCTCGCCCATGTCGAACCAGTGGCGGGTGCCGGCAGGCACCGAGATCAGGTCGTTCTTCTCGCACCGCACGGCGTAGACGTAGTCATCGATGTGCAGGGTGAACAGGCCGCGTCCGGCGACGAAGAAGCGCACTTCGTCCTCGGCATGGCGGTGCTCGTCGAGGAACTTGGCACGCAGCTCGGCCTTCTGCGGGTGGCTGCGGTCGAGGCTGACCACGTCCACCGTCACGTAGCCGCGCTCCTTCATCAACGCGTCGATCTGCGGGCGGTAGGCGGCGATCACCTCGTCCTGGCTCGCCCCTGGGGTCAGCGGCGCGCTGGCCTGCCAGCGCTCGAAGCGCACGCCCACGGCCGCAAGGGTGGAGGCGATGTCGTCGACATGGGTCAGCACCTTGTTCGGCAGGTCGGGGCTGGACTCGTGGTAAACGGAAAGGCTGCTCATCGGTGTACTCCTGGTCGCCGGCTCCGGCTCTGCTGGCCGGTCGCACGGGCGGTCTGGGTCAAGGCTCCCTCGGCGGAGGGTGGCGTCAGCGGGCCTGCAGGGCGCGAACCTTCAGCTCGCACTCGAACAGGAATTCGAAGGCTTCGACCTGGCGCAGGGCGTCGCTCATGCGCGGGCCCCAGGTGTAGAGGCCGTGGCCACGGATCAGGTAGCCGACGCACTCGGGGTGCGCGTCCAGCCAGGGCTGGACCTTGGCTGCCAGGCGGGCGATGTCCTGGTCGTTGTCGAAGATCGGCACTTCCACCTGGCTTTCATGGGTGGACACGCCGCTGAAGGCCTTCTGCAGTTCGTAGTCGGCGAACACCAGCGAGTCGCTCAGGGTCAGCCGCGAGAGAACGGTGGCGTTCACCGAGTGGGTGTGAAGCACGGCGCCGATCCCGGGCTGCCAGCGGTACAGCTGGGTGTGCAGCAGGGTCTCGGCGGAGGGCTTCTTGCCGGGCTCCAGGCTGATGCCGTCGAGGTCGGTGGCCAGCACGTCGTCCTCGCCGAGCTGGCCCTTGTGCTTGCCGGAGACGGTCAGCAGCGCCTGGTCGGCCGACAGCCGCGCCGAGTAGTTGCTGCTGGTGGCCGGGGACCAGCCGCGACCATAGAGGAAGCGGCCGGCCTCGATGATTTCACGGGTGAGTGTTTCGCGGTTCATGCCCGCTCCTCTTTCAATTGAGTGGCAATGATAACGGCAGCGGCCATGGCGGCCAGGCTGGCGATGACGAAGGTCCAGGAGGCGCCCAGGCTGTTCCAGCTGTAACCGGAGTACAGGGCCCCGAGCGCGCCGCCGGTGCCGGCGAGTGCCGCGTAGAGCGCCTGGCCCTGGCCTTGCTGCTGCGGGCCGAACTGGCGTTGCACGAAATGGATGGCCGCCGCATGGAAGCTGCCGAAGGTCGCGGCATGGAGCACCTGGGCGAACAGCAGCACCGCGAGGTTGTCGGCGAGATGCCCCAGCAGCAGCCAGCGCAACGCCGCGAGCAGGAAGCTCGCGGCCAGCACCTGGCGAACCGGGAAGCGCGAGAGGATGCGCGCCATCACCAGGAACATCAAGACCTCCGCCACCACGCCCAGCGCCCACAGCTGGCCGATGAAGCCGCGCGGGTAGCCGAGGCTTTCCAGGTAGATGGTCTGGAAGGTGTAGTACGGGCCGTGGGACAGCTGCATCAACCCCACGCACAGGTAGAACGCCAGCACGCCGGGTTGCCGCAGTTGGTCGAGGAAGCCGCCGGTGGCGCCTCCCTCCCGGGCCACCGGCGTGGCATTGGGCACCCACCAGCTGCTGAGCACGATGCCGGCCATGATGACCACCAGCGCCACCGGGTAGACGTCCAGGCTGAACACCTCGAACGCCTTGCCCAGGCCGACCACGGTGAGGATGAAGCCGATGGAGCCCCACAGGCGGATCTGGCTGTAGCGCGCGGCCTGCTCCCTGAGATGGGCCAGGGTGATCACTTCGAACTGCGGCAGCACCGCGTGCCAGAAGAAAGCGTGCAGGGCCATGATCATCGCCAGCCAGGCGTAGCTCTTGTCGACGAAGATCAGCGCGAAGGTGCACAGGGTGCAGAGCGCGCCCAGCCGCACGATGGCCAGGCGCCGGCCGCTGCGGTCGCCCAGCCAGCCCCAGAGGTTGGGCGCCACGCAGCGCATCAGCATGGGGATGGCCACCAGCTCGCCGATGCGCGCGGCGGAGAAGCCCAGGTGGGCGAAGTAGAGCCCGAGGAAGGGCGCCGTGGCGCCCAGCAGGGCGAAGTAGAACAGGTAGAAACCGGACAGCCGCCAGTACGGCAGCGCGCCGCCGGTCACAGCTGGCCGAGCACCGGGGTGGTGACGCGCACATCGGCGTTCTGCCCGCGGTGGCGCAGCAGGTGGTCCATCAGCACGATGGCCATCATGGCTTCGGCGATGGGCGTGGCGCGGATGCCGACGCAGGGGTCGTGACGGCCCTTGGTGATGACGTCCACCGGGTTGCCGTCGACGTCGATGGAGCGGCCCGGGGTGGTGATGCTGGAGGTGGGCTTGAGCGCCAGGTGGGCGACGATCGGCTGGCCCGAGGAAAGGCCGCCGAGGATGCCGCCGGCGTTGTTGCTGAGGAAGCCTTCCGGGGTCAGCTCGTCGCGGTGCTCGGTGCCGCGCTGGGCGACGCACGCGAAGCCGGCGCCGATCTCCACGCCCTTCACCGCATTGATGCTCATCAGCGCGTGGGCGAGTTCCGCGTCCAGGCGGTCGAAGATCGGCTCGCCCAGGCCGGGCGGCACGCCTTCGGCGACGACGGTGATCTTGGCGCCGACGGAATCCTGGTCACGGCGCAACTGGTCCATGAAGGCCTCCAGCTCCGGGACCTTGTCCGGGTCGGGGCTGAAGAAGGCGTTCTGCTCCACCGAATCCCAGGTCTTGAAGGGGATTTCGATCGGGCCGAGCTGGCTCATGTAGCCGCGCACGCTGATGCCCAGGGTGGCCAGGTACTTCTTGGCGATGGCGCCGGCGGCGACGCGCATGGCAGTCTCGCGCGCCGAGGAACGGCCGCCGCCGCGGTAGTCGCGAACGCCGTACTTGTGGTGGTAGGTGTAGTCGGCGTGGGCCGGGCGGAACAGGTCCTTGATCGCCGAGTAGTCCTTGGACTTCTGGTCGGTGTTGCGGATCAGCAGGCCGATGGAACAGCCGGTGGTGCGGCCTTCGAAGACGCCGGAGAGGATTTCCACCTCGTCGGCCTCCTGGCGCTGGGTGGTGTGGCGGCTGGTGCCCGGCTTGCGGCGATCGAGGTCACGCTGCAGGTCCTCCAGGGAAAGCTCCAGCCCGGGCGGGCAGCCGTCGACGATGGCGACCAGCGCCGGGCCGTGGCTTTCGCCAGCCGTGGTGACGGTGAACAGCTTGCCGTAGGTGTTGCCGGACATGCACAGTGCTCCGCTGAAATGGGCCTCGAAGAAAGGCCGAGGAGTATACCTGCGGCGCCCGACCAGTTCACCCACGAACCTTGCGCCGGTGCCGGCATCCAAGCCTGGCACTCCCACACGGATTCCCCCATGCCCCGACTGCTGTACACCCTGCTCGCCCCGCTGCTCTGCAGCCTGCTCCCACCCGCCACCGGCTTCGCCGCCCAGACCGTGCTGCAGCGCCCCATGGACCTGGACACCGGCACCGGCGTGCTCCACGGCACCCTGCTGCTGCCCGGTGGCGAGGGGCCGGCCCCCGTTGCGTTGCTGGTGGCCGGCTCCGGCCCCACCGACCGCAACGGCAACAACCCCATGGGCGGGCGCAACGACAGCCTGAAGAAGCTCGCCGAGCTGCTGGCCCGCAACGGCATCGCCAGCCTGCGCTTCGACAAGCGCGGCATTGCCGCCAGCCACGACGCCGGGCCGGACGAACGCCAGCTGAGCCTGGACGGCTACGTGGACGACGCCGTCGCCTGGGCACGCCAGCTCAGGGCCGACCCCCGGTTTTCCAGACTGATCCTGATCGGACACAGCGAAGGGGCGCTGATCGCCAGCCTGGCCGCGCCACGTACCGAAGCCGCAGCCCTGGTGGTGATCGCCGGCAGCGGCCGGCCCTTCGACCAGTTGCTGGTGGAACAGCTGCGCCAGCGCCTGCCGCCTCCGCTCCTGGCACGGAGCGCCGCGATCCTCGCGGCCCTGCGCAACGGCCGGACCGTGGACGAGGTGCCGCCACCGCTGATGGTGCTGTTCCGACCCAGCGTGCAGCCTTACCTGATCTCGCTGCTGGCCCACGACCCGGTCGAGGCCTTCGCGGCGGTGAAAGTCCCCGCACTGATCCTGCAGGGCAGCCACGACATCCAGGTCGGCGTCGCCGATGCCGAGGCCCTGAAGGCCGCGAAGCCCGATGCCGAGCTGGCGGTCATCGGCAGCATGAACCACATCCTGCGCATCACGCCGGCCGGTATCCAGGAGCAGCTGGGCTCCTATAATGCCGCCGAGCTGCCCCTGGCTCGCGAGCTGGGCCAGCATCTGCTGGCGTTCATCGCCGCCCTGCCCTCCAGCCCGCCGCCTGGCGGCCGATAACCGGATCACACCGCGCCCGTAACAGGAAAGCCCGATGAGCGACACCGACACCCAGCACCCCGAGGCCCTGGACCCCACGCCCGTGGTGGTGCCACCGCATCCCTGGGCCGACTTGGCGCCGGAGAACCACCTGCTGCTGAGGCTCGCGCCATTGCCTGCCGACGCCGCCACGGGGCCCCGGCCACTGCGCTTCATCGAGCTGGGCGAGGTGGAACGACACAGCCCCGACCACAGCCTGCTGGTGCTCAGCCTGCACCTGCCGGGGCAACTCATGCGCAAGGAACAGAACCGCCTGGAGGTCTGGGCCGACCACCGCAGCAAGGAGGTCCGCTTCGGCCCCGACGACGGCCTGCGGCTGGAGCCCCAGAACCGTGGCCTGGGGCGCTTCCTGCTGGCCCGAGGCATCCACTGGGCGCGACGCCAGTGGGCGCACTACCGGGTCGAAGGCGGCGCACTGCCGAACACGCTGGCCGTCTCGGAAGACATTCGCCAGCGCCGCGACCACGTACTCAAGGCCCAGGGATTCGAAGTCACCTACCAGGACCCGCTGCAACTGCACGCCCACTACGGCGCCGGTCGCGTCAGCGAGCTGCTGGATGACTGGAACAAGGAGAAGGTGCAGGTCATCGGCCTGCTGGACGCGGCCAACATGCTGCAGCAGGCCGACCACAACCTGCACCAGCAGGAAATCCAGATCCGCAAGCTGGAGGACCGCGTCGCCGAGCTCAAGCGCGACGACAGCGGCCTGCGCTTCACCATCACCTGCCTGGTGGTCTTCGCCGTGTTCCAGGCCGGCCTGCTGATCTGGATCGCCACCCACTGACGGGCACGCCCCGATTTTCAGAGGTGCCCTGAGCGGGGAGGCCCTCTTCAGCCCGCCAGGCGGGCGCGGAACAGGGCCTGGTGCTCGCGGCACTGGCGGGCACTGAGCAGGAACACGCCATGCCCGCCCCGGGCGAACTCCAGCCAGGTGAAGTCCACTTCCGGATACAGCGCCTCCACATGCACCTGGCTGTTGCCAACCTCGACGATCAGGGTGCCCTGCTCGGTCAGGTGGTCGGCGGCTTCGGCCAGCATGCGCCGCACCAGGTCCAGCCCATCATCGCCACAGGCCAGGCCCATGGCCGGCTCGTGGTGGTACTCCTCGGGCATGTCGGCGAAGTCTTCCGCATCGACATAGGGCGGGTTGGACAGGATCAGGTCGAAGCGCTGGCCGGGCAGGCCGTCGAAACCGTCGCCCTGGACGGTGTAGACGCGGTCTTCCAGCTCATGGCGCTCGATGTTCTGGTTGGCCACTTCCAGCGCGTCGAAGGACAGGTCGGCCAGCACCACCTCTGCCTCGGGGAAGGCGTGGGCGGCGGCAATGCCGATGCAGCCGGAGCCGGTGCAGAGGTCGAGGATGCGCGCCGGCATGTTCGGCAGCCAGGGCTCGAAGCCCTGCTCGATCAGCTCGCCGATGGGCGAACGGGGCACCAGCACGCGCTCGTCGACCACGAACGGCAGGCCGCAGAACCAGGCCTCGCCCAGCAGGTAGGCGGCCGGTACGCGCTCATGGATGCGGCGCTTCAGCAGGGCCTGGACATGCTCGCGCTCGTCGTCCTCCAGGCTGCAGTCCAGGTAGCTGTCGGCGATCTCGTAGGGCAGGTGCAGGGCGCCGAGGACGAGCTGGCGGGCTTCATCCCAGGCGTTGTCGGTGCCATGGCCGAAAAACAGGTTCTCCCCATGGAAACGGCTAACGGCCCAGCGGATGTGGTCGCGCAGGGTGCGCAGGCGGGATTCGGACACGACGCTCTACCTCTTGGAACGGGATGCGGATTCTACACCCGACCGCTCAGGGCTTGCGACGCACCTAGGGGTCCTCCCGGCGCTCACGACGCAATTCGCGCAACACGGCGATGGCCACGGCGCAGGCGAACAGCAACCAGAAAGAAGGGGGAAGATCAGACAGGCCATTCATGCGGCAACTCCTTGCACACGGCGACTTCGACTCCATCCGAAGGGCTTCGATGGTGCGCCGGGCGGGAAGGTTCCCGCAAGAGGATTGCGCGACATGGTTCACTTATCGCGTCACACGGCGGACAATAGCGGCCTACGTCGTACCGGAGATTCGCATGTCTGCTCCCAAATCCATGTTCCAACTCAGCGGCCGGGGCTACCCGCCGACCACCCTGAGCAACGCCACGCTGGTCATCATCGACGTCCAGGAGGAGTACCGCAGCGGCGTCCTGGCCCTGCCCGGCCTCGACGCGGCACTGGAGGAGATCGCGACCCTGCTGGCCGCCGCTCGCGCAGCAGGCACTCCTGTCGTACACGTCAAGCACCTGGGCGTTCCGGGTGGCCTGCTGGACCCCCAGGGCGAACGTGGCCAGCAGATGCCCGAAGCCGCCCCGCTGCCTGGCGAGGTGGTCGTCGAGAAACGCCTGCCCAACGCCTTCGCCGGCACCGACCTGCACGACCGCCTGCAGGAGATCGGCCACCTGGACCTGATCGTCTGCGGCTTCATGACCCATTCCAGCGTCAGCACCACCGTGCGCGCCGCCAAGGACTACGGCTACCGCTGCACCCTGGTCGCCGCCGCCTGTGCCACCCGTGACCTACCCACTCCTGACGGCGGCGTGATCAGCGCCGACGAGATGCACCGCGTCGAGGTCATCGCCCTCGCCGACAACTTCGCCAGCGTCGTACCCAACGCACGCGCCCTCGCCTGAGGCAACGCCTCACCGCAAAGCCGGCCCTCTCCTATCGGGCGAATGGCAGGAACCCCACCCGCTGGTTCCGGTCATACGCCCGATCAAGACGAGGAAGACCGGATGAGACAACCCGATGGATTCGACGCCCGCCGCCTTCGCCCCCATGCGCCCCGGCACCTGGGCTGGCGGCTGCTGGCCGGCTGTGCGGCGCTGATCGCCACCCTGGGCATCCTCCTGGCGATGGCCGGCTCGGCCACCCTGCTCGGCCGTCCGCCGGCACTGGGCCCTCTCAACGACAGCACCGGCGCCGCGCTGACCCTGCTGGTCAGCGGCCTGTTGCTGCTGGCCTTCGGCGTTGGGCTCTGGCGCCATGCACGGCGGCGCTTCCGTCGGCGCAGCAACCTGGACCTGTCACCCCGGTTGATGAAGAAACACCACTGACGTCGCCCCGCCTCGCGGGTAAACTGAGCGGCCGCTGTGGAGGCCCTCATGCAAGACGACGATTTTTCCCTGTTCAGCCAGCAGATGCGTGGCGTCAAACGCATCCAGCACGACCGCGCGGATGTCGGCAAGCCGCGTGCCGACCGCCAGCAGGTCGTCAGCCGCCGGCAGAACGCCACCCAGGCGGGCACCAGCACCAAAGTGGACGGCCTGTCCGACCTCTTCGTGATCGATGTGGGTGCCGAGGATGAACTGAACTGGGCCCGCGACGGCGTCCAGGAAGGCCAGATGCGCAAGCTCAAGCAGGGCCAGATCGCCTTCGAGGGCAGCCTCGACCTGCACGGTATGACCGTGGAAAAAGCCCGCGAGACACTCTGGGACTTCCTCGCCGAAGCCGCCAAGCTGGAAATCCGCTGCGTGCGCATCACCCATGGCAAGGCCGCACGCCTGGATGGCAAGCGCCCGCTGATCAAGAGCCACGTCAACACCTGGCTGCGCCAGCATCCCCAGGTGCTCGGCTTCACTTCCTGCCTGCCGCGCCACGGCGGCACCGGCGCCCTCTACGTGATGCTGCGCCGCACCATGCTCGAAGGCCGCGACGAGTAACCGTGACCAGGGCCGCCCGGCACCGGGCGGCCACTTGATTCAACGTTCCAGCGTGGAACTGAACTGGCGGATGGCTTCCACCACCCGCTGGGCACCTTCCTGGATCTCCAGGATCGCCTGGCCCGCCTGGCTGGCCAGCTGCACCCCCTGCTCCACCTTCTCGCGGCTGCTTTCCATGCTCTGCACCGCCTCCTGGGACAGCTCATGGTTGCGCCTTACCACGTCGACGATCTCCACCGTCGCCTGGGCCGTGCGCGCCGCCAGGTTGCGCACCTCCTCGGCTACCACGGCGAACCCGCGCCCCTGTTCGCCGGCGCGTGCCGCCTCGATGGCAGCATTCAGCGCCAGCAGGTTGGTCTGGTCGGCAATGCCGCGGATGGTCTGGACGATGCTGCTGATCTGGTCGGACTGCTGGCTCACGGCCGAAATGCCGCTGGCCGCCCGGTTCAATTCGCCAGCGATGCCCTGCACCACGTCCACCGTGCGCTGGACCACTTCAGCACCACGCTGCGCACCACCGTCGGTCTGCAGGGATATCTCGTAGGCCAGGTGCGCCGCTTCGGACTCGGCCTGCTGGTGCAGCACCTGCTCAGTCACGTCCGAGGCCAGTTTCACCACCTTGTAGAGGGTGCCATTGGCGTCAAACACCGGGTTGTAGGTGGCACGCAGCCAGACCACATCCCCGCGCTTGTTGACCCGCTTGAAGCGGCCGGAGAAGAACTCACCGCGGTTCAGGCGCTCCCAGAACTGTGCGTACTCGGGCGAAGCGCCATCCTCGCGGGTACACAGCTGCCGGTGATGGCGCCCGCGGATCTCGTCCAGGCGATACCCCATCAGGCTGAGGAAATTCTCGTTGGCGGTGAGCACCTCGCCCTTGAGGTTGAACTCGATCACCGCCATGGAACGGTCGATGGCGCTGATCAGGCTTTCCTGCTGTTGTTCACGCACCACCTGGGCGGTGATGTCGGTGGCCAGCTTGAGCACCCCGACCACCCGCCCAGCCGTGTCACGCACCGGGTTGTAGCTGGCCTCGAGCCACAATTCGCGCCCTTGCTTGTCCTGGCGACGGAAGCGGTCGCGGATGAACTCGCCCGCCGCCAGGCGCTCCCAGAAGCGGCGGTACTCGGCACTATTGGCATAGGCCGGATCACAGAACATCCGGTGGTGCCGTCCCTGCACCTCCTCCAGGCGGTAACCGACCGCAGACAGGAAATTCTCGTTGGCGGACACGATGGTGCCATCCGGCAGGAATTCGATGACCGCCATGGAGCGATCGACGGCGCTACGGCGCGCCAGGGCCTGCGTGAGCTGGGCTTGGCACTCGGCCAGTTCGCGCTTGAGGGATGACTGGAACATCGGGCAGGACCTCGAAAACGGCATGAGGATAAGAAAGACGACACAGGTATCGGCAGCCTAGGGATTGGCTGAAGCGATGGGCAATCGAAGCTTGCTATCGCCGCGATAGCCGACTGCCATCAGACGGCGGGGAGGCCAAAGAAGTTCGGCAAGCACGGGCAGGCGCAGTACAATCGCCGCCGAACGAAACGCGACCATGTGCCGGGTGGCCGTGCGGAAGCCGCCGCCAGAGCGTCCCGCCCCCACCGCGTGCGATGCAGCCGTAAGGGCTGCCCCGGCAACGACCGGGCCCGATGGGCATGCCAATGGTCCGCCTACATCCACTCGATTCTGGAAGCACCATGGACTCTAGCCCCGACAAACTGGCAAGCCACTACACCGCGATCCTCGGCCAATTAGGCGAGGACGTGAACCGCGAAGGCCTGCTGGACACCCCCAAGCGCGCTGCCAAGGCCATGCAGTACCTCTGCCGCGGCTACGAGCAGACACTGGACGAGGTGATCAACGGCGCCCTGTTCACCTCCGACAACAGCGAGATGGTGCTGGTCAAGGACATCGAGCTGTACTCCCTGTGCGAGCACCACCTGCTGCCCTTCATCGGCAAGGCTCACGTGGCCTACCTACCCAACGGCAAGGTGCTGGGCCTGTCCAAGGTGGCGCGCATCGTCGACATGTTCGCCCGCCGCCTGCAGATCCAGGAGAACCTGAGCCGGCAGATCGCCGAAGCGGTGGAGCAGGTCACCGGCGCCCTGGGCGTGGCCGTGGTGATCGAGGCCCAGCACATGTGCATGATGATGCGCGGCGTGGAGAAGCAGAATTCCTCGATGATCACCTCGGTGATGCTCGGCGAATTCCGCAACAACGCCGCGACCCGCAGCGAGTTCCTCAACCTGATCCGCTGAGGGATCGCCCACGAAAAAACCGGCCCAGGGCCGGTTTTTTTATTTGGCGCCCCGGAAGACGACCCGCTAGAAGCTGCGCCCATCCACCTTGCGCACCTGCAGCGCATCCGGATCGACGCCCTCCAGGCAGCGCACGTTCACCGCCGCCATGGCGTTGCCCTGGGGATCGGAAGCCTCGCCGAACGGCGCGCAGCCACAGGTGCCGCAGAAGTGATGGGCGATCTGCATGCGATTGAAGCGATAGGTGGACAGGTCGACCTCGGGCGTCTCCAGCGCCAGCTGGGCGCGCGGGACGAACCACAGCAGGTAGCCACGCTTGCTGCACAGCGAGCAGTTGCAGGCCATCACCTCGGTGATGGGGCTGCCCTCGACCTCGAACGCGATACGGCCGCAATGGCAGCCTCCCCGGTATTTCATCTGCACGCCTCCAGGCCCGGAATGGACCCGGAGGACGTTAGACCAGGGCTGCCGTGCGCGCCATGGCGGCGACGTGCCGCCTCAGCCGATGCTGACGTGACGCGGATGAGCCGCCACCCGTGCCATCCAGGCCTGGATGGCGGGGAAGCCGGAGAGGTCGAAGCCGCCCTCTTCCGCCACATGGGTGTAGGCGTACAGGGCGATGTCCGCGATGGAATAGGTGTCACCCACCAGGTACGGCGTGCGGGAGAGCTGCTGCTCCATCACCCGCAGGGCCTTGTAGCCGCGCACCAGGCACACCTGGTACTCCTCGGCGCGCTCGGCCGGCATGCCCTGGTAACGCTTGATGAAACGCGCCACCGCCACATAGGGCTCATGGCTGTACTGCTCGAAGAACTGCCACTGCAGCACCTGAGTGCGCAGGCGCGGCTCGGTGGGCAGCAGGTCGCTGCCCTCGGCCAGGAAGTTGAGGATGGCGTTGGACTCCCACAGGGTGGTGCCGTCCTCCAGCTCCAGGACCGGGATCTTGCCGTTGGGGTTGAGCGCCAGGAAGGCCTCGCTCTGGGTCTCGCCCTTGAGGATGTCCACCGGCACCCACTGATAGGGCTGCCCGAGCAGCTCGAGGATCAGCTTGACCTTGTAGCAGTTGCCGGAAATCACATCACCGTAAACCTTGTACATCGCCTGCTCCTCGATCAGACGGCCTGGGCGGCCTGGGCTTCCCGTACCACGCTGGCCAGACGGCGCAGCCCCTCGCCCAGGCGCTCCGGCGCCACGTGGCTGAAGTTCAGGCGCAGGTAGCCGGGGTGGTTGTCCGGATCGATGAAGAACGGCTCGCCCGGCATGAAGGCGACGTTCTGGTCCAGCGCCGGCTTCAGCAGGGTGCGGGTATCCAGCGGCTGCTTGAGGGCCAGCCAGAAGAACAGCCCGCCCTGGGGCACTTCCCAGGTGGCCAGGTCGCCGAAGTGTTCTTCCAGCGCCGCCTGCATGGCATCGCGGCGCACGCGGTAGAAGTCACGCAGCTCGGCCAGGTGGCCCCGGTACTGCTCGCTGCCGAGCCACTGCAGGGCCTGCCACTGGCCGATGCGGTTGGTGTGCAGGTCGGCGGATTGCTTCAGGCGCAGCAGGTAGGGGAACAGGTCCGGACTGGCGATCAGGAAGCCCACGCGCAGGCCCGGCAGCAGGGTCTTGGAGACGGTGCCGGTGTAGATCCAGCTGGCCTTCTTCAAGCGGCTGACGATGGGGGTGGCGCTGCCGCCGTCGAACACCAGTTCGCGGTACGGCTCGTCCTCGATCAGGGTCACGCCGAACTCGTCCAGCAGCGCCGCCACGGCGTCGCGCTTGGCCTCGCTGTAGCGCACCGCCGAGGGGTTCTGGAAGGTCGGGATCAGGTAGGCGAAGGCCGGCTTGTGCTGCTCCAGGCGCTGGCGCAGGGAGGCCAGCTCGGGGCCATCGGCCTCCTGGGCCACGGCGATGCAGTCGGCACCGAACAGCTGGAACGCCTGCAGCGCGGCCAGGTAGGTCGGCGCCTCCAGCAGCACCTCGGTGCCCGGGTCGATGAACAGCTTGGACGCCAGGTCCAGGGTCTGCTGGGAACCGCTGACGATCAGCACCTGGCTGGCATCGCAGGGCACACCCAGGGCGCGCGCCTCGGCAGCCACCGCCTCACGCAGGGCCGGTTCGCCCTCGCTCATGCCGTACTGGCCCATGCTCGCCGGCATGTCCGCCCACTCCACCTTCGGCAGCATCGGCTCGGCCGGCAGGCCACCGGCGAAGGACATCACTTCCGGGCGCTGCGCCGCAGCGAGGATTTCACGGATCAGGGAGCTTTTCAGGCGGGCGATGCGTTCGGAGAAGGCCATGGATGTCACCGGGTGCGAAGGCGTGAGAATTGAGTCAAACTGCTTGACCGAAACTACGATGCCCGGGATGGATACGTCAATATGCTTGACCTGAAAAACCCCGCCGTCCAGCACGCCGCCATGGAAGCCTTCTTCTTCGGCTACCAGGCCTTCACCAGCAAGCCCGACGAAATGCTCGCCCGTCGCGGGCTGTCGCGGGTGCACCACCGCATCCTGTTCTTCATCGCCAAGTACCCGGGGCTGAGCGTGAAGGAAATGCTCGGCTACCTCGGCGTGAGCAAGCAGGCGCTGAACACGCCGCTGCGCCAGTTGATGGAGATGGACCTGGTGCAGAGCAGCACCGCCGACGACGACAAGCGCAAGCGCCAGCTGGGGCTGACGGCAGAAGGCTCGAAGCTGGAGAAAAGCCTGCGTCGGGAGCAGGCCCGCCTGCTGGAGCGGGCCTTCGGCGAGGCCGGAGCCGATGCGGTGGAAGGCTGGCTGAAGGTCAACCAGACCCTGGGCGGCGCCCGCCAGGACGAACCGGAAGGCACCTGAGGCGCCTCAGCGCCCGCCCTCCAGCTCCCGCGCACCCCGGAAGAACACCAGCGCCGTGGCCACCACCGACACCAGCGCCGGCAGCGAACTGAACGCCGCCAGCAGCAGCGAAACCAGCATCACACCCGTCACCAGGATGGCACCGGCCACGACCCGGAAAGACGAATAGGTGTCCGGCACCTTCACCAGGCGCACGCCCAGCCAGATGCATCCCGCCCCGCACAGCACCAGACCGGAGCCGTACAGGGCCATCTCCCACCCCAGGCTCCCCAACTGGTCGCCCACCGTCATCAGCATCACCTGCAGCAGCACGCTGGTGACCACCACGACCCAGGTGGGCCAGGTCAGGCCGGTGGCAGCAAAACGCGCCTCGGCGAAGACCTTGAAGCGCAGGGAGACATAGCTGCCCAGTAGCACCAGGGAAAGACCCGACCAGTCGGTGTAGGCCACCGGCAGCTCGATTCCGAACCAGCCGATCGACACCACACCCAGCAACAACACCAGGTTGCCCAGGAAGCCGACCAGGGACAGCCAGCCCAACAGCCTGAGCTGGCCAGCGCTCCATTCCGGCAACGGGCGCGGCGCCTCCGGCTGGAGCAGTTCGACCTGAGGGGGTGCGTAGGGGTTCTCGTCCATGACGGGGCTCCTGATTCAACTGACCGGCACAGTAACGGTGCACACGGGAGACGTCACGCGACTGTATCGCTTTTTGCGCACATCGCTGTACGGGGCGCGGCGAAGCGCCACGCCGTAGGCTTTCTCCCTCCAAGAAGAGAGACCTGCCATGAGCCTGGAACTGTTGCTCGCCTTTGCGCTGTTTGCCCTCGTCACCTCCATCACCCCCGGCCCCAACAACATGATGCTGCTCGCCTCCGGGGTGAACTTCGGCATCCGCCGCAGCCTGCCGCACATGCTCGGCATCAGCATCGGCTTCATGGTGATGGTCGCTGCGGTGGGCCTGGGACTGCACCAGGTCTTCGAGCAGGTTCCCCTGCTGTACAGCCTGCTGCGCTATGGCGGCGCGGCCTATCTGGTCTACCTGGCCTGGAAGATCGCCGGCTCCGGCGCCCCCGACGACGCCAAGGGCGAGGCGCGCCCCTTCACCTTCCTCCAGGCGGCGGCCTTCCAGTGGGTCAACCCCAAGGCCTGGGTGATGGCGATCGGCGCCATCACCACCTACACCCCGCAGGAGAACTTCGTCACCAACGCCCTGCTGATCGCCGCCCTGTTCGCGCTGATCAACTGCCCCAGCGTCGGCCTCTGGACCGTTGCCGGCAGCCTGCTGCGCCACTGGCTGTCCTCGCCACGGGTGCTCCGCGCGTTCAATATCGGCATGGCCGTCCTGCTGGTGGCCTCGCTCTACCCCATCCTCGTCGACTTCAAGGGAACGCTCTGATGACCCGTGCCTCCGACACCGGCACCGCCCTGCCCCGCCTGCGCCCGCTGGCCGACTCCTCGCCTTCGGCGGTGGTGGCCGGTTTCATCGCCATGCTCACCGGCTACACCAGCTCCCTGGTGCTGATGTTCCAGGCCGGCCAGGCCGCCGGCCTCTCCAGCGGGCAGATCGCCTCGTGGATCTGGGCCCTGTCCATCGGCATGGCCATCTGCAGCATCGGCCTCTCGCTGCGCTACCGCACGCCGATCACCGTGGCCTGGTCCACCCCGGGCGCGGCACTGCTGATCACCAGCCTGCCCGGCGTGCCCTATTCCGACGCCATCGGCGCCTTCGTCGTCTGCGCCATCCTGCTGACCCTGGTGGGGCTCACCGGCGGCTTCGAGCGGCTGATGCGGCGACTGCCGGGCTCCCTCGCTGCTGCGCTGCTGGCCGGCATCCTGTTCAAGATCGGCAGCGAGATCTTCATCGCCGCCCAGCACCGCACCGCCCTGGTCCTGGCGATGTTCTTCAGCTACCTGCTGTTCAAGCGCCTGCAGCCGCGCTATGCGGTGCTCGCCGCGCTGCTGGTGGGCTGCGTCACCGCCGGTGCCCTGGGCCTGCTGGACTTCAGCGGCTTCCACTTCCACCTGGCGCAACCGGTATGGACCACCCCGACCTTCTCCTTCACCGCCATCATCAGCATCGGCCTGCCGCTGTTCATCGTGGCGATGGCCTCGCAGAACATCCCCGGCATCGCCGTGCTGCGCGCCGACGGCTACCAGGTGCCGGCCTCGCCCCTGGTCTCGGCCACCGGCTTCGCCTCGCTGCTGCTGGCGCCCTTCGGCTCCCACGGCATCAACCTGGCCGCCATCAGCGCCGCCATCTGCACCGGCCCCCACGCCCACGAGGACCGCAGCAAGCGCTACACCGCCGCCATGTGGTGCGGGGTCTTCTACGGCATCGCCGGCACCTTCGCCGCCACCCTGGCCGCGCTGTTCGCCGCCTTCCCCAAGGAGCTGGTGCTCTCGGTGGCGGCCCTGGCGCTGTTCGGCTCCATCAGCAACGGCCTCACCGTGGCCATGCAGGAGCCCAAGGAGCGCGAGGCCGCACTGGTGACCTTCATGGTCACCGCCTCCGGTATGACGCTGCTGTCCATCGGCTCGGCCTTCTGGGGCCTGGTGGCCGGCGTCCTGACCCTGCTGATCCTCAACGTCAGGACCGGGCGGGACTGACCTGCCCCGAAATGGAAAAGGCGCCCAAGGGCGCCTTTTCCGTGTGACCGCTCGACGGCTCAGACCACCGTCGCGCCACCGTCCACCACCAGCGAATGCCCGGTGGTAAAGCCCGCCACGTCGCTGCACAGGTAGAGCACCGCACCGGCGATCTCCTCCACCTTGCCGATGCGCCCCACCGGGTGCATGGCGGCGGCGTACTCGCCCTTCTTCGGGTCCGCCTCGTAGGCACGGCGGAACATGTCGGTGTCGATCACCGCCGGGCATACCGCGTTCACCCGCACCTTCTTCTTCGCGTACTCCACGGCGGCCGACTTGGTAAGGCCGATGACCGCGTGCTTGGAGGCAGCGTAGATGCTCATCTTCGGTGCCGCGCCAATGCCCGCCACCGAAGCGGTGTTGACGATGGCGCCGCCACCCTGTGCCAGCATCTGCGGGATCTGGTGCTTCATGCACAGCCACACGCCCTTGACGTTGACGCCCATGATCGCGTCGAACTCGTCCTCGTTGCCGTCGGCCAGCTTGCCCTTCTCGATCTCGATACCGGCGTTGTTGAACGCGTAGTCGAGGCGACCGTAGGCCGCGACCGTGCCTTCTACCAGCGCCTTCACCTCGGCATCCCGGGTCACGTCGCAGCGAATGAAGGTGGCCTCGCCACCCGCCTCGCGGATCAGCTGCACGGTGGTCTCGCCGCCGGCCACGTCCACGTCGGACACCACCACCTTGATGCCTTCAGCGGCAAAGGCCTGTGCAGTAGCGCGGCCGATGCCATTGCCGGCGCCGGTGACCAGGGCGACCTGGCCGGAGAATCTCGTGCTCATGATGCAACCTCGGATGCTGTGGAAATCGCCCGGAGTCTAGCCAGTCGCACCGGAACGGCGTCAGCATCATCAGGCCGCTGGAGAGGGCAGCATCCAGGCGGATGATTAAGGCCACCCCCGTGGATCATCCAGATTCATGCCGTGGCATTCCTCGCGACAACGAACCTTGCCCTGGCCGGCCTGCCCGACTAAACCGGTGGGTCTCACTCATTCGGAGTCCCCTGCCATGTCCCTGATCAACCGCCAGTTCCTGCTCGCCAAGCGCCCCATCGGGCCCGCCACCCGCGACACGTTCAACTTCGTCGAGACGGCCGTTGGCGAACCCGGACCCGGCCAGGTGCTGGTGGAAAACCTCTACCTGTCCCTCGACCCGGCCATGCGTGGCTGGATGAACGACGCCAAGTCCTACATCCCCCCGGTGGGCATCGGCGAGGTGATGCGCGCCCTCGGCGTGGGCAAGGTGATCGCCTCCAACCACCCGGACTTCGCCGTGGGCGACCACGTCAACGGCGCCCTGGGTGTGCAGGACTACTTCCTCGGCGAGCCGCGCGGCTTCTACAAGGTCGACCCGAGCAAGGCGCCGCTGCCGCTGTACCTCTCTGCCCTGGGCATGACCGGCATGACCGCCTACTTCGCCCTGCTGGACGTCGGCGCGCCCAAGGCCGGCGAGACCGTGGTGCTCTCCGGCGCCGCCGGTGCGGTGGGCAGCGTCGCCGGGCAGATCGCCCGCATCAAGGGCTGCCGCGTGGTCGGCATTGCCGGTGGCGCCGACAAGTGCCGCTTCCTGGTGGACGAACTGGGCTTCGACGCAGCCATCGACTACAAGGCCGAGAACGTCGCCGAAGCGCTCAAGCGCGAGTGCCCCAAAGGGGTGGACGTGTACTTCGACAACGTCGGCGGCGACATCCTCGACGCCGTGCTGACCCGCCTCGCCCCCAGGGCCCGCATCGTCATCTGCGGCGCCATCAGCCAGTACAACAACAAGGAAGCGGTCAAGGGCCCGGCCAACTACCTGTCGCTGCTGGTCAACCGCGCCCGCATGGAAGGCTTCGTGGTGATGGACCACGCAGCGAAGTTCGCCGACGCTGCCCGCGAAATGGGCGGCTGGATGGCCAGCGGCCAACTGAAGAGCAAGGAAGACGTGGTGGAAGGCCTGGAGACCTTCCCCGAGACCCTGTCCAAGCTGTTCGACGGCGGCAACTTCGGCAAGCTGGTGCTCAAGGTCCGCTGAGACCTTGCGGGGGTCGCTACGCGGCCCCCGCTATGCCTGCAGCCAGCGCCCCAGCCCTTGCGAAACCGGCCTCACGCAGGCCAGGTCCACCCTGTCCAGCCCCAGCCAGCTCGCCATCTCCACCAGGCAGCGCCCCAGCTCGGCCAGCGCCGGCTCCGGCAGGCCGCCGGGTTCTTCGTGCACCGCCAGCACCTTCAGGCTGCCGCCCTGCCGGTCAGCACGCAGGTCGACCCGCGCCACCAGGCGATCCCCCAGCAGGAACGGCAGCACGTAGTAGCCATAGCGCCGGCGATCAGCCGGGGTGTAGAGCTCCAGCCGATAGTGGAAGCCGAACAGCCGCTCGGTGCGGCTGCGTTCCCAGATCAGCGAATCGAAGGGCGACAGCAACGCCGCTGCGCGAACCCGCCGGGGGATGACCGGCTCACCGGCGCAGTAAGCCGGCTGTGTCCAGCCGCGTACCTGGGTCGGCAACAGTTCGCCGGCCTCCACCAGCTCCGCCAGGGCCCGCCGGGCATCGGCCACTTCCAGGCGGAAGTAATCACGCAGGTCCTTCTCCGTCGCCACGCCCAGGGCGCGTGCGGCGTGCAGCAGCAGCGCGCGCATCGCCGCATCGGGCGTCGGCTCCGGGGTGTTCAGCCATTGCGCGGGAATCACCCGCTCCGGCAGGTCGTACAGGCGCTCGAAGCCGCGCCGGCCGGCCACCGTCACCTCGCCAGCGGCGAACAGCCACTCCAGCGCGTTCTTCTCGTCGCTCCAGTCCCACCAGGGGCCGGCCCGCTCGGTGCGAGTGCTGAGTGCACCGGCTCCGCTTGCGCCGTCCGTGCGGATGGCTTGCAGCACCCGCTGGATCACGTCCTGCCGCTCGCGGCCGAAACGCGCCAGCATGGCGTAGATGCCCTGCCCGGCGGCCGAGCGCGCCATGCGCCAGCGCATCAGCGGGTAGAAGGACAGCGGCAACAGCGACGCCTCGTGCCCCCAGTACTCGAAGAAGCGCCGCTGACGCCCGCCGCTCCAGGCCAGCGCATCCAGCGCCGAGGCGTCGTAGCCGCCCAGGCGGGAAAAGAACGGCAGGTAATGGGAACGCACCAGAGCATTCACCGAGTCGATCTGCACCACGCCCAGCCGCTCGGCCAGCGACGCCAGGTGCGGGGGCCGCACCGCGCCACGGGGCGCCCGGGTGAAGCCCTGGGCCGCGAGCACCAGGCGCCGTGCCTCGCTCGCGCTCAGCGCCAGCGTCGCTCCACTCATGCCACGGGGCTCGCGGCAGCCGGCGCAGGGTAGGCGTGACGGAAGGTGAAGGCCTCCGGCCCTGCGCCTTCCTCATGCAGCCGGGCCAGGCGCCGGGCGGCCTCGTGCACGTCCGGCAGGTGGCCCGCCGGCACCCACCAGAGCACCTGGTGGGCCTCACCGAGGCGGTCGAACCACTCGCCCCGGCGCTTGAGCATCTCGGTGTGGGCGCCCTGGTAGGTGAAGGTCTTCAGCGAATCCAGGTCCCGCCAGAGCGAGAGGTTCACCACCACGTCATCGCCGAACGGACGCAGCGCGGTGGCATCGCCCGACTCGTCCTGCAGCCGCCAGAGGTAGCCGGGAGAAGCTTCCGCGAGGCCGTTGATGCGGGCCAGGTTGGCGACGAAATCCGCCATCACCGGCGAATCCAGCGGGGCTTTCATGCGGGCGATGTTCAGTTGTGCCAGGTGATGCGTCATGGGCGGGTCCTCACAGGTCCAGCGTCAGGGTCTGCATGACCTGGGCAGCGCCACCGGCCATCAGCCTCAGGATGGCGTCGCGCTCCAGGTCGAACTCAACGGTGATCAGGCTCGGCGACGGCGGCTGCATCAGGTGGCCCTGCTCGATGCGCAGCACCGGCTGCTTCAGCCCGACGCGGTCGTGCAGGTAGCAGGCCAGCGGCCCGGCCGCCATGCCGGTGGCCGACTCCTCGGCAATGCCGTAGCGCGGCGCGAACATCCGCGCCCCGGCGTGCCGGTCCGGCTGGCGGGTCTGCTGCGAGAAGGCGTACACGCCCACCAGGTCCAGCGCTTCGCTGAGCTGCTCCAGGGCAGGCGTGTCGATGCGGATGGCGGCCACGTCGGCTTCGCTGCGCAGCGGCACGATCACGAAGCCCAGCCCGGTGCTCACCCGCTCCACCGGGAGGCCATCGACCAGCTGTGCCGGCACGAGGCCCAGGGCCTTCAACAGCTGCGCCCGCTGGCCGTCATCCAGCAGTTGGTAACGCGGCGCAGCCTGCTCCATGACGACCTGCTCGCGCTCCACGAACACCGAGCGCCGGCCGTCGATGGTCTCCTTCGCCGACGCGCCGGGAGCGACCCGTCCCAGCTCCCGCAGCAGCGAGAAGGTGGCCACCGTGGCGTGGCCGCAATGGGCCACCTGGCGGTTGGGGGTGAAGAACTCCAGCTTGAACGGCGCCACCTCGGACGCGGAGACGAAGGCCGTCTCGGACAGACCGACACGGGCCGCGATGGCCTGTTTCTGGGCGGTGCTGAGCGCGTCGGCGTCCAGCACCACGCCGGCCGGGTTGCCACCCGCCGCGCCATCGGTGAAGGCGTTGACGATCCTGACTTCTACGTGCATGGGGCTTCCTTGTTCGGTGGTCGTGTGCGTTGGTGGGTTACTTGGCCAGGGGATCATCCCAGAAAGGCCGTTCAGATTCGCGCATGACATCGGCGCGGGACAGGCCCAGGTCCTTGAGCATCGCGTCGCTGGCACGGGCCAGGTCGCGGCGCTGCTGGTACAGCTGGGCCCAGCGCTGGAGGCGAGCCAGCAGCGTGCGCCCCGTCATCGACAGGCGCGATGAGTGCGGCAGTGGAATGGCGGCATGCAGGGTTGGACTTTTCATCGCGTGGCCCTCCTTGTGGGGTGGCGCCAGTTTCCGGCCGCAGCTAACATCAATCCAACGAATGTTTCTTATGCATCGCATCTTGAGAATTGATGAATGAGCTACCCCGCCATCGACACGGAACTGCTGCGTACCTTCGTCGCCATTGCCGACCACGGCGGCTTCACCCGCGCGGCGGAAGCCGTCAACCGCACCCAGTCGGCGGTGAGCATGCAGATGAAGCGGCTGGAGGAGGACGTGCTGGAGCGCACGGTGTTCGAGCGGGAGGGGCGCAATGTACGGCTGACGGCCGAAGGGCAGATCCTGCTCAGCTATGCCCGGCGCATCCTCAAGCTGCATGGCGAGGTGATGACCACCCTGCGCGAGCCGCACATGGTCGGTGCCGTGCGCATCGGCACGCCGGACGACTACGTGATGCGCTTCCTGCCCGGCATCCTCTCGCGTTTCGCCCAGGCCTACCCGCTAGTGCAGGTGGAGGTGCATTGCGACTCGTCCTCGCAGCTCATGCAGCGCCAGGACCTGGACCTGACCATCCTCACCCGCGCGCCAGGCACCGAGATCGGCGAGCTGTTGCGCCAGGAGCGTTTCGTCTGGGCCGAGGCCGTCGGCCACAGCCCCCACGAGCAGGCGCAGATGCCGCTGGCGATGTTCAACACCGACTGCTTCTGCCGGGCCTGGGCCTGCAACGCCCTGGACACCCTGGGCCGGGCCTACCGCGTGGCGTACACCAGCCCCAGCCTGTCGGCGATCATGGCCGTGGTCAGCGCCGGCCTGGCGGTCACGGCCCAGCTGCAGAGCCTGATCACCGCCGACATGCGCATCCTCGGCGAGGCGGAAGGCCTACCCCTGCTGCCCAGCTGCAGCATCGTGCTGATGCGCAATCCACGCAGCACCTCGCCGGTGACCGATACGCTGGCCGAACACATCATCGAGGGGTTCCGCCTGTAGGCCCGATCACTTGATCGCCAGCAACACGGCACAGACCAGCAGGAACACGCAGAACGCCGTGCGCAGCACCCGCTCGGGCAGGGCATGGGCCAGGCGCACGCCCCAGCTGATGCTGAGCAGGCCGCCCAGGGCCAGGGGCACGCCCATGGCCCAGTCGACGTGGTGATTGAGGCCGTAGGTGAGCAGGGTCACGGCGGTGCTCGGCGCCGCCAGGGTCAGCGACAGGCCCTGGGCCACCACCTGGGTAGTGCCGAACACGCTGGTGAGCACCGGCGTGGCGATCACCGCGCCGCCCACGCCGAACATCCCGCCCATGGCACCCGCCACGCCGCCCAGCACGCCGAGCCACGGCCAGGGGTGGCGCAGCTCGGCGCTGGGCGCGGCCTTGGCCATGAACATGCGGGCGAAGTTGTAGGCCGCCAGGGCCAGCAGGAACACCACGAACGCCAGGCGCATGCTCTGGGCGTCCAGCTGCACCGCCACCAGCGAGGCCAGCCAGGCGAAACCGACGCTGGAGGCCGCCAGCAGCAGTGCGTGGCGCGGGTCGATGCGGTTGCGCTGGTGGTAGCGCCACAGCGCCAGCAGCACGTTGGGCACCACCATCACCAGCGCCGTACCCTGGGCCAGTTGCTGGTCCAGGCCGAACAGCACCCCCAGCGCGGGGATGGCGATCAGCCCACCGCCGATGCCGAACACACCGCCCACCGTACCCAGGCAGGCCCCCAGCGCCACATACATCGCAATCGACAACAGATCCATGGAACCTCCCATCCGAATTGGCGCGCATGCTACGCAGCCCTGGCTGGTGGGGAAACGCACAGCGGCGCACAATGGCTTTGCGCAATTCGCACAGGCAACCCCATGTACCCCGATGCCCTCACCGAACAGCTGGCGCTGTTCCTCGATGTACTCGACGCCGGCAGCTTCTCCGCCGCCTCGCGCCGCCACCCCCTGACACCCTCGGCCGTGGCCCGCCGTATCGACGGGCTGGAGAAGGCCCTGGGCAGCACCCTGTTCATCCGCAGCACCCACGCGGTGCGCGCCACGCCCGCCGGCCTGGCCTTTGCCGAACGGGCAAAGCGCATCCTCGCCGAGCTGCGCCTGGCCCGGGCCGAGGCCGTGTCCCTGAGCAGCGCCCCGGAAGGCCTGATCCGCATCGACGCCCCCGCCCCGTTCGGCCGCCGCCACCTGGCCCCGGCCATCGCCGAGTTCCTGGTCACCTACCCCGGGCTGGACGTGCAGCTGCGCCTGATCGACAGCTTCGTCGACATGCACGGCACCCACCTGGGCGAGGTCGACCTGATATTGCGCATCGGCCCACTGGCCGACACCCGCCTGGTGGCCACCCCGCTGGCGCCGATGGTGCGCATCCTCTGCGCCAGCCCGGAGTACCTGAAACGGCGCGGCGTACCCCGCAGCGTCCGTGAACTGGAAGAGCACGAAGGCCTCGACTGGGACGCCCTGGCACCGCCCTACGCCTGGCGCTTCGAGCTGGACGGCCGGTTGCAGATCGTCCGCCCCAAGCGCATGCGGATGACCGCCAACAATGCCGAGACCCTGCTGTTCGCCGCCGTGGCCGGGCTCGGCGTGGCCCACCTGCCCACCTGGCTGATCAGCGACTACCTGGTGCGCGGCGAACTGGTGCCGCTGTTCTGCGACGACGGCCTGCCGCCGCCGGAGCCCAGCGGCATCTACGCGTTACGGCTGGAAGGGGAAGCCAGCTCGCGGAGCCGGCTGTTGCTGGAGTTCCTCAAGGACCGTTTCGGCCCGGAGCCGCCCTGGGACCTGGCCCTGCGGGGCGGCCTCGGTCGCGGCTGACTCAGGCCGGCAACTGGACCACGCGGGTGCCGGCGGTCAGGTCATGCAGGCAGCGGCGGTCGCCGCGGAAGATGAACAGGTAGTTCACCAGCAGCACCAACCCACCCAGCAGCGGGATGTAGGCCACCAGCCCCCAGAGCAGGTAGCGCTTGAGGTACATCGGGATCCACTCCGGCTTGTGGCCGTCCTGGTCGACGATGGCGATCTTCAGCAGGCGCTTGCCCACGGTCTGGCCGTAGCGGCTGAGGAACACCCCGTTGACCGCGAGGAAGGCGACGATCCCCAGCACGGCGCCCACCGCCTGCTGCCCGAAGCCAGGCTGCACGCCCGAGGTGATGCCGTCATAGATCCCGAAGACGAAGCCCAGGGGCAGGCAGACGAGGATCAGGATGAGGCTGTCGATGATCGCAGCGCCCAGGCGGGTGCCACGGGGCGCCAGCGGCAGGCCGCCGACGGTTTCCTGGGTGAGCGGAGCCTGGGGCGCCTGGTAGGGGTTGTTCTGCGGGTCGGTCATCTCGCACTCCTTGGCGAACGTGGGAAAGCGCCAAGTGTGGCTGCTTCCAGCCGGGCTGCAAACCGCCTGCACGCTGTTTTGCCCGCGAAAGGCTTGTGCGCTAAATTGCGCACTTGTCCAACCCGGAGGTGGCCATGAGCGAACCCATCGAGCCCTGCGAAGCCCTCAAGCTGGATAACCAGCTGTGTTTCGCCCTGTATTCCACCTCGCTGCTGATGACCAAGGTCTACAAGCCTCTGCTGCAGGAGCTGGGCCTCACCTACCCGCAGTACCTGGCCATGCTGGTGCTCTGGGAGGGCGATGGCATCACCGTCGGCGAAATCAGCGCCCGCCTGCTCACCGACCCCGGCTCCCTCACCCCGCTGCTCAAGCGCCTGGAGGCCGAAGGCCTGATCACCCGCACCCGCAGCAGCGCCGACGAGCGCGTGGTCGAACTGCGCCTGACCGACAAGGGCCGCGCCCTGCACCGGGAGGCCCAGCGCATCCCCGGCTGCATCCTCGCTGCCAGCGAGATGACCCTGGGCGACCTCGGCACATTGAAGGAGGAGCTCGTCGCCCTGCGCCAGAACCTGCAGAAGGCGCTCTGAGCGAAACGGCAGAAACGAAAAAGCCCGGCAAATGCCGGGCTTTTCTGTCACACGCGGTTCAGGCTCAGGCCTTGACGCGGGACTTGTACTCGCCGGTGCGGGTATCGATCTCGATGGAGTCACCGATTTCGCAGAAGGCGGAAACCTGCAGCTCAGCACCGTTGTGCAGGCGGGCAGTCTTCATCACCTTGCCGGAGGTGTCGCCACGGACGGACGGCTCGGTGTAGGCGATCTGGCGAACGATGGTGGTCGGCAGTTCAACGGAGATCACGCGATCGTTGTAGAAAACGGCTTCGCAAACGTCGGTCATGCCGTCTTCGATGAAGGTCATGACGCCTTCCAGGTCGGCTTTCTCGATCTCGTACTGGTTGAACTCGGTGTCCATGAACACGTACAGCGGGTCGGCGAAGTAGGAGTAGGTCACTTCCTTGCGTTCAAGGATGATCGGCTCCAGCTTGTCGTCGGCCTTGAACACGGTCTCGGTACCGGCGCCGGTCAGCAGGTTCTTCAGCTTCATCTTGACGACGGCGCTGTTACGGCCGGACTTGTTGAATTCGGCCTTTTGGATGACCCAGGGAGCGCCATTGATGTTGGCGACTTGGCCGGCGCGGAACTCTTGAGCGGTTTTCATACGAATATCCGATTTGGATGGGTGACTAAAAACAGGCCGCGTATCATATCCAATTTGTATAAAAATGCACCATCCCTGCGGCCAGGTCCTGCCGCGAACCCTGCAGACCGCACCAGCGCTGGGCCCAGACCTGCAGCTCCGCCTCGTGGCGAACCAGCGCACGCCACGCCCCGCCCATGTCGTCTCCCCGGTTCCAGGCCAGCCAGGCACTACGCAACGCCTGCGCCGCCTCGCTCGACAACCCCTCGCCATACAGCGACAGGAAGGCTTCCAGCTTCTCCAGGTGGGCGTCCTCCGCCTGCTGGTAGATGTGCCACAGCAGCGGACGCCCCGCCCACTGCGCCCGCACGAAGGAGTCCTCGCCGCGCACGGCGTTGAAGTCGCAGCACCACAGCAGGCGGTCATAGTCGTCCTGGGGCACGAAGGGCAGCACCACCAGCGACAGGTTGCCGCGCTGCAGCCGATCCCCCGCCACCAGCCCGTCCTGCCCCGCCCAGGCCGCCAGGTCACCGAGGATGCGCCCCTCCGGCACCAGCAGGCAGGTCGGCCGGGCGTCCTCGGCCAGTGCCTGCAGCCAGCTCGCCAGCGCCGGGTTCTCGTAGGCGAACAGCGAGACCAGCCGCGCACCGGCTTCGCGCACCACGCCCAGGGAAGCCAGGAAGGCGTCTTGTGCCGCCCGGTCCGCCTGCCAGGCCTCGCGCCGCGCCAGCAGGTCGGCCTCGCGCAGCAGGCCGCCGGTGTCGGCACGGAACCCGGGGAAGAAGAAGAACTTGTTCAGCCCATTGGCCTGCAGCGACGGCAGCCCGTGGCAGCCACCGACCCAGTCCTCGGCGCTCAGGTACTCCAGGTTCAACCACAGCGGCGGACGCTCACGGGCCTGCATCGCCGCCACGTAGGCCGCCGGCAACTCGCAGGCGAAGGCCTCGATCACCCCATCGGCCGGGGCTACGTCAGGCCACTCCCGGTGCCAGCGGCACACCTCCACCCCGGCACAGACCTGCCGGTCTGCCTGGGGATCAGCCGCCGGGTGCAGGCGCTGGAAGGCCGCCGGCTCGTCCATCCACAGGCGCACCGCCAGCCCGTGCTCGGCCACCAGCTGGCGGGCCAGGCGCCAGGTCACGCCGATGTCGCCGTAGTTGTCCACCACGCTGCAGAAGATGTCCCAGTTCACCGCACCACCCCGGCCTTGAAGAGGCGCGCAGTTTACTCCGGGGCCCACGCAAAAAAACGCAGGGGGCGAGCCTGGGCCGGCGTAACACCGGCAACCCCACCCTGAAACGAGGTTCAGCATGCACCCGTCTCCCCGCTCCGCCCTGCTTCCCCTGCTCTGCCTGGCCGTCGTCCTGGCCGGTGGTGTCGATGCCGGCGAGCGCCAGCGCGCCGGCGGCTTCAGCACCGGCCGAGGCCACAGCGGCACCTGGCAGACCCAGCGCAGCGGCACCCTGGCCGACGGCCTGACCCGCCAGCGCAGCGTCACCGGCGAGAACGGCCGCACCGCCAGCACCAGCAGCACCACCCGCTACGACGCCACCAGCGGCCAGCTCAGCCGCACCACCACGGGGGCCGACGGGCGTTCGCGCAGCATCGAGGCCACCCGGCAAGACGGCCAGACCAGCGGGACCTGGAGCAACGCCGCCGGCAACAACGGCACCTTCACCCAGCAGACCAGCCGCGCCGACGACGGCAGCCTCAGCCACCAGGTGCAGGTCACCGGCGCCAACGGCGAGACGGCAGAGCGCTCCACCCGCTACAGTCTCGACCGCGACAGCGGCACCCTGAGCCGCAGCGTCACCGGCCCGCAGGGCAACACCCGCACCGGCAGCGTCACCCTCACCCCCAACCCCTGAAAGGTGCCCGGCATGTCCCCGCATTTCCGCTCCACGCGGGCCGAAGCGCCCGGCAGCCCCTGTTCCTGAGGCCAGGCGAACGCAACGGATGCCACTCGACGACGAACAGCTCATGGCCCAGGTGGCCGAGGGTGACGAGCGGGCCTTCTCGACGCTGGTGCAGCGGCACCTGCCGCGCGCCTATGCCATTGCCCGGCGCGTACTGCCGGAACAGGCCGACGCCGAGGACGCCGCCCAGGAAGCCTTCACCCGCGTGTGGACCCACGCCTGTGATTGGCAACCCGGACGGGCGCGCTTCACCACCTGGTTCCACAGCATCCTGGTGCACCAGTGCCTGGACCAGTTGCGGCGACGCAAGCGCCGTCCGGAGACCGACATCGACACCCTGCTGGACGAACTGCTCGACCCCGACACCCCGGCCGACCAGCAGCTGCAACAGGCCCGCGAGGCCGCCGAGCTGCACCGGGTGGTGCAGCGCCTGCCGGACCGGCAACGCATGGCCGTGGTGCTCTGCTACTTCGAGGCGCACAGCAACCCCCAGGCGGCGGCCGCCATGGGCCTGCATGTGAAAGCGCTGGAGGGCCTGCTCGGCCGTGCCCGCGCCCAGCTCCGGCGCTGGCTGCCCAGCCGCCGCAACGAGGAGGAATCCCCATGAACCAAGACCCGGACCTGCGCCACCTGGCCGACCAGCCCGCGCCCCGCCCGGCGCCCGACCTGGCCGCGCGCATCGTTGCCCACGCCACCGCCCAGCCGCAGCGGCTGCCCTGGCACCTGCGCCTGCGTCGCGCCCTGGCGCACTGGCAACCCGGCTGGCAGGCGAGCCTCGCCAGCCTCGTGCTGTGCGGCCTGCTGGGCCTGCTCGGCGGCCACCTGGCCAGCCCACCGGCCGACGATGACCTGGCCCTCGCGGCCCAGGCCGTGGATCAACTGCTGTGGACGGACGAGCCATGAAACGAACCGGACTCCTTGCCACTGCCCTGCTGCTTTCCCTGGCGGCCAACGCCTTCCTGGTCGGCTGGCTGATCGCCCGCCCGACCACGCCGGCCCTCACCTTCGGCCTGCAGAGCCAGCCCATGCGCCAGCTCATGGCCCGCGTGGAGGCCCTGCCTGACGCCCAGCGCAGCGAAGTCAGCGCCATCATCAGCACCCATGCGCCGGAGCTGCGCCGACTGGCCAGCACCAACCGCGACAACCGCCGGCAGCTGCTGAAGCAACTGGCCGCCGATCCCCTGGACCGCAGCGCCATCGAAAACGGCTTCGCCCGCCAGCGCCAGGCCACGGGCGAACTGCAGGCCGCCGCCCAGGCCATGCTGCTGGAGATCGCCGAACGGCTGCCTGCCGAGCAGCGCCACCAGTTGCTGGAGCGACCGCTGCTGGCCCGCTAGGCCGGCTGGCAGACCCGTACGGCCTGTGCTTGGCTGAACGAGCGCCCCACCCGGGGCGTATCCAGCCGAGGAAGCTCCGATGCGCCGTTCGCGGGTCCTGCTGTCCCTCTTCTGCGCCCTGCTGGCCGGCCCTGTACAGGCTGACGGCCAGATCCGCATTGCCATCGGCGAATGGCCCCCTCTTATCAGCGCCGGCCAGCCCGGCTACGGGGTGATCCCCACCCTCATCAGCGAGGCCTTCGCCACCCAGGGCATCCGCGTCGACTATGGGTTCTTCCCCTGGAAGCGCGCCTTCGAGGAGGTCCGCCGGGGCCACTGGCAGGCCTCCGCCGTCTGGGGGCACAGCCCCGAGCGCGACGCCTGCTGCAGCTACTCGCAACGGGTCTACAGCGATGAAGTGGTGCTGTTCTACAACCAGGCCCACCCGGTGGACTGGAACGGCAGCGCCGAACAGATCGAGCGCCTGCGCGGCCTCACCATTGGCCTGCCGCTCGGCTCGGCGAAGACGCCGGTGCTGGAAACCGCCGAGCGCCGTGGCCTGCTGCGCTACGAAGTGAGCGGGGACGAGTTGCAGAACCTGCGCAAGCTCGCCGCCGGACGCATCGATGCCGTGGACATGGTCAAGGGCACCGGCCGCTGGCTCATCAGCACCCGCCTGACGCCCGAGGAAGGCGCACGGCTGGCCACCACGCCGGTCCTGCAACGCTGGGACTACTTCCTCCTGTTCGGCCCGGCACCGGGCGTCGCCGAACTGAGGGCCGCGTTCGACCGGGGCCTGGCGCAACTGCGCGAAAACGGCCGCGAGGCCGCCCTGTGGCGGCAATTCGACGCCCGATCCCGTCCGCTTCCCTGAGCCGCTTCGGACCCGGCGCCGCTGCGTTCCGCTAAGCTGTGCCGCGCACTCTCCCCACAAGGAACCCGCATGAACCTGTCGCTTCTCAGCCGCTATGCGTTCTTCGCCTTCTGCGTGCTCTTCACCCTGGTCACCCTGCCCTTCATCCACCACGAGTGGCTCTGGCCGCTGACCCTGCTCACCGCCCTGCTCAGCCTGCTGGGCATCGTCGACCTGCTGCAGGACCGCCACGCCGTACGGCGCAACTACCCGATCCTGGGCAACATCCGCTACCTGGTGGAGGGCATCCGCCCGGAGATCCGCCAGTACCTGCTGGAGGGCGATGGCGAACAGCTGCCTTTCTCCCGCGCCCAGCGCTCGCTGGTCTACGCCCGCGCCAAGAACGAGGGCGCCGACAAGCCCTTCGGCACGCTGATCGACGTGTACCAGCCCGGCTTCGAGTTCATCGGCCACTCCATGCGCCCGGCGCCGCTGAGCGACCCGTCCAGCTTCCGCGTGGTGATCGGCGGCCCGCAGTGCAAGCACCCCTACTCCGCCTCGGTGTTCAACATCTCCGCCATGAGCTTCGGCTCCCTCAGTGCCAACGCCATCCGCGCGCTGAACCAGGGTGCCCGGCGCGGCAACTTCTACCACGACACCGGCGAGGGCAGCATCAGCCCCTACCACCGCGAACACGGCGGCGACCTGGTGTGGGAGCTGGGCAGCGGCTACTTCGGCTGCCGCACCGCCACCGGCCAGTTCGACCCGGAGCGCTTCGCCGCCCAGGCCGCCAGCCCGCAGGTGCGGATGATCGAGATCAAGCTCAGCCAGGGCGCCAAGCCCGGCCACGGCGGCATCCTGCCCAAGCACAAGGTCACCGAGGAAATCGCCCTCACCCGCGGCGTGCCCATGGGCGAGGACTGCATCTCCCCGTCCCGCCACAGCGCCTTCTCCACCCCCATCGAGATGCTGCAGTTCATCGAGCGCCTGCGTGAGCTTTCCGGCGGCAAGCCGGTGGGCTTCAAGCTGTGCATCGGCCACCCCTGGGAGTTCATGGGCATCGCCAAGGCCATGCTGGAGACCGGCATCCTGCCGGACTTCATCGTCGTCGACGGCACCGAAGGCGGCACCGGCGCGGCGCCCCTGGAATTCACCGACCACATCGGCGTGCCGCTGCGCGAAGGGCTGCTGTTCGTGCACAACGTGCTGGTGGGGCTGAACCTGCGGGACAAGATCCGCCTGGGCGCCAGCGGCAAGATCGTCAGCGCCTTCGACATCGCCAGCGTGCTGGCCATCGGCGCCGACTGGGCCAACTCCGCACGGGGCTTCATGTTCGCCATCGGCTGCATCCAGAGCCAGAGCTGCCACACCAACAAATGCCCCACCGGCGTGGCCACCCAGGACCCGCTGCGCCAGCGCGCCCTGGTGGTGCCGGACAAGGCCGAGCGGGTGTTCAACTTCCACCGCAACACCCTCAAGGCCCTGGCCGAGATGCTCGCCGCCGCCGGCCTGGAGCACCCCTCCCAGCTCGAACCGCGCCACCTGGTGCGGCGCGTGTCCGACCGGGAGATCCGCCTGTTCTCCCAGCTCCACGTCTTCCTCAAGCCGGGCGACCTGCTGCGGGACGACCTCAAAGCCGACTTCTACGCCCGCATGTGGGCCATGGCCCGCGCCGACAGCTTCGAGGCGGCCTGCGGCTGGTGAGCCCAGCCTAGGTCGGGCGCACCGAACACAGCCTGACCGAATCGGCCAGCACATCGATGGCGCGCGGGCGAGAAAAGCTCGCGCGCCAGGCGATGGCCACCTGGCGGAACGGCGCCGGCGGAGCGAAGGGGCGGATCGCCAGGTTGCCCGTGGCATGGCCATCCAGCGCCGAATGCGGCAACACCGAAACCCCCAGCCCGGACGCCACCATGTGGCGAATGGTCTCCAGGGAGCTGGCCTCCAGGTGCGTGGCGCGGCCTCTCGCCTCGCGCTGGGCCGAGGGGCAGGTCTCCAGCACCCGGTCGCGGAAACAGTGCCCTTCCCCCAGCAGCAACAGCGGCTCATCGCTCAGATGGCGTGCCTCCACCCGGGGCGTGTCGGCCAGCGGGTGGTCGGCCGGCATCGCCACGTACAGGGCTTCGTCGTAGAGCACCTTGGTCAGCACGTCCGGCTCGCTGAAGGGCATGGCGACGATCAGCGCATCCAGCTCGCCGGCACGCAGGCGATCACGCAGCACGTGGGTGAAGTTCTCCTCGATGTACAACGGCATCTGCGGCGCCACGGTGTGCAGCTGCGGTACCAGGTGCGGGAACAGGTACGGGCCGATGGTGTAGATGGCGCCGATACGCAGCGGCGACCCCAACTGGTTGCGGCCGACGTGGGCCAGCTCCAGCACGCCATTGGCTTCCACCAGCACGCGTTGGGCACGCTCGACGATGCTGTGGCCGATGGGGGTGAGCTGCACCGCGCCCCGGGCGCGCTCGAACAGGGCGACCCCCAGGTCGTCCTCCAGCCGCTTGATGCCCACCGAGAGGGTGGACTGGCTGACGTGGCAGCGCTCGGCGGCGCGGCCGAAGTGTTGCGTATCGGCCAAGGCCACGGCGTAACGCAGTTCGGTCAAGGTCATAGGCTTCCCGGCTCGACAATGCCCCAGGGCATCGCGGTATGGCTCCAGTCAGTGAAGGCCGGGGTACTGTAGCGAGCGCGCGCGGGCTTCCCCGTTCATATTTCTTAATCGGGCGACTGCCCAAAATTCATTATTAACAGCGCCCTGATGTTCCTAAGGTCTGCCCGGCAGTAACCCGAACCAGAGACATCAGGAGACGAAAATGTCCATTCATAGCCGCAACGGCCTGGCCCTCGGCCTGGCATCGGCCTTCATGCTCAACCTCTCCACCGCGATAGCCGCCCCGCTGACCCGCGATAACGGCGCCCCCGTGGGTGACAACCAGAACTCCCAGACCGCCGGCCCCAACGGCTCCGTGCTGTTGCAGGACGTGCAACTGATCCAGAAGCTGCAGCGTTTCGACCGCGAGCGCATTCCCGAGCGCGTGGTGCATGCCCGGGGCACCGGCGCCCACGGTGAGTTCACCGCCACAGCGGACCTCGCCGACCTGACCGTCGCCAAGCTGTTCCGCAACGGCGAGCGCACCCCCGTGTTCGTGCGCTTCTCCTCGGTGGTGCACGGCAACCACTCGCCGGAAACCCTGCGTGACCCGCGCGGCTTCGCCACCAAGTTCTACACCGCTGACGGCAACTGGGACCTGGTGGGCAACAACTTCCCCACCTTCTTCATCCGCGACGCCATCAAGTTCCCGGACATGGTCCACGCCTTCAAGCCGGACCCGCGCACCAACCTGGACGATGACTCGCGCCGCTTCGACTTCTTCTCCCACCACCCCGAGGCCATCCGCACCCTGACCCTGCTCTACTCCAACGAGGGCACCCCGGCCGGCTACCGCTTCATGGACGGCAACGGCGTGCACGCCTACAAGCTGGTCAACGCCAAGGGCGAGGTCAGCTACGTGAAGTTCCACTGGAAGAGCCTGCAGGGCATCCGCAACCTCGACCCGAAGGAAGTGGAGGCCGTCCAGGGCAAGGACTACAGCCACATGACCAACGACCTGGTGAACGCCATCGCCAAGGGCGACTACCCGAAGTGGGACCTCTACGTGCAGGTGCTCAAGCCCGAGGACCTGGCGCGCTTCGAGTTCGACCCGCTGGACGCCACCAAGGTCTGGCCTGACGTGCCGGAGCGCAAGGTCGGCCAGATGGTGCTGAACCGCAACGTCGACAACTTCTTCCAGGAGACCGAGCAGGTGGCCATGGCACCGTCCAACCTGGTGCCCGGCATCGAGCCCTCCGAAGACCGCCTGCTGCAGGGCCGCGTGTTCGCCTACGCCGACACCCAGCTCTACCGCGTCGGCGCCAACGGCCTGTCGCTGCCGGTCAACCGCCCGAAGGTCCCGGTCAACAACGGCAACCAGGACGGCGCGATGAACGCCGGCCACAGCCTGAGCGGCGTGAACTACCAGCCGAGCCGCCTGGAGCCGCGTGAAGAGACGACCGCCGCCCGCTACGTGGAAACCCCGCTGCAAGGCACCACCCAGCAGCGCCGCATCCAGCGCGAGCAGAACTTCAAACAGGCCGGTGACCTGTACCGCTCCTACAGCCGCAAGGAGAAGCAGGACCTGGTGAACAGCTTCGGCCAGTCCCTGGCCGGCACCGACAGCGAGAGCAAGCACATCATGCTGTCCTTCCTCTACAAGGCCGATGCCGACTACGGCACCCGCGTCACCCAGGTGGCCGGTGGCGACCTGGCCAAGGTGAAGGCCCTGGCCGCGAAACTCTCCGACTGACCCAACCGCCGGCCCGCTTCATGCGGGCCGGCCCCTGGAGTCCGCGATGAACTGCCGTACTTCTTTCCTGTGTTGCAACGCTCCAAGGTCGTTCAGCCAACCTCTTCCTTTGATGGGAGAGCGGGCAGGCCTTGAGCGCACACCGGGCTCACGCCTGGTCGTGAAGCTGAGGCAGGGAAGCTGCCCCTTCAGGAGGCCGAGTGCAGTCGTTGTGCAGGGGAGCGAGCGGCATGGATGCCGCGAGAGGCGCGCCAGGCCATGGATGGCCCATCGCGCCGCCCCCCGAAGCAACGATGGAGCGAGGGGAGTCCCGCGAAGCGGGACCCGGATGCAGGGGCGAGCCTTTTTGGTTTCTTTTTTGGCGATTGAAAAAAGAAACTCGCCTGGCAAGGCGAAACAGGAGACATCAGCAGAACTCGATAACCAACTTGCCTTCCCAACACGGTACTGGGACATAGCCCGATGAAAGCCCTACTCTGCACCCTACTGCTGGCCAGCAGCCTGGCGGTCGCCGCGCAACCGGACGAGGCCGCCATCAAGGCCCAGTTGGCCGACTACTTCTTCGAGGCCGCGCGCAACGGCCGCACCGACATGCTCGCCACCTTCATCGAGGCCGGCTACGACCTCGACACCCAGGACGCCAAGGGCTACAGCGCCCTGATCCTCGCGGCCTACCATGGCCACGCCGAAGCCGTGGACGCCCTGCTGGCCGCTGGCGCCAACCCCTGCCTGCAGGACCAACGCGGCAACACCGCCCTGATGGGCGCCATCTTCAAGGCCGAACTGGGCATCGCCCGGCGCCTGATGCAGGCCGACTGCCCCACCGACCAGCGCAACGCCGCCGGGCAGACCGCCGCCATGTACGCCGCCCTGTTCCAGCGCACCGAGCTGCTTGAAGCCCTGCGCCGCAAGGGCGCGGACCTGGACCTCAAGGACGCCATGGGCAACGACGCCCACAGCCTCGCCAACGGCGAGATCCGCACCCGCTGAAGCCCCTTCCCCTCTGCAATGCCACGCGCCCGGCCCTGTGCCGGGCCTTTGCGCAGGACCGTAAAGAGCCGCAAAAAATACTTACATGAAAGATTCATAAAATCTTTCATGTAAGGAATTGCGCAACCGCTCGGACCGGCGTAATGTTCGCTCCGTTGCACTTGAGGAGGAGCGAAATGCCTCGCAAGAAGACCACGGATACGACCGAACGGAAGGCTACTTCGCCCAAGGGCAAGACTTCTGCCGACTATGTCCGCGATATGAGGAACCGACTTCGCGATGCGGGTTTGGTGAAGCGCGAATTCTGGATCCTTCCCGAAAACGTGAACGCCCTTAAAGGCATCGAGAGAGCGTTACGGCAGCCCTTTCTGGGCGACCGAGTCAAACTGGAGGACTACATGACCGAGAACAGCAACTGGACCCTCAGCTCGCTTCACAGCGCCCTGGCCGAACTGGAACTGGTGGCCGCGGGTGAAATCCTGCTGAGCGTCGCCGAGGGCGAGCAGGCCGGCCTGAAGCTGACCATGACCGAATACGGCGACCTGCCGATCTACCTGGCGGTGCAAGGCGACCACATCATGGTCGACGCCACCCTGGTACCGGTCAGCGACGTGAAGGACCCGCACTACTTCAACGCCCTGGTACTGCGTACCCGCGACCTGTTCCCGCTGTCCTCGGTCGGGGTCGAAGTGATCGACGGGCAGGAGGTGTACTCCATGTTCGGCGCCCTCAGCGCCGCCTCGTCGCTGACCGTCATCGTGCAGGAGGTCTTCACCCTGGCCGAGAACGTGATCCGCGCCGTCGAAGCCTTCGAAGACCACTTCAAGGCCTGACCGAATTCCCCCGCAGGAGAAGCCCCATGAGCATCTGGAAAAAAATCATCACCGCCGTACGTGGCGGTGCCTCGGAAGTCGGCGAAGCCATCGTCGACGCCAACGCCATCCGCATCCTCGAGCAGGAAATGCGTGATGCCGACAAGGCCGTGCTGCAGGCCCGCAACGGCCTGGTGGACATCAAGGCCAAGCAGAAGCTGTCCCAGCAGCGCCTGGAAAGCCTGGGCAACGACATCGCCAACTGGGAAGGCAAGGCCACCGCCGCGCTGAACAAGGGCGAAGAAGGCCTGGCCCTGGAGTGCGCCAACAAGATCGCCGAACTGGAAGCCCAGCGTGACCAGGAGAAGAACCAGGCCGAGCAGTTCGGCAAGCAGGCCGACATGCTGCACGCCCAGGTCAACAAGGCCGAAGGCCAGCTGAAGAGCCTGAAGCAGCAGATCGAGATGGCCAAGGCCCGCGAAGTGGTGCAGCGCGCCCGCGTCGCCACCGCCGAAGCCACCGGTGGCGCCAACGGCAAGGTGGAGTCCGCCCTGGACAGCCTGAACCGCCTGCGCCAGCGCCAGGACGAGCAGGACGCCCGCCTGGCCGCCGCCGAGGAAATGCAGACCGCCGCCAACGGTGGCGACCTGGAGCGCCGCCTGCAGGAAGCCGGCATCGGCGCCCAGAGCGGCAGCGCCGCCGACGTGCTGGCCCGCCTGAAGGCCAAGCAGTCCTCGGACAGCGCCCAGTAACACCCCTGCGGGGCGGGCAACCGCCCGCCCCGCCCCCTTTCGCATGGAGTTCGGGACGCCACCATGGAGTCCGGCAAGCGCATCCGCGTCATCCTCGTCCTGGCGGCCCTCATGGTCGTCATCCAGATCGTCAATAGCGTCACCGGCGACAGTCTCGTACGCCATGGCATCATTCCCCGCAGCATTTACGGCCTGCAGGGTGTAATCTTCGCCCCGTTCCTGCACGGATCTTTCCGTCACCTTTTGAGTAACCTGGTTCCCTTTATCGTCCTCAGCTGGCTGGTCAGCACCGAAGGCCTGGGCCGCTACCTGCGCGTCGCGCTGCTGGTGACCCTGCTCGGCGGCGCACTGGTGTGGGTATTCGGGCGAACCAGCGTGCATGTCGGTGCCAGCGGGCTGATCTTCGGCCTCTGGACCTACCTGCTGGCACGGGCCTGGTTCCAGCGCAGCTTCGCCAGCCTGCTGGTGGCCCTGGCGGCCCTGGCCGGCTACAGCGGCCTGGTGTACGGGTTCATCCCGGTGCCGGGCGTGTCGGTGGAGTCCCACATCGCCGGTGCCGTCGCCGGTGTGCTAGTGGCCTGGCTGATGCACTCGAAGCGGCTGGACGTGCAAGGAAACTGAAACGGCGCGCCGGGATCATCACCCGGCCCCGAATGGACAGATTGTTGGAGTGGATGCCATGTCCTTGATGCTGCTGTTGCGTTACCACACCTCGGCCTTCTTCCAGCGCTTCGGCTGGGCCGGCATCGGCATGCTGCTGGCAGGCCACTACAGCCTGTCCTACCTGCTGTTGACCCTGGCCGGTGAAGAGCACCTGACCCAGGGCATCGACTTCACCTACTTCTACCTGACCACCGCCACCACCGTGGGCTACGGCGACCTCTCGCCGAAGACCGCGCCCGGCAAGCTGGTCACCACCCTGTGGATCATGCTCGGCGGCATCGCCCTGCTCACCGCCGTGATCGGCAAGGCATCCACCTCCGTCGGCGAACTCTGGAGAAAGAACATGAAGGGACTGGGCGATTACTCGACCCTCAAGGGCCACACCGTACTGATCGGCTGGGAAGGCGAAGCCAGCGAGCGCATCGTCGAACTGCTCTACCAGGACGCCATCACCCGTGACGACAACCTGGTGATCTGCGATGCCCTGCTCGAAGAGAACCCGCTGCCCGGCCGCGCCTCCTTCGTCCGTGGCGACTCCCTCGACACCCCCGCCCTGCTGCGCCGTGCAGGGGTCGAAGGGGCCGAGCGGATCCTGGTGCACACCCGCTCCGACAGCCTGACCCTGGCCATCGTCCTCACCCTCAAGGCCATCGGCACCTCCGGCCACGTGGTCGCCCACTTCACCGACTCCGAGCGCGCCGCCCTCGCCCGCCGCTACGCCCCGGAGCTGGAGTGCACCTCCAACATGGCCATCGAGATGCTGGTGCGCGCCTCCCAGGACCCGGGCTCCAGTGCCGTGGTCACCGAGCTGCTGTGTGTCGGCGAAGGCGCCACCCAGTACCGCCACGTGCTGCCGGCCAGCCTGCGCACCACCTGCGGCGAGCTGTACATCCGCCTGCGCCAGGAGCACGGCGCCACGCTGATCGGCTACCGCGCGCCGGGCGCCACCCAGTTCGCCATCAACCCCGCCAACGAGCTGAACGTCGAAGGCGGCGAGATCTTCTACATCGCCACTGACCGCCTGCAAGGAGACGCCCTGTGAGCACCCTCAAGCGCTGGCTCGGCCTGGAGCCGCCCCTGCCCAGCAACACCGGCACCCGCCACGTCAGCGACAGCCAGCCCCTGGGCCTGGCCGCCGGCCGCATGCTGTGCCTGGACCGCTCCCTGAAGGCCCTGCTGGACGGCCAGACCGGGGTCGAGATCCCCGGCGACGAAAAGGTCTGGGCCGTCGGCACCCTGGAACTGGGCCAGTCCACCCGCATCAAACGCTTCTACCTGGACGACGAGGACTACTTCCTCCAGGTGCTGATGAACGGCCCGGACGACAGCGACATCGAGTCCATCATCCTCTTCGGCTACCACCAGGTGACGGCCATCAACAGCCGCGACGAGCTGATGCGCCTGGCCGGCCCCAACGCCCGCATCGGCATGCCGCTGTACGAGCTGGAGGGTGAGGAATACATCCGCCAGTGGGGCAGCGAGGACGGCCAGACCGAACTGGTGCCCCTGCGCGAGTTCGTCGTCAGCCCCGAAGCCAGCTATGGCATCGAGCACCACAGCATGCTCTATGCCCGCGAGATCGGCTTGCTCAACCGGAGGGAGTTCCTGCTCTTCTCGGTGGAGGAAGACGAAGACGGCGTCATCAGCCTCACCACCGCGGTGGGCGTGACGCTGCAGATCACCGACATCAACGTTCTCTGACCAAGGAAGACCCCACATGCTCGACGCCCTGCGCATGTCCCTCAACGCCCCGGCCGTACTCGGCTTCGCCGTGTACATCCTGGTGGCGGCCGCCCTGTTCGCGCTGTTCCAGTTCGTCTACACGCGCATCACCCCGCACAAGGAATTCGCCCTGATCCGCGAAGGCAACAGCGCCGCCGCCGTTGCCCTGGGTGGCTCCCTGGTGGGCTTCGCCCTGCCGGCCAGCAACATCATCGCCTACAGCGTCAGCGTCCTGGACTTCGTGGTCTGGGTGGTGATCGCCGCCATCGTCCAGCTGCTGGCCTTCTTCGTCGCCAGCCTGGTGCTCAAGGACCTGCCGGGGCGCATCGCCCGTGGCGAGCACGCCGCTGCCATCTACTCCGCCTCGGTGGCCATCAGCATCGGCTTCCTCAACTCCGCCTGCATGACCCCCTCGACCTGAGACGGCGACGCGAGGACACCCCGATGAGAAAGCGTAACTCCGTACAGCTGGTCCTGGCCGGCGCCCTGCCGCTGGCCATCGCCGGCTGCAGCAAGCCCCAGGACACGGTCCAGGTCACCGCCACCAAGACCTTCAAGAACGTGCAGGCCTGCGTCGCCGACAAGTTCCCCGTGGACGTCTGCTCCGACGCCTACATGACCGCCATGGCCGACCACCGCGCCATCGCCCCCACCTACGACAGCAAGGACGCCTGCGATGCCGACTTCGTGCCCGGCTACTGCCAGGCCACCTCGGACGGCAAGTTCATGCCGCGCCTGGCCGGCTTCGAGCTGTCCATGACCAACCAGGTCAGCCGCGACACCTACGAGCAGGCCCAGCAGCAGGTGGTGCAGAGCACCGGCCACAGCGACAACAGCCTGCTCACCGGCCTGCTGATCGGCCACATGATGGGCAACAGCGGCAACCACTACTATTCCCAGCCGATCTACCAGTACCGCGACACCCGGGGTGGCTACTCCACCTCAACGCTGTCCCGGCAGATCGAGCAGGGCAAGACCTTCAGCCGCTCCACCCAGGCCCGCAGCAGCCCCTCCTCCACCTACACCCAGCAGACCCTGGGCAAGAGCCTGAGCAGCAAGACCGGCAGCACCAGCTCAGCGGTGGGTTCCACCATCTCCCGTGGCGGCTTCGGCAGCGAAGCCAACGCACGCGGTGGCTGGGGCGGCAAGACCGGCGGTTTCGGCTTCGGCGGCTAAGGAAAGGCCATGCACAAGATCAGCATCGAAGAACGCCCCGACTGGCGTGAGCGCGTAGAGCGCGAAGGCTTCGCCTTCCATACCATCGACGGCGAGCGTTACTGGGACGAAAGCGGCTACTACCGCTTCACCCGCGAACAGGTCACCCAGGACATCGAGCAGCCCACCCGTGAGCTGCACCAGATGTGCCTGGACGTGGTCGAGCGCGTGGTGGAGAGCGAGGAGCTGCTCAGCGGCCTGGCGATTCCGCCGGCGTTCTTCGATCTGGTCCGCACCTCCTGGAAGGAAGGCCACCCGCACCTCTACGGGCGCATGGACTTCAGCTATGACGGGCGCGGCCCGGCCAAGCTGCTGGAGATCAACGCCGACACCCCCACCTCCCTGCTGGAGTGCGCCTCGGTGCAACTGCTCTGGCTGGAGGACCAGATCCGCCGCGGCGTCCTGCCCGCCGAGGCCGACCAGTTCAACACCCTGGCCGAAGACCTGATCCGCGCCTTCGACACCTTCGCCAAGGACACCCCCTTCTACTTCTCCGCCATCGCCGGCTCGGTGGAAGACCGGGGCACCACCGACTTCCTCGGGCGCATGGCCGGGCTGGCGGGCATCGACGCCCGGCACATCGACATCGAAGACATCGGCCTCACCGCCGAAGGCCGCTTCGTCGACCTGCAGGGCAACTGGATTCCCCGGCTGTTCAAGCTGCACGCCTGGGAGCACATCTTCCGCGAGCCCTTCGGCGAAGCCGTGCCGCGCTGCGACACCCAGTTCGTCGAGCCCGCGTGGAAATCCATCATCAGCAACAAGGGCATCCTCCCGCTGCTGTGGAAGTTCAACGAGGGCCACCCCAACCTGCTGCCCAGCCACCTCGACGCCGACCCGCGCGCCCCGGTGCCCAAGGGTTGGGTGCGCAAGCCGTTCTTCTCCCGCGAAGGCGCCAACATCGAGATCCGCACCGAAGGGGACGAACGCATCGCCGAAGACGGCCCCTACACCGACGCGCCCTACATCCTCCAGCAGTTCGCCCCGCTGCCGAAGTTCGGCGACAGCTACACCCTGATCGGCTCCTGGGTCATCGGCGACACCGCCTCGGGCATGGGCATCCGCGAGGACGATAGCCTGATCACCAAGGACACCAGCCGCTTCCTGCCCCACGTCGTCCTCGACTGATCCGCACCGCACCCACCGCTCCGCCCCTCTCCCTCACCCGATCCCCACCGGCTGCCCTCCTCGGGCGGCCGGCTGTCCCGTGCCGCCCAAAATCCTATACAAACACTCGACAAATACAGATTTTCTTGTACATTCACTCCATCCATGTACAACTTTTTACGGAGCCCACCATGAAATCGCGATTGGCCCTGCTCTTCTGCCTGCTGCTCAGCGCCTGCAGCCAGGTGGAAGTGGGCGACTACAAGGACGAGAACCCCACCCTGGACCTGCGCCGCTACTTCGTCGGCGGGGTGGACGCCTGGGGCATGTTCCAGGACCGCTCCGGCAAGGTGATCAAGCGTTTCCACGTCGACATCCAGGGCCGCGAGGAAGCCGGCCGGCTGATCCTCGACGAACGCTTCACCTACAGCGACGGCACCCGCCAGCAGCGGGTCTGGACCCTGCGCCCCGATGGCCCCAACCACTGGCGCGGCACCGCCCCGGACGTGGTCGGCGTGGCCGAGGGCGAAGTCGCCGGCAACGCCTTGCGCTGGCGCTACGTGCTGGAGCTGCCGGTGGACGGCACCACCTACCACGTCAACTTCGACGACTGGATGTACCTGCTGGACGACCGCACCCTGGCCAACCGCTCCTTCATGACCAAGTTCGGCGTCGAGCTGGGCCAGGTCACCCTGTTCTTCCGCAAGCGGGACTGAACCCACCATGACCCTGCCCAGCTTCCCCGACGGCTACCGCGCCCTGGTGATCGGCGCCAGCGGCGGCATCGGCGGCGCCCTGCTCGACGCCCTGGCCGCCGACCCGCGCTGCGGCCTCGCCCTGGGCCTGGGCCGCACCAGCACGCCCCGGCTGGACCTCACCGACGAGGCCAGCATCGAAGCCGCCGCCCGCACCGTGGAGGCCCTCGGGCCGTTCCAGGTGATCATCAATGCCGCCGGGCTGCTGCACACCGAGCAGTTCATGCCCGAGAAGAAACTGGGCGACCTGAACCACGCCCAACTGCTGGCCACCTTCCAGGCCAACACCTTCGGCCCCGCCCTGGTGCTGCGCCATTTCAGCGGCCTGCTGGACCGCCGCCGCAGCGTCCTCGCGCTGCTCTCGGCCAAGGTCGGCAGCATCGGCGACAACCGCCTCGGCGGCTGGTACAGCTACCGCGCCTCCAAGGCCGCCCTGAACATGCTGGTGAAGACAGCCGCCATCGAACTCGCCCGCCGGCAGCCGGCCAGCGTGGTCCTGGCGCTGCATCCCGGCACCGTGAACACCCGCCTCTCGCAGCCCTTCCGGGGCGGGGAGACGGGCCGCCCGCCGGCCGATGCCGCGGAGCAGCTGCTGGCGGTCATCGACCGCACCGGCCCCGAGGCCAGCGGCGGCTTCTACGCCTACACCGGCGAGCCCCTGCCCTGGTGAACCACCCCACGAGAGGAACGTGCCATGAACCTGCAGCAGCTGTTCAACCTCGCCCAGTCCCAGCAGCTCAACAGCCTCGAACTGATCGCCCTGGAAGGCGGTAACTACGTCCTCCACGCCATCACCCCACAGCGCTGCGAGCCGGTGCTCGACGAACAGGGCAAGGTGCTCCACCTGCGCTCCATGACCCAGGCCCGCGACGTGCTCCAGGGCATCACCCCGGTGCCCTTCCACCTCGTGCAGCAGGTGGTGCAGGACGAAGCCTGCGGCCTCGGCGGCGGCCCGCAGGAGCCGATGCGCCTGCCGATCTCCCTGCAATCGGCCTGGTAACGCCATGCCCGTACGCCGCCTGGCGCTGGTCCTCGGCGACCAGCTGAGCTTCGACCTCGCCGCCCTGCGCGCCCTCGACCCCGCGCAGGACGCGGTGCTGATGGCCGAAGTGCAGGAAGAGACCCGCTACGTGCCGCACCACCCGCAGAAGATCGTGCTGATCCTCAGCGCCATGCGGCACTTCGCCGAGGCCCTGCGCCAACGCGGCTTCACCGTGCACTACGTGCAGCTCGACGACCCCGCCAACAGCGGCAGCCTGCCCGGCGAACTCAGCCGCTGGGCCACGCAGCTGCAGGCGCGGGAAGTGCACCTCACCGAATGCGGCGAGTGGCGCCTGGAGCAGGCCCTGCGCGCCGTCGACCTGCCCCAGGTGTGGCACGAGGACGACCGCTTCCTCTGCAGCCGCGCCACCTTCGCCGGCTGGGCCGAAGGCCGCAAGCAACTGCGCATGGAGCTGTTCTACCGGCTGATGCGCAAGCGCACCGGGCTGCTCATGGAGCCCGATGGCAGCACCCCGCTGGGCGGTGCCTGGAACTTCGACGCCGAGAACCGCAAGGCCCTGCCCAAGGGCGTCAAGGCCCCGCTGCCGGCACGCTTCCCGCCGGACGCCACCACCACGGCGGTGATCGACCTGGTGCGCCAGCGCTTCAGCGACCACTACGGCCAGGTGGAGGGCTTCGACTACCCCGTCACCCACGCCGAGGCCGAGCGCCTCTGGCAATGCTTCCTCGACCAGGGCCTGGCCGCCTTCGGCGACTACCAGGACGCCATGGCCGAAGGCGAGCCCTTCCTCTTCCACGCGCGCATCAGCGCCGCGCTGAACATCGGCCTGCTGGACCTGCGCCGCCTCTGCGACGACGTGGAAAGCGCCTACCGGCGCGGCGACGTTCCGCTGAACGCCGCCGAAGGTTTCATCCGCCAGCTCATCGGCTGGCGCGAGTACGTGCGCGGCATCTACTGGCTGCAGATGCCCGACTACGCCCAGCGCAACGCCTTCGGCAACCGGCGTCCGCTGCCCGATTTCTACTGGACCGCCGACACCCGCATGAACTGCATGCGCCAGGCCATCGGCCAGACCCTGGAACATGCCTACGCCCACCACATCCAGCGGCTGATGGTCACCGGCAACTTCGCCCTGCTGGCCGGGATCGCCCCGCCGGCCATCTGCGACTGGTACCTGGCGGTCTACATGGACGCCTTCGACTGGGTCGAACTGCCCAACACCCTGGGCATGGTCATGCACGCCGACGGCGGCTACCTGGGCTCCAAGCCGTATTGCGCCAGCGGCCAGTACATCAAGCGCATGTCCGACTACTGCGGCAGCTGCCACTACAAGGTCAGCGAGAGCACCAGCGAGCGGGCCTGCCCGTTCAACGCCCTGTACTGGCACTTCCTCATGCGCCACCGCGACCGCCTGCGCGGCAACCACCGCCTGGGCATGATCTACCGCAGCCTGGAGCGCATGGACGAGGCCAAGCAGGACGCCCTCTGGGCCCGGGGCGAAGCCCTGCTGGCCCGGCTCGACGCCGGGGAGGCGCTGTGAAGAAGGCCCACCTGCCGCAGAAGACCTGCGCCACCTGCGGCCTGCCCTTCGCCTGGCGGCGCAAATGGGCGCGCTGCTGGGACGAGGTGCGCTACTGCTCCGAGCGCTGCCGCCGACAGCGCCGCCCCACGCCTCAGGCCGGCGTGTAGAGCGACGGCTCCAGCCACCGGTCCATCAGCTCGCACTGTGCGGCCAGCAGGCGCCCGTTGCGCTCGTTGAGGCGGCGGCACTGCTGCAGCATCTCCCCCAGCTCCTCCCAGACCACCCGCAGGGCCTGTGCGCGCTCTTTCGGGTAGCAGGCCAGCAGCCGCGCCATGCCACCGCGCCCCTCGGCCAGGCGATTGGCCCGCAACACCCGGTTGCGCCGCTGCGCGCGCTCGGCCATGGCGTCCACCGCCTGCTGGATGTAACCGTTGAGCGCGTCCACCTGGCCCTGGTTGTGCCGCCCCAGGGCCGCATGCAGCGCATGCAGGTGCTCCAGCAGCGCCGGCATCGCACGGTGATCGGCCAACAGGTCTGCCTCCACGGTGGCCAGCACCTGCTGGCGCTTCGCCGCGCTCACCCCTCCTGGCCCCGGTGGTGGCCGAGCATGGCCCGGGCCAGGCTATCGGGCCGGGTGTCCAGGCCCTTCTCCCGCAGCAGCTCACGCAGCGCCAGCACCCGGTCGAGGTCGATCTCCGGCAGCTCCCGCAGGGCCTCCTGCAGCGCCTCCAGCGGCATCGACGCCTCCCGGGCACGCAGGCTCGCCACGCCTGCCGGCACCGAGGACGGCTCCCGATCATGACGGGACGTCGCCTCCAGCGGTGTCACAGGGGCTGCGGGCAGGGTTCGGTTGATTTCCATGGGGCCTCCAGTGGGGCAAACGGGTTCCCTCCCACTGGGCGACCCGCATCGCCCCCCGCTTAAACGCCGCCGCGAATCGCGCGCACGGCGCAGCCCGGGCTTCAGCCCGGGACGGGTACGCGCACCGCCGGGCAGACGGCCCCGTCAATACCGGCCGCGCAGCCAGCTCTGCGTGGCCATGGCGTCCTGCTGGCGTTGTTCCTGGCGGGCTTGCAACTGGTGCCACTGAGCCAGCTGGTCATCCCGTACATGGGCCAGGCGCAGCTCGTCGAAGCGCGCCTGCTGCAGCTCGGCCTGCAGCCGCTCCCGCATCTGTTCGAAGGTGGCCAGTTCGCGGCGCTGCCAGGCCAGGGCCCGGTGCAGGGTGAGCTTGTAGCGCTGGGCGTTGTCGCGCTCCAGGGGCGAGGCACCGCCGCTGGACGCGGCCGCCAGTTGCTCAAGGGCCTGGATGTTGGCCCGGCAGCGCTGGCACAGGTCGGCCTGGTGGGCCAGCCGTGCCTGCACGTCGCGGACCTTGCCGGCCCGCAACAGGGCCAGACGGTCGAGGGATTCGATGCGCTGCTTCATAGGCCTCCCAGCAGGTGCAACAGGTTGTCCAGGGTGGTTTCCAGTTCGGCCGCTTCATGGGTGTCCTGGCGCAGGTAGGCCTCCAGGCTGGGCGCCAGCTGCACCGCCCGGTCGGTGCGCGGGTCCTGCCCCGGGGTGTAGCCGCCCAGGGGGATCAGTTCGCGGATGCGCTCGTACACCGCGCGCAGCTCCTTGAACTGCCGCGCGGCGCCCTGGTGGCGGGCACTGGTGACCTGGGCCATGCAGCGGCTGACCGAAGCGGCGACGTCGATGGCCGGGTAGTGGCCCATGTCCGCCAGCCGCCGCGACAGCACGATGTGCCCGTCGAGGATCGCCCGGGCGCAGTCCGCCACCGGGTCCTGCTGGTCGTCGCCCTCGGCCAGCACGGTGTAGATGGCGCTCAGGCTGCCCTGCCCGTGCGCGCCGTTGCCGGCGCTCTCCACCAGCTCCGGCAGCAGGGCGAACACCGACGGCGGGTAGCCCTTGGTGGCCGGCGGCTCGCCCAGGGCCAGGGCGATCTCGCGCTGGGCCATGGCGTAGCGGGTCAGCGAATCCACCAGCAGCAGCACGTCATGGCCCTGGTCGCGGAAGTAGCCCGCCACCGTGTGGCACAGCTCGGTGGCCTTCAGGCGCATCAGCGGCGATTCGCTGGCCGGCGCTACCACCACCACCGCCCGCCGCAGGCCCTCGGGCCCCAGGGCGTGGAGGATGAACTCCTGCACCTCGCGGCCACGCTCGCCGATCAGCCCGACCACCACCACCTCGGCCTTGGTCTGGCGGGTGATCATCCCCAGCAGCACGCTCTTGCCCACCCCGCTGCCGGCGAACAGCCCCACCCGCTGGCCCTTGCCCAGGGTCAGCAGGCCGTTGATGGCGCGCACGCCCACGTCCAGCGGCTCGGTCACCGGCCGGCGCAGCAGCGGGTTGACGCTGGGCAGCCCCAGCGGCAGCGGGTCGCGCCCGGCCAGCCGCCCGCGCCCGTCGATGGGCTCGCCAAGGCCGTTGACCACCCGCCCCAACCAGCTGTCGTCGATGCCCACGCGCTGGCCGTCGCGCACCGGGAAGACCCGCGAGCCGGCCATCAGCCCCTCGGGCTTCTTGAACGGCATCAGGTAGGTGATGTCGCGGTCGAAGCCCACCACCTGGGCCTCCAGCCCGCGCCCGTCGGCGGTCTCCACCCGGCAGCGCTGGCCCGTCATGCGGCGGCAGCCGAGGCTCTCCAGCAGCATGCCGGAGACCCGCACCAGGCGGCCGCTGACGGTGGCCAGCTGGACGCCGTCCAGGGAGCGCAATGCCTGGTCCAGGTCGAATCGTTCATCCAGTCCCATCACCTCAATGCTCCTTGATCAGGTGGTCGGAAAGCGTCTCCAGGCAGGCCTCCAGGCGCTGCTGGCAACCGATGTCCGCCTCGGCCTGGGCGGTGACCAGGCGGCACTCGCCCTGCCCCAGGCTCTCGTCCGGCACCAGGCGCCAGGCGGCGGTGCGCTCGGGGGCCAGGTCCCGCAGCCGCGCGCACTCCTCGGGGTTGAGGCGCAGCTCCACCTCCCCCGGGTCCCCCGGCAGCCCGGCCAGGGCCTCGTCCGCCAGGCTCAGCAGCTGCATGGGGCTCAACGTCAGCTCGCAGCGGATCACCTGCTGGGCCACCTTGCGCACCAGCTCCAGCAACTCCTCGCGACGCCGCCGCTCCAGGTCGCGATTGAGCGTGCGGTGCGCCTCGATCAACTGCTGCAGGGGCGCGCTGGCCTCCTCGAAGCGCTGCTGGGCGGCCGCCCGGATCTCCTCCCGGGCCTGGCGCCGCCCCTCCGCCAGGCCCTGCGCCACGCCTTCGGCATGGCCGGCCGCGCGCCCCTGCTCGCAGCCCTCCTGGTAACCCTGCTCCACGGCCGCCTGGTAGCCGTTGGACAGGCCCGCCTGGCCACCCAGGCCGGCCTCCCGTTCGCCGATGACCCCGGCCAGACGACTGCGCGGCGGGAAGCGGTAAGGCCGCCATCCCGCACTGTCTCCCTTGATGACTCGGCTGTTCATGGATCACTCACTCCACGGTTTCTTCGCGGAACAGCTGGATCTGCAGCTCACCGGCAGCGGCCATTTCCCGCACCACGCCCATGATCTGCTTGCGCACCTGCTCCACACGGCTCAGCGGCACCGGGCCCTGGCGCCGGCTGATGGATTCCATCTGCTGCGCCTGGCGCTTGGGCAGCGCGCCCTGCACCGCCTTGACCAGTTCGGCCTCGGCGCCCTTGAGCGCCACCACCCAGTCCTCCAGCGGGATGCTCTCCATCAGCGTCTGCAGCACCGCCGGGTTCTGCCGGGAGAGGATGAAGAAGTCGTACATCTCGTCCTCGATGCGGCTCACCAGCGACTCGCTGCGGGCCCGCAGCAGCTCGAACATCTGCCCGCGATCGCCCTTGAAGCGGTTCATGATGTCGGCGGCCTGCTTGACCCCGCGCACCTGGGACCCCTGGGTGCCGAGCACCGCCAGGCTGCGCTCGATCAGCGCCTCCAGCTCGGCGATGACGTCGGCGTTGATCTCGGTGAGGTTGGCGATGCGCAGCAGCAGGTCGTCCTGGCGCTCGGCCGGCATCGACTCCAGCACGTCGGTGGCCATGGACGGCGGCAGGAAGGCGAGGAACACCGCCTGCATCTGCGCGTGCTCCTTGGCGATCAGCGCCGCGAACTGGCGCGGGTCGAGCCACTCCAGGCGGGCCATCTTGGCGCGGATCTCCTCGCCGTAGATGCTGTCCAGCAGGCTGCGGGTGATGTCCCCGCCCAGGGCCTTGCCGAGCATGCCGGACAGGTACTGGCGGGAGGCGCCCTTGATGCTGCTCTGCTCGCGGTAGTCGTCGAAGAAACGCCCGATCACCTCCGACACCATGGGTTGCTTGACGTTGGAAAGCCGCGCCATGGCCTGGCTGAGGGCGACGATCTCTTCCCGGCCGAACTGCCGCAGCACGCTGGCCGACATGTCGTCGCCCATGCTCAGCAGAAGAATCGCCGCCTGCTCCAGGGAACTCATGGCGCGCCCCGGGGGCACGCGCTTGCGTACCGCCTGGGTCGCGCCTTCTTCAGGCGGAGTCGTTGTCTCGTTCATGACGACCTATCCAATGCTTGATGACTTCCGAAACCCGTTCCGGGTCGTTCCTGGCCAGGAGCTGCAAGTGCTCCACCTGCATCTCCAGGCCCGAGCCGGGCGCCGGCAGGCGCACCTCGGCCAAAGGGTTGGCTTCGCCGAACACCCCCCCGCCCAAGGCCTGGCCCGGTCCACGGCCGGGCAATAACCCCTGCTCCCCTGTCGGCAAGCCGTCCGCCAGGGCCGCTGGCGGCGCGTCCTGGCGACGGCGCAGCCCGGCCAGGGCCGGCCGGAGCACCAGGAACAGCAGCAGCAAGGCGAGTACCACCACCACGCCGAAGCGGGCGTATTCGTAGAGCTGCGGGCTCTCCCACCAGGCCACCTCCGGCTCCTCGGGCGTCTTGAGGGCCACGAAGGGCATCACGCTGAGGATCAGCTGGTCGCCGCGCTCGGCATCGAAGCCCACGGCGCCGCGCAAGGTTTCTTCCAGCTCCTTGCGTGCGGCATCACTCCAGCCACCCTCCGGCGCGGCGGCGGCGTTGAGCACCACCGCCACGCTCTGCCGGCGCAACTGGAACGAGGGGTGGCGCACGTGGGTGATGCGCTGGTCCAGCTCGTGCTGGCGGGTGCTCTCGCTGCGGGTGCTGGTGGAGGCCGGGTTGTCCGTCGGCGGCGGGGTGCCGGCGGCCGGCTTCTGCGCGGCCGGCTTCTGCGCGGCCGGCGGGGCGGGCTGGGCCGGCGGCGGGCGGTTGCTCAGGGAGCCCGGCACACCCAGGGCCAGTTGGTCCAGGGTGTTTTCGCTGCGCACCACTTCGTTGCGCAGGCGCGGGGTGTCGCCGTAGGCCTGGATGGTCTCCTCCTTCTGGCTGAAGTCGAAGTCGGGGCTGACGCTGACCCGGTAGTTGCCGGCCCCCAGCACCGGGGCCAGCACCGCATCGAGGTTGGCCAGCGCCTGCTGGCGGTAGCCCTCGGCCACCTGGCTGTCCTGCAGCGCGCCGTTGACCACGCCCTGGCGCGACAGCAGCACGCCGTTCTGGTCCACCACGCTGACCGCCTCAGGGGCCAGCTGCGGCACGCTGGCGGCCACCAGGTTGACGATGGCCGCCACCTGCTCCGGGGCCAGGCGCTGGCCGGCGGCCATGCGCAGCATCACCGAGGCCTTGGCCGGCTCGCGGCGGCCGATGACGAAGGAATGGCTGGGCTCCTGGGCCAGGTGCACGCGCACCTGGTCGACGCCCTTGAGCTCGGCGATGGTGCGCGCCAGCTCGCCTTCCAGGCTGCGGCGCAGGCGCACGTCCTGGACGAACTGGCTGCTGCCCAGGGGCTCCTCGCGGTCGAACAGCTCGTAGCCGGGGGGCACCGCCACCTGCACGCCCTTGGCCGAGAGCAGCAGGCGGGTCGCGGCCAGGTCGGCCTCGCGCACCAGCACCTGGCCGGTCTGCGGGTGCAGGCGGTAGTCCACCCCTTCGCCGTCGAGCACCTGCAGCACATCGGCGGCGGGAAACGCCTCGTGGGCGCCGTACAGCGCGCGGTAGCCGACGCTGTCGCGCCACAGCCAGTAGACGACCATTGCCGCCAGCAATGCGGCAGCGGCGGCCAGGCCGGCCATGCCCAGGCGGGGGTCGAGTCGCAGGCCACCGGCGGGCAGCCTGTCGCGAATGTTGTCGAGCACGCTAGAACTCCCAGTCCGGATCACACCGGCATGCGGATGATGTCGTCGAAGGCGGTGGCCAGCTTGTTGCGCACCTGCAGCAGCGCGCTGAAGGACACGCTGGCCCGCTGGCTCTGCAACATGGCGCCCACCAGGTCGGTGCTACGGCCGCTGTCCACCGCCGCCATGGCCTGGCTGGCGGCGTGCTGCTGGGCGTCCACTGCGCGCAAGGCGGCGGCGAAGCTGTCCGCCGGGCCGGGGGGCAGCCCCCCGGGCAAGGGCCTGGCAGGCAACACCCCGCCGCGACTGGCCTCGGCCAGGGTGTGCTGGAGGTCCAGCAGGTGCTGCTGGACGCTGGCGATGCTGGGCATGGCGGTCTCCTTCCGGTTCAAAGCACCACGCCCTGCTGGCGCATGGCGCTGAGGCGGTAGCGCAGGGCCCGGGACGTCATGCCAAGGCTGGCCGCCGCCTTGCTCTTGTGGCCGCCGCAACGGCGGATGGTGTCGATCACGTGCTGGTACTCGGCGAGCTTGGCGCTGGCCCGCAGGGCCGCGCGTCCGCCCTCGTCGAGGCCGAGCCCGCGCAGGGCATCCCGGGGCACCGGCTGGGCGCCCTGCAGGCGCAGGTCGCCGGGCTGGATGTAGAGGCCGTTGCGCAGCACCAGGGCGCGTTGCAGGCAGTTCTCCAGCTCGCGTACGTTGCCCGGCCAGTCGTGCTGCAGCAGCAGGCGGCTGGCTTCGGCGGTGAGCAGTTCGCGGCCGGCGTCCTGGGGCGCGTGCTTGGCCAGCAGGGCCTGGGCCAGGGGCAGCACGTCCTCGGGGCGCTCGCGCAGCGGCGGGATGTGCAGGGCGAGGACGTCGAGGCGGAACATCAGGTCGGCGCGGAAGCGCCCGGCGGCCACCTCGGTCTGCAGGTCACGGTTGGTGGCGGCGATGATGCGCACGTCCAGCTCGATCTCGCGGCGCCCGCCCAGGCGTTCGACGCGCTGCTCCTGCAGCACCCGCAGCAGCTTGGCCTGCAACGCCAGGGGCAGTTCGCCCACCTCGTCCAGCAGCAGGGTGCCGCCGTTGGCCAGTTCGAACTTGCCGGGCTGGGCGCTGACGGCGCCGGTGAAGGCGCCACGCTCATGACCGAAGAGGATGGATTCGAGCATCGACTCGGGAATCGCCGCGCAGTTGACCGCGACGAAGGGGGCATCCGGGGTGGCGGAGAAACGGTGCACGTAACGCGCCATCAGCTCCTTGCCGGTGCCGGTCTCGCCGGTGATCAGCACCGGGGTGCGCGACAGCGCCATGCGCTGGGCCAGGGCCAGCAGGCGGCGGCCGGTGCGCGAGCGGGTGACGAAGCCCTGGTCGGCCCGCGCGGCACGCGCCAGGCGGCACAGCAGCGCCTCCACCTGGCCATCGCCGAAGGGCGCCAGCAGGTAGTCGGTGCAACCCAGCTCCAGCAGAGCCGCGGCGCGCTCCTGGTCGGCATAGCCCACCACCGGCACCAGGGTCAGGTTCGGGTGGCGCTGCAGCAGCTCGCCCGCCAGTTGGCAGGTCTGCTCGACGGGCAGGTCGCCCAGCAGCAGGAAGGCCAGGCCACCGTCGCGCAGCTGGTCGCGGGCCTGGGCCAGGTCGAGGGCGGTGCGCACTTCGCAGCCGCCCAGGCACAGAGCCTCCAGCAGCGGTGCGTGGTGCTCGCTCCAGGGCATGCCGATCACCAGTGCCTGGCGCCAGGCGGCGGCATCGGGCCGGTCCAGCCCCGGCAGCGGGTCGGCCCCGGGAAAGCGGAGAGCGCTCATCATGTTCACGGTGGTAACCCCCATTCGAAACGTCCTGTTCGCGAAACCTCGGGGCGCAGTCGTCCCCGCGCCCTGGCGTCGGATCGACGCCGGGCGTGTTCGCCTGTTGTTGGTAGGTGATGGATCGGAGGGCTCGGGAGGACGCAAGGGCGTCGACTCGTTGGCCTGGAAACGACGCTAGCACCGCATCGGAAAAGTCCACACACAAATGGCCTTATTTCCTGTCAGCTACGACAAGAATTCATCAATGCGGGGTTTTTGAGATCAATTGATTTAAAGCCTTCTTCGCCGGCTCCTAGTATCCGAATCGCACGCGGATGCAGGAGCCTTCTTTACTGCAACGCCCGGATAAAACCGGGCCGCGACCTGCGATCCAGGCATCCGCTGCGAAAGGACCGACAACGCTCTGCCAGGTTTCCTAAAGAACCTGGCGCCCGAACGGCCGCAGAGGATGCCCATGAACACAAGCCGAAAAATCCATAACGACGTGCCTGCCGAATGCATCACGACCCTGCAGCCGCAGAAGCTGGGTCGGCATTACCACCGGATCCCGGGTTACGTGCGGGACACCGCCTTCCGCTACCCGCGCCTGGTCAGCGACTACTTCCTCGGCCACTACCGCCTGAACCTGGAGCTGCAGGAGGTGCAGGTGGAGGAGCAGGTCGAGACGCCGCCCGAATGCATCTACCAGTCCCCCATCGGCCAGTTGGGCTTCGGCATCGACCGCAGCCTGCTGGGCGAGGTGCTGGAGAGCTACTACGGCGGCACGCCGCCGGCCAACCAGGAACTGCCGCCGGAAAGCAGCTCGGAGGCGCGCATGCGCGAGCGGATCGGCGGCCAGGTGCTGTCGCGCCTCGGCCAGGCACTGCTGGCCGGTGACGCACCGGGCCCGCTGGAGCGCCAGCACGACAGCTACGCCGAGGTGCATTGGGAGTACGTCGTGACCCTGCGCTACCTGAGCCACCTCAGCCAGCGCCCCGGCGATCTGCGCCTTTACCTGGACGCGGCCTGGACGGACGAGCTGATCCGCCGGGTCTCGGCACCGACCACAACGCGCCAGCTGGGCGACCCGGCCCGGGCCATCCAGCACCTGCCGGTGCGCCTGGACTGCGTGCTGGCGCGGGCGCGCCTGTCCCTGGCCGACGTGCTGGGGCTGCAGGTGGGCGATGTGATGCTGATCCGCATGGAGGAGCGGGTCGACGTCTGCATCAACCGCCAGAAGCTGTTCCGCGGCGCCCTGTTCGATGACCAGGGCACCCTCTTCCTCACCTTCTTGGAAAGCGAGAAATCCGCATGAACGACACCCCGCTCGACAACGACGACGGCGCCCTGCTGGCGAACGATGCCCTGGCCCTGGGCCCGCTGGACGACGTCACTCCGGTGACCGCCGCCGCCACCGCGCCGGACCTGCGCTTCTTCGGCAAGATCCCGGTCAACGTCACCCTGGAGGTGGCCTCGGTGGAGGTGGCCCTGAACGAGCTGCTGGATGTGGACGCCAGCAGCGTGATCATCCTCGACAAGCTCGCTGGCGAACCGCTGGACGTGAAGGTCAACGGCGCGCTGTTCGCCAAGGCCGAAGTGGTGGTGATGAACGGCAACTACGGCCTGCGCATTCTCGAACTGGCCGGCAACCCGCTCCAGGGGCTGACTGCATGAGCGGCTGGCTGCGCACCCTGATCGCCGTGCTGGCGATGATGCCGGGGCTGGCGGGTGCGGCCGGCGGCGAACTGACGCTGTTCAGCCTGGAGAACACCCCCAGCGGGCAGGACTTCAGCGTCAAGCTGCAGGTGCTGATCCTCATGAGCCTGCTCGGCCTGCTGCCGGCCATGCTGATGCTGATGACCTGCTTCACCCGCTTCATCATCGTGCTGTCCATCCTCCGCCAGGCCATGGGCCTGCAGCAGAGCCCGCCGAACAACGTGCTGGTGGGCATCGCCCTGGTGCTCACGCTGCTGGTGATGCGGCCGGTGTGGCAGGCCTTGCACGACGAGGCCTACCTGCCCTTCGAGGAGGACCGGCTGACCCTGCAGGAAACCCTTGGCAAGGGCCGCGACATCCTCGGCCGCTTCATGCTGGCGCAGACCCACGAGGCCTCCCTGGAGGCCATCGCCGGGCTGGCCGGGGAGACCCTGCCGGAGCGCCGCGAGGAGGTGGACTTCCTGCTGTTGCTGCCGGCCTTCGTGCTCAGCGAGCTGAAGACCGCCTTCCAGCTCGGCTTCATGCTCTTCGTGCCGTTCCTGGTCATCGACCTGGTGGTGGCCAGCGTGCTGATGGCGATGGGCATGATGATGCTGTCGCCGATGATGGTTTCGCTGCCGTTCAAGCTGATGGTGTTCGTGCTGGTGGATGGCTGGGCGCTGACGGTGGGCACCCTCGCCGGCAGCGTGCAGCCCTACTGACGGACGAGGAGCACGCCATGCTGACCCCCGATACCGCCGTCGCCATCATCGCCCACGCCGTGGAGGTGATCGCCCTGATCGTCTGCGTGCTGGTGGTGCCCAGCCTGCTGGGCGGGCTGGTGGTGGCCATCTTCCAGGCCGCCACGCAGATCAACGAGCAGATGCTCAGCTTCCTGCCGCGCCTGCTCATCACCCTGGGGATGCTGGTGCTGGCCGGGCACTGGATCCTCACCCGGCTCGGCGACCTGTTCATCGAGTCCTTCCGCCAGGCCGCGCGGCTGGTGGGCTGAACATGGCTGGCGATCCCCTGCTGCAGGCCACCGCCGCCCTGGAAGGCCTGGCCCGCTACTGGTGGCCGCTGTGCCGGACCCTGGCGCTGTTCGCCACGGCACCGGGCTTCGGCCACCGCGCCCTGGGCGTGCGCGCCCGGGTGCTGCTGGCACTGGTGCTGACCGGGGCCCTGGGCGGCGTGCTACCGCCTGCACCGACGCTGGAGCCGCTGTCGGCCCCCGGGGTGCTGGCGACCCTGGAGCAGATCGCCGTGGGCGTGCTGCTGGGATTGAGCCTGCAACTGGTGTTCGCGGTGTTCAGCCTGGTGGGCGACCTGGTCTCGACCCTGCTGGGGCTGAGCATGGCGGTGTACAACGACCCGCTGAACGGCGTGTCCTCCAGCTCGGCGATCTACCAGCTCTACTTCATCCTGCTGATGCTGCTGTTCCTGGCCATCGACGGGCACCTGCTGGTGGTCAGCGTGCTGTACAAGAGCTTCCTCTACTGGCCGGTGGGCAGCGGCCTGCACTACGCCGGCATGGATGCGCTGCTGGGCGGCCTCGGCTGGATGTTCGCCGCCGCCCTGCTGATCGCCCTGCCGATGGTGGTGTGCATGAGCCTGGTGCAGTTCGGCTTCGGCCTGCTCAACCGCATCTCGCCGGCACTCAACCTGTTTTCCCTGGGCTTCCCCGCTGCGGTGGTGATCGGCCTGGCCTGCCTCTCGCTGACCCTGGCGAGCCTGCCGGGCAACTACCTGGAGCTGACCCGGGCGACCCTCGACAGCCTCGGCAACCTGCTGCTGGAGGCCCGCGATGGCTGAGTCCAGCGCCCAGGACCGCACCGAGGAGGCCACCGAGCACAAGCTGCGCAAGTCCCGCCGGGAGGGCCAGGTGGCCCGCTCCCGCGACCTGGCCACCGGCGCCACCCTGCTGGTGGCGGTGCTGGCACTGCGCTCGGCACTGCCGGGCATGCTCGACGGCCTGGAGCAGCTGTTCCGCGAGGTGCACCAGTTGCCCGCGCCCGGCCACCAGGGCGCGGACGACCTCAAGGCGCTGGCCGGCCGCGCCATCGCCACCCTGGTGGGGGTGCTGCTGCCGTTGCTGGTGGTGCCGCTGCTGGTGGTGCCGCTTTCGCTGCTGGCCGGGGGCTGGATGTTCGCCTGGCGCAACGTGCAGCCCCAGGGCTCGCGGCTCAACCCGATCAAGGGCCTGGGCCGGCTGGTGGCCTGGCAGAACTGGACGGAGCTGCTCAAGTCCCTGGCGAAGATGGCGGTGCTGGCCGCAGTGGCCTGGTTCACCTTCGCCCTGCGCCTGCCGGAGGTGCTGGCGCTGCAGCACGGCGACACCTTGGGGGCCATCACCGGGGCACTGCGGCTGATGGGCGACACGGCGCTGGCGCTGGTGGCGGTGTTCGTGGTGTTCGCCGTGCTGGACGTGCCGCTGCAGCGTTTCTTCTTCCTGCGCAAGCAGCGCATGACCCGCCAGGAGCGCAAGGAAGAGCACAAGCAGCAGGAAGGCCACCCCGAAGTGAAGGGGCGCATCCGCCAACTGCAGCGGCAGATGGCCCAGCGCCAAATCACCCGGGTGATCGACCAGGCCGACGTGGTCATCGTCAACCCCGAGCACTACGCCGTGGCGCTGCGCTACGACCCGCAACGGGCACGAGCGCCCTACGTGATCGCCCGAGGCGTGGACGAGACGGCGCTGTACATCCGCCAGCTGGCCACCGCCCGGGGCCTGGAGGTGCTGGAGGCGCCGCCGCTGGCGCGGGCGCTGTACTTCACCACCCAGGTCAACCAGCAGATCCCGGCACCGCTCTATGGGGCGGTAGCCCAGGTGCTGCACTACATCCTGCAACTGCGCGCCTGGCGCCAAGGCCGCCGCGCGCGGCCGGTGCCGCCGCAGCATTTCCCGATTCCCGACGACCTGTTGAAACGAGGCTGACCCATGCCCACCCTGTCCCATTTCCTGGCCAGCCTGCGCAGCGGGCGGATCGGCATCCCGCTGGTGATCCTCAGCGTGCTGGCGATGATCATCCTGCCGCTGCCGCCGCTGCTGCTGGACGCGCTGTTCACCTTCAACATCGGCCTGGCGATCCTGGTGCTGATGGTCAGCGTCTCGTCCCAGCGGCCGCTGGACTTCTCCCTGCTGCCGACGGTGATCCTGGTCACCACGCTGCTGCGCCTGTCACTGAACGTGGCCTCCACCCGCGTGGTGCTGCTGGACGGCCACACCGGCAGCGGCGCGGCGGGCAAGGTGATCGAGGCCTTCGGCGAGGTGGTGATCGGCGGCAACTTCATCGTCGGCCTGGTGGTGTTCGTGATCCTGATGATCATCAACTTCATGGTCATCACCAAAGGGGGCGAGCGCATCTCCGAGGTCACCGCGCGCTTCACCCTGGACGCCCTGCCGGGCAAGCAGATGGCCATCGACGCGGACCTCAACGCCGGGCTGCTGAACCAGGAACAGGCCCGCGAGCGACGCCGCGAGGTGGCCAAGGAGGCGGACTTCTACGGCGCCATGGACGGGGCCTCGAAATTCGTCCGGGGCGACGCCATCGCCGGCATCCTGGTGCTGCTGATCAACCTCTTCGGCGGCACCGCCATCGGCATGCTGGTGCACGGCATGAGCGGTGGCGACGCCTTCCGCCAGTACGCCCTGCTGACCATCGGCGACGGCCTGGTGGCGCAGATCCCGGCGCTGCTGCTGTCCACGGCGGCGGCGATCATCGTCACCCGGGTCAACGAGTCCGCCGACATCACCGCGCTGGTGCAACGCCAGTTGCTGGCCTCGCCTTCGCTGCTGGCCACGGTGGCCGGCATCCTGGTGGTGCTGGCGCTGGTGCCGGGCATGCCGCACCTGGCCTTCCTGGCCTTCGCCGCGCTGGTGGGCTTCGTCGCCTGGCGGGTGGCACGCAGCGCGCCCCCGAAAGAGGCACACACCCTGGAGCGTACCGAGGCCCTGGCCCTGGCCATGGACAGCCCGCACAACGCGCCGCTGGGCTGGGAGGACCTGCCCGGCGTCGAGCGCCTGGGGCTGTCCCTGGGCTACAAGCTGGTGGGGCTGGTCAACGAGGCCGGCGGCGCGCCGCTGCCGCAGCGGGTGCGCGGGGTGCGCCAGTCGCTGTCCGAGCACCTGGGCTTCCTCCTGCCGGAGGTGCGCATCCGCGACAACCTGCGGCTGAAGGCTTCGCAGTACAGCATCCAGATCAACGGCCAGACCATCGAGTCCGCCGAGATCCACGCCGACCGGCTGATGGCCATCCCCTCCCCCGAGCTGTACGGCGAGATCGACGGCATCCTCGCCACCGACCCGGCGTACCGCATGCAGGTGGTGTGGATCGAGCCCACCGAGAAGGCCCGCGCCCTGAACCTGGGCTACCAGGTGATCGACTGCGCCAGCGTGATCGCCACCCACCTGAACAAGGTGATCCGCCAGAACCTGCCGGACCTGCTGCGCCTGGACGACGTGGAATTGCTGCTGCAGCGCCTGGCCCTGGAGGCACCCAAGCTGGCCGAGACCCTGCGCGCCCAGCTGGGCCTCGGCCCCATTCACCGCGCCTGCCGCCACCTGCTGCAGGACGAGGTGCCCCTGCGCGACGTGGTGACCCTGGCCACCGCCCTGCTGGAGGGCAGCGAGAGCACCAAGGACCCGCTGCTGCTGGCGGCGGATGCGCGCTACGCGCTGCGCCGCACCATCGTTGCGCAGATCGCCGGGGAGCGCGGCGAGCTGGGGGTGTTCCTGCTGGATCCGGCCTTGGAGAACACCCTGCTCGGCGCCCTGAGCCTGGCGCAGCAGGCCGGGCCGGTGAGCCTGGACGCGATCCCCGTGGAACCGGCCCTGCTCAACCAGCTGCAAGGCGCCATGCCGGCAGTGAAGGAGCGCCTGCGCCGCGAGGGCCACCCACCGATCCTCACCGTGATGCCACAGCTGCGCCCGCTGCTGGCGCGCTACGCGCGGGTGTTCAGCCCGGGGCTGCACGTGCTCTCGCAGAACGAGATTCCCGAGCGCGTGGGGCTCAAGGTGGTGGGCACCCTGGGTTGAGCAAGGCGTCTGGAAATCGATGTTTAAGGCGCTTCCCGGGCCGGTCGCTTTCCAGACACAGGCAGGCAGTTCAGCCAGCCCCACAGGCAACTTGCAGAGGAAGTACCCATGGCTTTGTCGATTCACACCAACTATTCCGCGCTGGTCACCCAGAGCAGCCTGAACCGCACCAACAGCACCCTGGCCCTCAACCAGCAACGCCTGGGCACCGGCCTGCGCATCAACTCGGCCTCCGACGACGCCGCTGGCCTGCAGATCGCCACCCGCCTCAATGCCCAGACCCGCGGCATGGGCGTCGCCAACCGCAACACCGGCGATGCCATCTCCCTGCTGCAGACCGCCGAGGGCGCCTTCAACGAAATCACCAGCATCGTCCAGCGCATGAAGGACCTGGCCACCCAGTCGGCCAACGACACCAACAGCGCCAAGGACCGCACCTCCATCCAGGCCGAGTTCGACCAATTGGCCAAGGAAGTGGAAAACATCTTCGGCAACACCACCTACGCCGGCGACAACCTGTTCTCCGACGCCGGCAAATTCTCCAAGGCGGTCAACTTCCAGATCGGCGCCACCGCCGCCGAGACCCTGACCCTGGACGTCAGCGCCAACATGGCCACCCTGAAGAAAACCCTGACCGAAGAGCTGTCGAAGCTGACACTCGAGGACAACACCAAGTCCACCGCCAGCATCACTGCCCTGGACAGCACCCTGGACGCCATCGGCAGCATGCGTGCCTCCTTCGGCGCCAACATCAACCGCCTGAACCACACCGCCAACAACCTGGCCAACATGAAGGACAACACTGACCTGGCGCGCGGCCGCATCCTCGATGCCGACATCGCCACCGAAAGCGCCAACATGACCAAGAACACCATGCTCATGCAGTCCGGCATCTCCATGCTCAAGCAGGCCGGCCAGATGCCCTCCCTGGTGATGTCGCTGCTCGGCTGACCGGTTCCTCCCCCTCCAGCCTGCGCTGTCCAGCAGAGCCTGGCTTTACGCCTCGGGAAACCGGGGCGTCTTTTTTACTTTGGCGGCGGATGAGCCTGCTGGACGGTTTATGCCCTCATCCGCGCCGAACCCGGTTACGCAAACCCTTGGCACGGAATGATTCCGGCACAACCGCAAAAACCAGAGAAAAAACCGACAACAAAAATCGCAAACTCTGTAGAAGCCACGTCTTCCCCGGCTTCACCCCCCTCCGTCCTGAATGCAACGTCCTCCTCCCTGCGCCCCTCCCCCGTCAAAAGGACTTATTCAGAGCGATTACGCCCTGACGCACCTCATTGCAAAGACGCTCCAGCCGCCACAACGAAGCCTTCACGAAACCTTTCCAGTTGGCGAATTTCGCCGCACATACCCGCTACTTCTCGCATTCCGAGGAAGCAGCCTTAAAGGCTGACCTGACAATAGGAAATTTCGCCAAAGACAATACTCGCCACCACCCCCCAAAAACCTGACTCCACCCTCAATAATCGCACCCGCATCCCGGCCCTTCCCCGAAATTCTGACCGAGATGTCGGATTTTGCTTACCCATGGAAAGAACAAGAAAATGAGTGGAGGCCACATGTCTTGCATCTACTTGCGAACCGGTCGTACGGACTGCCAGGTCCGCTTCCATCCGCTGCGTTTTCAGCTTTCGTTGATCCAGGCCGACCAGGAGGAGCGGATCGAACTGGGGTTCTCCGGCAGCAAGGTGCTGGAGCGCCTGCTGCAGTCCCCTGGCGAGGTGGTCTCCCGGGACGAGCTGCTGCAATACGCCTGGCACGACCGCGTGGTGAGCCAGGGCAGCCTCAACCAGCAGATCTACACACTGCGCCAGCTCCTGCACGACGAGCGCCAGCGGGAGATCATCCAGACGCTGCCGCGCCGGGGCTACATGTTCAACCCCGGCTACCTGCTGCAGATCACCCACGAAACCGAGCCTGTGCCTGCCCCCGCCGAGGAGCCGACCGTGGCTGTGGTCGCGCCCCTCGCGTCCGTCCCTGCCCCCCTGCCGACACGGGAAGACCCGCCCCCCTCGTTGCCACCCCGCCCGCCCCGCTTCGCGCATGCACGCTCGGCGCTCCGCCTTTGGCGGCAACGCCTGCCCGTGGCACTGGGCGCCGGTGTACTGGGGTTGTCACTGATCGGTGCGGTGCAGGTGTACCAGCCGCCGGAGTTGCGGGCGATGGCCACGGAGACGCTGCGCCTGGGCCAGCTGGACATCCTCCTGGTGGAGGACAACGCCCAGCAGTTGGCGGAGCTCAAGCGCAATGCCCTGATCTTTCGCGACCAGCTCGCGCGCGTGGCACGTCGCCCGGCGGACCTGCTGATGTACAGCAGCGCCGACTTCTATGAGGTGATCTGCCTGCAGCCGGACGGCCGCGCCAACTGGCTGATGGTCCACCAGGACCAGGTGGGACGGGTCTCCGACCAGCAGTGGCGGAGGTGCCTGCAATGATCCGGCGTCTCGACCGCACCCTGTTACGGGGCGTGCCGCTGGTGGCACTGGCCCTGCTCGCCGGCACCGGGCTGGTCGCCTGGCAGCGCCAGCCCAACCTGCCCGCCACCGGCTGCTTCAAGGTCCAGGGCGAGGCGGTGCTGGCCGATGGCCGGGTGATGCCGATCACCCACACCTCGATGCTGCACGACGGGCGCTTCTACTCGACGATCAAGCAGGACCGCACCGGCGTGCTGGTGGTGGCCGGGCGGGTGGAAGTGGACTGGCTGGGGGCGATCGAAGTGAAGGTCGAGCACGGTGGCGTGGCCGGGGACACACACGGGGTGGACGGCCAGCTGGCCTATACCCTGCTGCGTCATACCCAGCCCGGGGCACGTGTCCATGTGCTGCCCGTGGCCGGTTGTTTCTATGGCATCGAGACCCATCGGGTCATCTGCCCCTACCGGGTGGACTCGCCCACCCCGCCCCCCATGACTTCGGTGGAGGGGCTGGCAGGCCCCTGATAGCGCACGCCTCCGGCGCCGACACGCGCCTGGGCATAGCTGTCGCCGAACAGCTCCCGATAGAGCCGCTCCGCGTGTTCGGTCAGCAGCAGGATCTCGATGCGGCGGTTGGCGCCATCCTCCGGTGCCTCGGGCCGCACCGGCATGACGTCGGCCTGGGCAGCGACCTGCAGCAGCCGCTGCGCTGGCAGCCCGCCGCCCAGTAGCGCATTGCGCGCCTGCAGGGCCCGGTCCCCCGAGAGGTTCCAGTTGTCGTAGCCGGACTGCCGATAGGGCACCGCATCGGTGTGACCGCTGAGGATCAGGCGGTTTTCCACCCCCGCCAACACCTTCGCCAGGGCCTGCAGCAGGCCGGTGAAGTGCGGCTCCAGCCGTGCGCTGCCACGGGCGAACATGGCCCGGCGCTGGTCGTCGTGGATGAGGATGCGCAGGCCCTGGGGCACCACGTCCACCTCCAGGTTGGCCAGGGCATCCACCTCGCCGGCCATGTCGCGGATCATCTGCGCCAGGCGCTCCAGGTCCTCCACCGTGCGGAACAGCTGGGGCGACCTGGACGCATCCTTGCCCTTCGCCACTGGGTTTTCAGGGCGGCGTTCGGCCACCTTGCGTTCGGCAGGAGCAGCCTCGGCCCGGGGCGCCGGGAAGTCCTCGGGCTTCTTCGGTGGCTCGCGGCGCGGGGCCAGGGAAGCCGGACGGCCTTCCAGGTCCAGCGGCAGCCGGCTGGTGCCGTCGAACACGCCGGCACCGCCATCCACTATCGGGTTGAGCATCAGCTCCCCGGCGCTGGGGCTCTGGGAGCGCGCCTGGGGCTGGACGATCCAGAGCACCATGAACAGCGCCATCATCGCCAGGGTGAAGTCGGCGAAGGCCACCTTCCAGGCCCCACCATGCTCGTCGTGATGCCCCTTCTTGCCCTTGCGCTTGATGATCACTTCATGGCCGTGGGCCTTGTCGCCGCTGCGGCTCATGCTTTGCTGCGCTCCTCTTCGTACTGGTTGACCCAGGTTTCCAGCTGCTTGAAGGGCGGCTTGACGTCCTGCTCGATGAGCTTGCGCCCGGCGTCCACCGCCAGCAGCGTGGGCTTGCCGGCGACATGGGCGACCAGGGTGGTGCGCACGCATTCCAGGGCCGACAGCTCGGTCTTCACCCGCTGGCCCATGGCGTTGCTGAGCGGGTCCATCAGGCAGTAGCAGAAGAAGATGCCGAGGAAGGTGCCCACCAGGGCAGCAGCGACGTGGTTGCCGATGTCGGCCACCGAACCGCCGATGCTGCCCATGGTGATGATGATCCCCATGATCGCGGCGAGGATGCCGAAGCCCGGCATCGCCTCACCGACCTTGTGCAAGGACTTGGAGGGCTGCAGCAACGCGTGCTCCATCGCCTCCAGCTCCTGTTCGAGGAAGCCCTCCAGCTCGTGGGCGCTGATCTTGCCCATGGCCATCAGGCGGAAGTTGTCGGCAATGAAGAACATCAGGTGCTCCTCCCGCAGGATCAGCGGGTAGCGGGCGAACAGCTCGCTCTGCTCCGGGGCCTCGATGTGCTCGTCGAGCACCTTCAGGCCACCCGCGTCGACCATCTCCAGCAGCTCGTACAGCAGCATCAGCAACTGGCGCTGGAACTCCTCGCCGCGAGGTCCCTGGGTGAACACCGTCTTCAGCTGGGCGAACATCTCCACCAGCACGTCCTTGGGGTTGGCGACGATCAGCGCACCGAGCGCGGCGCCGAGGATGATCACCATCTCCGACGGCTGCCAGAGCACCCGCATGTCGCCGTGGGCCATGGCGTAGCCACCGAGAACACAGGCCACGATGATCAGGCTTCCAATGATCTTCTGCATGGTCGGGACCTAGGCGGCTTCGGTGAGGAACTGGCAGGCCCGGCCAAGCGCCTGCTTGACCAGCTGGCAGACCCGCGCATCGGTGACTTCGAGCACCAGGGCGATCTCCTTCAGGCTCAGGTCCTGCTGGTAGTACAGCGTCAGCACCAGGCGCTCGCGCTCGCTGAGCTGGGCCAGGGCCTGGCTCAGCAGACGCTCCTGCAACACGCGGGCCTCCGGGCCAGGGGTCTCGCCGGCGAACTGCAGGTGCTGCTCCTGCAGCAGCACGTCGAGGCTCTCGATGGCCTCGCCGCACTCGGCGCGCAGGTGCTCCTGGTAGGCCGCGCAATCCAGCCCGGTGGCGGCGAGGATCTCCGCCTCGCGGGGCACCCGCCCCAGTTGCCGGGCCAGGGCGCGGATGGCATCGCGCACCCGGTGGGTCTGCTGGCGCAGCTGGCGCGGCCGCCAGTCCAGGCGGCGCAGTTCGTCGAGGATGGCGCCACGGATGCGCAGGGAGGCGAAGCGCGGGAACTGCGCATCCGGCTCGCCGTAGCGGCGCAGCCCCTCCAGCAGACCCATCAGGCCGATCTGCTCCATGTCCTCGCGGTCCATCACCTGGCTGGCCTGGAGCGAGAGCTGGCGGACGATGCGCTTGACCAGCGGCAGGTACTGCAGCAACCAGCGCTGTTCCGCCTCGGCGGAGTGCCGGCGCGGGCCGGCGGTGAAATCGGGTTGGTCGGTATCGAGCGGAAGAATGGCGTGCATGGGGGCGACCTCATTGGGCGATCAGCTTGCTGACCAGCAGGTTGTCGAAGGGCTTGGCGGCATTGCGCGCGGCGAAGTCGGCGTTGAGTCCCTCTTCGAGGCGCTGGCGCAGGGCCTCGAAGCCCAGGGCGCGCAACTCGTCGGCCTGGAGGGTGGAGAGGTTGGCGGCGACCGAGCTGCGCACCATCGGCACCACCTGCTCGAGCTTCTTCTTGTCGGTGCCGGCCGGGCCCTGGAGCACCACGTCGAGCACGAAGTAGTGCTCGCGCTCGCGCCCCGGCAGGCTGAGGATGATTTTCTCCACCGGCAGGAAGACGAATTCGACGGAGGGCTCGGACTTCTTCTCGGCCTCCTCGCGGGGCTCGCCACCCAGGGGCAGCGCGGCCAGGGCCGACTGCACCAGCAGGTGGTTGACCGCAACGCCGGCGGCGACGGCCACGGCGTTGAGCACGAAGATCAGCAGGATCAGGCGGTTGGTGGACATGGGACCTCACTCGGTGAATCAGACGGTTACCAGCACGTCGTCCCGGCCATCGTGGCGGGCGCTCTGGCGTTGGGTGTCGAGGGGGTTGGCGTGGATCGCCAGCACGGCGGGGCCGTCATCGCGCCCCTGCCGCTCGCGGCCCGGTTGCCCGGAGCCGCCCTCGGTGGAAACCGAGACGCTGACCGGGAGGCCCTGCTGCCCGGCCAGGTCCTGGCGCAGGCGCTCGCTGCCCTGCTGCAGCAGGCGCGCGACGTCGCCCTGGGACGCGGCGATCTGCACGCTGAGCTGGCCGCCTTCCTGGCGCAGGACGATCTCCAGGCTGCCCAGCTCGGCCGGGTCCAGGCGCAGCCGGGCACTCTGGCTGCGCTGGCCCAGCTGCAGCTCCACGCTGTCACGCAGGGCCTGCAGCATCTGCTCGCCCCAGCGCGCCTGGGGGCCGGGCAGGTGCACCGTGCGCTCCAGCGGTCGTTCCGCCGTGGTCTCGGCCACCTGGGTCGGCCGCCCGGGCGAGGGGGCAAACCGAGGCAGCTCCAGCAGCGGTTCGCGCAGGCTGGCCTCGACGGGCAGGCGCCCGGGGGCCGAGCCCTGCCGCTCGCGGGTGCTTGGCTCCAACTGAACGGGTACGGGCTCACCCTCGGGCAGCAGCGTCTGGGCAGGCATGGCCTCCCCTGCCCGGGTCGGGCGCTGTCGCGGCAAGGCCAGGCGCTCGTTCAGCCCCTCCGGCATGTCATGGCGTACCGGGTCCCGCAGGGTTACCTGCAGGTCACGCTGGCCCTGGGCAAGGGCCAGCAGCGAGGTCGGGTCGATCAGCTCGGCGGGTTGGGCGCTACCCGCTGCCTCGTCCACGACGGGTGCCATCGGGGGTGGCGCCTCCTGGGCGAGCAGCGCCAGGATCGGGTCCCAGGCCTCCACGGCCTCGGAGCTCTCGTCGGCAGCACGGGCGGCGCTCGGCAAGGCGGGGGCTTGCTCCGCCCCGCCGGGGGGCGGCGCCAGGGTGTTGATGTCCATGGGTCAGGCTCCGGTTTGGCAATCCGTGGTCAGGTAGGCCTGGCGGCCCTCGGCGGCGTCCAGGTCATGGCTGAGCTGGCGCTCCAGGCGGCGCAGCTCCGCGCGGCAATCCCGCTGGGCCTGTTGGTGCAGGCGGCGCATGCGGCGGCACACCAGGCAATCGGCGACGCCGACGTGCCCCTGCTGGCGCAGTGCATGGAGGCAGCGGGCGATCTGGGCATCCAGGGGCGCGAGGGCCTCCCATTCGTGGCCGGTGAGCACCTGCACCAGGCGATCGGCCAGCGCCGCGAGGCGGCGGTGTTCAGCGGCGAGTGGCATTGACCCCCTCCCAGCCTTCGCGCAGCACGCCCAGCAGGCGCACCACTTCGTCCAGCCCCTCCAGGGAAAGGGACACGCTGATCTCGGAGAGGCGATAGATGCAGTAGTCGTAGAGCCGCGCCAGGCCCTGTACCAGCTCGCCGCCGGCCTCGTAGTCGAGGGCGCTGGACAGGCCGTTGAGGATGTTCAGGCACTTCTCCAGCGACTGGCCCTTCTGCTGGTACTGGCGCGCCTCGATGTGGCCACGGGCGCGGGCCAGCTCGTCCAGCAGGCCGTCGAACAGCACCAGCACCAACTCGTAGGGGGCCGCGGCGGCAGTGCGGGCCTCCAGGTCCACGGCGCGGTAGCCGCCGTAGCTGTCGTCCAGGTTGAACCCGTTCATGCGAACAGCCCCCCGGTCTGCTGCATCGAGGCCAGGGCCTGGGTCATCGCCGTGTACTGGCGCAGGTAGCGCTGGTAGGAGGTGTCGTACTGCCGCTGCAGGCTCTCGAACACGCCATCCATGCGACGGATGTTGCTGGCGATGGCATCGCGGCGGCTCTTCAGCTGACCCGTGCTGCCGATGTAGGGCGTGAGGCTGCGCTCCAGGCTTTCCACCAGGCGCCCGGGTTCGCGGAACAGCTTGTCCAGCTCCCCGGGTTGCTCGGCCAGGGCCTTCTCAAGGCGCTTGGTGTCCAGCGTGAGCTTGCCGTTGCGGTCGGCGCTGACGCCGTACTCCACCAGGCTGCGCCCCCCGAAGCCGCTGCGCAGCACGGCATTGAGCCGGTTTTCGATGCTGCGCACGGTGGCGTCACCGGCCAGCGGCCCGCGACCGCTGCCGTCGCTTCCGCCGCTCGCGGTGAGGCTGTCGAAGCTGCCCAGCAAGGTATTGAAGGCATCGATGAAGCCTTGCACGCGCTCGCGGGTGCCCTTCTCGTCCCGGCGCACGGTGACCTGCAGCGGGCTTTCCCCCGGGCGGTGGGCCTGGGTGAAGGTCAGCGAAACCCCCTCCACCACACCGTCGAATCGGTTGGTCGGCTGCGTCAGCAACAGGCCGTCCTCGCCCCCCAGGCGGACCTGGGCGTCCCGGGCCTCGGCCAGGGTCCGCGGGCTGGCAACAGCGGCTGCCAGCGGGCCGGAGCCACCTTGGAGGGACAGGCTGATCGCCTGGGCGGCACCGCTCTCCCGCGCACTGAGCACCAGGGACAGCTTGCCGTCCGCCCGTACCAGCGTCGTGCTGATGCCACTGCCGGCCAGGGTCGTGGCCAGCGCCTGCTGCAGCTCCTCGGGGCTGTTGCGGCCATCACCGTCGCGGTCGACGCTGGCCAGGTCCAGGCTGTAGGACTTGCCGGCCTGCTGAAGGGTCAGCACCCCCTGGGTGCCGATGCCGTCCGCCGTCAGCCCTTCCAGGGCCACCTGGTGGGCACTGGCCAGGCGCTCGACGAAGAAGCTGTAGCGCCCCGTGCTGGCAGTCGCCCCGACCTGGGCCGTCGCCCGGCCCTCCTGACTGAACACGGCCTCGTTGGCCAGGATCGGCCGAGTCTCGCTCTTGAACTCGCGGATCGACGTGCTGAAGGTGCGCAGCGCCTTGTCGAGGTTCGCCAGCGCATCGCCCTGGGCACGGTAGGCCTGCTGACTGCGATTGGCCCGCGCCCGGGCTGCCTGCACCTCGAAGGTGGCCAGCTGGGTGGCCTGCTGGCGGGCGTATTCGGTATCGATGTTCATCGGGATGGCTCCTTGGAACTGGCAATGGTGTCCAGCGCCGGAGCAAGGCCGATGCCAAGTGCTGAAAGCCACGGATCACGGGGCTTTCAGCCTTTTGCGGAGGAAGCTCGGCAAGGCGGGCGCACGTCCCCTGAGGAATGCAGGTTTCCGCTTGTTTCCTGTTTCGGCGTCTATCCGCCAACCACTGGCGGACGTGCTGACGGGTTCTCCCAGGAAGCAGGTCGGCAGCAAAGTCGCACGTGCGGAGGCGCCCCTGGCAAATGGACGAGAACGACGCAGCGCCTGTCGGCGCGAACAGAAGCAGCAGATGCAGAAGGAACGAGGGCGAGGAAGCTGGGCAGGCTGACGAGTCTGGCGGGGGCATAAAAAAGCCCGCACCCGGAGCGGCTCAGACACCGGGGCGGGCAAGGAGCAACCTCAGGCCAGCAGGCTGACCACGGTGAAGCGCGAGAGCTGGGCCTGGGCGATCACGGCCTGGGCGAGTGCGCCGTAGGCGTCCGGGCCCTGGCCCATCAGGTCGTACAGGGAGCGGGCGAAGGCCTGGGCCCATTGGCGTTCGTCCCGGGCGTCGGCCTGGGCGAGGAATTCGCGGATGTCCTCCTGCCGCTGGGCCAGTTGGTCGCGCAGGGTGTCGATGCGCTCCAGCACGCCGAGCACGGAGTCGAGCAGGCTGCGCAGTTCCCGGGGGCTTTGCCCGTGGGGTTCGGACAGGGCCTGCAGGCCCTCTTCACGGCTGGCCAGGCCACGCCGCTCGCGGGGGAACAGGCCGCCCTCCCCTTGCACCTGCAACTGGTCCTGCAGGGTGCGCCACTGGGCTTCGGGGGCGCTGAAGCGCAGGGCGCCGTCGCTGTCCAGCTCGGCGCGCAGGCCGGCGGCGCCGAGGCCCTGATTGAAGCGGCGCAGCACCTGTTCCGGGGCCAGCCCTTCATCCAGGGCCACGGCCAGGGCTTCGCCCGGCTGACGGGTGAAGCTGAACACCAGGGTTTCGCGGCCAGCGGCGCGGATGGCCTCCAGGGAGTCCAGCCCCTCCAGGCGGAAGCGGCTGCGCACGGGCTCGCCAAGGCGCAGCCGCAGGTCGGCGTCCAGGGACTGCGCGGTGCGCGCACCGCGTTGCTGCAGCAGGGCATTCACCTCGCGGGTGGCCTGGCGCAGGGTTTCGCGGTCGGCGGGGCGCGAGGCGGCCAGTTCGCGGCCGAGGTTGAGCTTGAGGTGGTCGAGGCGTCCGGCCAGCTCGCCCAGGTACTGGTCAGCGGCCTGCATCTGGCTCAGTTGCTGGTTGAGCTGCAGGTTGAAGCTGGACGGTTTGCCGGGCGAGCGCTGGGCCGGGCTGCGCGGCGTCGAACGGTCGGGCGCCACCGTGCGCGACGGGGCGCTGGTGGGCTGGGCTGCCGGCGTCTGCTGCCGCTCACGGGGGGGCGGCAATGTGGTGGGTGAGAGTGCGGTGGGGTCGACCTTCATGGTTCGGCCTCGGTCAGAGCAGGTTGAACAGGGACAGGTCCTGGATCGCCAGGTAGGTCTTCTGGCTGGCCTTGATCGACAGCTTGTAGTTCTCCAGGTCAAGCGTGGCGCTGGGGTAGTCCAGGTGGGAAAGGTCATACTCGAGCCGCTGGTTGACCAGCGAGCGGTCCTCGTTGGCCTGGGTGAGCAGGTCCAGGGTTCCCTGCCGCCCTCCCAGCTCGGTGATGGCGGCGAGCACGCCGTCGAGGCTGCGGTCGAGCACATCCAGCAGCTCACCGGTCTGCTTCACCAGGGCCGGGTCACCGCTCTGCATGCCGGGGGCGAGGAAGGCCTGCTGCAACGCGTGCAAGCCATTGAGCACCGGCAGGTCGGGACCGAGCATGGCCAGCAGCGTGACGTTCTCGTCCAGCAACACGCCGCTGCCCACCACGGCCTGGCGTACGCCGGCATTGCCGCCGGGGCTGTAGCGCCCGGTGGCCGGGTCCTGCAGCAGGGCCGGCTGGTCGATGCGGGTGCCGGAGAACAGGTACCGCCCGGACTCGTCGCGGCTGTTGAGCAGGCCGGCCAGCAGACCTTCCAGTGTCTTCATCTCCGCGGCGATGGCGCCCAGGTCCTGCTCGGAGTGGGTGCCGTTGCGAGCCCAGAGCAGCATGTCGCGGATGCTGAGCAAGGCATTCGAGGTCGAGCGCAGCTGGGTCTCCTGGGCGCCGAGGCTGGAGGAGACGCTGCCGATGTTGAGCCGGTACTGGGCCAGGCCCGCCTCCTCCCGTGCGTTGCGCAGCAGGCGGACGCTGGCGATGAGGTCGTCGGAGGGCTGCAGGATGCGCCGGTTGCTGGAGACCTGCCGCATCAGCCGCCCCACTTCCAGGCCATTGCGGTTGAGCGCTTCGCCCATCAGTGCGCGGGTCTGGGCATTGGTGACACGCATGGGGATCTCCTCAGAAGCTCGCCAGCATGGCGTCGAACAGGGTGTTGGCAGTGGCGATCACCTTCATGTTGGCCTGGTAGGCCTGCTGGTAGGCGATCAGGTTGGCGGCCTCCTCGTCGTCGTTGACCGCGCTGGTGCCGTCACGCAGCGCCTGGGCCTGCCGGGTGACCTGGATGGCGGCGGCGAGGTCGTCCTGGTTCTGCCGGCTGGCGCTGGCCACCTGGCCGAGCAGGCCGGCGTAGGCCTCGTTGAAGGTGGTGGACGAGCCACCGAGCTGCACCGGCTGGCGGCGCACCTCGAACAGCGCCAGCAGGGTGCGGTTGTTGCCGGCCTCGCCGGGGGTGTCGGAGAACGCCAACTGGTCAGGGGTGATCCCGGTCAGCACCAGCAGCTGGCTGATGCTGCCCGGCTGGTGGCGGAACAGGGGCTGGCCCGGGTCGCCGTTGCGGTCATAGCCGGTGGTGAGCACGTCGTTGACGCGGCTGGCGAAGGCTCCGGCCATTTCCCGCAGCAGCGCCTGCTTGGGCCGCAACAGCTGCGTTTCGCTGGTCTGCAGCGCCCCCAGGGTGCCGCCCAGGCCATTGGGAGAGAGGCCGGCACGGGTGGTGGCGAACTGCAGTTCGATGCGCTGGCGGCCACCACCGTCGCGCACCACCTCCAACCGGCTGGGGGTGCCGCCGATCACCAGCGGCTGGCCGCTGTCCAGGGCGATGTCGTAGGCACCCTCGGCGCTCTCGCGGACCTGCAGGCGTACATGCTGGCCGAGCGCCTTGACCATCTCGTCGCGGTGGTCCTGCAGGGTGGCGATGTCGCCGCCCACGGCCTTCGCCTCGGTGATGCGGCGATTCATCAGGGCCAGGTTGGCGGTGAGCGCGTTGATGTCCACCACCACTGCCTCGCGCTGGGCAGCCAGACCGTCGAGCTGGGCCTGGAGCCCGTTGGAAAGGCTGTTGAAGCGCTGCGCGAGGTTGCCCGCCTCGGTCAGCAACTGCTGGCGCAGGGCCTGGGACGACGGGGTGGCGCTGGCCTCGCTGACGGCGGCGAAGAACTGGTCGAGGCCCTTGCTGATGTTGGAGCCCTCGCCTGCCAGGAGGCTTTCCACGGCCTGGAAGTAAGGCCGTGCGCCCGCCTGCAGCTGCTGCTCGGCACCAGCGCGCCACAGCTGGCGATTCTGGAAGGCATCGGCAATGCGGCGGATGGCGGCCACGTCGACGCCGGCACCTGGAGAGGTGCCCTGCCCGACCCGCGACTGCAGCACCGGGTCCAGGCGGCTGTAGCCGGCGGTGTTGCGGTTGGCGGTGTTCTGCGCCGTGGCGGCCAGGGCGATCTGGCTCGCCTGCAGGCCGGTCAGGGCGATCTGGCTGATCAGGCTCACGCGTCGTTCTCCTCGTGCCCGGTTCGGATGCCAGGGGCGAAGGCCGCCGAGTGGGCCGGCGGATTGCCCCTTACGGGAGAAGGGGCGACCGGCCGGCTCGGGCCGTTAAGGTCGCGGAGGATGCTGCGGGTGTAGGCGCGGGTCTCGGCGAAGGGGATGGACTCCACCCAGGCCTCGGTGGACACCTCGCCCAGGCGCGGGTCGCCGAAGCGCTGCAGCCACTCGTCCACCCGGCCGGGCCCGGCGTTGTAGGCGGCCAGGGCCAGGGCCGGCTGCTGGTCGTAGCGCGCCAGCAACTGCTCCAGGTAGGCGCGCCCCAGGCGCAGGTTGTAGCCGGGGTCGTCCAGCAGGCGCTGCGGGTCGAACGGCAGCCCCAGGGCCTGGGCCATGTCCCGGGCGGTGTCCGGCATCAGCTGCATCAGGCCCAGGGCGCCCTTGGCCGAGACCGCTCGCGCGTCGCCGGCGGACTCGTGGCGGACCACGCTGCCCACCAGTGCGCGGAGCCCTGCGCTGCCCCGGGCCAGGGTCGACAGCGGCGTGGCAGCGCTGGCGGCGAGCCCGGCGGCCCCCGCCAGCCAGGTGCCCATGGCCCGGCTGCGGGCAGGTTGCGCCGGGGTCGGCATGGGGGGCGGCAGGTGCCCGGCCGGTGCAGCAGGCACCGCGCCAGGCTCGGGCGGCTCGCCGCCGAGCTGGCTGACCAGCAGCCCGGCGATACCGGCCTGGCCGCTGCCGGCCAGGTGCCGGGCCAGGGCCTCGTCATGCAGGTCGCGCAGGGTGTCGAGTTGACGGCTGCGCAGGGGGCTGCCTTCGGACAGCACATCGCCGGCCTTGCGCATCTCCTTGAGCAGTTGCTGGAGGAACAGCGCCTCGAAGTCCTCCGAGGCGGCCTGCAGTTGGCTGCGCGGTGCACGGGCCGGGTTCAGGTCCCGGCCGGCCCGCAGCGCCAGCGAAGGGGGAAGGGTCGATGCCATGGGGCCTCCTCAGATCACTACCAGCTCGGCGTTCAGGGCCCCCGCGCGCTGCAGCGCCTGGAGGATGGACATGATGTCGTCGGGTGTGGCGCCCAGGCGGTTGACGGTGTCGATGATGCTTTCCAGGCTCGTGCCTTCGGGCCACTGGAACATCGGATTGGTCTGCTGCTCCACACCCACCTCGGAGTTGGGGGTGACCGTGGTCCGCCCGCCGGAGAGCGGTGCCGGCTGGCTGACCTGGGGGTTCTCGGTAATGGTGACGCTGAGGGTGCCATGGGCCACGGCGGCGGCCTTGACCCGCACACCCTGCCCCACCACCACGGTACCGGTGCGGCTGTTGAAGACCACCTTGGGCCGGATGCGTCCGGGGTCCACCTCCAGCGCTTCGAGCTGGGCCATGAAAGCCATCCGGGCGCTGGCGGATACCGGCGCACGCACGGCCACCCGCGCCGAGGACAGGGCGCTGGCGGTGTTGTCGCCGAACGTCTGGTTGAGCGACTCCACCACCCGGTTGACGCTCTGGAAGCCGGGCTCGCGCAGGCTCAGCAGCACCTCGGGGCGCTCGGCGAAGTCGCTGGGGATGCTGCGCTCCAGGCTGGCGCCATTGGGGATCAGCCCGGAGGTGGGGCTGTTGAGGGTAACGCTGGAGCCGCTCTGGCCTTCGGCCTTGACGCCGCCCACCAGCAGGTTGCCCTGGGCCACGGCGTAGACCTCGCCGTCGATGCCCTGCAGCGGCGTCATCAGCAGCAGCCCGCCGCGCAGGCTCTTGGCATCCCCCAGGGACGACACGGTCACGTCCAGGGTCTGCCCCGGCCCGTAGCCGGGCGGCACGCTGGCGGTGACCATCACCGCAGCGGCGTTCTTCAGCTTGGGGTCGGTGCCCGGCGGCAGGTTGACGCCGAACTGCTTGACCATGTTGGCCACCGACTGGTTGGTGAACTTCACCTGGTTCTTGTCGCCGGTGCCGTCGAGCCCCACCACCAGGCCGTAGCCGAGCAGCTGGTTGTCGCGGACGCCTTCGACGTCCACCAGGTCCATCAGCGGGACACCGAGGCTGGCGGGTTGCCAGGCGAGCCCGAGCAGGCCGAGCAACAGGGTGGCGGGGATGCGCATGGGGGCACTCCGTTAGAGGGGGAACAGGGGGGAGGTGAAGAAGCGGGTCAGCCAGCCGGCGCTGTTGCTGTCGTTGAGCACGCCGCGCCCGGCGTAGGAGATCCGCGCGTTGGCCACCTGCTGGGAGGACACACGGTTGTCGCGGTCGATGTCGTCGATGCGCACCAGGCCGGTGAGGCGGATGTACTCGTCACCCTGGTTGAGCCGCAGGGCCTTCTCGCCCCTGACCAGCAGCACCCCGCCCGGCAGCACCCGGTGCACGGTCACGGCGATGGCGCCGCGCAGGGTGTTCTGCTGGGAACTCTTGGCCGAGCCGGAGAAGTCGCGCTCGGCACTGGCCTGGTTGTTCAGCCGGTTGTAGGGCCGGTTGCGCAGGGTCGGCAGGGGGATGTTCAGCGAGGAACTCTTGTCGAAGCTGGTGCCCGCGCTCTTGCTGGACTGGGTGGACTCGTCCAGCACCACGGTGACGATGTCGCCGACGCCGATGGCGCGCTTGTCGCGCAGCAGCGAGCCGCCGTAGCCGGACCGGAACAGCCCGCCGGAGGTGGCCGGCTGCCGGGCGTAGTCCAGCTCCGGGGGCTGGAAGGCGGAGGAGTCCTCGTCGGGCAGCAGCTCGCGGGCGCTCTGGCAGCCGCCCGAGACCAGCGTCGCGATCAGCAGCAGCAACAACAGCAGGACGCGCATCACGGTGCTCATACGGTCTGGTTCAGGAACTGCTGCATGCCGGAGGCGGCGTCCAGCACCTTGGCGTTGGCCTCGTAGGCACGCTGGATGGCGATCATGCTGACCATGGCCTCCACCACCTGCACGTTGGAGCCTTCGAGCACCTTCTGCTTGATGTCGCCAAGGCCCTCCTGGCCGGCCACGCCCTCCACCGCCTCGCCGCTGGCCACCGTTTCCTTGTAGAGGTTGCCGCCCAGGGCCTCCAGGCCGCCGGGGTTGGTGAAGTTGGCGAGCATGATCTGCCCCAGCTCGCTGGGCTGGGCGGCCCCGGGGAGCACGGCGGTGACCAGGCCGTCGCGGCTGACGGTAAACTGGGTGGCCCCGGCGGGCACCTGGATGGCCGGCAGCAGCGGCAGGCCCTGGGCGGTCACCAGCATGCCCTCGCCGTTGAGCTGCAATTGGCCGTTCTCGGTGTACCAGGTCTCGCCGTTGGGCGACTCCACCTGGAAGAAGCCGGGCCCGACGATGGCCAGGTCCATCGGCTGGCCGGTGGGCTGCATGTTGCCTTCGGTGAACACCTTCTGCGTGCCGGCCACGCGCACCCCGCTGCCGAGCTGGATGCCCGAGGGCACGGTGTTGACCTGGTCGGCCTGGGCGCCGGGGGGCAGTTCGATGGCGTAGAACAGGTCCTCGAAGACCACGCGGTCGCTCTTGAAGCCGACGGTGTTGACGTTGGCCAGGTTGTTGGCCACCGCCGCCAGGGCGGTGTCCTGGGCGGCGAGCCCGGTCTTGCTGACCCAGAGGGCGGAACTCATGGGGGTTCTCCTTGGTGTGGGGGCGGCGCGCTCAGGCGCCGCGGATCATGCGGTTGCCGTTGGCGGCGAGCTCGTCGGCGGCCTTGAGCAGCTTCACCTGGGTCTCGAACAGGCGGCTGAGGCCGAGGGTGCCGGTGAGCTGTTCGATGGCCGAGACGTTGCTGCCCTCCAGGTAGCCGGCAGCCAGTTGCACCGTCTCGCTGTCGGCGGCCGGGGTGCCGTCGACGGTCACCAGCAAGCCGGTGGCGTCCTTGCGCAGGCCGGCGGCGGGGATGTCGACACGCTTGATGCGGCCGACCTCGGCCATCAGGTAGTCGCCGCGCGGCTGGATCGAGACGGTGCCGTCGCTGCCGATGGACAGCCGGTCGTAGGGGGGCAGCTGCAGCGGGCCGCCGTCCCCCAGCACCGGCCGGCCGCCGAGGCTCAGGCGGCCTTCGGCGTCCACGGCCAGGCTGCCCTGGCGGGTGTAGGCCTCGCGGCCGTCCTCCAGTTGCACGGCGATCAGGCCGGGGCCGCGGATGGCCAGGTCCAGGTCGCGCCCGGTGGCCATCAGCGGGCCGGGGTTGAGGTCGAGGCCGCTCGGCTGCAGCCGGGCGAGGTGGCGGCTGGCGTAACCGGTGCCCGGCACCTCCACGGCCTCGGCCCGCTCCAGGTCGGCGCGGAACCCCGGGGTGCTGACGTTGGCGAGGTTGTTGGCGCGTACGTCCAGGGCGGCCTGGGTGCGGTACGCGGCGGTCATGGCGGTGTAGCCCAGTCGGTCCATGGCGTATTCCTCAGACGGCGGCGAACAGCGCCTGGATGAGTTCCTTGTTGGTGCTCACCACCTTGGTGTTGGCCTGGTAGTTGCGCTGCCCTTCCATCAGCCCCACCAGCTCGCGGGTGAGGTCGACGTTGGAGCCCTCCAAGGCCTTGCTGCTAACGGGGCCGAACTGGCCGCTGTTGGGCGTGCCCAGCAGCGGCGTGCCGGAGGCGCTGGTCTCGCTCCAACTGGTGCCGTTCTGGTTGGCCAGCCCGCCGGGGTTGGTGAAGCCCGCCAGCACCAGTTGGCCTTCCAGCAGGCGCTGGCCGTTGCTGAAGGTGGCGTAGAGGCGTCCATCCTTCTCCACCGCCATGCCGGTGCGCTCGCCGGTGGCATAGCCGTTGGCACGGTTGGTGCCGATGACGAAGGGCGAGCCGTACTGGGTGGAACCGGCGTAGCTGAGGGCCAGGTTCAGCGGCTCGACGCCGGGCAGTGGGTGGGTGATGGTCACCGGCCCCACGGGGGCGGCCAGGGTGCCGCTGGTGCTGAAGCTCAGGGGCTGGGCGGGACCAACACCGGCACCGTCGATGAAATAGCGCACGTCCCACTGGTTGCTGCCGGTGTTGATGAAGTACTGCGTGAGGCTGTGCTTTTTCCCCTGGGAGTCATACACCGGCGTGGTCTGGGTGCAGGTGTAGGTATCCGGGTTGCTCGGGTCGAAGGGGGTGACCTTGGGCGGGGTGGCGTTGGCGTCGAGGTTGGCGGCGAAGTCCACCCGGTTGCTGGCCTGGGCCGGCAGGTTGCCGGTCTTCTGCTGCAGGTCACCGAGCACACCCGCCTGCAGCACGCCGGCCGCATCCACCGGGTAGCCCTGCAGCCGGCCACTGCCCGCCGTCAGGTAGCCCTGCTCGTCGGTACCGAACATGCCGGCGCGGGTGTAGCGGGTCTCGCCACCGGCGCTGCGGGTGATGAAGAAGCCGCCCCCGCCGATGGCAAGGTCCAGGTCACGGCCACTGGCGTTGATGGAGCCGCGCAGGCTGATGCTCTGGGTCACCGCCTGCACCTCCACGCCCATGGGTTGGCCGGAGGAATACAGGCTGGCGAACTCGGCGCGGGAGGACTTGAAGCCGGTGGTGGCGGAGTTGGCGATGTTGTGGCTGACGGCGTTCAGGTGCTGGTTCACCGCATTCAGCCCGGTCAGGGCGATGTTGAAGCTCATGGTCTACCTCACAGGGACGATCAGGCGCCGCCGAATTCGACGACGTTGTAGAAGGGCACTTGGCCAAGGCCCGCCACCTCCAGCACTGGTCCGGTGGCGCTGGTGCGGACCTGCACCACGCGGCCGGCCAGCTCCACCGGCGGCATCTCGCCGCTGTCGGTGCGCACCTCCAGGCGGTAGCGGCCCTCGGGCAGGCCGAGGGCGGCGGGGTCGATGCGCACGGGCACGCGGCCGGGCTGCTGGGGGCCGAGCTGCAGCGTGGTGCGCCGGCCGCTCTCGCTGACCAGCTCCAGCTGGGTGCTGCCCGAGGGGGATGTGAGGCGTATTTCGCCTTCGATCACGCGGCCGGCGAGGGTCACGCTGTCGCTGGCGACCTTGACCTGCTGGCCCACCAGCCCGGCGGCGGTGAGGGTCTGCAGGTTGTCCACCAGCACCAGGCTGCCCTGGGCGACCCGGGTCAGGTTGGCCATGCTGCGCACCTGGGCGAGGTTGGCGTACTGGTTGATGTACTGGCTGCTGTCGGCGGGGTTGGTCGGGTCCTGGTTCTGGATCTGCGCGCTCATGAGGGTGATGAAGGTGTTCTCCATCTGGGCCACGTCGCGCAGGTCGAAGGCCGGGTTGGCCTGCACCTCGCGACCGGCCGGGGTACGGCTGGCGGTTTCGTTGTCGATGCGGTTCATCAGGCTTCTCCCAGGCGCAACAGGCCTTGCTGCATGCTCTTGACGCGGTTGAGGACCTCGACGTTGGTCTCGAAGCCGCGCGAGGCGGAGAGCATGTCGGTCATCTCCTCGATGGGGTTCACGTCCGGGTAGAACACGTAGCCGTCGCGGTCGGCCAGCGGGCTGCCCGGCTCGTAGCGCCGGCGCGGCTCGGCCTGGCTGGCGATCACGTCCAGCACCTGCACCCGGGCACCGCCCAGGCCCGCCGGGCGGGACAGCTCGCCGTTCTCGTAGATGGCGGCGAACAGCGGCTTGCGCGGCCGGTACACGGCCTCGCGGCTGCCAGCAGCGGATTCGACGTTGGCCAGGTTGCTGGCGATGGTGTTGAGGCGCACGGTCTGGGCGTTCATGGCCGAGCCGGCGATGCGGTAGATGGCGTCGAAGGACATGGTCAACGGCCCTCGATGGCCTGCTTGAGGCCTCGGAACTTCATGGTGAGAAAGGTCAGGCTCGTCTGGAAATCCATGGCGTTGCGGGAAAATTCCGCCTGCTCCACGCCCTGCTCCACGCTGTTGCCATCCAGGGAGGGGTTGAACGGCACGCGGTACTTCAACCTCGGCGCCTGGTCCTCCAGGCCCGGCAGGCGGTACTCGGCGCCCTGGCGCATCTGCTCGGCGAAGTCGAAATCCCGGGCCCGGAAGCCGGGGGTGGACTCGTTCGCCAGGTTCGACGAGAGGATTTCGCTGCGCTGCATGCGCAATTCCAGCGCCTGGGCGTGAACCCTCAGGCTGTCTTCGATTCGTATACTCATGGGCCCTCGGCCTCCTCACGGATGGGGACGGATGCCCTATCGCAGGAAGCGTGCCGGGTTCGGGCACACCCTAAAATCCTCTTGTTTTTCAGTCAGTTGAATGAATTCATCAGCCAACCAGAATCGTCCCGGGCTTCCGCTTTCGAACGCCACCCGTGCCCGCGCGGGAAGGCTCGCTTCCGCCCTCTTCCTCGTGCTCGCGGGCGTGGTCGCGCCCTGTACCCAGGCCGACACCAAGGTCGCCAGCCAGGTGCTGGAAGCGGTCGCCCAGCAGCAGGACGCGCGCCTCGACGCGCTCGCACTCAGCAAGGGCTGGCAAGGCCTGGAGCACACCTTGGAAAGCCAGGTGCTGGGAGAAACCGCGTCGCTGAAGCCCTGCAGCGGGCCCCTGTCAGTGACGGCGGAAGCGGCCCTGCCCGACCCGCTGGCACGCCAGCGTTACCGGGTGAAATGCCCGGAAGGCTGGCAGCGGGTGGTGGTGAGCCAGGCCAGCGTGCGCCTGCCGGTACTGGTCAGCCGCGTCGCCATCGAGCGCAACGCGACGCTGGAGGCGCGCCAGCTGGAGCGCAAGGTCATGCCGCTGGAGCGCCTGCGCCGGGGCTTCTACCAGACCCCGGCAGAGGTGGTCGGCCAGAGCGCCCGGCGCAGCCTGCGCGCGGGCCAGGTGATCGGCCCGGCGAGCCTGGCGCCGCCGGTGCTGGTGCGCCGTGGGCAGCGGGTGACGGTGGCGGCGGCGGTGGGCGGGCTGAACGCCTCGGTGGAGGCCGAGGCGCTGGAGGATGGCCGCCAGGGCGAGCGCATCAAGCTGCGCAACACCTCCAGCCGCAAGCCGCTGGAGGCGAAGGTGACGGGCCCGGGGCAGGTGCAACTGCCCTGAGCCCTGTCAGGCCCAGGGCGCCGGTTCGCCGAAGAGCCGGCCCTGCACGCCCTGGATGCCCATTTCACGCAGCACCGCCAGTTCCCCTTCGGTTTCCACGCGCTCGGCGATCAGCGGCAGGTCGATGCTGTTGGCCGCGCGCTGCATGGCCTCGATGAACAGGCGCTTGTCGTTCTCCTGGTCGATGGCGCGGATGTGGCTGCCGTCCACCTTGAGGTAGGCCAGGCCCAGGCGGGCGAGGTTGCCGATCATGCTGAAGCGCCCACCGAAGTGCTGCAGGCTGAGGGCGAAGCCCAGTTCGCGCAGGCGCCGGGTGAGGCTTTCCAGCACGGCCTGGTCGGGCAGTTGGTCCTCTTCCAGCTCCAGGGTCAGGCGCGGGCCCAGCTGCGGGTGCTGGCGCAGCAGCTCGAAGGCGCGCTCCAGGGCGGCGCGGTCGCGCAGCAGCGCGCCAGAGAGGTTCAGGGCCAGCGGGCGATCATGCCCGGCCATCTGCTCCAGCACCCGCTGCAGCATCACCAGGTCGAGCCGGGCGGACCAGCCGAAGCGCTCCAGCCAGGGCAGGAAGCGGCCGGCGGCGATGCTGCCGCCCTGCCCGTCCGGCAGGCGCGAGAGCACCTTGTGGTGCAGCACGCGCTGGGGATCGCGGCTGTCCACCACCGGCTGGAAGTACAGCTCGAAACGCCGGGCGGCCAGCGCCTCGTCCAGCAGGCGGTGCCAGGTGTGGCGGTCTTCACCGCCCTGTGCCGCGTCGCTGTGCTCGACGCAGGCCCAGGCCTGGCCGCCTTCGCGCTCGGCGCGGGCCAGGGCCTCGTCGGCCAGGCGCATCAGCTCGTCCTGGGCCTCGCCCGGGGCGAAGGGCGCGAGGCCGATGTGGGCCACCGGCAGGCTGTCGGTGGCGCCGGTCTCGCCCAGGCTGACCAGCGCGGCATCGAGGCGCTCGGCCAGGTGCTCGGCCTCCTCGCGGGTCAGCCCCGCGCCCAGCAGGACGAACTCGCCACCCCGGCTGCGGGCCAGGGGGAAGCCGGCACCGGCACGCTTGAGCTGTTCGGCCACGGCCTTGAGCAACTGGTCGGTGCGTGGGCCGCCGAGGCGCTGGTTGAGGCCGGCGAGGTCGTTGACCCGCAGCAGCAGCAGGTAGCCGTTGCAGGCGCGCTCGTCGCTGCCCAGGCGGTCCTGCAGCTGCAGTTCGAAATAGCGGCGGTTGCCGAGGCCGGTGAGGCTGTCCTGGTAGGCCTCGTCGCGCAGCCGCTCGCTGCGTTCGGCCTGTTCCTGGAACAGCGCCTTGAGCTTCTCCACCATCTGGTTCATGGCCTGCACCACCCGGCGCAGCTCGGGGGTGCGCGGCAGTTGCGGCAGGCTGAGGAACTCGCGGCGGGCGATGGCGTGGGACTGCTCGACCATGTAGTCCAGCGGCTTGAGCTGGCGACGCAGCAGCACGGCACCCAGGCCGGCGCTGGCCAGGCCGCAGACCAGCAGCCAGCCGAGGGTGCCCAGGGCGGTCTGCCAGAGCTTGGCGATGGCGAACATCGGGTGGCTCTGCACCTCGACCCGTGCGGCCTGGGTCCAGCCACGGCTGACGATGGCGTCCCCCCCGGCGGACTGCAGCCCCACCAGGGCGACGAACCACTGCGGGACGTTGGCCGCCACCGCGTCCGGCACGCCGGTGCGCTCCACCATCACCTGGCCGGTGGCGGTGTCGACCACGCGGATGCGCTCGAAATAGCCGCTGTCGAAGATCGAGCTGACCATCAGCTCCACCATCGCCGGGTCGTCGATGTGCGGCGTCAGCGACAGGCCCAGCGCCGTGGCGGCGTCCTGGGCGTGGGAACGCAGCTGGTTCTCGTACTGCTCCCGGGAGCTTTCCAGGCTGACCATGAAGCTGCCGCTGAAGGCGACGACCAGAAACAGGCAGATGGCGATCAACAGTTGTTTGAACAGGGACATCCGGACTCCGCTATTCGCTCGTGGGAAAGCCTTCGGCTTTCATCTTCTTCAAAAGGTCCTGCCAGCGTGACAGCCGCTTGGAATCACCCACCTGCTTGCCGCCCTTGCCGGCGAGCCACAGGCCCTCGGCGTTGAAGGCGTACACCGGCAGCAGGTCGCTGCGCTGGCTGGCCGGCAGGATGCCGCCCACCAGGTTGTCCAGCACCAGGGGCACGGCGTCGGGCCGGGCGTAGTAGGTCAGCACCATGTGCGCCTGGTTCAGGCGCAGGGCCTTGACGTAGGTGATGCGCAATTTCTCGCTGGGTACGCCGAGGTGGCGCAGGCTGATGTACTTGGCGATGGCGTAGTCCTCGCAATCGCCGGCGCCCTTGCGCAGCGCCTCCACCGGGGTGGCCCAGTAGTCCACCTGGCCCCAGGTGGCGAGGTCGTCGGTGAAGCGCAGCCTGGCGTTGAAGAAGCGGTTCACCTCTTCCAGCTGCTTCTTCTCGTCGGCGCCGGCCAGGCGGCCCAGCAGGGCCTGCCATTCATCGACCCGGGCCTTGCCGGGACCGAGGGGGCCATAGAGGGCTTCGGCACGGCGGCTGATGAGGGCGAAATCCCAATCGGCGTGGAGCGCACCGGCCAGCAACGCCAGCAGGCATGGCGCGGCCAGCGCCAGCGTGCGCCACCCCCTTGCCCTGCCCTCGGTCCGTCCACTGCCTTGCACCATCGCCACCGACCACCAGGCCTGAAAACCCGGCGCGCATGGTGCGGATTCAGGGCGCAAAACTCAATGGCGTTGTGCCGCTACGGCGCGGCGTCGGCGGGGGGGATGTCGCGCTTCAGCACGCCCAGGGCCTGGACCAGGCTGGCGTGGGACAACTCGCCCAGGTGGCTGCCGATCTGGCGCCCCTCGGCATCGAAGAACAGCGTGGTGGGCAGCGCGCGGGAGCCGACCCGCTGCCCCAGCCGGGTGCCGCCGTCCAGCAGCACGTGGCCGAGGCTGAGCCCCTCCTTGGCCAGGTAGTGGCGGACCGTTTCGGCGTCCTCGCCCTGGTTGACGAACAGGAAGAGCACGTCGGCATGCTGCTGCGCGGCGCTGGCGAGCACCGGCATCTCGCGGCGACAGGGCGGGCACCAGGTGGCCCAGAGGTTCACCACCAGCGGCTGGCCCTGGTAGTCCTCCAGCCGCACCGGCCGGCCGTCGCGGTCCTGCAGGGCAACCGGCGGCAGGCGGGTGCCGCGCTCCAGGGCCTGCATCAGCGCCTGCCCCATGCCCCACAGCAGCAGCCCGCTGAGCAGCGCGACGCCCAGGGGCCGGCGCAGCGGCGGGCGCCGCCAGAGCAGCCAGCCGGCCAGCACCAGGGCCGCCAGCACGCCGGGCCAGGCGATGAAGCCGCCGTCGCGGATGTCCAGCACCTGCCAGGGGGCCTCGCGGAAGTGCTCGGCATAGGCGACGACGAACGCCAGGCGCGCGCCCACCAGCGCCACCAGCAGCAGGTTGAACAGCACCGCTTCGGGGTTGTGCCCGCTGCGCCGCCCCAGCCACCCGCCAACGACGGTGGCCAGCAGCAGGCTGGCGAGGATCAGCAGGTGCGAAAGCGCCAGGGTGAAAGGCCCGAGGGTGAGGGTCAGCATGGGGTCTCCGGGGTGCCAGGGGCGTCGAACGGGCCGACGGTGGGCGGCACCGTGCAGCAAACCACTCAACTCTTCAAGCATTGCCCGGCCTTGATCCAGCGCAGCGCCGCAGCACCTATGCTTCCCCAGAATCAGCGCATCAACGACAAGGAGGCAAACCATGCGCCTGTTCTTTCTGGGTGGAGCCGGGACGGTGACCGGCAGCAAGTACCTGCTGGACCACAACGGCAAGCGACTGCTGGTGGACTGCGGGCTGTTCCAGGGCTACAAGCAGCTGCGCGAGCGCAACTGGGACCACTTCCCGGTGCGCCCGCAGCGCCTGGACGCCATCGTGCTGACCCACGCCCACCTGGACCACAGCGGCTACCTGCCGGTGCTGGTGAAGGCCGGCTACCGGGGGCCGATCTACGCCACCGAGGCGACCTGCGAGCTGGCGCGCATCCTCCTGCTGGACAGCGGGCGGCTGCAGGAAGAGGAAGCCGAGTTCGCCAACCGCCACGGCTTCTCCCGGCATGCCCCGGCGCTGCCGCTGTACACCGAGGAGGACGCCGAGCGCACCCTGCGCCTGCTGCGCCCCCTGCCCTTCAACCGCAGCGTGGACATCCTAGGCGACCTGCGGGTGACCATGCGCCCGGCCGGCCACATTCTCGGCGCGGCCAGTGTGGAGCTGCGTGCCGGCGACATCACTTTGGGCTGCTCCGGCGATGTCGGCCGCCCCGACGATGCGCTGATGCTGCCCCCGCAGCCGCTGCAGGCCGCCGACTACCTGCTGGTGGAGTCCACCTACGGCAACCGCCACCACACCCCGACGATGGCCGAGGACCAGTTGGCCGAGGTCATCACCCGCACCGCCCTGCGCCGGGGCATCACCGTGGTCCCGGCCTTCGCCGTGGGCCGCGCGCAACTGTTGCTGCACCTGATCGACAAGCTCAAGCGCGCCGGGCGCATTCCCGATCTGCCGATCTACCTCAACAGCCCCATGGCCACCGACGTGACCGCGCTCTACCAGCGCTATTGCGACCTGCACCGGCTCAACGCCGAGGACTGCCTGGGCATGTGCAAGGTGGCGCACATCGTGCGTTCGGTGGACGAATCCAAGCGCCTGGACGACATGCGCGCGCCCTCGGTGATCATCGCCGGCAGCGGCATGGCCACCGGCGGGCGGGTGCTGCACCACCTGAAGTCCCTGGCGCCCGACCCGCGCAACACCATCCTGCTGTCCGGCTACCAGGCCGGCGGCACCCGTGGCGCGCTGATCGCCGGTGGCGCCGACAAGGTGCGCATCCACGGTGTGGACGTGCCCATCCGCGCCGAGGTGGTCCAGCTGGAAAACCTCTCCGCCCACGCCGATGCCGACGAGATCCTCGACTGGCTGCGCCAGTTGCCCAAGCCGCCGAAGCACACCTATGTGGTCCACGGTGAACCGGACGCCGCCGACTGCCTGCGCCGGCGCATCTCCCAGGAGCTGGGCTGGTCGGCCTCGGTGGCGGAACATCGCCAGCGCGTGAACCTCGAATGAGGACGGGGCGGCAAGCCTGGCAATCGGTGCAACGTCGGGCTTGCCGTCACGGGAAAAATTACGCAGAGTGTAAATAGATTATGAAAACAACAGCGTCGGCGGCCTCCCCGACTGGCGCGTGACCTTGCGAGAGCCCGCCATGGACCTCTACACCTATTACCGCTCCACCTCCTCCTACCGGGTACGCATCGCCCTGGCACTGAAGGGGCTGGAGGTCCACATGCTCCCGGTCAACCTGATCAAGGACGGCGGCGAACACCGCCAGCCGGCCTACCGCGCCATCAACCCCCAGGGCCGCGTGCCCGCGCTGCGTACCGACGAAGGCGCGGTGCTGATCCAGTCCCCGGCCATCCTCGAATACCTCGACGAACACTACCCCGAGCCCACCCTGCTGCCCGGCGATGCGCTGCAGCGCGCCCGCCAGCGCCAGGTCACGGCGCTGATCGGCTGCGACATCCACCCGTTGCACAACGTGGCCGTGCTCAACCGCCTGCGGCAAATGGGCGCCGATGAAACCACCGTCAACGACTGGATCGCCCACTGGATCGGCGAGGGCCTGGCGGCGGTGGAAGCGCTGATCGGCGACACCGGCTACTGCTTCGGCGATGCACCGGGCATGGCTGATGTCTACCTGCTGCCGCAGGTGTACGCCGCCCGCCGCTTCAACGTGGACCTCTCCGGCTACCCGCGTATCCTGAGGGTCGAACGCCTGGCGCTGGAGCACCCCGCCTTCCGCGCCGCCCACCCGGACGCCCAGGCCGACAAGCCGGCCTGAGGAGCGCACCCATGCAGAGCCTCGCTTTCAAGGTCACCATCGGCGACCACCTCGCGCGCAGCGTGCGCGGGGTGTCCTGCGCGCCGCCGCGAAGCGTTTGATCGACCGACAGACGCCTTCAAACTTTCGCGGCGCGACCGCAACCTGATCCGAGGAGCCATGCCATGGCCGACATCTTTGAAAACCCCATGGGCCTGATGGGTTTCGAGTTCATCGAACTCGCCTCCCCCACCCCCAACGTCCTTGAGCCGGTGTTCGCCGCCATGGGCTTCACCAAGGTGGCCACCCACCGTTCCAAGGACGTGCACCTGTATCGCCAGGGTGAGATCAACCTGATCCTCAACAACGAGCCCAAGAGCCAGGCCGCCTACTTCGCCGCCGAACACGGGCCCTCCGTGTGCGGCATGGCCTTCCGCGTGAAGAACGCCCACCAGGCCTATGCCCGTGCACTGGCCCTGGGCGCCCAGCCCATCGAGATTCCCACCGGGCCGATGGAACTGCGCCTGCCGGCGATCAAGGGCATCGGCGGTGCGCCGCTGTACCTGATCGACCGCTTCGGCGAAGGCTCGTCGATCTACGACATCGACTTCGAATTCATCGAAGGCGTGGACCGCAACCCCAAGGGCGCGGGCCTGAAGATCATCGACCACCTCACCCACAACGTGTACCGCGGCCGCATGGCCTACTGGGCGGACTTCTACGAGAAGCTGTTCAACTTCCGCGAGATCCGCTACTTCGACATCAAGGGCGAGTACACCGGGCTGACCTCCAAGGCCATGACCGCGCCGGACGGCATGATCCGCATCCCGCTCAACGAGGAATCCTCCAAGGGCGCCGGGCAGATCGAAGAGTTCCTGATGCAGTTCAACGGCGAGGGCATCCAGCACGTGGCCTTCCTCACCGACGACCTGATCAGCACCTGGGACAACCTCAAGGCCCTGGGCATGCGCTTCATGACCGCACCGCCCACCACCTACTACGAGATGCTCGAAGGCCGCCTGCCCAACCACGGCGAGCCGGTAGACGCCCTGCAGTCACGCGGCATCCTGCTGGACGGCACCTCCGAAGGCGGCGAACGCCGGCTGCTGCTGCAGATCTTCTCGGAGACCCTGCTCGGCCCGGTGTTCTTCGAGTTCATCCAGCGCAAGGGCGACAGCGGCTTCGGCGAGGGCAACTTCAAGGCCCTGTTCGAATCCATCGAACGCGACCAGATCCGCCGGGGCGTGCTCACCACCGAGTGAGTCATCGCCCTAACGAGAAAGCCCGCATCAAGCGGGCTTTTTCATGGCGGCCATCCAGGCACAACCCCTACACCCCGAACGGCGCCGCGCCGGTTTGTGGGGGCGGTTTCAACCGCGAAAGCGCTTCGCTCTTACAACTGCACGAGGCCTACTCGGCGCTCTCGCTCACGCCGGACGAAACCCCGCCATCCGCGCGGTGATGGTTTCGGCCTCCTGCTTCAGCAACGCTGCCGCGCGGCCGCTGGTCTCGGCATGGAAGCCGCTGGCGGCGCCCACTACCGTGATCACCCCGGCGATCTGCTCGCCGACCGCGAACACCGGCGCGGACAGCGCGTTGACCCCCGGCATCAGCAAACCGTGCACGTGGTGCAGGCCGCTGGCGCGGATCTCCGCGACCTGGGCCGCCAGGGCCTTGGCATCAGGTACGCCGGGCAGGTGCGCTTCCTCGTCCCGCAGCGGCGCGAACTCCGCCTCCGGCAGGTAGCTGGCGAACACCAGCCCGGTGGAGGAGCCCAGCAGCGGCAGCACCGAGCCCACGCGGGTCACCAGGGTCACCGCGCGCAGCGGCTGCTCCACATGCACCACCGTCGGGCCCTTGTTGCCCCACACGGCCAGGAAGCAGGTCTCGTTGAGTTCATCGCGCAGGGCCGACAACGTCGGTGTGGCCGCACGCACCACATCCAGCCCGCCGATGGCGGCCAGGCCGACGAACAGGGCCTCGGGCCCCAGGCCGTAGTGGTTGGTGGTGGCGTCCTGGGCAGCGAAACCGCTGGCGATCAGCGCCTGCAGGTAGCGATGGACCTTGGCCGCCGGCATGCCCAGGTGCTCTGCCAGCCGTGACAGCGACGTGGCCGGCGCCAGCTGGGCCAGCCCCTTGAGGATCTCGGTGCCGACTTCCGCCGCCTGCACCTTCTGTCGCTTGGACGCCTCGGCGTCGTCCTTCTGGATGGCCATGCACTGCCCCGCTTCGCTTAGGAGGCCGCTGTTATAGCTTGACCCCTTCCGCCTTTCAAATTACGTTATCCGTAATTAAATTACAAAAACCAGAGGCCATCCATGTCATCCGCGCTGCCCTCCTCCGACCTGCACTACCTGAGCGGTTTCAACAACGAGTTCGCCAGCGAGGCCCTGCCGGGCGCCCTGCCCGTCGGCCAGAATTCCCCGCAGCGCGCGCCCTATGGCCTGTATGCCGAGCAGTTCTCCGGCACCGCCTTCACCGTGCCGCGCGCCGAAGCCCGCCGCACCTGGCTGTACCGCATCCGACCTTCTGCCGCGCACCCGCGTTTCGAGCGCCTGGAGCGGCAGATTCCCGGCCGCGAGATGGGCCCGGTCAACCCCAACCGCCTGCGCTGGAACCCCCACCCCATTCCCCAGGCCCGCACCGACTTCCTCGACGGCCTGCTGACCCTGGTCGCCACCGCCGATGCCGAGCAGGCCAGCGGTGTCAGCGTGCACCTCTATTGCGCCAACGCCTCCATGGAGCGGGTGTTCTTCAACGCCGACGGCGAATGGCTGATCGTCCCCGAGCAGGGCCGCCTGCGCCTGGTCACCGAACTGGGCGTGCTGGAAGTGGAGCCGCTGGAGATCGCCGTCCTCCCCCGTGGCATGAAGTTCCGCGTCGAGCTGCTGGATGCCAGCGCCCGGGGCTACATCTGCGAGAACCACGGCGCGGCCCTGCGCATCCCCGACCTCGGCCCCATCGGCAGCAACGGCCTGGCCAACCCCCGCGACTTCCTCGCCCCCGTGGCCCGCTACGAAGACCTGGAAGCCCCCACCGTGCTGGTGCAGAAGTACCTCGGTGAACTCTGGGCCACCACCCTCGGCCACTCGCCGCTGGACGTGGTCGCCTGGCACGGCAACAACGTGCCCTACAAGTACGACCTGCGCCTGTTCAACACCATCGGCACGGTCAGCTACGACCACCCGGACCCGTCGATCTTCACCGTGCTCACCTCGCCCAGCGACACCCCCGGCATGGCCAACGTCGACTTCGTGATCTTCCCGCCGCGCTGGATGGTGGCCGAGAAGACCTTCCGTCCGCCGTGGTTCCACCGCAACCTGATGAACGAGTTCATGGGGCTCATCCAGGGCGCGTACGATGCCAAGGCCGACGGCTTCGCCCCCGGCGGTGCCTCGCTGCACACCTGCATGAGCGCCCACGGCCCTGACAACGCCAGCACCGCCGCCGCCATCGCCGCCGAGCTCAAGCCCCACAAGCTCGACCACACCATGGCCTTCATGTTCGAGACCGGCCGCGTGCTGCGCCCCAGCCGCTACGCCCTCGAATGCGCCGCCCTGCAGAGCGACTACGATGCCTGCTGGGACGGCATGGCCAAGACCTTCGACAAGGGCAGGATCTGATCGATGACTTCACACGACACCCGCACCAGCTGGATCGAATCGGCCAACGGCCACCCCGACTTCCCCCTGCAGAACCTGCCGCTGGGCATCTTCAGCCCGGCCGGCGGCACCCCACGTGGCGGCGTTGCCATCGGCGCGCACATCTTCGACCTGAAGATCGCCAGCACGGCCGGCCTGTTCGACGGTGAGGCCGCCGAAGCCGCCCGCGTCGCCGCCGGCGAAGACCTCAACGCCTTCTTCGCCCTCGGCGCCAACGCCCGCCGCGCCCTGCGCCGCCAGCTGCAGGAGCTGCTCGCCGCAGGCAGCCCCGCCCAGGCCCGCCTGGAGGCCCTCGGCGCCGAGCTGCTGCCGCTGGCCGCCGACTGCCAGCTGCACCTGCCGGCACGCATCGGCGACTACACCGACTTCTACGTCGGCATCCACCACGCCAACAACGTCGGCCGGCTGTTCCGCCCGGACAACCCGCTGCTGCCCAACTACAAGTACGTGCCCATCGGCTACCACGGCCGCGCCTCCACCGTGTGCGTCTCCGGTACCCCGGTGCACCGCCCCAACGGCCAGACCCTGCCACCGGGCGCCGAAGTGCCGAGCTTCGGCCCCAGCAAGCGCCTGGACTACGAACTGGAGCTGGGCATCTGGATCGGCCAGGGCAACGCCATGGGCGAGGCCATCGAGATCGGCCGCGCGGCCGAGCACATCGCCGGCTTCTGCCTGCTCAACGACTGGTCCGCCCGTGACCTGCAGGCCTGGGAATACCAGCCGCTGGGACCCTTCCTGGCGAAGAACTTCGCCACCACGGTTTCGCCCTGGGTGGTGACCGCCGAGGCGCTCGAGCCCTTCCGCACCCCGCAACCGGCCCGCCCGGCCGGCGACCCGCAGCCGCTGCCCTACCTGCTGGACGCGGCCGACCAGGCCAACGGCGCCTTCGACATCAAGCTGGAAGTGCTGCTGCAGAGCGCCGCCATGCGCGAGCAGGGCATCGACCCGGTGCGCCTGGCCCTCTCCAACACCCAGCACATGTACTGGACCGTGGCGCAGCTGGTGGCCCACCACGCTGTGGGCGGCTGCAAGCTGCAAGCGGGCGACCTGTTCGGCTCCGGCACCCTGTCCGGCCCCGAGCCGGATGCCTTCGGCAGCCTCCTGGAGAGCACCTTCGGCGGCAAGCAGCCGCTGACCCTGCCCGGCGGCGAGCAGCGCACCTTCCTGCAGGAAGGCGACGAAGTGATCCTCAAGGCCTGGTGTGAACGCGAGGGCCTGCCCCGCATCGGCTTCGGCGAGTGCCGCGGCCGCATCCTCTGAGACCAGCCCCATCCTGCCTGGCGCGGGATGGGGCGCTCGCTCTACCTACCGCGTCTATTTCACCTCGGGCAACGGCACGCCGTTGGGCCAGAGCAGCCACAGGCGGCCGTCCTGCTTCATGTGGCCGGCCAGCTCGCCCGCCTCATCCCCCGTGCCCCAGAACAGGTCGGCACGCACTTCCCCGACGATGGCACCGCCGGTGTCCTGGGCCGCCACCGGGCGGATGACCGGGGTGCCGTCCGGGCGGGTGGTCTCCAGCCACATCAGGCTGCCGAGGGGAATCACCTTGCGGTCGATGGCCACGCTGTAGCCGGCGGTCAGCGGCACGTTCAACGAACCACGGGGGCCTTCGGGGCTGTCCGGGCGGGTGACGAAGAACACGTAGCTGGGGTTGCTCGCCAGCAGCTCCGGCACCCGCGTCGGGTTGGCACGGGCCCAGTCGCGGATGGCGCCCATGTTCACCTCTTCCTTCTTCAGGTAGCCCTGCTCCACCAGCCAGCGCCCCACCGGGCGGTACGGGTGGCCGTTCTGGTCGGCGTAGGCGACGCGGATCTGGCTGCCATCCTCCAGGCGGATGCGCCCGGAGCCCTGGATCTGCAGGAACTGCAGATCCATCGGGTCACCCAGCCAGGCCAGCACCGGGCCGGCATCGGGCTTCTCGCGCAGGGTGGCGGCATCGTCGTAGGGCTTGAGCACACGCCCCTCCAGGCGGCCACGCAGGCGCTTGCCCTTCAGCTCGGGGTACTGGGACTCCAGCGCCACCACGATCAGGTCGTCCGGCACGCCCAGCACCGGCACCGTCATCTGCTCGGAGCGAGCCAGGCTGCCCGGGTAGACGGGCTCGTAGTAGCCGGTGATCAGCCCGCGCTCGCCCTCGCCGGAGCGCAGGCTGTAGAGCGACAGGCGCGCCTGCAGAAAGGCGCGCACCGCAGCCGGGTCGTCCGCGACACCCACGGCCTCGGCACACACCGGGCCCCATACCGGGTCGCGGGCCAGGCGCTCGCACGCAGAGCGCCAGGTAGTGAAGCCGGCCAGTAGGTCGGCATCGCTCACCGGCGGCAGATCGCTCCAGGCCACGCCCTGGTAGCGCGGCAGCGCCGGGGCTTCGGGTTTCGGGGTGTCGTCGCAACCGGCGAGCAACAGGAAGGGAGCCAGGGCGAAGGGCCACAGGCGGCGCAGGCGGGAAAGGGACTGGATCAAACGTCGGGTTCCTGGCTGGCAAAAAGAAGCGCGCAGCTTGGGGGAGCCCACCGGCAACGTCAAACGCTGGCCCCTTGCCGTCACCCCCGGCGCCCTTGCTATCTTGGCGCACCGCCGCCATCGCCCCGAGACCTCCATGCCCACCCTCATCGCCAGCCATCCGCTGATCGCCGGCCTCGCCCTGTTGCTGCTCGACATCCTCGCCTGGCGCCTGCTGCCGGCCAGCCCGCGCCCCTGGCGCGTGGCCGCACGGCTGGGGCTGTTCCTGCTCTACAGCTGGGTGCTGATCAGCGCCGGCCTCAGCCCGCTGCTGCCGCCTCCGGGGGCCGACAGCGCCGAAGGCCTGGCCGGCACCGCGCTGGAAATCCTCTGGTGGCTGTACGGCGCCCGCACCCTCACCGTGGTACTGGGCCTGGTGCTGATCGGCCGCAGCGGCCACACCGGGCGCCTGCTGCAGGACGTGCTCGGCGCGCTGATCTTCCTGCTCGCCCTGGTGGCGGCGGCGGCCTACGTGCTGCAGCTGCCGGTCAAGGGCCTGCTGGCCACCTCCGGCGCCATGGCCATCGTGGTCGGCCTGGCGCTGCAAAGCACCCTCGCGGATGTGTTCTCCGGGATCATCCTCAACACCACCCGCCCCTACCAACTGGACGACTCCATCGCCATCGATGGCCTCGAAGGCAAGGTCATCGAGATCGACTGGCGCGCCACCCACCTGCTCACCAGCCAGGGCAGCACCGCCGTGATCCCCAACTCCCTGGCGGCCAAGGCGAAGATCATCAACAACAGCCGCCCCCGGGAGATCCATGGCGTGGCCATCACCCTGGAGGTGCCCGCCAGCATCCGCCCGCGCCGGGTGCTGGACGCCCTGGAGCGCACCCTGCGCGGCTGCCGCGACCTGCTGGCCACCCCCGCACCCAAGGTGGCGATGAAAAGCGCCGGCGTGGAGGTCAACCAGTACGAGATCAGCGGCTTCATCGGCGCCGGCGCCAGCAAGGTGGACGTGCGCAACCTGCTGTTCGACCTGGCCCACCGCAACCTGGAGGCCGCCGGCCTGCAGCGGGTGGGCGAAGCGGCCGAACACCCGCGCTCGCGCGAGCGCCTGCTGCTGGACGAGGTGAAGGTCTTCCGCGCCCTGGGCGACGAGGAGAAGGAGCGCCTGGCCCGGCTGATGACCGTCAGCGACCACCCCGCCGGCCAGGTGCTGCTGGAGCGCGGCGACGTGGCCGGGCAGCTCCTGGTGATCGGCAGCGGCGTGGTGTCCGCCGCCCTGCCCGACGGCGACGGCTGGCTGGAGGCCGGGCGCATGGGCCCGGGCGAAGTGATGGGCGAGGAAGGCATCAACGGCGACGCGCCCTCCAGCGCCCGCTTCACCGCCCTCACCTCCTGCCGGCTGTACCGCATCGACGCAGCGGAGATCCGCGATTGCCTGGCGCAACGCAGCGAAGTGCGCACCGCGCTCGACAAGCTGCAGGCCTTCCGCACCCAGGCCAGCCAGTCCCTGCTGACCGAGAAACCCACCGCCATCCGCAAGGGCGGCTTCCTCAGCTGGCTGCACCGGCGCTGAAGCCGGCCGGGTCGCCGTGGCGGCCCGGACATGGCAGGCTTGCCCGGTCCCGTCTTGCCCTGGAGTGACGATGTCCGACCTCAACGACCCCCGCGTCTTCTTCGCCGCCGAGCGCACCCTGCTCGCCTGGAACCGCACCAGCCTCGCGTTGATGGCCTTCGGTTTCGCCATCGAGCGCACCGGCCTGCTGCTGCACCTGCTGCAGCCCGAGCACGCCCAAAGCCTGCAGAACCGCGCGTCCTACTGGGTCGGCCTGGCCCTGCTGCTGCTCGGCGCCTGGTGCGCCTGCTGGTCCTCGCTGCAGTACCGCAAGGTGCTGCGCACCCTCAGGCCCATCGAGATCCCCGAGGGCTACAGCGTCAACTCCGGCCCGCTGATCAACTTCGGCATCGCCCTGCTGGGGCTCGCCCTCGGCGTCTTCCTCCTGCTCGGTCACGCCTGACGGCACACCACCGCATCGCGCCGTGGCGCCTGTACCGGTACATCGAGGCCCCGCCTGACGCCGATTTCCCGGGCTGAAGCCCGGGCTACGAGGAGCGCCCCGCCACGCTCCGAGGCGACATGCGGTGCCAGCGCAGGGCATCGCGCGATGCGGTTCGCTGAGCTCACCGCATCCTACGGAGCGTGCCCATCAGGCTGGGTGCCGTGGCCCGCTCCGGTAAGGTGGAAGGCGATTTTTCCATCCATCATTGAGGCCCCGTCTAACGCCGATTTCCCGGGCTGAAGCCCGGGCTACGGGGAGCGTCCCGCACTCCGAGGCGACATGCGGTGCCAGCGCATGGCATGGGCGCGATGCGGTTCGCCGAGCTCACCGCATCCTACGGGGCGTGCCCATCAGGCGGGTGCCGTGGCCCGCTCCGGTAGGGGGGATGGCGCTTTATCCATCCACTATCGAGGCCCCGTCTAACGCCGACTTCCCGGGCTGAAGCCCGGGCTACGTTTCGCCTGCCAGGCGTTCGGCGAGGAAGTCGACGAACACCCGCACCTTCTGCTGCAGGTGGCGGTTGCTGGCGTACAGGGCGTAGATGGTGCGCCGGGCCAGTTGCTGTTGCGGGAGCACCCGCTGCAACTGGCCGCTGGCAAGCAGCGGGTTGGCGATGAAGGACGGCAGCGCACCGATGCCGAGGCCCGCCACCAGCATCTCGCCGAGCATCAGGCTGTTGTCCGCCGAAAGCCGGGTACGCAGCTCCACGCCGCGCCCCTTGGGGCCGTCCAGGCGCCAGCCGCCGGGGTTGTCGGCCAGGCGGTAGGCGAGGCAGTCGTGGCCGCACAGGTCCTCCACCTGCTGGGGCGTGCCCCGCGCCGCGAGGTAGCCGGGGGCGGCGCAGATCACCTGCTCCACCTCGCCCAGGCGCCGGGCGATGAGGCTGGAGTCGGGCAGGCTGGAGCGGATGCGCAGTGACACGTCGAAGCCTTCGGAGACCGGGTCCAGCAGGTGGTCGTCCAGGGTCAGCTCCACGTGCAGTTGCGGGTACAGCGCCATGAACTCCACCAGCAGCGGCGACAGCACCTTGAGGCTGAACGACAGCGGCGCGTTGACCCGCAGGCGCCCGCTCACCTCCCCGGTGCCCAGGGCGGTGGCGTTCTCCAGGGCATCCAGCTCGTCCAGCAGGCGGCAGCATTCGGCGAAGTAGGCACGCCCGGTGTCGGTGAGGCTCATGCGCCGGGTGGTGCGTTGCAGCAACAGGCTGCCCAGGCGCGCCTCCAGCTGGCGCACCTGCTTGCTCACCGCAGCGGTGGACTGGCCCAGGTCGACGGCGGCCTTGCTGAAGCCATCGAGTTCGACGACGCGGCGGAAGGTCCGCATGGCAACGAGCAGGTCCATATTTTCCCTTGGGTTGAATGTCTTTCAGCGGAGGCGGAGATTATCTCTTCAGGGCTGACAAATACCATCGCGGCATCCATCACCCACAAGGAATACCGCCATGCACCTGCCACTCCCCCTTTCCCGCCTCGCCGCTCTGCCCCTGCTGCTGTCCCTGGCCCAGGGCGCCCTCGCCGCCGAGGAAGTCGGCAAGAGCCCCTGGGGGCCGAAGGACGAGATCGGCCGCCTCAACCTGATCACCCCCGAGTCCCGCGCCGCCATCCTCGGCCGCCTCAGCGGCGGCAAGGCCTACGACCTGGCCGTGGAGTACTTCATCGGCATGCCCAGCTGGCAGGCGGCGGGCGACCCGCCATACCAGATGTGGATGACCCACACGCCCCACGGCAACCTGCTGGCCGACCCGATGGGCGTCGGCGAGGCGATGAACCGCCACGTCAGCTACACCGGTTCGGCGGTGTCGATGTACGCCCACATGGGCACCCACATCGACGCGCTCAACCACTTCGGCCTGGAGGGCAAGATCTGGAACGGCTACGCCGCCGCCGACCACCTGGGTGACCGCGGCTGGAACGTGACCGGCGCGGAGAAGCTGCCGCCCATCGTCGCCCGTGGCGTACTGATCGACATCCCTGCCGCCAAGGGCGTGGAGCTGCTGCCGGACAGCTACCGCGTCACCCGCCAGGACCTGCAGCAGGCATTGAACAAGCAGGGCGTGCACCTGCAGAAGGGCGACGTGGTGCTGATCCGCACCGGGCGCATGCGCGCCTACGAGGACGCCCAGCGCTACATGACCAACCCGCCGGGCCTGAGCCTGGACGCGGCGAAATTCCTCGTCGAGGACGGCGGCGCCATGGTGGTGGGGGCGGACAACCTCAGCTTCGAGACCTTCCCCACCGAGGTGCCGGACAACTACATCCCCGTGCACACCTACCTGCTGGCCCAGCAGGGCGCGCCGATCATGGAGCTGGTGGACCTGGAAGGCCTGTCGCGGGACAAGGTCTACGAATTCGCCTTCATCGGCGCCTCGCTGAAGTTCCGCGGCGCCGACGCCGCCCCGATCCGCCCGGTGGCGCTGCCGATCAAGTAGACGGGATGCCGGGCCATGGACGTGATGCGGTTCGTACCCATCAGGCCGGGTGCCGTGGCCCGCTCCGGTAGGGGGGATGGCGCTTTTTCCATCCACCATCGGGGCCCCGCCTGATGCCGACTTCCCGGGCTGAAGCCCGGGCTACGGGGAGCGCCCCGCACTCCGAGTGCTGCCAGCGCAGGGCATCGGCGCGATGCGGTTCGCTGAGCTCACCGCATCCTACGGACGCGACCGTGGTGTAGGGTGGATAGCGCTCTTTCCATCCACCATCGGGGCCCCGTCTAACGCCGATTTCCCGGGCTGAAGCCCGGGCTACGGGGAGCGCCCCGCCACGCTCCGAGGCGACATGCGTGCCAGCGCAGGGCATCGGCGCGATGCGGTTCGCTGAGCTCACCGCATCCTACGGAGGGTGCCCATCAGGCCGGGGGCGGTTTCACAGGGGCTGGGGTGCTGTGTCACTATCGCGCCTCCCTGGCGGCGCCCCGGTGGGCGTTGCGTCTTCGTCGGTACAAGGAAGATCGCGCTTGGACACCTCGGTATTCCTGGTGGTGATGGCCGCCGCTGCGCTGCATGCGGGCTGGAACGCGCTGCTGAAGATCGGCCTCGATCGCCTGCTCACCGCCACGCTGATCCAGCTCGCCGCCGGGCTGATCTCGCTCTGCGCCCTGCCCTTCGTCGCCGTGCCCCAGGCGGCGGCGTGGCCGTGGATCGCGCTCTCGGCGTTGCTGCATATCGGCTACAACAACTTCCTCGCCCGCGCCTACCAATACGGCGACCTTGGCCAGGTGTACCCCATCTCCCGGGGCAGTTCGCCGTTGCTGGTGGCGCTGCTCTCGCTGCTGTTCCTCAACGATGGCCTCGGCCTGCCGGAGCTGGCCGGGTTGCTGACGCTGGTAGCAGGCATCTGGCTGATGGCCTGGCGCGGTGGGCGCACCGGCGTGGGGTTGAGCCGGGGCATGCTGACCTGCTCGCTGCTGACCGCCGCCTTCATCGCCGGCTACACCCTGGCCGATGCCCAGGGCGCGCGCAGCAATGGCGATGCACTGTCCTACGCGGTGTGGCTGTTCGCGGTGAACGGGGCGGTGATGGCGGTGGCCATCGTGGTGCAGCGCGGGCCGGGGGTGTTGCGGCAGCTGGGGCCTTATTGGCGCAGCGGGCTGGCGGGCGGGGCGATGTCGCTGCTGGCCTACGGCATCGTCATCTGGGCGATGACCCTGGCGCCGGTGGCGATGGTCTCGGCCTTGCGGGAAACCAGCGTGGTGTTCGCCCTGCTGATCGGGCGGGTGTTCCTCAAGGAACCGATGCCGCCGGTACGGCTGCTGGCGTGCGGGGTGATCGCGATGGGCGTGGTGGTGATGAAGCTGGGGTAGCGGCCCCGCAGTGCAGGGCCACCCGGTGTCAGCCGCAGCTGACGCCCTTGATCAGGTTGGCGTCGTCGGTGTCCAGGTTCAGGCGACGGGAGTTGTACTCCAGGGTCATCACGCTGCCCGGCTTCAGCACGCGAACGTCGGCGGCGCCGGCGGCACGGCGGGCTTCTTCGACGCGCTCCGGGGTGGCGGCCTGGCCGATCAGGGCGCGGGCCGGGGCCGAGGAGCAGCGGCCGTCAGTGGTCGGGTCCGCCTGGGTGGTGGCCGGGGCGGCCTTGGTCTCGGCAGGTTTGTCGGTCGGGGCGCTGGTGGAGCTGCAACCGGCCAGCAGGGCCGCCGCCAGGGCCAGGCCGAGGGTGATGGAAGTGCGAGACATACTGCGTTCCTCTTGTTGAAGGCAAAGCCGAATCCGGGTGGCCGGGACGGGCGCCGAGCGCGAGCATCCGACCTGCTGCGACGGCCGCCGTTCCCCGGCGGGTCGGGCATTGTAGCCTGAGCCCGGCGCCCTGCCGGGAGCCCCTTGGGCGAAATACCGCAGCCCATCACACCCGGCCCACGGCCGGCGCGCCCTGCAGCCCACGCCCGGCGCCCGTCCGCCGGGTTTGACCGGCGCCGGCGGCTGCGGCCTAATGCGCGCCCGCCCCGACGCCCCGAGACGGCCATGCCCAGCCCCAACGTACGCCCCAGCACCCTGCGCCTGCCGCCCGGCCCCTGGTCGACGCTGCTGGACGGGCTGTGCGCGCGCTTCCCCGCCATCGACCGCGCCACCTGGCTGGACCGCCTGGCACGGGGCCGGGTGACCGATGCCGACGGCCACGCGCTGGATGCCGATACGCCATACCGGGCCGGCGAGCTGGTGCGCTACTTCCGCGAGGTGCCCCAGGAGCGCGACATCCCCTTCGAGGAGCGCGTGCTCTACCAGGACGATCACCTGGTGGTGGCCGACAAGCCGCACTTCCTGCCGGTGATGCCCGCCGGAGAATACGTCGAGCAGACGCTCCAGGCGCGCCTCACCAAGCGCCTGGGCAACCCGCACCTGGTGCCCATCCACCGCATCGACCGACACACCGCCGGGCTGGTGCTGTTCTCCTGCGAGCCGAGCACGCGGGGCGCCTACCAGGCGCTGTTCCGCGAACGCGAGGTGCACAAGCGCTACGAGGCCGTGGCCGCGCCCCTGCCGCAGCTGGACTTCCCCCTGGTGCGGCGTACGCGCCTGGAGCCGGGCGAGCCATTCTTCCGCATGTGCGAAACGGACGGACCGCCCAACAGCGAAACCCGCCTGGAAGTGATCGAACGCGGCAGCCGGCACTGGCGCTATGCGCTCTACCCGGTCACCGGGCGCAAGCACCAGCTGCGGGTGCAGATGGCCGGGCTGGGCGCCGGCATCCTCCATGACCTGTTCTACCCCGAGTTGCTGGACGCCCGTGACCAGCACGACGACCACGCCCGCCCCCTGCAACTGCTGGCCCGCGCCCTGGCCTTCCGCGATCCGTTGAGCGGCCGCGACCTGCAGTTCGAGAGCGAGTTGCAGCTGCTGCCGCTGGACTGAAGTGCCCTACAGCAACTGGTGCTTGTGCAGCAGCCGATAAAAGGTCGGGCGGGAGATGCCCAGCACACGCGCCGCCAGGCTCAGGTTGTTGCCGTAGCGCGCCAGGGCGTCGCACAGCGCCTGGTACTCCGCGCGGCGCTTGTAGTCTTCCAGCGTGCCGATCACCCCGCCATCGGCCGGCGCGCTGTGCAGCCCCAGGTCCGCCGCCTCCACCTGCACGCCCTCCGCCAGTGCATAGCCCCGGCGCACCCGCCCGGCCAGCTCACGCACATTGCCCGGCCAGTGGTGGCGCACCAGCGCGGTGAGCGCCTCCTCGCTGAAGTGCCGGGGGCGGCCGTGGGTGGCCATGGCGTACTGCGCCAGGAAGTGCTCGGCCAGCAGGGCGATGTCCCCCTGGCGGCGGCGCAGCGGGGTCAGCCGCACCGTGTGGCTGGACAGCCACTGGTACAGCTCCGGCAGGAAGCGGCCCTGTTCGGCCAGCAGCTCCAGGTCCTGGTCGGTGGCCGCCAGCAGGCGCACATCCAGGCTCAGCCAACCGCCTGCCCGGCGCAGGCGATGGCTGCGCAGGGCCAGCAGCAGGCGTTGCTGGGTCAGCAGCGGCAGCTCCGCCACCGAGTCGAGAAACAGGCAGCCGCCGTTGGCCGCCTCCACCGCGCCGCCCTCCCCCAGCAGCGCGCGCTCCTCCTCCGGCTCGCCGCGCACCCCGCAACTGAAGGCCACGAACGGCGCCTCGGCCCGCCGCGAGGTGCGGTGCAGCGTGCGCGCCACCAGCTCCTTGCCGGTGCCGCTTTCCCCCAGCACCAGCACCGGGCGCTCCTGCCCGGCGAGTCGCGCCAGTTGCTTGCGCAGCTCCCGCAGGGGCCGGCTCTGGCCCACCAGCTCCGGCTCGCCGCGCGGGCGCCCCACCTGCCCGCGCAGCCGCGCAATGCCGAATGCCCGCCCCAGCAGGCCCTGCAAGCGGCCGGCATCCACCGGCATCGGCAGGGTGTCGAAGAACCACTCCCCGGCGAAGTCCTCGGCCTGTTCCTGGCGGGCCATGTCCGGCCCGAGCAGGCCGATCCACTCGGTGCCGCTGCGGCTGATGAGCGCCCGGATGCGTTCCGGGTGATCCAGGTGCTCGCGGCGCAGGCGCACCAGGCCCACGTCGCAGCCCGGCTCGGAGCCTTGGCGCAGCTCTCGGCTTTCCACCGTCCAGCCGCTGGCCTGGAGCCTGGGCATCAGCCGTTGGCACTCGTCGCAGGGGTCGATCAGGAGAAGGCGTTTCGGGGTCTGGGTGATGTTTTCCAACATATCCCGTCCTTGGCGCCAATTTTTTGAATTATTCAATAAAAACAACGTGTTGGCGCGTCTATCCGTAACGCTAGCAAGAACTTTGACGCGTCATGGAACCCTTCTCCATAACTGCTATCGCGAAAAGCTATGAAGGAAAGAGCCGTGAATACCCACAGGAAATAGGCCTTACAAACGAAGGTAATAGCACCTTGCCAACCTAGGAATTGATTGGCATAACGTACGAAATTCCAACAAGCGTACAAGGAAGTATCGAATGCGCATTCTCCGCCGTGCACTGATCCTGTTGGTTCTGCTCCTGCTCGCGGGGCTCGCCGTCGTCCTCTATTACATCGCCAACCCCAACCTCCCCGCCTACCAGGCGCCGGAGAAGGTCAACTACCTCGACCAATGGGACGCGCAATCCCGCCAGACCTACTACTACACACCCCAGGGCACCACGGTTAAGGGCCTGCGCTACGACTGGTTCACCGCGCTGGAGCTGCCCTTCTCCAGCGAGAAGTTCGCCCGCCCCGATTACCTCGCCCGCTTCGGCTTCCTCGTCGACCCGCAGCAGCAGCCCACCGAACTGAACCCCGGCAACCTGCCCGTGGGCTTCGCCCGGCATGAAGACAACGACACCGGCCAGCAGTACCTGGACATCACCTGCTCCGCCTGCCACACCGGCGAGCTGCACTACAAGGGCCAGGCCATCCGCATCGACGGCGGTGCCGCCCTGCACTCCCTCGCCTCCACCGTGCCCACCCTCAAGGGCGGCGGCTTCGGCCAGGCGCTGGGCATGAGCATGGCCTTCACCTACTACAACCCGCTCAAGTTCAACCGCTTCGCCAAGACCGTGCTCGGCGAGGAGTACCCCAAGGGCAAGGACGAACTGCGCCGCGACTTCAAGGACGTGCTCGACCGCCTGCTGGGCACCGCCTGGAACGACACCCACCGCGGCCTCTACCCCACCCAGGAAGGCTTCGGCCGCACCGACGCCTTCGGCCGCATCGCCAACAGCGTGTTCGGCGACGCCATCGACCCGTCCAACTACCGCATCGCCAACGCCCCGGTGAGCTACCCGCAGGTGTGGGACATCTGGAAGTTCGACTGGGTGCAGTGGAACGGCTCCGCCATGCAGCCCATGGCGCGCAACATCGGCGAATCCCTCGGCGTGGGCGCCAGCCTCACCCTGCACGAGGAGAACGGCCAGCCCGTGCCCCTCGACCAGCGCTACAGCTCCAGCACCCGCGTGCGTGACCTGTACACCCTGGAGGAGACCCTCAAGCGCCTCAAACCGCCGACCTGGCCGGAAGAAGTGCTCGGCAAGATCGACCTGCCCCGCGCCAGCAAGGGCCGCGCCCTGTTCGCCGAGAACTGCGCCTACTGCCACGCCCCCAACCCGCAGCCGGAGGACAAGCGCCTGGCCCCCGCCCGTGACCCGGAGTGGAAGATGCGCATGATCAGCACCCAGGAGATCGGCACCGACCCCACCACCGCCGACAACATCGCCGACCACCGCTTCGACGTCACCAAGCTCGGCTGGACCAAGGAGCAGCTCGCCCAACTCGACGTGCGCCTGTTCGGCGCCGACCTCAAGGACATCGACTTCGCCAAGATCTCCAGCGCCAAGGGCCTGGCCTACCTCACCGCCTACGTCGAGAACCGCGCCTACGAACAGGCCGGCATCAGCGGCGAGGAGCGCAAGCAGATGGACGGCTACGGCCTGCCCATCGGCGTGCGTGAGCTGCGCGCCTACAAGGCCCGCCCGCTGGACGGCATCTGGGCCACCCCGCCCTTCCTGCACAACGGCTCGGTGCCGACGATCTTCCAGCTGCTCTCCCCGGTGTACGAGCGCGCCACCACCTTCTACGTCGGCAACTTCGAGTACGACCCGCAGTTCGCCGGCTTCCGCACCGAAGCCTTCCCCGGCGGCTTCCTCTTCGACACCCGCATCACCGGCAACCACAACAGCGGCCACGAATTCCGCGACGGCTGCCGGGGCAACGGGGTGATCGGCCGTGCCCTCTCGCCGGACGAGCGCCTGGCGCTGATCGAATACCTCAAGGTGCTGGGCAACGAACGCCTCGAATCGCAGCTCCCCCCCGAGCCCGTGCGCCCCTGGACGCCCGGGCCGAACTGCCAGGGCTGAGCCAGGGCCCGCCACCGGCGGGCCTGCGCCCACCCAGAACCACCCGCCTGCGGGCAAGCCAACAACAAGGACCAAGCGCTCATGCTCAAACGTTTATGGCTCTGGCTCGGACGCCTGCTCGGCAGGCTCCTCTTCATCACCGCCGCCGTCGGCCTCATCGGCTGGGGCATCGGCAGCCTCTACTACAGCTGGAAGTTCTCCGGCCCCGTCTCCACCGAGGAGCAGATCCCGCCCACCGAAGCGGCCGATGCCCGCGCCATCATCGAAGACGCCATGCGCGTGGTGGAGCAGCACCGCGACAACACCCGCGTCCTGCGGGACGCCCACGCCAAGGCCCACGGCTGCGTAAAGGCCGAGGTCACCGTGGTGCCCGACCTGGCCGCCGACCTGCGCGCCGGCGTGCTCGCCGAACCGGGCAAGACCTGGCAGGCCTGGATGCGCCTCTCCAACGGCAACGCCTACCCGCAGTTCGACAGCACCCGCGACGCACGCGGCATGGCCATCAAGCTGCTCGACGTGCCCGGCCAGAAGCTCATGCCCAGCCCGGCCCACGCCAACGAGCAGGACTTCGTCATGTTCAACCACCCGGTGTTCTTCATCCGCGACGTGGCCGAGTACCGCAGCAACTTCGAAGCCCAGGCCAACGGCCAGAAGGTCGGCGCCTTCTTCCCCAGCCTCGACCCGCGCACCTGGGAGATCCGCCACATGCTGATCGCCCTGCAGACCCTCGCCCCGGCCCCGGACAGCCCCACCGACACCGTCTACAGCTCCGTCTCCCCGTACAAGCTGGGCCAGGCCAACATCAAGTACCGCGTCATCCCCGACCCGCAGGCCTGCCCCGAATACACCCTGCCCAAGCAGAACACCGACCTGCCCAACTTCCTGCGCAACGCCCTCTACCAGCGCCTCTCCCTCGACCGCGTACCGGCCTGCTTCGCCCTCCAGGTGCAGGTGCAGAACCCGCAGCACTACATGCCCATCGAGGACACCAGCGTGGAATGGAGCGAGAAGATCTCCCCGTTCCAGACCGTCGCCACCATCAAGGTCCCCGCCCAGGACTTCGATAGCCGCGAGCAGAACGAATTCTGCGACAACCTCTCCTTCAACCCCTGGCACGCCCTCCCCGAACACCGCCCCATCGGCGGCATCAACCGCCTGCGCAAAGCGGTGTATGAGGCGGTGAGTGCGTATCGGCATGAGCGGAATGGGGTTGCACAGGACGGGGACGGAGTGAAGCCGTAGGAACATGGCAACGACTGGCTGAACCATGGGAGTCAGCCAGTCAGCGCCATACAGGCGGGCAACTGATTGGTAGACTCCCGCTCCGCCTTCATTCCTGCCTCGGAAGCACATGGACACTCGACTTACCCGCTTGATCGCCGACTACCAGGCCGCCGTTCGTGAAGTGATCGACGCGATGCAACGCTCTGGCCTTCAACTGCCAGCCTCCAATGACGACTGGGCCGGCAACGACATGGAGCAACGGGGCGAATTGGCCGGTGGCATTCCCTACTTCAAACACGGGTACGGCTGCGCGGCTCGGCTGCCATCCGGAATCGCCGTGGATTTCGATTTTGGCGACAACGGTGAAATCGACGGTGTAGAAGCGTGGCGTCTGGCGGGCTTTGCTGGCTCACGGCTTCGGGATTACGGATTCGACGATGAAAGCGCCTTGATCGCCTGCTTCAAGGCGGCAGTGGAGCGCGATGAATTGGTGTACTCGGGGTACATCCTCTATTACCTGAAACGCTCCTGACCCTTGGTATGACGCGGGCTTCAAGACGGTGGGCTGAAGCCCACCCTTGTATCTCGACTACTGCCCCTCCCCAGGGGCATAGTCCCCGACTGATCATCGGGGGAGGGATAGGAAGCCGTGCCCACCCTTAGGCCGCGAGCCTGCACCGTAGATAGTGCTCCG